>NZ_JACVED010000040.1:0-961 GCF_015355715.1 Nocardia sp. XZ_19_369 | reverse complement strand
ATTTTTACTTAGAAATAGATATATTTATCTTAAAGTAATAGATTAATAAAAAAGTAAATAATATTATAAGCTTATTAATTATAAGGTAATTAAGTTATATTTACTTATTTAACTTTATTATTATATATATACTTAAAAAGAAGAATTTAATTATAAATATACTTTCTTAAAAGCTTATTAGGCCTTTTAATCTATTAGAAGCTAAGTATAAAGAAAATCTAGAAGAATTTATTAACTTAATATTAAACCTAATATATTATAATATTTCCTTCCTTAAGAAAGACTATAATAAAAAGAGTTAGGCTATAGCTAAGTTCTTAATAACTATATATTACTTATCTAAGTTACTTACTAATTAAAGATATTAGTTTAAAGATAATATAAATTAATATATTTTTTAAGATAAGTACTTATTTTAAAAGATCCTTAAGAGACTAGACCTACTATTATTAGTTAATAACTAAGAAACTAAGAAGATAATTATTAAGAAGGCTTATAACTCTTTTAGTTATAAAGGAGTCTAGATCTTTAGTAAATAGATTAAAGCATAATATTTTTAGCTAAATATAAATAAAGATATATAAACTATAGTCTAGTCTTATAAAGTATATTAAAAGTAGATTATTATATATAAAAAAAAGCTTATATAGTATATTAAGCTAATAAGGCTAATAAAAAAGATATATTTTAATTTATAATATATACCTAATAATTAAAGATATAAATTCTTTATAAAGGCTAGGTATAATCTTATAAGATAAGTTAAGATAATATTAGTTAAAAGCTATAATTTAGCTATTATAATTAGATTTATTAAGAAATTACTAGGTAAGTATAAAGTATTTATAAAAGTAGTTATTAATAATAAATCTAAATTTAAAAAAGAATTCCTAACTATACTATATAATAGAGGTTATAAGTATATAATAATCTTAAGGTATAACCCTAAGGTAAATAAAAT
>NZ_JACVED010000039.1:0-1082 GCF_015355715.1 Nocardia sp. XZ_19_369 | reverse complement strand
TAATAAAATATAATATATATTTATATATTAAATAAAAATTATAATAATATTTATAAAATATAAAAGTAAATAATAAATAAAAAATAAATATAAATAATAAAAAAATAAAAATAATATAACTATAAGTAAGTTATAAAGTAATTATAATAATAAAATAAGGAAATAAAGTATATTATATAAGAAAATTTATAAGGTTAAGTATATAAAAAAAGTAAGGTAATAGTAAAGTAGTTAATAAAAAAGGTAAATAAGTAAGGCTAAGGCTTAGAAAAAGAAATATTATAAGAACCTTATAAAGAAGTTATATATAAAAAAAGGAAAAAGAGATATATATATATTAAAGATAATATATTAAGGGAAAGATAGCTTATTAAGCCTTAGTTAGGAGATAAAGCTATATATATATAAGGAAGTTAAATAGTAGGTTATATTAGGAAGAAGAAGGCTAAAAAGGTATTATATATAAAGAAGTATATATATAGAGGTAAGCTACTAATAAGCTAGTAAGGAGGAGGTAGTAATAATTTTATTACTTTTATAAACTACTAGGATTATCTTATAACTAAAGTTCCTTATATATAGGTACCTTATACCTTTAATAATAAGCTCTATATTAAATATAGTTATAATATTATTAAGTCTTTATATAATAATTATAAGTATTTTAAGAAGATTATTACCTTTAGCTTATTTACTTTTTAAAAAAGATTTATAAAGTCTATAATAGCCTTTAATATATATATCTTATTAATTCTTAAGGATTATAAAGTAATTTAAGATATTATAATAAGCTTTTTAAATCTTATAAAAGAGGGGTTTTTTTTAATTAAAAGAAGAAGTTAGATTAAATACTAGTTACTTTATTCTTAGATAGTAAATTAGTAAGTACTCTTAATATACCTCTTAAAAGGTATAATTAATTATTTTCTTTTTATTAAGAAAGAAATACTTTTTATCTTTTTTACTTTTTTTATATAAATAATATAAATAATATGAATAATATAAGTAATAATTATTTTAAAGGCTTTTAATATAAACTAAATATAAACTAAAAGAAAATAATAAAGAAATAAAAAGATAAA
>NZ_JACVED010000038.1:0-1101 GCF_015355715.1 Nocardia sp. XZ_19_369 | reverse complement strand
GGGTGCGAAGCTGAGAATTTAAGCCCCGGTAAACGGCGGTGGTAACTATAACCATCCTAAGGTAGCGAAATTCCTTGTCGGGTAAGTTCCGACCTGCACGAATGGCGTAACGACTTCTCAGCTGTCTCAACCACAGACTCGGCGAAATTGCATTACGAGTAAAGATGCTCGTTACGCGCGGCAGGACGAAAAGACCCCGGGACCTTCACTATAGCTTGGTATTGGTGTTCGGTACGGTTTGTGTAGGATAGGTGGGAGACTGTGAAGCGGGCACGCCAGTGTTCGTGGAGTCATCGTTGAAATACCACTCTGATCGTATTGGACTTCTAACCTCGGACCATGATCTGGTTCAGGGACAGTGCCTGGTGGGTAGTTTAACTGGGGCGGTTGCCTCCTAAAATGTAACGGAGGCGCCCAAAGGTTCCCTCAGCCTGGTTGGCAATCAGGTGTCGAGTGCAAGTGCACAAGGGAGCTTGACTGTGAGAGCGACAGCTCGAGCAGGGACGAAAGTCGGGACTAGTGATCCGGCACCGGCAAGTGGAAGCGGTGTCGCTCAACGGATAAAAGGTACCCCGGGGATAACAGGCTGATCTTCCCCAAGAGTCCATATCGACGGGATGGTTTGGCACCTCGATGTCGGCTCGTCGCATCCTGGGGCTGGAGTAGGTCCCAAGGGTTGGGCTGTTCGCCCATTAAAGCGGCACGCGAGCTGGGTTTAGAACGTCGTGAGACAGTTCGGTCTCTATCCGCCGCGCGCGTCAGAAACTTGAGGAAGGCTGTCCCTAGTACGAGAGGACCGGGACGGACGAACCTCTGGTGTGCCAGTTGTTCCGCCAGGAGCACTGCTGGTTAGCTACGTTCGGAAGGGATAACCGCTGAAAGCATCTAAGCGGGAAGCCTGTTCCAAGATGAGGTTTCTCACCACCTTCGAGTGGTTAAGGCCCCCCACAGACCATGGGGTTGATAGGCCAGAACTGGAAGCCCGGTAACGGGTGTAGGTGACTGGTACTAATCGGCCGAGGACTTACCAACAAAGAAGCTACGCGTCCACTGTGCAGTATCTGAAACAACACACGACACCGTGTTCACGGGTTCGGAGTG
>NZ_JACVED010000037.1:0-1124 GCF_015355715.1 Nocardia sp. XZ_19_369 | reverse complement strand
AATCCTTGCGGGAACAGCAGCATCCCGCCGACGCTGGCGACGATCATCGTCGCGGAGAAGACAACGGTGCGGCCCGCGGTCATGACCGTGCGCCGCACGGCTGCAGCGGTGTCATAGCCTTCGGCGAGTTCTTCGCGGAACCGGCTGACGATAAACAGTCCGTAGTCGATGGCAAGGCCGAACCCGATCATCGAAACCACTGCGGAGACAAACGAGTTGACCTCGGTGAACTCGGTGAGGAACTTGACGATGCCGAAGGCGCCGAAGACCGTCAGCCCGCCCACGACCAACGGCAGCGACGCAGCGACAAGACCGCCGAAGATGAAGAACAACAGCAGCCCGACGACGGGAAAGGCCAGCAACTCCATCCGGTGGATATCGTCGGCAATAGTGTCGTTGAGGGCACCGGCCACCGGCTGTAACCCGCCCACCTGCACATCGACGCCGGCGATGTCGAAGGCGCCCTTCACGGCCCGGAAGTTACGGACCATCGTCGTGTCGTCATCGCCGTGCAATGCGATCGCCGCGAAGGCTTGTCTGCGATCGTCGGTCGCGACTTGGGGGCCACTGAATTTTCCGGTTTCGGTGCGCCAGTAGGCGGCGGTGATCCCCGAGATCTGCTCCGGGAATCGCCGCGGCAGATTGTTGAGGCTTTCGACGACCTTGGCCGAAAACTCGGGGTCGTCGACCGTCTTCCCCTCGGGGGCGGTGTAAAGGACGAGGACATCACCGTCGTGGTTGCGCCCGAACGCCGTATCAGCCAGCCGCGCGGCTGCTGAGGACTCCGAGGTCGGGTCGAACATTCCGCCCGAACTCAGATGATCCGCGAGCCCGGCCCCGTAACCGGCCAAACCGAGCATGCCCGCGGCCACCACCCCGATGACCACGAACCGGATCCGCGAAACCAGGCCACCCCACCACGCAAACACTCACCCCACCGCCACAATGCGCGCGCCGGTTAATCGTCCGATGCGTTCTCCCCCTGTGATACTGCCGAAACGCACCTGCCCGACCGTGCCTACCCGCATGAGGCCAGCATCCTTCCCACCATTGAACCCACCCGATGTGCCTCCCCGCCAACGGCTCGCACAATCGCCCAGTTCCCACACCGCGCGCATTCTCAG
>NZ_JACVED010000036.1:0-1213 GCF_015355715.1 Nocardia sp. XZ_19_369 | reverse complement strand
CTTTAATAAGATTTACTAAGATATAGTTATAATAATAAGAGTAACTTATAAAAGGTATTTTAATTAAATTATAATAAGCCTTTAAAAATATATATAATTATTAAAAAGCTAAAAGCTAGTATAATAAAGATTTTTAAGAAATACTTAAAATATAATAAGCTATTTAGTAAAGAGCTAGAAATAAGACTACTAAAGTATTTATATTAAGACTATAAGATTAAACTCTAGCCTAGTACTAAACTAATATTTAATAAAATTTATCTTTAAAACCTTAAATAAGATAAAGTACTTAAGAAGTACCTAGAGGATATATTATAAAAGAGATATATATAACTATTAAAGTCCCTAATAAGATACCTAATCTTATAAATATTAAAAAAAAATAAAAAACTATAATTATATATTAATTATTAATAACTAAATAAGATTATTATTAAAAATTAATATCTATTACTACTTATAACTAAAATATAAGATAAAGTTAAGAAAGTAAAATAGTTTATAATACTTAATCTAAAAAGAGTTTATAATTTAATATAAATAAAAAAAGGATATAAATAAATAATAATATTTTAAACTACTAGAGAATATTATAAATATTTAATAATACCTTTTAAGCTTACTAATATACTAATAACTTTTTAGATAATAATTAATATTATCTTATAAAAATAACTAAGAGTATTTATAGTTATATACCTTAATAATATCTTTATATATTTAAATACCTTTAAAAAGTATAAATAATATATATATAAGATATTATAAACCTTATAAGATAATAAACTCCTTATAAAAATAATAAAATACTAGTTTTATTAATATATTATATACTTCTTAAGATATATACTTATATATAGAGAAATCTAGATAAGCTTAGAAAAGATTAAAGCTATTAAGAAATAGCTTATACTAATAAACCTAAAAGATATAAAAGTATTTATTATTTTTATAAACTTTTATTATAAATTTTTAAATAAATATAAAAATATTTTATAATCTTTTATTAATTTAATAAAAAGAAATATTAGTTTTAAGTAAACTAACTTAAAAGCTAAAGCTTTTTAGAAGATTAAAAATCTAGTTATAAAAGAACTTATAATAAAAATACTTAATCTAAAGAAACCTTATAAACTTAAGATAAATACCTTAGACTATACTCTAGGTAAATAACTTAAATAATAAAATGATAAAAGAAAATTATATTTAGTTA
>NZ_JACVED010000035.1:0-1254 GCF_015355715.1 Nocardia sp. XZ_19_369 | reverse complement strand
GGGACTGCCCCTGGTTTGGTTGATTCCTGATCTGTGAGGACTTGGTCCTCGCTGGAAGGATGTCCACCATGCCGAAGCCGTATCCGGAGGAGTTCCGCCGCGATGTCGTCGCCGTCGCTCGCAAGGGCAATGCCTCGATCAAGCAGGTGGCCAAGGATTTCGGGATTTCCGAAGCCTGCCTGCACAACTGGCTCAAACAGGCCGACATCGACGACGGGAACACGGCGGGCCTGACCCAGGAAGAGTCCGCGGAGTTGCGTGAGCTGCGGAAACGCACCAAACAGCTGGAGCAGGAGAACGAGATCCTGCGGCGCGCCGCGGCGTTCTTCGCCCGTGAGCTGCCCCCAAAATGAGGTTCCCGCTGGTCCTCGACCTGGCCGCGGACGGGTTTCCCGTCGCGGTGACCTGCCGGGTCCTCGGCTTCACACCGCAAGCGTTCTACAAATGGCAGCAAAACCCTGTGTCCCAACGTGATTGGGACGATGCCCACCTGATCGACGCGGCCCGCGACATCCACGCCGTCGACCCAGCGTTCGGATATCGGTTCATCGCCGACGAGCTGGGCGACCGCGGCATCCGCGCCGGTGAGAATCGGGTGCAGCGATTGTGTTCGCAGCAGCGGATCTGGTCGGTATTCGCCCGCAAACGCGGACTCAGCAGACGTGCGGGACCACCCGTTCATGACGACCTCGTGGCTCGCGAGTTCACCGCTGCGGCACCAAATCGGGTGTGGCTCACCGATATCACCGAACATCGAACCGGTGAAGGAAAGCTCTATCTCTGCGCGATCAAAGACTGCTACTCCAACCGGATCGTCGGCTATTCGATCGATGAGCGCATGACCGCCGCTCTGGCGGTGGCAGCACTGCGCAATGCGGTCGCGATCCGCTCACCGGTCGGCAGCGTGGTCCACTCCGACAGAGGTAGTCAATTTCGCTCCCGAAGCTTCGTACATGCGTTGTCGGCCAATCGATTACGTGGCTCGATGGGTCGGGTCGGGGCGTGTGGCGACAACGCCGCGATGGAGTCGTTCTTCGCGCTGCTGCAACGCAACGTGCTCGACCGCCGGCGCTGGGAGACACGCGAGGAATTGCGGCTGGCAATCGTCATCTGGATCGAACGGATCTACCACCGCCGACGGCGGCAACGCCGACTCGGACGCATGACACCGGTCGAATTTGAGACAATCAATCAGCCCGCACTCGCGGCCTGAACCACCACACCCCGCGAGTCAACCGAACTCGGGGCAGTCCC
>NZ_JACVED010000034.1:0-1258 GCF_015355715.1 Nocardia sp. XZ_19_369 | reverse complement strand
TGGGCTGTCCTGATCTTCTGTCCGCTGGGTTGTGAGATTCCTACCCGTGGAAGGATCTCCGCCCGTGCCGATGATGTACTCACCGCAATTTCGTGAGCGAGCTGTCGCCTTGATCATCGATGAAGGTCGCCGAGTCGCCGACGTAGCCCGCGACCTCGAAGTCACCGAGGCCACCTTGTATCGGTGGAAGCAGCAGGCTCTCGTCGACCGCGGTGACGCACCTGGGGTGCCAAAGTCGAATCGGTGCAACTACGAGATGCGTTGAACAGGATCAAGCAGCTCGAACAAGAACTGCTCGCGACTCGGCTGGCGGCCAAGATCCTCACCGATACCACGATCAACCCAAAAGGCGGTTCCCGGTTGTCACGGCCTTGACCGGGCAAGGAATCAGCATCCGCACCGCCTGCCGAGTGCTCGGGATCTCCGAACGCGGCTACCGACACCACCGCAACCGCCCGCCCAGCCAGCGCCGCCTGCGCCACGAAATGCTCGCTGAAACCATCAGAGCCATCCACGCGGCCTCACGTGGCTGCTATGGCGTGCGCCGCATCCATGCCGAGCTCACTCTCGGGATGGGCATCGAAGTTGGCTCAGGTCAGGTGCACTCGATCATGAAACATATTGGTATGCAAGGCATATCGGGATCAAGGAAGCGTTACATCAGCAAACGGGACGCGGCCACGCACTCCGACCTGGTCAACCGAAACTTCACCGCCACCAGAGAAAACCAGTTGTGGTGCACCGACATCACCGAGCATCCCACCCGCGAGGGAAAGGTCTACTGCTGCGCGGTAATCGACGCCTACTCTCGCCGCATCGTCGGCTGGGCTATCGACTCGCGCCAGACGGCATCGCTGGTGCTCAGCGCGCTCGATATGGCCATCGCATCTCGCTCACCCGATAGGACGGTCATCCATAGCGACCACGGCGCCCAATTCACCTCCTGGGCATTCAGCCGCCGCATCACCGAGGCCGGCCTGGTCGGCTCCATGGGCACCATCGGGGACGGCTACGACAACGCGATGATCGAGTCCTTCTGGAGCAGAATGCAAATCGAGCTTCTCGATCGCAAGAAGTGGAAGACCCGCACCGAGTTGGCCAACGCGATCTTCGACTACATCGAGATCTTCCACAACCGCCAACGACGACACTCCAGTCTCGGCTGGCTCACCCCATCGGAGTTCGAGAAGACCAACCGCCATCTACAATCGGTCTCCTGATTCTCGTGACCCGGCGGACAAGAACCCGGGACAGCCCA
>NZ_JACVED010000003.1:0-867300 GCF_015355715.1 Nocardia sp. XZ_19_369 | reverse complement strand
CAAAAAGATTTGCTGACTAAATGTCCGACCTCTCAACCGGGGGGTATGAGAAGCCGGAACCAATTAAATAATTGGCACTGACATTCATCGACACACTATTGAGTTCTCAAAGAACACACGCACACACTTCATCCCCGGCGCTAACCGGTTCGTCCGTGAGGCAACTTATCCAGCTTAGCTCAGCCGCTCCCCCAGAACCAAATCGGGGTCTCAGTCAAGCTAGTGTGAGCGTCAGGCGCTCCTCGTACTACCTCGTGTCCCTGGCCTTCGCTCAGCGTTTCCGCTGGCTTCTCGGCTCCGGGTCGGTGTCCGTGTCGCTCTGACTCGAATAAAGTTACGTGTCTGCGTGCACGATGTCAAATCGCCTGGTCAGGAAGGGTTTTCGGCGCTAACGCTTCATTCGGCCGCGCCGACTCGCTTTACTTCGCCGCCCAGAGCCTGCAGTTGCTCGACGAAATTCGGGTAACCGCGGTCGATGTGGAAGACGTCGTGCACCTCGGTGGTTCCGTCGGCAACCAGACCGGCGAGTACCAAACCCGCGCCCGCCCGGATGTCAGAGGACCACACCGGCGCGCTCGACAACCGCGGAATACCGCGCACCACCGCGTGATGCCCATCGGTCCGCGCATCGGCGCCGAGCCGGATCATCTCCTCCACGAAACGGAAGCGCGCCTCGAAGACGTTCTCGGTGATCATCGAGGTGCCGTCGGCGATCGCCGCGAGACCGATGGCCATCGGCTGCAGATCGGTGGGGAACCCGGGGAACGGCAGCGTGGAGAAGTTCACCGCGCGCGGCCGCTCGGCCTGCACGACACGGAAGCCGTCCTGCTCGAACGAGATCCGCGCGCCCGCCGAACGCAACTTGTCCAGCACCAGCGACAGGTGCTTCGGATTGACCCCGGTGACCCGGACGTCACCCATGGTCATCGCGGCGGCGATGCCCCAGGTCGCCGCGACGATGCGGTCGCCGATCACGCGGTGGGTGGTCGGCGACAACCGCTTGACGCCCTGCACCGTCAGCACCGAGGTGCCGGCACCGGTGATTCGCGCACCCATCTGCACGAGCATGTTGCATAGATCGACGATGTCGGGTTCGCGCGCGGCGTTGTCGATCACCGTCTCGCCCTCGGCGAGCACGGCCGCCATCAGGATGTTCTCGGTCGCCCCCACCGAGGGGAAGTCGAGCCGAATCTTGGCGCCCTGCAGCTCGTCGGCCCGCGCGACCACGCAGCCGTGCTCGATCTCGCTGGTCGCGCCGAGCAACCGCAGGCCGGCCTGGTGCATGTCCAGCGGGCGGGAGCCGATCGCGTCGCCGCCGGGCAGCGCGACGACCGCCCGCTTACAGCGCGCCATCAGCGGCCCGAGCACACACACCGACGCACGGAACTGCGTCACCGCGGGAAAGTCCGCGTGGTACTTCGGTTCTGCGGGGGTGTCGATGGTGACCACCCCGCCATCGATCGCGACGTCGCAGCCGAGGCCGCGCAGCACGTCACCCATCAGCGGCACGTCGAGAATGTCCGGGCAGTTCGTGATCGTGGTGGTGCCCTCGGCCAGCAAGGCAGCGGCCATCAGCTTGAGGACGCTGTTCTTGGCGCCCCCCACCGCGACTTCACCGACGAGTCTGTTCCCGCCGGTAACCAAAAACCGTTCCATGCCGCCTCTCCGCGTATTCGGCGCACTGTTGGGTGCAAGGATAGTTGCGGCACTGTTCCGCCACTCCGGGTATTCAGCGCACTAGTGGGTGCCACGGTAGTTCGGTTGCGGGCCGCCGGTCGGGTGCCGGGCTGAATTCACCCACCCCGTCGGCTTCGCCTCCTACCGTCCCCCGAGTTCTGGGTCTACCCGGGGTGTAACCCATGAACTCGAGGACATGCGTCCTCGCGTCTCGAGCATTATCAGGTGCTCGACCTGGTTCCGCCGGGCTTCCACAGGATATCGCCGCCGGGATTGGCCACGCGGCTCAGGATGAACAGCAGATCCGAGAGCCGGTTCAGGTACTTGGCCGGCAAAACATTCGTGTCGTCCGGGTGTGTCTCTATCGCTGCCCAGGCAGAACGTTCCGCGCGACGGGCGACGGTGCGCGCCGTGTGCAGCAGCGCCGCCAGTGGGGTGCCACCCGGCAGAATGAACGAATTCAGTGTCGGCAGTTCAGCATTGAACTCGTCGCACCAGCCTTCGAGCCGGTCGATGTAGGGCTGGGTGATGCGCAGCGGCGGATACTTCGGCTCCGCGACAACGGGGGTAGACAGATCGGCGCCCGCATCGAACAGATCGTTCTGTATCTGCAGCAGCACCGCACGCAACGGCTCCTCGGGCTGCCCTAGCGCGATCGCCACCCCGATTGCGGCGTTCGTCTCATCGCAATCGGCGTACGCGACCAGCCGAGGATCGGTCTTCGCCACCCGCGAGAAGTCGCTGAGACCGGTGGTCCCGTCATCGCCGGTGCGCGTATAGATCCGCGTCAGATGAACACTCACAGGACCAACCCTAGCTCCCCCGTCTTCCTGAGCCCTGTGCCGCACAGCGATGCGCTCGACTGTTGCGTTCCGGGCGGGCGGTCGGATCCGGAGGCAGGATCAACGCATTCGGCGGGTGCGGTCCGACGGGCGAGACTCCACCCAGGACAGAAACGCGGTCCGCGAGGCCCGATCCAGGGCGAGTTCGAAGCTGCCCTCCCGATCGGCCACCGCGATCACCGCGATGTCGTCGCTCATGATGTCGAATTCGTCGCCGACGGGTCCGCGGCGGTCACCGATCTCGATGCCCTGACGGTGAATTGTGCAGTCGGGGCCGAGTTTCAGGCTGGTCAACTTGAAAAAGACCATTCGGTCTTCGTCATATCGGAGCAGACCGTGCCGCCAACCCTGACCACCGCGGGCGGGCAATACTCGCAACAGTGCGGCGGTTCCGCCGCGCCGCAACATGATCAGGCGATAGGTCGAGGCCAGGGCCAAGAACACGAGCGTGAGCACCAGAATGATCAGGAGAACCATCCCGGTCTGCAATGCAGTTCGTCCCTTCGCTCTGTCGCCGTGTCGTCGACACCCCGCGGTCATTCAACCACGACACCAAGTTTACAAACTGGGGGGCCGTGTATTAAGACGACCGCAAGAGGTGTGAAGACGACTGTCGGCGGCGAAGGTCTCTTCGCCGCCGACAGTCTCGTGCTCGAATATCCGGTTGTCGCTTACGCGTTCGCAGCCTGCTCCGCCGCGCGGACCTGGGCCTGCGCCGCGAGCTGATCCTCTTCGCTGGCCGCCGAGTCGGCCAGCACGCGCCGTGCCGCCTCGACATCGACCTCGTCCGCGAACTCCGCGGACTCGGCCAGGATCCGGACCGTGCCGGCGGTCACGGAGAAGAAGCCGCCGTGCACCGCCGCGACGATGCGCTCACCCTCGGTGGAGACGATGGCCACCGTGCCGCCCTCGACCAGCTGGCCGAGTAGCGGCTCGTGACCCGGCATGATGCCGATCTGGCCCTCGGTGGTCTGCGCGCTGACGAACGTCGCTTGCCCGGCCCAGAGCCGTCGTTCGACGGCGACCAGGTCAACTGACATTTCCGACATCGGTGACTACTTTCCGGCGATCTTCTTCGCGGCCGCCTCGACATCGTCGAGGCCACCGCAGCTGTTGAACGCCTGCTCCGGGAAGTGGTCGAACTCGCCCTTGCAGACCCGGTCGAAGTCGTCGATGGTCTGCTCCAGCGGAACCACCGAACCGACCTGACCGGTGAACTTCTCGGCCACGATGAAGTTCTGGCCGAGGAACTTCTCCAGGCGACGGGCGCGACCGACGAGGACCTTGTCCTCTTCGGAGAGCTCGTCCATGCCGAGGATGGCGATGATGTCCTGCAGTTCCTTGTACTTCTGCAGGATCCGCTTCACCTCGTTGGCAACGGCGAAGTGCCGGTCGCCGACGATCGAGGCCTCCAGGATGCGGGAGGTCGAGGTCAGCGGGTCGACGGCCGGGTAGATGCCCTTCTGCGAGATCGGGCGGGAAAGCTCGGTCGTCGCATCGAGGTGGGCGAAGGTGGTGGCCGGTGCCGGGTCGGTGTAGTCGTCGGCGGGCACGTAGATCGCCTGCAGCGAGGTGATCGACCGGCCACGGGTCGAGGTGATGCGCTCCTGGAGCTCACCCATCTCGTCCGCGAGGGTGGGCTGGTAACCGACGGCCGAAGGCATGCGGCCGAGCAGCGTCGACACCTCGGAACCGGCCTGGGTGAACCGGAAGATGTTGTCGATGAACAGCAGCACGTCCTGGTGCTGCACGTCGCGGAAGTACTCGGCCATGGTGAGGGCCGAGAGGGCGACGCGCATACGGGTGCCCGGCGGCTCGTCCATCTGGCCGAAGACGAGGGCGGTGTCCGGGAGGACGCCCATCTCTTCCATTTCCAGGCGGAGGTCGGTGCCCTCACGGGTGCGCTCGCCGACGCCGGCGAACACCGAGGTTCCGGAGAACTCCCGTGCGATACGGGTGATCATCTCCTGGATGAGCACGGTCTTGCCGACACCGGCGCCACCGAACAGGCCGATCTTGCCACCCTTCACGTACGGGGTGAGCAGGTCGATGACCTTGATGCCCGTCTCCAGGATCTCGGTCTTACCCTCGAGCTGGTCGAATGACGGGGGCTTGCGGTGGATGCCCCACTGCTCGCCGTCGCGGCCGAGACCCGGGCTGTCCAGGCAGTCGCCGAGGGCGTTGAAGACGTGACCCTTGACGACGTCGCCGACCGGCACCGAGATCGGCTTGCCGCTGTCGGTGACGGGAGCGCTACGGACCAGGCCGTCGGTGGGCTGCATGGAGATGCAGCGCACGATGCCGTCGCCGAGGTGCTGGGCGACCTCGAGGGTCAGTGTCTTTGCCACCGAGGTCAGTTCGATCTCGGCGTGCAACGCGTTGAACAGTTCGGGAATCGAGCCCCTGGGGAACTCGACGTCGACGACGGGGCCGATGACTCGGACGACGCGACCTGAGTCTGCGCCGGTCCGACTCGTGTTGTCTTGCGTGACTGCTGCGGTCATTTTTCTCTTCCTGCGCTTAGTCGCGGTCCGAGCTCGAAGCCAGCGCGTTTACGCCGCCGACAATTTCGCTGATTTCCTGCGTGATCTGGGCCTGCCGCACCGAGTTCGCCTGCCGGGAAAGATCCGTGGCAAGTTCGTTGGCGTTATCGGTGGCTGCCTTCATTGCGGTGCGCCGAGCCGCGGACTCGGATGCCGCTGCCTCGAGCAACGATGAGTAGATACGCGTGTTGATGTACTTGGGCAGCAGGGCCGCCAGCAGCACATCGGCGTCGGGCTCGAACTCGTACTGCGCGTGTACATCCGCCGTGGGCGAATCGGAGACGAAGTCCTCACCCATGTCGAAGTTCTCATCGACATAGCTCACCTGGATGGGCGCCAACCGGCGCACCTCCGGGGTCTGCGTCAACATCGATACGAACCGCGTGTACACGATGTGCAGCTCGTCGACGCCTGCGATCTCGCCCGATCCGTCCGGAGCGGGCACCTGGCCGTCGGCGCCTGCCATGAAGGCGTCCACCAGGTGGTGGCACGCCTCCGAGGCATCGGTGTACTTCGGCTGCTGCGAGAACCCGTGCCACGCGGCGACCAGCGGGCGGTTACGGAAGGTGTAGTACGTGATGCCCTTACTGCCCATCACGTAGATCACCGGCTCTTTGCCCTCGCCACGCAGCGTGTGCATCAACTCTTCGGCCCGCTTGAGCACGTTCGAGTTGTAGCCACCGGCCATGCCGCTGTCACTGGTGATCACCAGCACCGCCGCCCGGCGCGGCTCGGCGCGCTCGGTCAGCAGTGGGTGGGTCAGGTTCTGCGACGCGCTCGCCAGCTCGCCGAGGACCTTGGTGATCTCCTCGGCGTACGGCTTGGCGGCCGCAACCCTGGCCTGTGCCTTGGAGATTCGCGAGGTCGCGATCAGCTCCTGGGCCTTGGTGATCTTCTTGATCGAATTCACACCACGAATGCGGGAGCGCAATTCACGCAAACTTGCCATCAGCGGTTCACACTCCCTTCATTCGTATCGGTACCACGAATAACTCGCATCAGTCCCGAACCTGGGTCACTTCTCGACGTGCTTGCGGGTGACCGACAGCGTCTCGACCTCTTCGTGCTCGAGATCGGCCGCCTCGGCCTCGTTCACCACACGGCTGCCATCGGAGGCGAGGAAGCCCTGCTTGAACTTGTCGGTCTCCGACTTGATCTGGTCGGCCGCCTCGTCCTTGAGGACCTTGCCGCCCTCGATCGACTTGAACGCGTCGCCCGCAACCCGGTGCAGGTGCTCGAGCAGCTCGTTGTTGAAGCGACGGATGTCGGCGACCGGAACCGAGTCGTAGTAGCCGGCGTCGACCAGGAAGATCGAGACGATCTGGTTCTCGACCGGAACCGGCGAGTACTGGTCCTGCTTGAGCAGCTCGACCCAGCGGGCGCCACGCTCGAGCTGCGCCAGCGACGCGGCATCGAGGTCGGAGGCGAAGGCGGAGAACGCCTCCAGCTCGCGGAACTGCGCCATTTCCAGGCGCAGCGAGCCGGCGACCTTCTTCATGCCCTTGGTCTGGGCCGCGCCACCGACACGGGAGACCGAGGTACCGACGTTGATCGCCGGGCGGACGCCCTTGTTGAACAGGTCGGACTCGAGGAACACCTGACCGTCGGTGATCGAGATCACGTTGGTCGGGATGAACGCCGAGATGTCGTTGGCCTTGGTCTCGATGATCGGCAGGCCGGTCATCGAGCCGGCGCCCATCTCGTCGGAGAGCTTGGCGCAACGCTCCAGCAGACGCGAGTGCAGGTAGAAGACGTCACCCGGGTACGCCTCGCGGCCCGGCGGGCGACGCAGCAGCAGCGAGATGGCGCGGTACGCCTCGGCCTGCTTGGTCAGGTCGTCGAACACGATGAGGACGTGCTTGCCCTGGTACATCCAGTGCTGGCCGAGGGCCGAACCGGTGTACGGCGCAAGCCATTTGAAGCCGGCCGAGTCCGACGCGGGGGCCGCGACGATGGTGGTGTACTCCAGCGCGCCACGGGCCTCCAGCGCGGTCTTGACGCCCGCGATGGTGGAACCCTTCTGGCCGATGGCCACGTAGATGCAGCGCACCTGCTTGGCCGGGTCGCCCGAGTCCCAGTTCGCCTTCTGCGCCAGGATCGCGTCGATGCAGACCGCGGTCTTGCCGGTCTTGCGGTCGCCGATGATCAGCTGACGCTGGCCACGGCCGATCGCGGTCAGCGCGTCGATGGCGGTGATGCCGGTGGCCAGCGGCTCCTCGACCGGCTGACGCTCCAGCACGGTCGCGGCCTGCAGCTCGAGCACGCGGCGCTCTTCGGCCTCGATCTCGCCCAGGCCGTCGATCGGCTGGCCGAGCGGGTCGACCACGCGGCCGAGGAAGTTGTCGCCCACCGGGACGGAGAGCACGTCGCCGGTCCGACGGACCTGCTGGCCCTCTTCGAGCTGGGCGTACTCACCGAGGATGACCGCACCGATCGAGCGGTCCTCGAGGTTCAGCGCCACGCCGAGCACGCCACCCGGGAACTCGAGCAGTTCGTTGGCCATCGCCGAGGGCAGGCCGCTGACATGCGCGATGCCGTCGCTGGTGTCGGTGACAACACCGACTTCTTCGATGGAGGTCTCGGGGGTGTAGCTCTGCGTGTAGCTCTCGATCGCGCTACGGATCTCGTCGGAGGAGATCGTCAGCTCCGCCATGTTCTTCCTGCTCTCGCTGTGTCGAATGTCGGGGGTGGGGGTCGGCAGCCGGCAAAGCCGGCGGGGTGGGTGGACCCTGCGTCGTCAGGTCAGGGACCGACGCAGCCGTTCCAGTCGGCCGATGGCGCTGCCGTCGATGACGTCGTCGCCGACGTGTACGACGAGCCCGCTCAGCAGACTCGGGTCGACCTGGACGTGCACCTGGACCGGCTTGCCGTAGATGCGATGCAGCGAGGCGGCGAGCCGCTCGCGCTGCTGCGCCGACAGTTCGATCGCCGCGCGCACGTGCGCCACGATCTGGTCACGGCGGGCCGCGGCCAGGTCGGACAGTTCGTCGAATGCCACCCCGACTGCCGTCTTCTGCCTGGTCACCACTTGCTCAGCCAGGGTTAGGGTGATGGATTCGGTCTTGCCGGTGAGCAGGCGATCGACCAGTTCCCGCTTGGCCTGGGCCGGCTTCGTCCGGTCGGAAAGGGCCTGCTCCAGCTCGGGGTTGTCGCTGATGATCCGACCGAGCCGGAACAGCTCGTCCTCGACCGCGTCGAGACGGCCGCTGTCGGCCGCCGACTCCAGCAATGCCTCTTGCCCGAGCAAAACCAGGGTGTCGACCAGGTCGGCGGTCCGGGACCAGTCCTGGGCCACCGCGGTGGTCAGCACGGCCAGGGTGGCCGGGCTGACCTTTCCGCTGAAGACCCGCTCACTGAGCTCGGCCCTGGCCGAGCCGGGCACCGACACGTCCGCGAGCGCAACACGCAGCGAACGCTGGTCGTCCAGCACGGCGACAACGGCGAACAGTTCGGACCCCGTCGTTGCCGCGACACTGTCGCTTCCGGTCAGAGCGGCCCTGAGCGCCTCCCGAGACCGGGCGCAGGCCTCGCGGCTCGCTGCGTACATGCTTCTCACTTTCGCGTCGCTACCTTCCGACCCCGATGCCGGCTTTCGACTCGTCGTCGAGTTCGGTCAGGAACCGCTCGATCGACGCCGCCTGCTTAGCTTCGTCCGAAACCGACTGCCCGATAATCTTTTCGGCCAAATCTACGGCCGTGTGGCCGAGTTCGGTGCGCAGTTCGGTCAGGATCTGCTGGCGCTGTGCTTCCAGCTGGCTGTGACCCGCGGCGACGATGCGGTCACTTTCGGCCTGTGCGTCCGCGCGCATCTGCGCGAGGATCTGCTGGCCCTGGGTGCGCGCTTCCTCACGGATGCGTGCGGCCTCGAGCCGGGCTTCGGCCAGCTGCTGCTGGTACTGCTGCAGCGTGAGCTGGGCCTCTTCCTGGGCGATCTCGGCGCGCTTGATGCCGCCTTCGATCTTGTCGGTGCGCTCGTCGAGCGTCTTCATCAGACGCGGGATCACGTACTTGTAGAAGAGGACCGCGATGATCGCGACGCAGACAATCGACCACACGATGTCGTACGTCTCGGGGATAAGAGGATTCACATCCTCTCCGCTTTCCGCTGCGAGAACAGAGAACTCGTTCATCGGAATCAGAAGATGAAGCCGGCGACGAGGCCGATCAGGGCAAGCGCCTCGGTGAACGCGATGCCGAGGAACATGGTGGTCCGGATCTGGCCCTGCAGCTCGGGCTGACGGGCGATGCCTTCGATGGCCTTACCGACGACGATGCCGACGCCGATGCCGGGGCCGATAGCCGCCAGACCGAAGCCGATGGCGCCGTATCCCTTGACCTTTTCAGAGGTGGTTGCGGCTTCCTGGGCCAGGTACGCGAGGCTCATGAGTCTTCCATTCCCTTTCTGTTGCACACCCGCCGGTCGGCGAGGTGTAGCAGGTTTTCCGGTAAGTCAGGCAGGTCAGTGTGAATCCGCGTTTTGCGCGAGTCCGATGTAAACGGCGGTCAGCAGCGCAAACACATAGGCCTGCAGGAAGATGACCAACATCTCGAAGAGCGTGAACCCCAGGCCGGCCGCGAGCGAGAACGGCGAGAACACCTTCATCCAGGCAGCGGCGTCGAACAGGAAGAACCAGGTAGCGCTGAAGAACAACACCAACATGATATGTCCGGCCAGCATGTTGGCCATGAGTCGGACCATCAGGGTGAACGGACGCAGGATGAACGTCGAGAGGAACTCGATGGGAATCAGCAGCAGATGCAGGGCAGGCGGCACATTCGGCACCACGATGCTGCTGCGCATGTACTTGACGAATCCGTACTTCTTGATACCCACGTAGTTGAACGCGATGTACGCCACAGCGGCCAGCACCAGCGGCATGCCGATTCGGGCGTTCGAGGAGATGTTCAACCCGGGAATGATGCCGGAGAAGTTCAGAAACAGGACCGTGAAGAAGACCGTCGCGATGAGCGGGAAGAACTTGCGGCCGGATTCCTTACCCAAAACTTCGTCGGAAATCTGTTCCTTGACGAAGACGAGACCGGTTTCGGCGACGTTCTGCAGCCCGCGCGGGATGATGCGGGGATTCCGGAATGCGAGGACCATCACGATGACCAGCACCGCGGTCATCAGGAGCCGGATACCCATCAAACGATCGATTTCGAACGGCGTACCCTCGAACAGCAGCGCTGGAGGGAAGAAGTCGGACAGCGATGGCGCGTGGAACTCGCCCGCCAAAGTGGTGACGCTCAGCGTTCTCTCCCGTGTTCGGGCCGTGGGTTCGGTTGATCCCACGGTTCGATCGGACATTGACGATCAATTTGGGTCGACTCAGGTCGGCTCGAAGTTCGTCAGCAGCTGTGCGGCGGGTTTTGATTCCACCTGGCGTCTGTACGTGTGTCGGCGACATCGTCGACATGCAGAACCGGAACCCTCAGAGCCCGGCACGGCAGTAAGCATAGCGGCACTCGGAGGGATCTTGGCGATCCCCCCTCGCTTGGTTGCTTGCTTACCAACACTTTACCAAGTTATCTACGACAGCGTGTAGGTGGGTGGGGATCAATCTTCCCGAGGCGGCGAATCCGGCGCCGTATCGGGCACCGTCACGTACGGAACGCGCTGCCGGACAACGCCATACGTCTCGGCCCCGAGCACGATGACCAGCGCGCCGATCACGGTAAGGAAAAGGACCATTCGGTCATAAAAATCGAATTGATTCAGTATTGCTATGACCAAAAGGGCCACCAGCATTTTGCCGACCCAGCTGCCGAGCATCACCATGCCCGCTGTGGTCGGCGGCAATTTCGCGCCGAACAACACCACCGCGGCGGTGGTCAGGATGAAGCCGCCGCCGATGGCCGAGCCGATCAACGCACCCCACAGGCCGGGCAGGCCCGCGGCCGCGGCACCGATCGCGACGGACAGCACGACCAGCACGCCGAGCCCGATCAAGCCGTAGCGCAGCGCTGCCTTGAGCGGGGCGTCAGGACCGGGAACGGGGGTGGGAGTAAAGCTCACGTCTGCGAACCTTACCCGGCGGGTGGTCCGTCCTCTGCGGCCTCCCCGCGACGCAGGCCCGGAATGGCCGTCACGACGAGGGCGAAGACCAGTCCGCCTGCCACCAGCAGGACGACCAGGGTGAGGTTCATCAGCGCCGTGCCGACCGCGCCGAACGCCAGGATCCCGACCCACAAGTAGATGAGTAGCACCACGCGCCGATGCGAGTGCCCGATCTGCAGCAACCGGTGGTGCAGGTGCATCTTGTCCGGAGTGGAGAAGCTCACACCGGCCCGCACCCGCCGGACGATCGCCAGCACCAGATCCAGCACCGGAATGAACATGACCGCACCGACCAGCAGCAGCGGCGACAACAGACCGACGATGTCGCGGGTGCCGAAGCCCTGCAGCGGGATGCGGCCCGACGCGCTGGTGGAGACCGCGGCCAGTACCAGGCCGATCAGCATCGAGCCGGAATCGCCCATGAATATTCGCGCGGGCTGGAAATTGTGCGGCAGGAACCCGAGACAGGCGCCGGCCAGCGCGGCGGCGAGCAAGGCGGGCGGGTAGGTGTCGACCGAGCCGCCCTGGTCGTTCATCAAGCCGAGCGCGAACACGAACACCGCGACCGCCGCGATGAGCCCCAAACCGGCCGCGAGGCCGTCGAGTCCGTCGACGAAGTTCATCGCATTCACCAGGGTCACGGTGACCCCCACGGTGATCAGACCACCTTGCAGCGCGTCCAGAAAGACCGTGGTGTTGTTGAACGGGTTGTAGATGCTGTACCAGCTCAAACCCATGACAGCCATCACACCCGCCGCGGTCACCTGTCCGGCGAACTTCGTCAGCGCGTCGAGGCCCCAGCGGTCGTCGACGATGCCGACCGCGACAATGATCGTGCTCCCGACCAGCACCGCGAGCGGAATATTCGGGCTGTAGTCGAAACCGTTGCGCAGCGCGGGCAGTTGGTGGGCGAACAGCATCGCCGCCACCACCCCGACGTAGATGCCGACACCACCCATCCGGGGAATCGGCTTGACGTGCACGTCACGTTCGCGCGGCACCGCAACGGCGCCGAACCCGATGGCGAGCACCCGGATCCCGCCGGTGGCCAGGAAGGTCACGACCGCGGAGATGAGCAGTACGAGCAGGAGCTCCCGTAGGGGAACGACGGCACCCGAACCGGTCATCCGCGGCACCCACCGCTCATCGGGTGGAGGCGCTGGTCAGCGCCTCCGGCGACATACCGAGCACGTCGGCGATGTCGCCGATGGGGACCGCGCCCTCGCGCAGGATGCGCGGCTGGTCGGCGGTCAAGTCGATGATGGTGGAGGCGACGGCGTGGTCGGCGGGGCCGCCGTCGAGGTAGACGCCGACGAGCTCACCCAGTTGGTCGCGGGCTTCGGCGGCGGTCTTGGCGGGCGGCTGGCCGGAGACGTTGGCGCTGGAGACCGCGAGCGGGCCGACTTCGCGCAGCAGCTCCAGCGCGACCGGGTGCAGCGGCATCCGCAGCATCACCGTGCCGCGGGTATCGCCGAGGTCCCAGGCGAGCGAAGGGGCTTGCTGCACAACGAGACTCAGGCCGCCGGGCCAGAACGCCCGGATCAGCTCGCGCGCCTGCGGGCGCACCGAGAAAACCAGGCCGTCGATGGTGTGCCAGGAGCCGACCAGGACCGGCACCGGCATGTCCCGGCCACGGCGCTTGGCCGCGAGCAGCTCGCTCACCGCGGTGGCATCGAAAGCGTCGGCCGCCAGGCCGTAGAGCGTGTCGGTGGGCAGCACGACGAGTCGCCCGGACTTCAGGGCGCTGGTGGCTGCGGTCAGTCCGGCGGCGCGCGTGTCGGGATCCGCGCAGTCGTAGACGGTACTCACGACGATCATCCTGTCACGGCGACCAGTAGGAGCCACCATCCGCTCCCCCGCCACTCCGTGACTTCAGGATTTGGACCGCGTCAGGTTCTGGTCGCGACGACGAAGCGCGGCTTTCCCGCGAGGTCCGGGTGCTCGACGATGTCGGTGAACTCGCCTTGTTTGCCCAGCAGCGCCGCGAGGTCCGAGCCGTTGGAGTCGTCGTGCTCGATCGCGGTGGCGCCGCCGCTGCGCAGCAGACGCGTGATGGTGGGGATCATGCCGCGGATGACGTCCAGGCCATCGGGGCCGCCGAAGAGGGCCAGGTGCGGATCATGATCAGCGACTTCGGGATCCAGCGTCGCGCCGTCCGGAATGTAAGGCGGGTTGGCCACCACGAGGTCCACGCGGCCGTCGAGTTCGGCCAGCAAGTTCGGATCGGTGACGTCGTCGGCGTACAGGGTGATCGCGGTGTCGCCGTTGTCGATGCACTGGTCGGCGTTGCGGCGGGCCCAGTGCAGTGCACCCGGATCGAGTTCCACCGCACGGACATCGGCGTCGGGGCGCGCGTGCGCGATGGCCAGGGCCAGCGCGCCGGAGCCGGTGCACAGGTCGACGACGATCGGGGTGTGATCGTGCGGCAGCGCCTCGAGTTGCGCCAGCGCCCAGGCGAACAGCAGCTCCGTCTCCGGACGCGGCACGAAGACGCCGGGCCCGACCGCGAGATCGATCTCGCCCATCGCCACGGTTCCGGTCAAGTGCTGCAACGGAATTCGCTGCGCGCGCCGGTCGACCAGCGCGCGATACTCGGTCAACTGGTCCGGCCCGATGAGCGGTGTCATCATCAGCCTGCTGCGCTCGACCCCGAGCACATGCGCGGCCAGGTGCTCGGCGTCGGCGCGCGGACTGGGCACCCCGGCCGCCTGCAGCGTCTCGATGGCGTCGTTGACGGCGGGGCGCAGCGCTACACGGGTCATGGACATGTCCTCGACTCTGCCCGAAAGGCCTTTACTCCGCTGCCATTCGGGCTGCACGATCCGCCTTGCCGAGCGCGTCGAGCAAAGCGTCCATGTCGCCGTCCAGCACGGCATCCAGGTTGTGCGCCTTGAACCCGATGCGGTGGTCGGCGATCCGGTTCTCCGGGAAGTTGTAGGTGCGGATGCGTTCGGAGCGGTCCACCGTGCGGATCTGGCTGGCCCGGCCGGCCGCCGCTTCCTGATCGGCCTGCTCCTCGGCGAGCGCCTGCAGCCGCGCGGCGAGCACCTGCATGGCGCGGGCCTTGTTCTGCAGCTGGGACCGCTCGTTCTGACAGGTCACCACGATGCCGGAGGGCAGGTGGGTGATGCGGACGGCGGAGTCGGTGGTGTTGACGCCCTGGCCGCCCTTGCCCGAGGACCGGTACACGTCGATGCGCAGGTCGGTCTCGTCGATCTGCACCGCTTCCACCTCGTCGGGCTCCGGATAGATCAGGACACCCGCGGCCGAAGTATGAATCCGGCCCTGCGATTCGGTCACCGGGACGCGCTGCACCCGGTGCACGCCACCCTCGAACTTGAAGCGCGACCAGACACCGTCGCGCGCGGCGTCGCGGCTCTTGATCGACAGCGTCGCGTCCTTGTACCCACCCAGGTCGGACACGGTGACGCCGAGGATCTCGACCTTCCAGCCGTGCCGCTCGGCATAGCGGACGTACATGCGGGCCAGGTCGGCGGCGAACAGCGCCGATTCCTCGCCGCCCTCACCGGATTTCACCTCGAGCACCACATCGTCGCCGTCGTGCGGGTCGCGCGGGGCGAGCAGATCCGCGAGGGTCTGCTCCAGCTCGGCGACCTGACGCTCCAGGTCGGGCACCTCGGCGGCGAAGGACGCGTCGTCGGCGGCGAGTTCCCGCGCGGCGGCGAGATCGTCGCGCGCGGACTTCAGCTTGGTGTAGGTCGCCATGATCGGCGCGAGCTCGGCGAATCGTTTACCGACCCGGCGCGCGGCGCCGGGATCGTCGTGCAGCGCCGGATCGGACAGCTGCGTCTCCAGCCCGGCGTGCTCGGCCAGAATGTCGTCGATCGCGGACGGTTGCGTCACGATGCTTCCTCTTTCTGATTTCCCAATGAAAGGACGCCATACAAAAACACCGACGCCCGGCCTGCTGAGCAGGACCGGGCGTCGGCGAGGAAGCTACTTGGCTGCGGCGTCGTCCGCGTCGGCCTTCTTGCCCGCACGCCTGCCGTAGCGAGCCTCGAAGCGGGCCACGCGGCCGCCGGTGTCGAGGATCTTCTGCTTGCCCGTGTAGAACGGGTGGCACTGCGAGCAGACCTCGACGTTGATGTGTCCGGACTCCTTGGTGCTGCGAGTCTGGAAGGTATTGCCGCAACCACAGACGACCGTGGTGTCGACATACGTCGGGTGAATTCCTGCCTTCATGGGTGTCCTCTCGATATTGGTCGCCGGGTCGCTCGCGCGGGAATCGCGGGAGCGTGAACCGGAACCGACTAGGCGGGAGGTCTGCTCGAACAGAGCAGACGCAACGACCGTTCAGTATGCCAGAACAGTCCCTACGCTCCCAAAACGCCCCCGGCAAGTGGTTTGTTCCCGCCCTAGGTACTCCCCCTGACGCCACCGCCCAAGGAAGTCCGGGCACGCGCTTTGCCGCTGTCTCAGGAAGCCTGAAGACGGGTAGTCGGCTACTCAGGAATGCGAACAGTTTCGTTCATAGAGTTTGAGACCTCAGCACAGGGCGCTCGTGCCAACGAACGTTCGAGGCCGCAGGAGCGCTCGCGGGAGCGGCGCTCGAAGGCGTAAGGGGCGTGTACCAACGCTCGAAGCCGCACAGTGGCGTGCCGTGACCCGAAGGGAGAACTTGTGAGCATCCGAGTCGCGTCGGCGATTGTCGGTCTGTTGATTCTCGCTGTCGTGGTCGGCTGGTGTGCCCTTCCGGACACCACGACCACGGCCGCACCGGGAACCGCCGTCTATTACGAGGCTCCGAACACCGCTCCGGAGGGGAGCGCGGTGGGCACCTCGGCGATCATTCTGGGTTTCATGATCAGCGGCGCGGCGATCATCGGTCTCATGTTCTTCTGCCCCAGTACGCCGAAAGGGCCCCGCGCTAGCGAGGCCCTTTCGGCAGTACAACTGGCGAACCTATTCGTCCAGAGCGCCCGGCGCGGTCTTGCTGACCTGCATCAGGAACTCCAGGTTGTTCTTGGACTTCTTCAGACGGTCGATCAGCAGATCGATCGCCTGGTGCGAGTCCAGGCCGGACAGTACGCGGCGCAGCTTGTGCAGCACCGCGGCCTCGTCGGGGTTGAGCAGTAGCTCGTCCTTACGAGTGCCGGACGGGTTGACGTCCACCGCGGGGAACACGCGCCGTTCCGCGATCTTGCGGTCCAGCTTGAGCTCCGCGTTACCGGTGCCCTTGAATTCCTCGAAGATGACGGTGTCACCGGTCGAACCGGTCTCCACCATCGCGGTCGCGATAATGGTGAGCGAGCCACCGTTCTCGATATTGCGCGCCGCGCCGAGGAACCGCTTGGGCGGGTACAGCGCGGTGGAATCGACACCACCGGACAGGATTCGGCCCGAGGCGGGCGAGGAGTTGTTGTACGCGCGGCCCAATCGAGTGATCGAGTCGAGCAGCACCACAACGTCTTTGCCCATCTCCACCAGTCGCTTGGCCCGCTCGATGGCGAGCTCGGCGACCGAGGTGTGGTCTGACGGCGGCCGGTCGAAGGTGGAGGCGATGACCTCACCCTTCACCGAACGCTGCATGTCGGTGACCTCTTCCGGACGCTCGTCGACCAGCACGACCATGAGGTAGACCTCGGGGTTGTTGATGGCGATGGCGTTCGCGATGTCCTGCATGATCGTCGTCTTACCGGCCTTCGGCGGCGAGACGATCAGGGCGCGCTGGCCCTTACCGATCGGCATGATCAGGTCGATGACGCGAGTGGTCAGCTTGTTGGGCTGAGTCTCCAGCCGCAGCCGCTGATTCGGGTACAGCGGGGTGAGCTTGCTGAACTCGGGGCGCCGCTTGGCCGCCTCGACCTCACCACCGTTGACCGTGTCCAGCCGCACCAGCGGATCGAACTTCTGGCGCTGGTTGCTCTGCTCGCCGTCGCGCGGAGCCCGCACCGCACCGGTGATCGCGTCACCGCGGCGCAGGCCGTTCTTGCGGACCAGGTTCATCGAGACGTAGACGTCGTTCGGGCCGGCCAGGTAACCGGAGGTCCGGACGAAGGCGTAGTTGTCCAGCACGTCGAGGATGCCCGCGACCGGCTGCAATACGTCGTCTTCGCGGATCTCGAGCTCGCGCGCCTCGCCGCCACCGGTGCCCGGCTCGCGGTCACGACCACGACGCCGCTCGCGGAATCGGCGTCCCCGCCTGCCGCGACCGCCTTCTTCGTCGTCGTCGTTGTTGTTGCGCGCGTTGTTGCGGTCAGCGTTCCGGCCGCCGGCGTTGCTGCCGCCGTTGCCGTTCTGGTTGTTGCGCTCGCCGGACTGGCCGCGCTCACCCTGACCACGCTCGCCCGACTGGCCGCGCTCGCCTTGATTACGCTCGCCCGACTGACCGCGTTCCTGATTACGCTCGCCCGACTGACCACGCTCCTGATTGCGCTCACCGGACTGGTTGCGCTCGCCCTGATTGCGCTCACCCGACTGGTTGCGCTCACGGCGCCGCTCGCCCTGTTCGGCATCCTGCTTCGGCTCGTCACCACGCGCATCGGCCGTCGCGGTCTCGCCGCCGCCGGATCGCGCCTGGTCACGGCCGCGCCGCTGCCGACCACGACCACGCTGACCAGCCTCGCGGCCGGAGTCCTCGGTGGACTCGGCCGTGCCGGCTGCGGGGGCCTCGGCCGGAGCCGAGTTCGCGGAAGCGGATTCCTTGACCGGGGCAGCTGCCTCGGCGACCGGAGTTTCCTTCGCCGGGGCGGTCGCCACGTCGAGGGTGCCCTGCTCTGCCCGGGCGGACGCAGGCCGACCGGCCGGCGCTTCCGAATTATCGGGTGTATCGGCCTTGGCGGAAACCGCGGACTTGGCCTGTCCCCCTTCGGGCTTTTCACCCTTAACCGGTTTTCCGGCCTGATTTTCCTTGATGGCGGCGATCAAATCGCCTTTGCGCATTCCGGAGGTGCCTCGGATACCGAGCTCCCCCGCGAGCGCGCGCAACTGCGGCAACAACATTCCAGTCAGCCCCGATCGTGCGACGTCGGTTTGTTCGCTCATCTTCGAAATCTGTCCGGAGTCACTTTCGCGGTCCCCCGGAGATGTTGGGTTGGATTCCACCCCGGGTGTCGCGAGCAGGTCCGTATCTGTCACGGAAATCCTTTCCTTCCCCCGATTGCCGTGTGCTGTTTCGAGGGTTCGTCCCGCAGTCCGGGCATTCTGCCGGACTCGGATGCGTCCGTCCGCTTCGCCACCGGTGGTGTGAGGTGGGAGAGATCATTCCAGTTGCGCAGCTACGCAGCACCCCCATGGCCTGGAGGCTCGAGCCTGGAGCCTGCTGGAGCGATTGCCCTGATGAAGCACCGGCGTCTGATGCGCACGATGTACGGACTCGCTCAGGATAGCTGCCCATTGGGAATCTCGGCAAGCCAGACGCGCCGTCAGTCGATGAGGACTCCATCGGCCAGTCCTGGTTCGACGACGCGCAACCCGTCGATCGCCGCGAGTTCACGGAGTTCGGCAGGGAATTCGCTGGTACCGAGGGCCAGTACGGTCGGACCCGCCCCCGAGACGGTGGCCGCGATACCCGCCGCCCGCAGCCGGGAAATCCAGCTGGTGGTCAGCGGTAGCGCGGGTGCGCGCTGAGCCTGATGCAACCGGTCAGCGGTCGCGGGCATCAGCAGGTCGGGCCGCTGGGTCAGGGCGACCACCGCCAGCGCGGCCCGGCTGACGTTGAACGCGGCGTCGCCGTGCGGCACCACCTCGGGCAGCAAACCCCTGGTGTGCGCGGTCGAGGAGCGTTCCTCCGGAATGAGCACGATCGGCCGCAGCGACGGATGCGCGTCCAGTCGCACGGCCCGGTAGACCCGGCCGTGATGCTCGGCCGCCGGCATCCCGTCCCGGCCGATGTCGGCGGCGCGATCGGTCTCGGTCCAGGACACCACGATGCCGCCGAGCACGCTGGCCGCCGCGTTGTCCGGATGACCTTCGAATTCCGCTGCGAGCTGCACCAATTGGTCGGCGGAGGTGGCCAGCGCCGGATCGAACTTCGCCGCGATGGCGCATCCCGCGGCCAGCCCGCCCACCACGGCCGAGGCCGAGGAGCCGAGCCCGCGCGAATGCGGAATCACGTTGCGGCACACCACCTCGAGCCCGTCCGCCCAGACCCCCGCCGACTCGAGTCCGCGCTCGATCGCGCGCACCACGAGATGCGAAGGGCCCCAGGGGACATCGTCGGCACCCTCACCCTCGACCCGGATGGTGAGCCCGGAATCGGTAGTGCGCACGTCGATCTCGTCGTAGATCCCCAATGCCATGCCGAGCGAATCGAACCCGGGACCGAGGTTCGCGCTGGACGCGGGCACCCGCGCGGTCACCGAAAGACCGGCGGGCAGCGTGCGACTCATGCTCGCGGTCCGTGGCCGCACCGACAGTTGGCCGTCGCGCGAATCCAATTCAGGCCAGCTCTAGTTCGGCGGCGACCGCGACCGGGTCGACCGGAATCGCCTGGACCTGCGGCATTCCCAGCAGCGCGGTGTCCGGGTCCTTGAGCCCGTTGCCGGTGACGGTGCACACGACGGTCAGGCCGGAGTCCAGCCAGCCCTCCTTGTGCGCGGCGAGCAGGCCCGCGACGCTGGCCGCCGACGCTGGCTCGACGAACACGCCCTCGGTCGCCGCGATCAGGCGGTAGGCCTCCAGGATCTCGTCGTCGGTCGCGGCGCGGAAGGCACCACCCGACTCCTCCTTGGCCGCCATCGCGCCGTTCCAGGATGCGGGCGCGCCGATCCGGATGGCCGTCGCGATGGTCTCCGGGTTGCTCACCGGGGCGCCGTTGACCAGCGGCGCGGCCCCCGCGGCCTGCACGCCGAGCATGCGCGGCAGCTGGGTGGTGATGCCGTCGGCGTAGTACTCGCGATAGCCGCGCCAGTACGCGGTGATATTGCCCGCATTGCCCACCGGCAGCGCGTGCACGTCGGGCGCCTTGCCGAGCACGTCGCAGATCTCGAACGACGCGGTCTTCTGCCCCTCGATGCGGGCCGGGTTCACCGAGTTGACCAGGCCGATGCTCGGGAAGTCCGAGGTGACCTTGCGCGCCAGCTCCAGGCAGTCGTCGAAGTTGCCGTCCACCTGAATGATCTTGGCGCCCAGCATGACCGCCTGCGCCAGCTTGCCCATGGCGATCTTGCCCTGCGGGATCAGCACGGCACAGGTCATGCCGGCCCTGGTCGCGTAGGCCGCGGCGGATGCCGAGGTGTTGCCGGTGGAGGCGCACAGCACCGCCCGCTGCCCCTGGTACTTGGCGTCGGTGATCGCCACGGTCATGCCGCGGTCCTTGAACGAGCCGGTCGGGTTCAGCCCCTCGACCTTGAGATATACATCACATCCGGTCAATTCGGACAGATGCGGTGCGGGCACCAGCGGCGTACCGCCCTCGTACAGGGTGACCGGCTCCCACTCGGCCGCACCCGCGATCCGATCGCGGTAGGCCGCGATCAGACCCGGCCAGCGGGAGTGCACTCCTGCTTGCGGCGCCACGCCGGAGCTCACCCATCCCGCCGGCTCCGCCGTCTGCCGTCCCCGGAGCGTACTCATTCTTCGGTGCCTTCCAATCTCAAAACACTGGTGATAGAGGTGACGGAATCCATTTCCGCAAGAGCGGCAACGGTGTCCGCGAGCGCTGATTCCACGGCGTGGTGGGTAACCACGACCAAGCGAGCACCCGTGCCGTGCCCCTCTTGGCGGACGGTCGAAATGCTCACCCCGTGCTTGGCGAATTCACCCGCCACCGCGGCCAGGACCCCGGGACGGTCCGCTACCTGCAGGTTCACGTGGTAGCGGGTGGGTGTATCGCCGATCGGCGCGATCGGTAGCTCAGCATAAACCGATTCGCCCGGAGCGCGACCACCGTAGAACTTGTTGCGCGCGGCCATCACCAGATCGCCGAGCACCGCGGAGGCGGTCGGTGCGCCGCCGGCGCCCTGCCCGTAGAACATCAGCCTGCCCGCGTTCTCCGCCTCGACGACGACTGCGTTGAAGGCGCCGCTCACGGCGGCCAGCGGGTGCTTGCGCGGCACGAGCGCCGGGTAGACGCGCACCGAGACGCGCTCCTTGCCGCCCTCGGCCACGGTCGGCTCGCCCGGTCCCGCGGCGACCCGCTCGCAGATGGCGAGCAGCTTGACCGTGCAGTTCAGTGCGGACGCGGTCTCCAGGTCCTCGGCGCTGATCTTGGAGATGCCCTCGCGGAAGACGTCGGCGGCGGTCACCCGGGTGTGGAACGCGAGCGAGGCCAGGATGGCGGCCTTGGCGGCGGCGTCGTAGCCCTCCACGTCGGCGGTCGGGTCGGCCTCCGCGTAACCGAGGCGGGTGGCCTCCTTCAGGGTGACCTCGTAGTCGGCGCCGGTCTCGTCCATCGCGGAGAGGATGAAGTTGGTGGTGCCGTTGACGATGCCGACGACCCGGTTGACGCGGTCACCGGCCAGCGACTGGATGAGCGGGCGGACCACCGGGATGGCACCCGCGACCGCGGCCTCGAAGTAGAGATCGGCGCGGTTGCGTTCAGCGGCCGCGGCGAGTTCGCCGGTGTAGTCGGCCAGCAGCGCCTTGTTCGCGGTCACCACGGATTTGCCCGCGTTCAGCGCGGCCAGGATGAGCCGCCGCGGCGGGTCGATGCCGCCGATCACCTCGACCACGATGTCGACGTCGTCGCGGGCGACCAGGGCGTCGGCGTCGGTGGTCAGCAGGTGTGCGGGCAGGCCGCGATCGTTGTCCGGATTGCGGACGGCGACGCCGCGCAGCACCACCGGCGCACCGACGCGCGAGCGCAGGTCCTCGGAGTGATCACGCAGAATCCGCACGACCTCGGTGCCGACATTGCCCATGCCGAGGACCGCGACGCCGATCGGCTGATCTCTCCCCCAGGTATTCCTAGCGAGATCCGTCATGATTCAACCTCCAAGCTGAGCAGGTCCGCCACCGTTTCCCGGCGCAGAATGAGTCGCGGTTGTCCGTCACGCACCGCGACGACCGCAGGGCGGGTCAGCTGGTTGTATCGGCTGGACATCGAATAGCAGTACGCGCCGGTCGCGGCGACGGCGACCAGATCGCCGGGGCCGACATCGGCGGGCATCCAGGTATCGCGGATGACGATATCGCCACTCTCGCAATGCTTTCCGACTACGCGCGCGACCACCGGCGCGGCCTCGGAGGAGCGGGAGACCAGGCGGCAGTCGTAGTCGGCCTGGTACAGCGCCGGGCGGATGTTGTCGCTCATGCCGCCGTCGACGCTGATGTAGCGCCTGCGCAGGCCGCCGTCGAGGGAGACATCCTTGATGGTGCCGACCTCGTACAGGGTGACCGTGCCGGGCCCGGCGATGGCGCGGCCGGGCTCCACCGCGATCTTCGGCTGCTGCAGGCCGATGGCGACCGCCTCGGCGGCGACCAGATCGAGCACCTTCGCGGCGAAATCGTCCAGCGGCGGCGGGTCATCGCTCGGCAAGTACGAAATACCAAGTCCGCCACCGAGATCCAGCGTCGAGATCTGCGAGGTGCGGTCGACGCCGAACTTTTCCACGGCGTCGTGCAGCAACCGCAGCATGCGGCGCGCGGCGATCTCGAAGCCGTCGATCTCGAAGATCTGCGAACCGATATGGCTGTGCAGGCCGACCAGGCGCAGGTTGTCCGCGTCGAAGACGCGAGCGAGCGCCTCCATGGCGTCGCCGCCGGCGATCGAGAAGCCGAACTTCTGATCCTCGTGCGCGGTCGAAATGTATTCGTGCGTATGGGCTTCCACGCCGACGGTGACCCGGACCAGCACGTCCTGGACCACCCCGGCGCGGCCCGCGATGGCTTCCAGGCGTTCGATCTCGATCAGCGAGTCGACCACCACGTGGCCGACACCGGCGGCCACCGCGGACTCCAGTTCGGTCGCGGATTTGTTGTTGCCGTGCAAGGCAATCCGCTCAGCGGGGAAGCCTGCGTGCAGGGCTACCGCGAGCTCGCCACCGGAGCAGACGTCCAGCGACAAGCCCTCGTCGCGGATCCAGCGGGCGATCTCGCCACACAGGAAAGCCTTGGACGCGTAGTGAACTCGCGCGTTGGTGCCGAACGCACGCACCATGTCGCGGCAGCGCGAACGGAAATCGTCCTCGTCCACCACGAACAGGGGGGTGCCGAATTCGGCGGCCAGCTCGTGCACCGGCACACCGGCCAGCCGCACCACGCCGTCGTCGTCGCGGGCGGCGTTGCGCGGCCAGACGTTCGCGGGCAGATCGATCATCTGCTGCGGATCGCGGGGGCGCTCCGGCAGATTGGGGGCGTGCGGGATCTCGGCATGGCGAGGCCCGGCGGGGTGCGCACTCATTACAGTTCCTCCCTGGCGCTCGTCTGAAAGTCCTTGTGCCCGTTCACATGCGCTCCGGCGCGCTGACACCGAGCAGGGCGAGGCCGTTCGCGAGGACCTGACGGGTCGCGTTGACCAGCACCAGCCGGGCGGCGTTGGTGGGGCTGACGGGCTCGTCGCCCAGGGGCAGCACGCGCAGGTTCTTGTTGGTCTGGAAGCGGTGGTAGGTACCGGCCAGCTCCTCCAGGTAGCGCGCGACCCGGTGCGGCTCGCGCAGGCTCGCGGCGCTGGTCACCACGCGCGGGTACTCGCCGAGGGTGCGGATGAGTTCGCCCTCCTCGTCCGAGGTCAGCAGCGCGAGATCCGGTGTCACCTTGTCGTATTCGAACTCGGCGGCATTGCGGGCGATCGACGCGGTCCGCGCGTGCGCGTATTGCACGTAGTAGACCGGGTTCTCGCTGCTCTGGCTGGTCCACAGGTCCAGGTCGATGTCGATGCTGGAGTTCACCGAGGAGCGCACCAGCGAGTACCGACCGGCATCGACACCGATCGCCTCGACCAGATCCTCCAGCGTGACCACGGTGCCCGCGCGCTTGCTCATTTTCAGGGCGACACCGTCTTTGAGCAGATTCACCATCTGCCCGATCAACACCTCGACGGTCGCCGGATCTTCGCCGGACACCGAGGCGATCGCCTTCAACCGACCGATATAGCCGTGGTGGTCGGCACCGAGCATGTAAATGCAGAGATCGAAACCGCGGGCCCGCTTGTTCTGGAAGTAGGCGATATCGCCGGCGACATAAGCGGGCTTGCCGTCGCTTTTGATGACAACGCGATCCTGATCGTCGCCGTATTCGGAACTGGCGATCCACCAGGCGCCGTCTTTTTCATAAAGATCGCCGGATTCGGTCAGCTTCGCCACGGCCTGCTCGACCGCGCCCGACTCGAACAGCGAGCTCTCGTTGAAGAAGACATCGAAGTCGGTGCCGAATTCGTGCAGCGACTGCCGAATCTGCGCGAACATCAGCTCGACGCCCTCGGCGCGGAACAGTTCCTGACGCTCGTCTTCCGGCAGCGACAGCGCCTCCGGGTGTGCGGCCACGATCGTGCTCGCGATCTCGCCGATGTAGGCGCCCGCGTAGCCGTCGTCCGGGGTCGGCGCGCCGGCGGCCGCCGCGACCAGCGACCTGGCGAACCGCTCGATCTGCGCGCCGTGATCGTTGAAGTAGTACTCGCGCACCACCTCGGCGCCCTGGGTCGCCAGGATCCGGCCGAGCGCGTCACCGACCGCGGCCCACCGGGTGCCACCGAGATGCACCGGACCGGTCGGGTTGGCGGAGACGAACTCCAGGTTGATCCGGCTGCCCTTCAGCAGCTCCGAGCTCCCGTAGGCCGTCCCGGCGGCGAGCACCTGCTCGATGATCGCGCCCTGCGCGGACGCGGCGAGCCGGATGTTCAGGAAGCCCGGACCCGCCACCTCGGCGGAGGCCACCTCATCGGTGGAGCTCAGCGCGTCGGCGAGCCAGGTCGCCAGATCTCGCGGATTCGTACCTGCCTTTTTCGCGACCTTCATCGCCACATTCGTGGCATAGTCACCGTGTTCAGGGTTGCGGGGGCGCTCGACAGTGACCTCGTCGGGGAGTACCGCGGGGTCCAGTCCGCGTTCGACAAGCACCTTCGCCGCAGTAGCGCGAAGGAGATCTGCAAGGTCAGCTGGAGTCACGAGTCTCTATCCTATGGTCTTGGCGGGTGTACACCTCGAGTGGGCACTGCGCCGGAACCGTCCGCAACCCACAGCAGCCCGCGGATCCATCACGTCGAGAGAGCACAACGAGCGATGCCGAGCAGTCCCAGCGCCAAATCGGCCAAAGCCGCCGCCAAGTTGTCCGGCTCCCATAAAGGGGGCGGCCGAGGACAACTTCCCAAGAAGAATCGTCAGATCCCCTGGTTGGCCATCGGCGCGGCCGTAGTCATCATCGCACTGATCGGTGCGCTCGCCTACAGCCTGGTACCCAAGTACCAGGAGAAGGCCAGCCTGGAGAAGTACACACCCAGCGCAGAGCGCAAAGACCCGTCGGACTCGATCGAAGGCGTGGTCAAGAAGGAGTACCCGGCCGGGCTGCACATCGGCCCCAACCAGCGGGTCGCCTACGACCAGAGCCCCGCGTTCGGCGGACCGCACGACGCCTCCTGGGCCACCTGCACCGGCGTCGTCTACGACAAGCCGATCCGGATGGAGAACGCGGTGCACTCGCTCGAGCACGGCGCGGTGTGGATCACCTACAACCCGGACAAGGTGGACGCCGCCGGTCTGGACTCGCTGAAGAGCAAGGTGCAGGGCAAGCCGTACTCGCTGATGTCGCCGTATCCCGGTTTGGACACCCCGGTGTCGCTGCAGTCCTGGGGGCATCAGCTCAAGCTGGACAGCGCGCAGGACAAGCGCGTCGGCCAGTTCATCACGGCACTGCGCCTGAACAACTACACGTACCCGGAGGTCGGCGCGGACTGCTCGACCATCGCGTTCGACACCGACAACCCGCCGCCGTTCGACCCGACGCCGCCCGGACCGGACGCGGTGCCGATGGATGGCAAGGGACTGCAGCCGGATCCGTCGGAGATTCCCGGTGGGTTGCCGGGCGTGCCCGGCGTTCCCGGACTGCCGGGTCTGCCCGGCGCGCCAGTGCCCGGACAGCCACGGCCGGGTCAGCCCGTGCCGGGTCAACCTGCGCCCGGTCAGCCCGCTCCCGCGCCGGGGGCAGGGAGCTAGTGGCCGCCGACGTCGAGCCGGACTCCACCGAGTCCGGCCTCGGTGCGCAGGTCCGTCGCCAGCGCACCGCACTGCTCGCCCTCGGCCTGATCGGGGCCATTCTGATCGGCGTCGCGCTCGGCACATTGATTCGACTGCCGCTCGACGGCTCGTCCGAACCGGACCCCGGCACCGTCGACGTCGGCTTCAACCAGGACATGTCGGCCCACCACGCGCAAGCCGTCGAGATGGCCGGCGTCGTGCTGGTCCGCTCCACCGACACCGACGTGCGCCGCCTCGCCTACGACATCATGACCACCCAGCAGAACCAGGTCGGTCGCATGCAGGGCTGGCTCCAGCTGTGGGGCGAACCCGCGCAGAGCATCGACGGCTACATGGGCTGGATGCACGAGCAGCCGACCGGCCACGGACACAACGGCACCACTGCGGCCGCGACCGGCCCCATGCCGACCATGCCCGGCATGGCCACCCCCGCCGACCTCGCCGCCCTCCGCCAAGCCACCGGCCCCGAGCTCGACACCCTCTTCTTGCAACTCATGCTGCGCCACCACCAGGGCGGCCTGCCGATGATCCAGTACGCCGCCGAGCACGCCGAAACCACCGCCGTGCGCACCCTCGCCGAGACCATGGACAAAACCCAGCGCGGCGAAGCCCAACTCATCACCACCATGCTCACCGCCCGCGGCGCCACCCCCCTCCCGCAAAGCTGACCCGCCCCCGAACACCCTTTTTGGCCAACAGCACCCGATGCGATACGCTTTCCCCGCCCGATCGACGGCCCCCCGCCACCGATCGAAAGCTATCCCGCCCTCGTAGCTCAGGGGATAGAGCGTCTGCCTCCGGAGCAGAAGGCCGCAGGTTCGAATCCTGCCGAGGGCACAGCATGAAAAGGCCCCGACCAGTGCGAATCTGGTCGGGGCCTTTCTCGTTCCACGGTGTGAGCTCGCATCGATGCCGCGCGATGACTCAATCTCACCCGGAGGATGCGCTCAGGCCTGAACGTAGCCGTGTGCTACATCGGCAAGATTCCACCACGAGACATGTTGGGTATCAGCAGATTCCATCGACCAGCGTTCGGACAGCCGATCGAAGAACGCATCGTCGCCGGTCTTGCCACCCTTCGGCTCACCGATGTAGACCAACCGCCGACCTCCCCGCGCCTCGAACGCAGCCAAGGCCCGAGACGCCACCGGATCTCCCCACCCCGGCGGCCAGCACAGGAACAACACGCAATCCCCGTTCAGCTCTGCCTCGAACTCGACCAACCCGCCGACCGGATGCCACACGTCCAGCTGACCCGCAGCACCCGGGAACGACACATTCGCAGTGCTGTTAGGCGGCTCCACATCGAACGCGGCCACATCCACACCCCGCGCGGCGAGCTGCCCGGCCCAGTACCCGCGCCCCGCACCCAGCTCGAGTACCCGTCGCCCACCGCTGAACTCCGCCAGCCACCCGATCGATTCCGGCGACGGCACCGCGTACGCGTATGCCGCTTGCAGAATCGTCTGCGCGAACGCCAGCCGCGCGCTGCCGTTTCGCCTGCCACCGTTGATAACCCGACGCCCACCATCCTCGCCAACCGATGGCGAAACGATGTCCCAATACGGATTCCCTGACTCCGACACACCGCCGGTCATGAAGTGCACCAGCCGCAGATCGAATGCGGCATCAGCGGCGGAATCGTCGGTCCCCGGCAACATCGGCGCCGTGTCGAGGTACTCCGCGACTTTCGGATACTCCAGCCGAAGCCGCTGCTCGCCCTCCAGCAGTGCTGCCAGTTCCATGCGTCGCTCGTTGGTCAGCGTGAGCCCGGTCATGCACTCAATTCTCGCTGGCGCACACAACTGCCCTGCCGGACGGCTTCTCATTGAACAACGCGGGCAATCGTCGGGTGGCGTGGGCGAACAGGTACGCAGGCCGATGCCGCGGCGATCAGCTCTGCCGCTGCTTCCGCGCGTACCACCACAGCAGAAGTGCCGTGCTCGTGAAAGGGATGATGCCGAAGGCCAATCCAGTGACCGCCCGGTCGGGATCATCGAGGTCTATGTAGTTCCATTTGCTGCCGAGGAACTGGGTGGTCAGTTGGAAGGTGGCGTGAAATCCTATGCAGGCCCAGAGGTTTCCGGTGGTGGCGCGAAGTGCGCCCTGCACGGCGGAGAATGCGAAGAAGAATATGGCGCGGTCGAGGGACCCTGCGGCGCCGATCAGGACTCCCCATGCCGTGAACAGTGCCGCTTGGCCGAGGACGGTGGCGGCGGTGGGCCAGCGTTCGCGGAGGTTGGCGAAGAAATATCCGCGGAAGATGAGTTCTTCGGGAAAAGCTTCGTATAGCAGTGCCAGTGTGAAGAGTGCGAGCATCGCCAACAAAGTCTGTGGTACCGGTGCCCGCACCGTGAGTTCGGCCCAGCCGAGCCAGATCATTACGGCTGCGGACAAAAAGGCGGGAATTCCCCAGCATGCGGCGCCGAAAAGGAAAGCGCGCCAACCAGGTCCGAACGACGACAAGCCGAGTCCGGACCACGGCCGACGATCGAGGAACCGGCGCGCCGCGTAGATGAACAGCACCGCACCCAGCGTCGCACCGACCGCAGCCGCCACATGGCGGCCCCGGCTGTATTCCGCGCCGAACACCAGGTCTGCCCCGCGAAACAGCACCAGCCACCAGACCGTCACCGCGACGAAAACTACGATCGACCTGACCGCCAACGCAGGCCGACCATCCTCGGAGCTCGCGAAAAACGCCACGTCACGACCGTATCCCGCACTTCAGGCGGTGCACATCCTACGAAATGGTGACTCCCGAACTCACAATTCCATTACCACTGCGGACGCGCGGTAAAGCCGTCGTGCGTCGTTCAGGCGCAGCTGAATTGGAAGGCGGCGGTCTGCGTAGCGTCAGGAATAACGTCCACCTTGACCGAGGTCGTGCTCTTCGGTTCGCAACCCGAAACCGAGGTGAACTGGGCCAGATAGCAACCGGGTGCGAGGTTGGTGGCGGCGGTGCCGTCCGGCCCGGTGGTCAGGGTGGCAAGGATCGGGCCCGCGGCGCAGGTGGTGACACCGATTTGCACGCCGGCGACAGCGGCCGGTTCAGCACCGGTAGTCGCCGCTTGCACCCGCAACACGCCCTGCCCGGCCGGCGCCGGGTCGGCTCCGGCGATTCCCGCACCCTGCGCGATCGCCAGCAAACCCACGCCGAAAACGGACATGCCGATCAATCTGCGCATTCGAATCTCCCTCTGCACGAACAAATATGGGCGGTCATCCGCACTCGGCAAATATAGGTCGCCCGACCGCCCGCCCGGTACCAGGACACGCGAGGCCACGGTCAGCGCCTTTTTCCACTCGACCGGGCGCGGGCTTGCCGTAACCTTCGAGGAAGCCGAAGGGGGCCGACGGAGGCGAGACGATGACTTATCCGCCGGGCGGGCAACCGCCGCAGGAACCGCAGTATCCGCAGCAGCCCGAGGAGCCCACCTCCTATCCGCCACCGCCGGGTGACCCACAGGTCGGATATGCACCGCAGGCCGGCGCTCAACCGTCCCGCAAGAGCAAGATCGGCCTGATCGTCGGCCTGCTGGCGGTGGTACTGCTGGCGCTCGGCGGCGCGGTGGTGCTCGGCGCCGTGCTGACTGCGCAGGGCAAGGGCCCGCTCGCCTCCGATGACAAGCGGATCGAGGTGGCCATCCACGACTTCTACGACACGCTGGAGTCCGAGGGCTTCCGGGCGGCCGCGGCCAAGGCGTGCGCGGCGGACCGGGCCGAGTTCGACGCGCTGCCCGAGGAGCAGAAGCAGGAGTTCGAGTCGGCGACGGTCGCGGTGAACATCGATAAGATCGAAGATGTCGCGATCGACGGTGCGGTCGCGACCGCGCACATCCTGGGCACACTCACCCTGGAGGTGCCGGGTCAGGCCCCCGACACGGACACGAGCACCACCGAGCACCTGAAGAAGGAAGACGGTAAGTGGAAGGTCTGCTCCGCGAGCTCGCCCAAGAATTGACCCCGCGCCGCGCCGATGAGTGACGGCGGCATGAGCGAGCGGACCACAGGCCCATCGTGCTGCGGCCCGTCCAGGCGAACCATGCTCGGCGCCATGGGCCTTGCCACCCTGCTGCCCTTCACGCGCCCGAGTTCGGCTCGGGCCCAACCGCATCCGCTGATCGCCACCGACCTGGAGGTCGTCACGATCACCGACCGCTCGGTGATCATCACCTGGACGACGGTGACGCCCGATGCCGCCGGACGACTGACGCCGGTGGACACCGACGCGGAAGTTCTACTGGCCCCGGCCGATTCGGCCCGCGCCCCAGTTCCCGTGCACGCCGACCCGCAGCCGACACCGTTCCACTACGCCGAAATCGACGGCCTCGAACCCGGCCGCACCTATCGCTTCGAGGCATGGTCCCACGGCGTGCGCGCGATCCCCGCGCTCTCGTTGACCACCCTCAGCCCGGGAACTCCCGAATCCACCGGCGAATTCACCACATTGGTGCCGCCGCCGGGCCGGCCATTGCAAACCCTCGCCCTCGCCAACGATGTGCACTACGGCGAGGAGGTCAGTGGTCTGCTGGTCGCCAACGTGCCGCCCGGCGTCCGTCAGGACATCCCGCCGTATCCCGAGGTGATGCTGGCCGCCCTGCTCGACGATCTGCGCCGGCCGGACCGCGGCGCCGAGCGCCTACTGATCGCAGGCGACCTCACCAACGAGGCGTCGCTGAAAGATGCGCGCGCCGTGCGTGCCCATCTCGACACCTGGGGCGCGCTCGGTACCGACTACTTCGTCGTGCGCGGCAACCACGATCGCCCCCATGTCGGCCCGGACTACGCGAGCTGCCTGCCCGCCCCCGCCGACCACCACGACTGCTGGGCCGAGGCGTTCATCCCGCGTCAGCAGCTGATCGAGCACGAGACCGGCGGCCTGCGCCTGCTCGGCCTGGACACCAGCGAACTCGACGGCTCCGGCGGCACCATCGACCGGCCACAATTCGATCTGCTGGCCGAGCGATTGCGCGCCGACCCCGACCGCCCGACCCTGGTCTTCGGCCACCACCCGGTCACCGTCGAATCGGGTTTCACCAATCTCGCGGGGCCGGGATTCGTCCTCAACGGCCGCGACAGCGCCGAACTCCAAGCCCTGTACGCCCGCTCCCCCGGCGTTTTCCTGCACCACAGCGGACATACCCACCGAAATCGCCGCACCCGCCCGGACGCCGCCTGCGCCGTGGAATTCCTGGAAGTGGCCGCGGTGAAGGAATATCCGGGCGGTTACAGCCTGCTCCGTCTGTACGAGGGCGGTTACATGCTCAACTTCTACAAAACCCGCACCGACGCTGCTCGCCGTTGGAGCGCGACCACCAGGTCCGAATACTTCGGCCTACTCCCGGATTACACGCTCGGCACCACCGCCGACCGTAATCACGTTGTCCTGCGGGACTTCTCGGGTCTGCACTGACCGGCCGGAAATTCCGGAAACGCCGCTGCCGGACCGATATCATCCGCGCACGTCGGACGCGGTATGTTGCTTAGGTAAGCCTCATCAACATGAGGAATTCCAGCGGAAGGACCGAACCGATGCCTGTCGGATGGAAAACGATCTCCGGAGTACTGGCCGTCACGGTAGCGGCGCTCGGCCTACAGGCATGCTCGAATTCGTCGGATGACACGCAAGAGATCACGGTCTACAACGCACAGCACGAATCGCTCACCAAGGAATGGGTGGCGGCATTCACCAAAGAGACCGGTATCAAGGTCACGCTCCGGCAGGGCGGTGACACCGCGCTGGGCAACCAACTCGTCGCCGAAGGCGCCGCCTCGCCCGCCGACGTATTCCTCACCGAGAATTCCCCCGCCATGGCACTGGTCGAGAACGCGGGTCTGTTCGCCGACGTGGACAAGCCGACGCTGGATCAGGTACCCGCGCAGTTCCGCCCGTCCACCGGAAAATGGACCGGAGTCGCCGCGCGCTCAACGGTTTTCGTCTACAACAAGGACAAGGTGGCGGCCGACCAGCTGCCCGCCTCGCTGCTCGACCTCGCGCAGCCGCAGTGGAAGGGCCGCTGGGGCGCGGGCGTCTCGGGCGCCGACTTCCAGGCGATCGTGGCCGCCCTGCTCGCGCTGAAGGGTGAGGACGCGACCCGCGCCTGGCTGAAGGGCATGAAGGAGAACGCGACGCCGTTCCCGAACAACGTGGCCACCATGAAGGCGGTCGACGCGGGCAGCCCGGACGGCGGCGTGATCTACCACTACTACTGGTACCGCGACCAGGCCAAGACCAAGGAGAGCAGCAGCCACACCGCGCTGCACTACTTCAAGAAGCAGGACCCGGGCGCCTTCGTCAGCATCTCCGGTGGCGGCGTGCTGAAGTCGAGCAAGAAGCAGGAGTCGGCGCAGAAGTTCCTGGCGTTCATCACCGGTAAGGCGGGCCAGGAGGTGCTGCGCGACGGCGACTCGATGGAGTACCCGGTCGCCAGCGATGTGGCCGCCAACCCGGCGCTGCCGCCGCTGGCCGACCTGCAGGCGCCCCCGGTCGATCCGTCCAAGCTGGACGCCAAGAAGGTCACCGCGCTGATGACCGAGGCGGGCCTGCTCTAGCCGTGGCCGTCCGGACCGCTGTCGCCTCGTCCCGGGTCGGTCGACCCGGGCCCTTCGTCACGACCGTCGCCCTGCTGCTGGTGGCGGCGACGTTCGTGCCACTGGGCTACATCGTGTCCGAGATCTTCTCGACCGGGCTGAGCCAGGCCGCGGACCTGGTGTTCCGGCCGAGAGTCGCTCAGCTGCTGCGTAATACGGTCGGCTTGGTGGTGTGCACCGTGCCGATCTGCGTGGTGCTCGGAGTTGGCCTGGCGTGGGTGGTCGAACGCACCGACGTGCCCGGAAAGGCTTGGTGGGGGCCGATATTCGCGGCGCCGCTGGCGGTTCCCGCGTTCGTGAACAGCTATGCCTGGGTCAGCGCCTTCCCCACCATGCACGGTCTCTCGGCCGGGGTGGTCATCGCAACCATGTCGTACTTCCCGCTGGCGTATCTGCCCGCGGCGGCCACGCTGCGCCGCCTCGATCCCGCCGTGGAGGAGTCCGCGCGGGCGCTCGGGTCGGGGCCGGTGGCGGTGTTCGCGCGGATCGTGTTGCCGCAGTTGCGGTTGGCTATTTTCGGCGGCGCACTGCTCATCGCCTTGCACCTGCTCGCCGAGTACGGCGCGTTCGTCATGGTCCGCTTCGACACCTTCACCACCGCGATCTTCGAGCAGTACCAATCCAGCTTCGCCGGCCCCGCGGGCAGCATGCTCGCGGGTGTGCTGGTGCTCTGCTGCCTGGTGCTGCTGGCGAGTGAGGCGGCGGTGCGTGGCCGCAGCCGCTACGCCAGGATCGGCAGCGGCGCACCGCGCGCAGCCGCACGAATCCGCCTCGGCGCGAGCACGATTCCGGTGCTGGCCGCGCTCGCCCTGGTGACCGCCGGTGCGCTGGGCGTTCCGCTGTGGACCATCGGGCGCTGGCTGCGCATCGGCGGCGCGCAGGTGTGGGACTTCACCGAGCTCGGCGAGGCGCTCGGGCAGACCATCGCGCTGGCCGCGGTGGCCGCGCTGCTCACCACGCTGTGCGCCTTCCCGGTCGCCTGGATCGCGGTGCGCTCCACCTCGGTGTTCGCCCGAATGGTGGAGGGCGCCAACTACATCACCAGTTCACTGCCCGGCATCGTCATCGCGCTGGCCATGGTGACGGTGACCATCCGATGGGCGCCCCCGCTCTATCAGACGGCGACCATGGTGGTCGCCGCCTACGTGCTGCTGTTCCTGCCCCGCGCACTGGTGAGCGTGCGAGCCGGGCTCGCGCAGGTGCCGATCGGGCTGGAAGAGGTGTCCCGGTCGCTCGGTAAATCCGGTCCGGTCACCTTCGCTCGAATCACCTTGCGGCTCACCGCTCCTGCCGCGGCCGCCGCCGGTGCGCTGGTCTTCGTCGCCGTCGCGACCGAGCTGACCGCGACACTGCTGCTGGCACCCAACGGAACTCGCACGCTGGCCATGCGATTCTGGTCGCTGTCCGGCGAATTGGATTACGCGGCCGCCGCGCCCTACGCCCTGATCATGATCGTCGCGGCGGTGCCGGTGACCTATCTGCTGTTCACCCAATCGCGGAAGGCGGCCGGAATATGAGTGAGCTCGTCGTTGCCGATGTGTCGAAGACGTTCGGTCAGCATCGGGTGCTCGGTGGGATCACCCTCGAGGTGCCGGACCGTACCTCGACTGCGGTGGTCGGCTCCTCCGGCTGCGGCAAGACCACGCTGCTGCGGGTGATCGCGGGGTTCGAGGCACCGGACGCGGGGTCGGTCGCGATCGGCTCGGAAACCGTTGCCCGCGATCGGTTCTCGGTACCGCCCCAGCGGCGCAACATCGGGTATGTCGCGCAGGACGGTGCGCTGTTCCCGCATCTGACCGTCGGCCAGAACATCGCCTACGGACTGCGCGGCGGATTCTACGGCCGGCGCAACGGCAAACACCGCGTCGACGAACTGCTCGACATGGTCTCGCTGGATCCGTCCTACGCGGAGCGCCGCCCGCATCAACTCTCCGGCGGACAGCAGCAGCGCGTCGCCTTGGCCCGCGCCCTGGCCCGCAAGCCCGACGTGATGCTGCTGGACGAGCCGTTCAGCGCCCTCGATGCCGGCCTGCGCGCCACCACCAGGCAGGCCGTCGCCGACACGCTGCGTGCGGCGGGCATGACCAGCATCCTGGTCACCCACGATCAGGAGGAGGCGCTGTGCTTCGCCGAGCAGGTCGCGGTGATGCGCGACGGCCGGTTCACCCAGGTCGGCGCGCCGGAAGAGGTCTACGCCGCGCCGAAGGACCTGTTCACCGCGCGCTTCCTCGGTGACTGCGTGCTGCTCGACGCGGTGGTGGACGGCGACGTGGCGAAGTGCGTGCTCGGCCGGATTCCCGTGCAGAAAGGCGCGCCGACCGGCCAGGTCACCATCATGGTTCGCCCGGAACAGCTTGTCGCCCATGAAGTTTCGGCAGGCGAGCCGGACAGCGGGGTGGTGCGCGATGTCGAATTCCGCGGTGCCGACGTGATGCTCACCATCGCGCTGGACGGCCGCAGCGACGCGGTACGGGTGCGCCGGGCCAGTGTGGCGGCGCCTGCCGCGGGCCGGCGCGTACGGCTCGAGGTGCTCGGTTCGGCTGTGGCATATGCCGAACCGAGCGTTGCCGCCTGAGGCGACCCTCGAACCCCGATGGAGCGAGCGGCGGGAATTGAACCCGCGTAAACGGCTTTGCAGACCGTTGCCTCAACCACTCAGCCACGCCCGCCTCACGATTGAGTGTGCCGTGCGCGAACTCCTGGATACACCGTTGCGCTCAGCCTGATTCGAAGCGCCAGGCTCGATTCAAAGCCACTGGGCCCGACCCGAAGCCACTGAGCTCGATTCGCAGCACGGCCCTGATTCCGAGCATGCGGCCTGATTTGCAGCACGCATGGAATGATCGGACCATGTCTCGGCCACGCCCGCTTCCGCTCGACCCGATCGAGGAGGCCCATCGCCAGTGGGTCGACCACGGCTGGGGGGACGTGGCCGACGGCATGGCCGCGGTGACCTCGCTGGTACGTGCCCAGCAAATCGTGATGGCCCGGGTGGACGAGGCGCTGAAACCAACCGGTTTGACCTTCTCCCGGTACGAACTGCTCATGCTGCTGAGCTTCAGCAAGACCGGCGCGCTGCCGATGGCCAAGGCCAGCGCCCGGCTGCAGGTGCACCCGACCAGCGTGACCAACACGGTGGACCGGCTGGAGGCGGCGAAGCTGGTCGAGCGGGTGCCGCACCCCACCGACCGGCGCGCAACCTTGATCGAGATCACCGCCGCCGGAAGGGAATTGGTCGCGCAGGCGACCGAGGAACTCAACACGAAGGTCTTCGCGCTGCCCGGCCTGGCGCCGGATCGGCTGCACACGCTGCTGCAGTTACTGGCGGAATTCCGACACGCCGCAGGCGACTTCGACACCGGCGGCGAGCAAGCCCGCTGGTCTACGAACCGGCCCGAATGAGACAGACGTACTGGACGGTTCAATACACCCCCTGATCGACCAGGCGGTAACGGTCCGGCATCCAACTAGCGAATTTCCCGCCCCGTCGTCTTGGCAGCGGGCGCAAAAGGGTTCACCATGTAAACCATGGTGCTGGTCTTGGGGGTATCGGCGGGCGCTGGTGGCGCACGCGCGATGCTGACACATTCCGATCAGCCGCATCTCCCGCCGATCGACCGCTGCGAGGTGCCGCGACGCGCCGGTGGCGGCGTCGAAGAACCCGTTTTCGAGGCCATCCGGCAGATGCGCGGCGCCGCCGACCGGCGCGACGAATTGGTCACCGGAACCGCGGTGACCTGCCGTTGCACCCTGCATGCCGACGCCATCCGGACCAGCGCGGGCCGCAATCGCCTCACCATCGTCGACGAACCGCTTGCCCAACTGCGCTACCTGCGCTTCACCGGCCAGTTGCCGGACGAGGGCACGGTGCTGCTCTACGACCTCGGCACGTCCGGGCTGACCATCACGCACGCCGACTGCCGCAACGACACCATCCTGGCCGGTAAACGCAGCACGGTGCTCGGCGGCGACGGCTACGACGCGCTGCTGCGCTGGCAGCTCGCCCGCGGCGGCGTGCTCACCGACAAGCTGACCAGCCGCAGGCATCGGGAGGCGCTGAGCAGCGAGCGGGTGGTCACCGCGATCGACCCCATCTCCGGCGACCGCGAGGTGGTCACCCGCAGTGACCTGGCCGAATTGTGCGCGGCGAGCATCCATCACTCGGCCTCGTTCGTGCGTCAGCTCATCGAGGAGAGCGGTGTGCAGCCCGACGCGATGGTGCTGCTCGGCGGCTGCACGCGCAGCCCGAGCATCCGCGAGGAGCTCGCGGAGCTGATCGACCTGCCGATCATCTACGACCCGGAACCCGACTACGTCTCGGCCCGCGGCGCGGTGTTGCTCGCCGCGGAGCGGCACAGCGGCGACGTGCGGATGCCGCGCGTGCGAGCGGGTGCGGCGCTGTCCGCATCGCTGGCGCACGGCACGGTGGACCGCCGCAAGCTGATCGCCGCGGTCGCGGTGACCGCGGCGCTCGGTGCGACGATCGCGGGAATCCTTGCCATGGACAACTCTTCGGCCGAACCCACCCACGGTGTCCCGCCGACGCCGATGGACATCGTCGGACCGTCGTCGTCGAGCTTCGGCTAGGGCGTCGGATTCTCCCGGCTAAGTGGATAACTATTCTGCCGGGCGCGCGCGGATCAGCGGTTGGTGAACTTCGCGGGACGCTTCTCGACGAAGGCGGTCATGCCTTCCTTCTGATCGTCGATGGCGAAGAGCGAGTGGAACACTCGTCGTTCGAAGCGCAGGCCCTCGGCGAGGGTGGTTTCGAAGGAACGGTTGACCGACTCCTTGGCGATCATGGTGACCGGCAAGGACATCGAGGCGATCGTCTCGGCGACCTCGAGTGCGGTGTCGAGCAGGTCGGCGGCGGGCACGATGCGCGACACCAGTCCGGCGCGCTCGGCCTCCTCCGCGTCCATATTGCGACCGGTGAGCACCAGATCCATCGCCTTGGCCTTGCCGACCGCGCGGGTGAGCCGCTGCGAGCCGCCGATGCCGGGGATGACGCCGAGCTTGATCTCCGGCTGCCCGAACTTCGCGGTGTCCGCCGCGATCAGGATGTCGCAGATCATGGCCAGCTCACAGCCGCCGCCGAGGGCGTACCCGGCCACCGCGGCGATGGTCGGCTTGCGAAACTGGGCGAGCCGGTCCCAGCGGGCGAAGTAGTCGTTGAGGAACATGTCCATATACGACTTCGGCTGCATCTCCTTGATGTCGGCGCCGGCTGCGAACGCGCGCTCCGAGCCGGTGATGACCACGGCTCCGACCTCGTCATCTCGCTCCAGTTCGTCGAGCGCGGCGATGACGTCGTCGAGGACCTGGGCATTGAGTGCGTTGAGCGCCTTCGGGCGGTTCAGCGTGATCCAGCCGACCCGGCCTTTGCGCTCCAGCAGAATCGTCTCGAAGTCGGTCACTCGGCACCTTCTAGGTCGGGGTGGTCAGGAATATCGGTGACGATACAGGAAGCAGGTATCTCACCCCTTCCGCAACGTCCCGCGGAATCTTTGAAGTTGTTGCACTACAACACAATTGGCTATCCGGGCCCGTTCCGGTCGCTCGTCAGCTCCTGGAAGACGCGCAGCCCCTCGGCGATCTTCCCGGCCGCGTGCTCGAGCTGCTCGGGCGGCAGGTACTTGCCGAACGCGGCCGCGTCGAGCAGCTGGTCACGGACCTGTTCGAGGTTCATCCTGGCCCAGTCCTGGCGGGAAAGTGGAGACACGGCCCGAACAATACCTCGAGTCGAACGCATGTTCGAGACGTGTCAACCTTCGCGTCGGAGTCGGTGCGCTGCGGCCTCAGGCGTCCGCGTTCGGGCCGACGCTTCGTTCCCGGATCTCGGTGACGATGGCCGAGAAGTCGCGGCCGCCGGACGACTCGTTGAACCGGTTGTAGATCTCCGCGGCGAGCAGACCGAGCTGACCGTCGATGCCGTTCTCGCGCAACGCGTTCGCGGCCAGACCCAGATCCTTGTTCATCAGGGCGGTGGCGAAACCCGGCTGGTAGTCGTTGTTGGCCGGGCTGGTCGGCACCGGGCCGGGGACCGGACAGTAGCTGGTCAGCGCCCAGCTCTGGCCCGACGCGGTGGAGACGACGTCGAAGAACGACTGGTGCGTCAAGCCCAGCTGCTCGCCGAGGACCAGGGCTTCGGACAGGCCGATCATCGAGATGCCGAGCAGCATGTTGTTGCAGATCTTGGCGGCCTGGCCGACGCCGGAGCCACCGCAGTGCACCACCTTGCCGCCCATCACCTCGAGCACCGGCAGTGCGTCGGCGAAGTCCTCGGCCCCGCCGCCGACCATGAAGGTCAGCGTGCCCGCCGCCGCGCCCGCGACCCCGCCGGACACCGGGGCGTCCAGCGCGCGATGGCCCGCGCCGATGGCGAGCACCGCGGCCGACTTGGCGTCGGCGACGTCGATGGTGGAGCAGTCGATGAACAGGGTGCCGGGCTTGGCGGCAGGCAGCAGCTCGGCGTACACGTCGAGGACGAGTTTTCCGTTGGGCAGCATGGTGATCACCACACCGGCATCCGCCGCCTCCGCCGCCGTACCCACCACGGTGGCGCCGTCCTCGACGGCCTGCTCCCGCGCGGCGGGCACCGGATCGTAGGCCAGCACGTCATATCCGGCCTTGACGAGGTTCGCCGCCATCGGCGCACCCATGTGGCCGAGTCCGAGGAATCCGATCTTTTCAGTCATTGCTCACCAAACCCAGTTCCTGATCGCCCAATTCGGCGAAGTATGCGTCAACCTGTGCGGCGGTGACGTCGGCGAGCGTCGCCGGCGACCACTGCGGGTTGCGGTCCTTGTCGATCACCTGCGCGCGGATGCCCTCCACCAGATCGGCCGAGGACAACGCCGCGATGGAGACCCGGTACTCCTCGTTCAGCACCGCCTCCAGGTTCGGCGCGGACCGCGCCGAACGCAACGATCGCAGTGTGACCTTCAGCGCGACAGGCGATTTCGTGAGGATATCGGCGGCCGCCTTCGCGGCTTCCGGTGCCTCGTGCGCCTGCAGGCGGGCGACGATCTCCTCCACCGTGTCGGCGCTGTAGCAGGCGTCGATCCAGTCCTGCTGGGCGAGCAGGACGGAAGCCGGTGCGGCCGAGGCGAACTTGGCGATCGCGATCTCCGCCGTCTCGGTGCGCAGCGTATCCAGCAGCGCCGGAAGGTGTTCGGAGGCGAGGTAGTAGTCGGCGAAGCCGGCCGCGATGGCGTCACCCGCGTTCATCCGGGCCGTGGTGAGCGCGACGTGCGTGCCGAGCTCGCCGGGCGTACGCGAAAGCAGATAGGTGCCACCGACATCCGGGATGAAGCCGATACCGACCTCCGGCATGCCGATCTTGGAGCGCTCGGTGACGATCCGGTGACTGCCGTGGCCGGACAGGCCGACGCCGCCGCCCATCACGATGCCGTCCATCACCACCACATAGGGCTTCGGGTAGCGGCCGATCAGTGCGTTGAGCACGTACTCGTCGCGCCAGAAGCGCCCGGTCGGCGAATCCGCGCCCGCCGCACCGCCGGTCGCGTCGGTGTGGATGGCGACGATGTCGCCGCCCGCGCACAGGCCGCGCTCCCCCGCACCGGTGACGACCACGGTGCGGACCTCGTCGTCGTCGGTCCAGGCGTTCAGCGCCTCGCTGATGGCCAGCGCCATCGAATGGTTCAGCGCGTTGATGGCCTTGGGCCGGTTCAGAGTGATGAGCCCGAGCCCATCCTGCTTCTCGATCAGAACTTCCGGTTCGCTGGTCATGCCGCTCCTACCACCGCGCGGGCGACGACCACCCGCATGATTTCGTTGGTGCCTTCGAGGATCTGGTGTACCCGCAGATCCCGGACGATCTTCTCCAGGCCATATTCGGCCAGGTAACCGTAGCCGCCGTGCAGTTGCAGCGCCTTGTTGGCGACCTCGAAGCCCGCGTCGGTGGCGAATCGCTTTGCCATGGCGCACAACTCGACCTTGTCCGGCGCGTCGGCGTCGAGCGCCGCCGCGGCCCGCCACAGCAGGGTGCGGGCGGCCTCCAATTCGGTCCGCATATCGGCGAGCTGGAACCGCAACGCGTCGTTGTTCAGCAGCGGTGCGCCGAACGCGCTGCGCTGCGCCAGATACGGCACCGTCTTGTCCAGCGCCGCCTGCGCGCCGCCGACCGAGCAGGCGGCGATATTCAGCCGTCCGCCGTTGAGGCCGTTCATCGCGATGCGGAAGCCGTCGCCCTCCGCGCCGAGCAGGTTGGCGGCCGGGACCCTCGCGTCTTCGAAGATCACCTGCCGGGTGGGCTGGGCGTGCCAGCCCATCTTCCGCTCGTTGGCACCGAAGGAGAGGCCCGGCGTATCGGCGGGCACGATGAACGCCGAAATACCGCGTGCGCCCGGGCTTCCGGTGCGGGCCATAACCACGTACACGTCGGTGGCGCCCGCGCCGGAGATGAATTGCTTTGCGCCGTTGAAGATGTAGTCGTCGCCGTCGCGGACGGCCTTGGTGCTCAAGGCCGCCGCGTCCGAGCCGACACCGGGCTCGGTCAGCGCGTAGCTCGCCAGCAGTTCCATCGACGTCAGCCGCGGCAGCCAGCGATGGCGCTGGGCGTCGTCGCCGTAGCTGTCGATCATCCAGGTCGCCATGTTGTGGATGGAGATGTAGGCCGCGATGGCCGGGCACCCGGTGGCGAGTTGCTCGAAGATGCGCACGGCGTCGAGCCTGCGCAGACCCGAGCCGCCTACGTCCTCCTGGACGTAGATGCCGCCGAGGCCGAGCGGGCCCGCCTTGCGCAGCACATCGACCGGAAAGTGTTTTTGCTCATCCCATTCCAGCGCGTTCGGCGCGAGGAACTCGTCGGCGAAGCCGCGCGCGGTGTCGCTGATCGCTTTCTCGTCGTCGTCGAGGATGAACATTCGTCAGTCCATCGTCGGGATGACAAACGCGTTGCTTTCCTTCATTCCCGAAGGCCAGCGCTGCGTGACGGTCTTGGTCTTGGTGTAGAAGCGGAACGAGTCGGGGCCGTGCTGGTTCAGGTCGCCGAAGCCCGAGCGCTTCCAGCCGCCGAAGGTGTAGTACGCGATCGGCACCGGGATCGGGACATTGATGCCGACCATGCCCACCTGCACGCGAGCGGCGAAGTCGCGGGCGGTGTCGCCGTCACGGGTGAAGATCGCGACGCCGTTGCCGTATTCGTGCTCGTTGGCCAGGCGCAGGCCTTCCTCGTAGTCCTTGGCCCGGACCACCGTCAGCACCGGACCGAAGATCTCCTCTTTGTAGATCCGCATCTCGGGAGTGACCTTGTCGAAAAGCGTTGCGCCGACGAAGTATCCGTCCTCGGCGCCCTCGACGGTCACGCCGCGGCCGTCGACCACCAGCTCGGCCCCCTCATCGATGCCGATCTGGACGTAGTTGTGCACCCGGTCCACGCCGTCCTTGCCGACGAGCGGGCCGTAGTCGGCGCCGGGATCGTCGGAGCGGCCGATGTTGAGCTTGTGCACCCGCTCGGTGAGCTTGGCCAGCAGGCGATCCGCGGTCTCCTCGCCGACCGGCACGGCCACCGAGATGGCCATGCAGCGCTCGCCCGCGGAACCGTAACCGGCACCGATCAACTGGTCGGCGACGTCGTCGAGGTCGGCGTCCGGCATGACGATCGCGTGGTTCTTGGCACCGCCGAAGCACTGGGCGCGCTTGCCGTTCGCGGTCGCGGTCTCGTAGATGTACTGCGCGATCGGCGTGGAGCCGACGAAGCCGACGGCCTTGATCCTCGGGTCGTGCAGCAGGGCGTCGACGGCCACCTTGTCGCCGTGCACCACGTTGAACACGCCGGGCGGCAGGCCGGCCTCGAGGAACAGCTCGGCCAGCCGCAGCGGCACCGAGGGGTCGCGCTCGGAGGGCTTGAGCACGAACGCGTTTCCGGTGGCCAGCGCCGGGCCCGCCTTCCACAGCGGGATCATGGCCGGGAAGTTGAACGGGGTGATGCCCGCGACGACGCCGAGCGGCTGGCGCATCGAGTAGACGTCGATGCCGGTGCCCGCGCTCTCGGTGTACTCACCCTTGAGCAGGTGCGGCGCGCCGACGGCGAACTCGATCACCTCGAGGCCGCGCTGGATATCGCCCTTCGCGTCGGCGATGGTCTTGCCGTGCTCCGAGGAGAGCAGTGCGGCAAGCGAATCCATCTCGTCCTGCACCAGCGTCAGGAACCGCATCATTACGCGCGCCCGCTTCTGCGGGTTGAACGCGGCCCACACCGGCTGCGCCGCTTCGGCATTCGCGATGACGGCCTGCACCTCGGCCGTGCTCGCCAGCGGCACCCGTGCCTGCACCTGGCCGAGATTCGGGTCGAAGACGTCACCGAAGTTGCCGGAGGTACCCGCGACGTGTTGCCCGCCGATGAAGTGAGTGAGTTCGCGAACCATGCCAGTCCTGTTCTGGTAGCCGACCGTGACACCGCAGCGCGGTATGCGGTCATCCTATAGTTGGACGTCCATGTATCTAGCGAGTGTGATTCATCCCACGTCGCACCTGAGGTGCCGAACACCCTGGGGCACGCGGTCTGCCAGGGGTTTCAGCCGGTTCTGCGGGCAGACTTCGAGGAGGGTCCAGCTCTAGTCCGACGGCTTCGGCGATCTGGTGAGCACATACGAGCCGACTCCTAGAGCAACGGCACCGATCACCAGCACAGCGACCGCTACGGCCAGCACGCTGTCGGTCCACTGCGTCACCGCCTGACCGGTTGCCAGGGCGACCGCGAGCCCGCCACCGATCACGAGCACCGTCGAACGCTGCTGCGCGAACAACACGAAGCAGACGGCGGCCACCAGCACGCTGAGCAAGAACGCCCACGGCCGATGGTCCGAGTCGACGACGATCGCGCCGACCAGTGCGATCCCGACCGCGATCGCGTACCCCAGCCAGGTTTCGACGAACGCGCCGATCCTGCTGAGCGCGAACCATATTCCGCCGACCACCAGCATGCCGAGGCCCACCCAGAGGTCGCCGACGCCGAACATTTCGTCGAGCGCCACCGGGATGGCCGACGCGCTGAAGATGCCGCAGGCGAGCATGCCGATCACCGAAGGAATAGCGATATAGCCGAGCACGGCGGCGACCAGTCCGGCGAGCGCCGCCCAGGACCCCGCGTCGGCGGAGCCGTCGTCCAGCGCGGTGCCCACCGCCCCCGTCACCGACCCGGCGGCGAGCGCCAGCAAAGCCCCGGCGAGCCGGATCCGGGAGCCGTGCGGATCCCGGTCGAACAATTTCGACGGTCCGCCGACCACGGCGATCGCGCCGAGGACGAGTCCGACCGATACGGCGATCAGCAGGGCCACTTGCGCACCGCGCGCGAGGTCGTCCCACGATGCGCCGATCACCAGTGCGATGCCACAGAACACCAACCCGGCACCGATGTACGCCGCGATCTCCGCGAGGATCTTCCCGCGCGGCCGCGGCTCGTGCGCGGCCAGCGCGCCCATCACTGCCTCGAACTGCGCCTCGGTCAGCACACCCTGCTCGACCAGCTTCCGCACAGCCAACCTCTGGTGTGTCGCCATCGCCCCATTATGTCCGGCTGCTGCCCCACCCACCGGCGATCGTCGATTCGACGCGCCACCCCGCGCGCCATCTGTTCAGCGAATTCGAGCTCGGGGCAACACGATGTGCACCGTGTCGATGACCCCGGTTGTCAGACAGCGGGTTCGACACGGTGCCGGGGTCGGCAAACGAACCCAGGCGATCGGGCCGCTCCGGGTTCGGCCGGTTCAGGATTCGGGGCCGAGCTCCACCACGGTGCCGGGGTGCGCGAGCGAGGCCACGGTGATGTGGCCACCCTTTGCCTGGTCGATGATCTGGCCTTGCCAGGCCACGAAGCAGGAGGCGATCTCGCTGTTGTAGGCGCGGGTGAGGATGGGTGCCAGCACCTTGGCGAGTTCGCCCTCGGCGGCGATCAACTGATCGCGGTAGGGGCCGTAGTACGGCAGGATTGCTTGCAGGACAACCGCTTCCACACCTTGCACCTGGGTGATGAACGGGTCGATCGCCGGCTGGTACCGCGCGAGCACCGGGGCGACCTCGGCGAGCACCGGGCCCGCCAGCTGCAGGATCGGCTGGTAGACCGAGCCGAGCGCGAAGGCTTCCGAGGAGAACGGGCCCGCCAGCGGAGCCAGTCCGATCAGCGAGGCGAGACCGCCCTGCTGCTTCGGCGCGGGCCAGCCGAGCGGGCAGGCGGGCTGTGCCGGGAGCGGGGCGGCGGCGAACGGGTTCGCACCGCCCGCGCCGCCGAGCGGAACGGAACTGTTCGGTGCGCCACCGCCGAGCGGGACCGAGCTGTTCGGCGCGCCCAGCGGAACAGAGCCGTTCGGCGCACCGGCATTCGCAGCGCCCGCGCCCGCACCAGGGTTGATGGCGACAACGGCGGGCGCACCACCCGATCCGAGCGGCACCGACTCGGCGGGCGCCGGCCCGCCCGGAGCAGGTGCGGCCGCAGTTGGCGCGGGTGCCTGCGGCGCCGAGGTACCCGCCGGAACCGAGGGTGCGGCGGACCTCGCGGCAGCGGCCGGTTGCTCCTGGGTGATCACCACGCTGGTGACCTCGTCGTCCTGGTTGACCGTCAGCGCGGTGACCGCGACGGCGCTGCCGATGACCGTCAGCGCGGCCACCGCGCGAATGGCACCGGCGAGCGCAGGCCGGGTCGTCGTGCGAGAACTCATCGGACCGTACTCCTTCTGATGTCTATTTGACCGGTGCCGCAGGCGAATTCGGTGCGGCCGCGGCGGGTTCGAACACGCCCTCCAGGTGCCAGACGCCGGTGAACCCGTTGAACGGTCCGCCGACGATGAGGCTGGTCCACTGCAGGGTGAACTTGCGGGTCTTCGCGTCGTAGGTGCCGGTGGCCGAGGGGCCCTGAGCGGCATCGGCGGTGGGCTTGTCGAACCACTGCTTGGCGACCCAGTCCCACACTTTCTGCACTTGCTCGGCGCCCGCCACCTGGGCGTCCTGCTTCTCCGGCGGCTTCGGCGCACCCTGGTTGAACTCCTGGTCGTTCCAGGAGGCGGCCCAGGCGGACACGTCCGCGGTCAGCTTGCCGCCGTCGTTCGTCACCGTCGGCGGCGGTACCCGGCGCTGGGTCTGCGGGTCCACCGGATTGGTGGAGATGCCGAACTCGACGGCGAAGAACTTGGTCGGCTTGGTGATCGACGCGGACAACGAATTGCCCTGTGCGAAGCCGGGTTTCGGTTCGCTCTGGTATCCGCCGATGCGCAGGCCGCCCGCCGTGCCCGATTCGAGCAAGGTGGTCGACCCGTTCTGCGCGGGGGAATCACCGTTGGGCATGTAGGGGCCCTTCTCCGGTGTGCCGCCCGGCTGCACCATTCGGAACCACGTTCCGGCAACGCTGTCACCGGACACCGAACCCGGTGTGAATCGCAGCAATCCGACCAGCGGCTCAGGCCCACTCGACGTCGGCGCGTCATCACTGCCGGAACAACCGGACACCACCAACGCCAGTGCGGCCAGCACCGTCGCGGCGATCATCTTGCGTGCGCTCATACCGGATCCCCTCCTACGTTCAGTCGGCCGAGTGGCTCGCGTTCTCATTTCCGGGCACCGCCAATGGGATTCGCACGCAGTGCCACGCGCTTGGCCGGCACGCGACCCGGCAGCCGAATGCCCTCCACCGCGGCGGCGAGCGCGAAAATGCCCGGCACCAGATAGCAGAAACCCAGCCCGCGGAACGCGCCGAACCCGAGCGGGCGGGTCGAGTCGTTCAGCGCGACAACGGCATCGAAGTTCCGGACGTTGTCGTTCATCGCACCGATGAGGGCGGCGAAGCGCGAAGTCATCGGCTGCCACCGGGTTTCGAGGGTGGTGATGCCGGTCAGGTCGGCCTCCGGGTGGGCCGTCCGGACGTCCGCGGTGTATCGACTGTTGAGCTCGCCGTCGGCCGCGACGAGAGTGACGAAGTAGCCCTGTAGCTTTCGGACCTCGTCGTGGGTGAGGATCGGGCCCAGGTCGTTGATCAGCGGTTGCGCCGCGGGTGAGGCCGGGAACAGGCCGCCGAGCAGCGGCACCGCGATCAGCCCGAGGGCGGCGAGCGCCGCGGTCGAGCGCCAGACCAGCGCCTGCTTACCCTGCTGCGCGCGCCGGAAGCCGAGCACCCCGGCACCGACGAGAATCGCGCCGGGCAAGGCGAGCAACCACGGCAAGGTGCCGAAAGGTGGTACCGCGGCGAGCTTTTCGTAGTTGTGCCGATTGTCGTCGATCGCGGCGATCATCCCGGACATGTGGTAGCGGATCTCCGGGTAGTCACGGACGAACTGGTCGACGCGCGGATAGCTGCCCGGCTGCTGTCCGCGCTGCTGGAGCGTGATGACGTTCGTCCGGGCGTCGTCGAGCACCTGCAGGTCGTGGCGGTAGCCGTCGATGCTCGACCGGGTCATGTACGGCTCGAACGCGTCGATCATCGCCTCCCCCTTGACCGCTCGCGGAAACATGCCGGTGCCGACCGGGGCGAGGACCAGCAGCGCGCCGAGCACGATGATCAGCACGAACGGCCACCGCTGCAACGGCCGCGGCGGCGCGGCCTCGGGATTCGAGACGAACTCCGAATACGCGGGCAGCCCCGACACGGTGGTCACTGCCGTTGCCGACGGACGATCCGGTCCGCGTTGAAGAACACCCCGGCCGCCGCGACCGCGACCACGAACAGCGTCGGCACCACCCATGCCGGGGTGTGCCGTCCGCGCGGGACCTCGACGGTCTTGGAGGCGAGCACCGGATCGGTGCGCGCGGGTTGCGCCTGGGCCACCGGCACCGCGGCGTCGACCGGAGGCTGAGTTCCGGCAGCAGGAGCAGCGGCCGGTGCGCCGGCCGCAGGTGGAGCAGCCGCCGCAGGAGCGCCGGGAGCCGGTGCCGCAGGAGCAGCCCCGGGAGCACCGGGCGCAGCGGCGATCGGTGCGGCCGCCGGTGCCGCCTGCGGCACACTGCCGCCGCGATACTGACCGGCCAGATGCCACAACCCGGTGAAGTTGTTGAACGGACCGCCGACGATCTGACTGGTCCACTCGATCACGAAATTGCCCGCGCCATCGATGGTGCCGTGCACCGGGCTGGTCTTGCCCGGCAGCCCGCCACCCGGTTTCGGCGCACCCTGGTTGAACACCTGGTTGTTCCAGGTGACCCCGAGACTGCTCAGATCACCGGAGAGCTGCCCACCGTCGGAGAACAACTGCGGCACCGCGGTACCGCCGCCGGTCTGCGGGTCGGTGGGGTTGGTCGCGGTGGCGAAATCTACGCCGTAGAAGCGGACCGGCGTGGTGACCCGGCCGGACTGGGCATTGCCCGCACCGTCGAACGCCGCGGCGGGCTGCGGCTGATAGCTGCCGCTGACCAGGCCGCCGTCGCTGCCCGCGGACAGCGTGGTCACCGTCTGGTCGCTGCAGGCCGAGTCGCTGTTGGCCAGGTAGGGACCGCCCGCGTCGCCGGTCGGCAGGATCATCCGGAAGAAGCTGCCGGTCACCGCGCCGCCCGAGCAGACGCCGGGGGCCAGCGCGAACAGACCGTTGAGCGGTGCGGGTTCGGCGTGTGCGAACGGCGCGGCCACTATCGACAGGCCGAGGGCGGCTACCGCGGCGGTGAGCCGATAAGAGTTCCGTCCCATGGATCGTCCTTTTGGTGGATTTGTGCAGATGGATTTCGGATTTAGGGCATCGCGTCCCATCGGAACTCGGCACGCGGCCCGCTGTCGCCCTTTGCATTCACGGTGAGCGCAACCCCGCAGCCACCTTTGTCGAATTGACCGGCCGTGTGGCACCTGGCGCTGTGATGGGCATCACCGTAGGATTAGTTTGACGTCCTAGTATCGGGCGCCAACTGGACTCGCCGGAGGACTCCCGTGGCCGACAGCAGCGCGCTTCATACGCCGACCAACCCCGTCCGTTTCGTGACCGCCGCCGCGCTGTTCGACGGGCACGACGCGGCGATCAACATCATGCGGCGCATCCTGCAGGCGCAGGGCGCTGAGGTGATTCACCTCGGTCACAATCGCGCCGTCAGCGAAGTGGTGGACGCGGTGCTCACCGAGGACGCGCAGGGTGTGGCGGTCAGTTCGTATCAGGGCGGACATGTCGAATACTTCGAATATCTCGCCGACGCGCTGAAAAAGGCCGGGGCGGAGCACGTCCGGATATTCGGTGGTGGCGGCGGCGTTATCGTCGCCGAGGAAATCGCGCGGCTCGCCGAATGCGGCGTCACCATCTTCTCCCCCGAGGACGGACAGCGACTCGGCCTGCCCGGCATGATCAATCAGCTGATCCGCGCCTGCGATATCGATCTCGCCACCGAACCACCGGTGCTGGACGCGGTGCTGGCCGGCGAACGCGCCGCCCTGGCCCGCGCCATCACCTGTATCCAGCAGGACACCCTGACCGACAGCGACCGGCAGACCTTGACCCAGGCCGCCGCCGCGCGCACCGTGCCGGTACTCGGCATCACCGGTACAGGCGGCTCCGGAAAGTCCTCGCTCACCGATGAATTGGTGCGCAGGCTGCGGTCGGACCAGCAGGACAAGCTGCGCGTCGCGATTCTCGCGGTCGACCCGACCCGGCGCCGCGGCGGCGGTGCGCTGCTCGGCGACCGCATCCGGATGAACGCCCTCGACGGCGACCACATCTTCTTCCGCTCGCTGGCCACCAGGGGCGGGCGCGAACTGCCGGACAATATCGACCTGATCGTGACCGCCTGCAAGGCAGCGGGATACGACCTGGTGATCCTGGAGACGCCGGGCATCGGCCAGGGCGACGCCGCGGTGACCGACTACGTCGACGTGTCCATGTATGTGATGACTCCGGAGTTCGGCGCCGCCTCCCAGCTCGAAAAGATCGACATGCTGGATTTCGCGGATGTCGTGGCGATCAACAAGTTCGAGCGCCGCGGCGCGGCCGACGCGCTGCGGGACGTGTCGCGCCAGCTGATTCGCAATCGCGCGGATTTCAGCGCGGCACCGGAGGACATGCCGGTCTTCGGCACCAGCGCAGCGACTTTCAACGACGACGGTGTCACGGCGCTGTACCAGCACCTGGCCGGGCTGCTGGCCGAACGCGGCCTGCGGCTGGAACAGGGGGCGCTGCCCCGGGTGAATACCCGCGTGTCCACCCGGTTCGCGCAGATCATCCCGCCCGCCCGGGTGCGCTACCTGGCCGAGATCGCCGAGACGGTACGCGACTACCATGCGACCACCGCCGCGCAAGTCGTTGCGGCACAGCGGGTTCAACGTATCGTGCAGGTCGCCGCCGAACTGCCCGACGATCAGGCCGTCGCCGACTTGGCCGCGACCGCGCGTGCCGAGCTGACCGCCGAGAACGCCGCGCTGCTCGCCGAGTGGCCCGCGCTCGCCGAGTCCTACTGCGGCAACGAGCAGGTGGTGCGGGTGCGCGACCGCGAGATCCGTACGCCGTTGCGCCGGGAGACGTTGTCCGGCAACTGGATTCCGCGGGTCGCATTGCCCAGGTTCACCGATCACGGTGAGTTGCTGCGTTTCCTGCGTGCGGAGAACCTGCCGGGTCGCTTCCCGTTCACCGCAGGCGTCTTCCCGTTCAAGCGGGACAACGAGGATCCGGCCAGGATGTTCGCCGGTGAAGGCGACCCGTTCCGCACCAACCGGCGCTTCAAGGTGCTCAGCGAGCATGCCGACGCGAAAAGGCTGTCCACCGCGTTCGACTCGGTCACCCTCTACGGCCACGATCCCGCCGAACGCCCCGACATCTACGGCAAGGTCGGCACCTCCGGTGTCTCGATCGCGTCGCTCGACGACATGCGGGCGCTGTACGACGGTTTCGACCTGACCGCGCCGACAACATCGGTGTCGATGACCATCAATGGGCCCGCCCCCACCATCCTGGCCTACTTCCTCAATACCGCGATAGACCAAGCGCTGGAACGCTTCTCGGCCGGCAAGGGACGCCGGCCGACCGACGACGAGGCCGCCGATATCCGGGCGAAGACCTTGGCGACGGTGCGCGGCACGGTGCAGGCCGACATCCTCAAAGAGGATCAGGGCCAGAACACCTGCATCTTCTCCACCGAGTTCAGCCTGCGCATGATGGCTGATATCCAGGAATGGTTCGTGCGCAACGGTGTTCGCAACTTCTACTCGGTCTCCATCTCCGGGTATCACATCGCCGAAGCAGGCGCGAACCCGATCAGTCAGCTCGCCTTCACCCTCGCCAACGGATTCACCTACGTGGAGGCGTATCTCGCGCGCGGGATGAAGATCGACGACTTCGCGCCGAACCTGTCGTTCTTCTTCTCCAACGGCATGGACCCCGAGTACACGGTGATCGGCCGGGTCGCCCGCCGCATCTGGGCCATCGCCATGCATGATCGCTACGCTGCCAACGATCGTTCGCAGAAGCTGAAGTACCACATCCAGACCTCCGGTCGCTCGCTGCACGCACAGGAGATGAGCTTCAACGACATTCGCACCACCCTGCAGGCGCTCATCGCCATCTACGACAACTGCAACAGCCTGCACACCAACGCCTACGACGAGGCAGTGACCACCCCCACCGAGGAGTCGGTGCGCCGCGCGCTGGCCATCCAGCTGATCATCAACCGCGAGTGGGGCGTCGCGGTGAACGAAAACCCGTTGCAGGGCAGCTTTCTCATCGACGAGCTCACCGACCTGGTGGAAGAGGCGGTGCTCTCGGAGTTCGACCGGATCAGCGAGCGTGGCGGCGTGCTCGGCGCGATGGAAACCGGCTACCAGCGCGGCAAGATCCAGGACGAGTCGATGCGCTACGAGCACCGCAAGCACGACGGCTCGCTGCCCATCATCGGCGTCAACACCTTCCGCAACCCGCACGGGGAGCCGAAGCACGACATCGAGCTGGCCCGCGGCACCGAGGCCGAAAAGCAGTCCCAGCTGAGCCGGGTCCGCGAATTCCAGCACCGGCACCGCGATCCCGCGCACGCCGCCCTGGCCCGCCTGGAAGCCGTCGCCCGCACCGACGACAACATCTTCGAGGTGCTGATGGACGCCGCCCGCTTCTGCACCCTGCAGCAGATCACCGACACGTTCTTCACCGTCGGCGGGCAATACCGCCGCAACGTCTGAGGGTTACTCAGAGGATTCGCACCTCGGGGACGGTCGTCATCAGGCGTGCCCACTCCGGGTACTTCCGCAGCTTCGCCTCGTGCAACGCCATGATCTTCGCGCGCAGCGTGGGATCCGGCGCGTCGGAAACGTCGGGCCCGATCGCGAGTTTCGCGACGTGCGGGATGATCCGCGGATCGCCGTCCAGGTGGACCGGGTCGTGCATATACCGCTCCAGCGCCGCCAGATCCTCGACCCCCACGCAGTAGGCGTGCGTCAGCCCCTCGGAGACGTCGCCGAGATTCTGGCCGACGGTGGCGAACGACACCGATTCGACCGCTGCGGTCCGCCGCATCGTCGCGAGCACCTCCGCCTTCTGCTCGTCCGTCGTCTCGTCGCGAAAACCGAAGCGCAACAGGTGAACAATCATGAAACCTCCTTATTTGAACCAGCGGGTTCAATCTAAGGAACGAACCAGTAGATGCACAAGACTGAACCCATGAGTTCATCTCAGGCGAGAGAGGCGCTACCATGCGGGGGTGACGGGAGCATCGACAGCACGGGGGCGGATCGACAAGCGGCAGGCGATCCTCGACGTCGCGTTCACTGTGTTCGCCCGCCGCGGCTACGACAAGACCTGCGTGCAGGAGATCGCCGACGAGGCGGGCGTCGCGAAACCCACGGTGTACAACCACCTCACCGACAAGCAGACGCTCTTCCGGCACGCCGTACTCGCCGCGGCGGATGCGGTAGCGGCCGAGACGCTCACGGTCATCGAGCGGCTCAGAAACCCGGGCGATGACCTACCGGCGGCCCTCATCGATATGGCCGGGGACCTACTGCGGGTGTGCTCCAGCGAACGCGCCCTGGCACTCCGGGCGCTGACCTACGCGCAGTTGGCAGCGTTCCCCGAGCTCACCGACGTTGTGCTGGAACGTACTTCGCAGCGCATCGCCGAGGCGCTGACCGATCGGCTGGCCCGCCTCACCCTGTCCGGCGGCTTGCGGACGACCGACCCGGCGCAGGCCGCTGAACAATTGCTCGCCCTGTTGACCGCGCCGTTGGAGGCGCGTTCGAAGCTCGGCACCCGCGCGGTCCCCGACGCCGAACTCCGGCGTATCGCCGAAGCCGCCATCCACACGTTCCTGTCCGCGTACGGATCCCACTGAATCCGGGTCCGGCACGGCGGCACCGTGTGACAATCGCCGGGTCAGGGCCATCGGCGCGGTTGGGACGACGGATATGAGTCTTTCGGGTATTCGAATCATCGACGCGCACATCCATCAGTGGGACCCGTTCAGCACGCCGCGCGTCTTCAGTTCGACGGCGCGGTTGTTGCGGGCATTGCCGATCCCGATGGATCTGGCCAAACGCCTTGCGCCGCGTCGGGATCGCGAATTCATCGGGGATCCCACCGCCTTCACCCGGCCTTATCTGCCAGCGGATTATCGTGCGGATGCCGGTGGTGAGCCGATCGACGCGGTCGTGCACATCGAGGTGGCCTGGACCGGGAAGGGCGCGCTGGCCGAAGCCGAGGAGACGGCGTGGGTGGCCCGGCTACCGTTCGGTGGCGGCAATCCCGAGCTCGGGGCGATTCTCGGCTGTGCCGATCCGGCGGCGCCCGACTTCGCGGCGCTGCTCGACGCGCATCTCGCCGCCGCACCCCTGGTGCGCGGCATCCGCGCGCACGTGGCGCATCACCCGGATCCGGATGTGCGGCCCTATGCCCCGCGCGCGGGCGCGCTGACCACCAAGGAGTTCCTGAACGGCTTCGGGCTGCTGGCCGAGCGCGATCTCTGTTTCGAGGCCTGGGTGTACTCGCATGCGCTGCCGGATGTGGCGGCGCTGGCCGCGCGGTTTCCCGAGGTGCCGATCGTGCTCAACCATCTCGCTACTCCCGCAGGGCTTTTCGGGCCGGTCGGCAAGCACACTGGAATCAACCCGGGTGTGCGGCGGGCACTGTTCCTGCGCTGGCGCGACGACCTGTCCGCGCTCGCCGAACAGCCGAACGTGGTTGCGAAGGTGAGCGGGTTGATGATGCCGATCCTCGGACATCCGGTGCCGCCCCGCGGCACGAGCACCCCGGTTCCGGTGCTGGTGGACCGTATACACCCGCTGATCGAGCATGCGCTCGACGCATTCGGCGCGGACCGGCTGATCTGGGGCTCGAATTTCCCGGTGGACAAACCGATTACCACCATCGCCGACAGCATCGATGCGGTCGCCACCGCGGTGACCGGGCACGGCGGCGGGCAGCCGGAGCTGGAACACATCTTCCGGAATACCGCGCGGCGCGTCTATCGGATCGATGCCCCGTCCGTGTAAACGCTCGCTACTGAAATCGACAGCCCCGCCGATTGGCACTGAAAAGCTCTACCCCGCATCAGGAATCAGGTCCGCAGGCAGATACTGCGTACCGAGCAAGGCGCCGAGACGGCAGACATGGTCGATGATGTGGTTGCCGTCGATGTCCATCGCGCCGGTGCGCCACGCGGTGAGCAGTTCGATGAAACCGCCGATGCCGACGAGGGTGCTCATCCGGAACTCGAGCTCGTCGGCCGCCGGACGCAGGTACGGACCGGACGTGGCGACCAGCAGGTCGGTGGCGTCGATGAGCATGGTTTTGCGGCGCTGCTCCAGCACGGCGCTGCCGGCGTGGTCGGCCAACAGGATGCGGGCGCGACCGTTGTCGTCGGATTGCAGGCGCACCGCGCGGGTCACGGCCGCACGCAGGATGTCCAGCGGGGGTTGCGCGCCGTGTTCGGTGACGATGGCGGCCAGGTCGGCGAAGACCTCGGTGCAGACGGCGTCCCACGCGACGCCGAGCAAGGCGTCGCGGTCGGCGAAATGCTCGTAGAAGTAGCGGTCGTTCAGCGCGGCCCGCTGGCACACACCGCGCATTGTCACGGCCGCCCAACCGTTTTCGAGCCAGATGTCGAGGGCCGCATCGATCAGCCGCGCGCGTCGTTCGGCGCTCCGCTCCGCGGCGGTGCGCCCACCCCAGGTCCGGGCCGGTACGCGCAGGCTCATGGTTGACAAACTACCGGACCGCGCGCCTAATTGGTGGCACGTGCGGCCAATTGGCTTCGTGGCACATGGAGGTGGCATGACCGAGCGAATCGTGACGCAGAACCCTGTCGGTACGACGGAACCGAGCACCGGCGAGGCGGGATCATGACCGGCACCGGGATCGACCACGAGGTGATCATCGTCGGCGCGGGATTCTCCGGGATCGGCGCCGCGATCAAGTTGCAGGAGGCCGGATTCGACGACTTCCTGATCGTCGATGAGGCCGACGGCGTCGGCGGCACCTGGCACTGGAACACCTATCCCGGTATCGCCGTGGACATTCCGTCGTTCAGCTATCAGTTCTCCTTCGAGCAGCGCGCCAGCTGGTCCCGGACCTACGCGCCAGGGCGGGAGCTGAAGGCGTATGCCGAATCGTGTGTGGACAAATACCAGCTGCGACCACGAATCCGGTTCGATACCACCATCACCGAGGCCGAGTTCGACGAGGACGGCTGCCGCTGGCGGCTGCACACCGCGACCGGTGACGAGCTGACCGCGCGCTTCGTCATCAGCGCCACCGGCGTGCTGACCCGGCCCAAACTGCCCGAGATCCCGGGCGTGGACGACTTCGCCGGCGTCACCATGCACACCTCGCGCTGGGACCACCAGCAGGACCTGCGCGGCAAGCGAGTCGCGATCATCGGCACGGGAGCGTCTGCGGTGCAGGTGATTCCGGAGACCGCGCCGGAGGTCGAGCAGCTCGTCGTGTTCCAGCGCACGCCGATCTGGTGCCTGCCTCGACTGGATCTGCCGCTGCCCAAACCGGTGCAGTGGGCGCTGCGAGTCCCCGGCGCCCGGTCGTTGACCCGGCTGATCAGCCAGACCTATGTGGAGATCACCTTCCCGATCGCCGCGCACTATCACACGAAGTTGCCGACGGCCGCGCTCGGCGAACGCACTGGCCTCGCCCACCTCCGCAACCAGGTGCACGATCCGGTGATCCGCGAAAAGCTCACGCCGCGTTACGCATTGGGCTGCAAGCGACCGAGCTTCTCGAACGACTATCTGGCCACCTTCAACCGCGACAATGTGGTGCTGGAGACCGACCCGATCGAACAGATCACCAGCACCGGCGTGCGTACGGCCAGCGGCACCGAATATCCGGTCGACGTGCTGATTCTGGCGACCGGCTTCAAGGTGATGGAATCCGGCAACATGCCGACCTACGATCTGCGCGGCATCGGCGGCCTAAACCTGGAGAAGTGGTGGGACGAGAACCGGCTGCAGGCCTATGAGGGCGTGAGCGTGCCCGGCTTCCCGAACTTCTTCTCCATCATCGGGCCGTACGGCTACAACGGCTCGTCCTACTTCGCGCTGATCGAGAACCAGACCAGGCACATCCTGCGCTGCCTGCGGCATGCCCGCGCGGGCAACGCGACCATTGTCGAGGTGACCCGCGAGGCCAACGACCGCTTCTTCCAGGAGATGCTCGACCGGCGCGGCGGACAGGTGTTCTGGCAGGACAGCTGCGCGGTGTCCAACAGCTACTACTTCGACAAGCACGGCGATGTGCCGTTGCGGCCGTCGACCACGGTCGAGGCGGCCTGGCGCAGTGGGCATTTCGACCTGTCCGACTATCGGTTCGCGACGTCGGTGTAGCGGTCGCGAGATTGTCGGTGCCCGTCGCTACGATCACCCGCATGAAAGCCACCGGCACCTTCTCCGTCACCTCGTTCGTCCCGACCGAGGTGGTCCCCGATCCGCCCATCGGCACCGCGCTGCCGGTCGGCGTCGCGCACATCGTGAAGGAGTTCGAGGGCGAGATCACCGGTCGCTCGGCGACCCTGTTCACTGCGGCCTTCGATCAGGCAGGCGGGACCGGGACCTATGTGGCGATGGAGTCGTTCGAGGGTGCGCTGAACGGCAACGCAGGCAGTTTCAACTTCGCCCATTCGGCGACGACCTCGGGCACCGACCGGACCGCCGAGTTCTTCACGATCGTCCCCGCCAGCGGCACCGCCGCCCTGGCGGGCATCACCGGCACCGGTGGCCTGAGCGTGGACGCGGAAGGCGGGCACCACATCTGGTTCGACTACGAGCTCGGCTGAGCTCCGCCGAGGAAAGTCGCCGCCAGTTGCCGAGTGAGGGTTTCCCGCGCGGTGGCCAAGGACGGGCCGTACCAGGTGAGGCTGCGGCCCTCGACCAGCGCCACCGGGATGCCCGGGAAAGCTTCGGGGCCATCGGTTCTGGTGAAGACGTAAGGCTCGTCGGGTAGCACGGCGAGCTCGATGCCGGTGGTCAATTCGTCGTCGGAGAGGCGTGGATAGCGGTCCGGGCGGTCGGCGTGCACCAGCCGCAATCCGAGGCGGGCGGCCAGATCGCCGGTGAAAGTGTTGCGGCCCACCACCATCCACGGATTGCGCCAGATCGGGATCACCGCGTTGCGCGGCGGAGTGGGCGGCGGTGGTGCCCAGACGGATTCGGCCGCAGTGAGCCAAGGCGGGACATCGACACCGAGGGCATCGGTGAACAGGCCCGCCAGCGAGACGAGGGCCTCGTCCACGGTTTCGATTCTGGTCACCCACACCGGAATTCCGGCTGCGCGGAGGCGGCCGACATCGATCTGCCGGTTCTCTTCCATATTGCACAGCACCAGATCAGGTGCGAGTTCGATGATGTGGCGCACATTCGGGTTCTTGGTCCCGCGTACCCGTTCGACGGCGAGATCGGCTGGGTGCGTGCACCATTCGGTCGCGGCGAGCAAAATCTCCGGACAGGAAACCGCGACGGCCTCGGTCAACGACGGCACCAGCGATACCACCCGCCGTGGCGGACGGACAATCTCCATCGTGGTGCCGAGGTCATCGGTCAGCGTTGCCTTTCCGACGCCGGTCGACTCGCCGCTCACGAACGGCTGCCCAGCACTGGACCCCACATTCGCCGCGCACTCACGACAACACCCGCCGGGCAAGCACGCGCAGTTCCTCCGGCGACACCGCGGGGATCATGCTGCCCGCCCCGAGCACCAGCAGATAGAGCAACTGCGCGAGCTGCCGCGCGTCGTCCGCGCCATATCCGCTCTCCCCCAGCAGAGTTCGCAGGAAGTCCAGCCGAGCCGCATCGATGCGCTCCTTGACTTCGGCCGCGAGCGGGTCGTCGATCGCCCACGAGCGTATCGCCGATTCCAACGTGGCCGGCCCCTCGTCCCGCAACACCAGATCCAAGAGCAGGTCCAGCTTTTCCCTGGCATCGAGTCGGTCGGCTGCCGTCACCTCACGCAGGTAACGCGTCGTCTGCACCTCCTCGAAGTGCGCGAGTAGCGCCGCTTTGTACCCGCCCATGCTCGAAAAGTGGTGGTAGAACGACCCGGTACTCAGCCCGGTGGCCGCGACCAGCTTGTCGATCGTGAGCCCGGCCGGGCCTGCCGTGCCGAGGATCACCAGGCCGGACTCCAGCCACGAACTCTTGCCTGCCATAACATTCAGCCTATAACATAAGTTTTGTTCTGTTCCTGGAACGTTGGCACGGCACGAGTTACGGAGGTCGCGATGACCGCGATAACACCCTCGTCCACCACCCGGCCCGTCCGCTGGGCCACCCCGGTCCACTTCGCCGGGGCTACCTTGCTCGGTCTGGTCGGTCTGGCCCATCTGCTGGTGGTGCATGTTTTCAACGGCGACGACGGCCCGGCCGAAGAGGTCGTCAACGCGATGTCCGCGCAGGTCACCGGATCGATGTTCGACGGCGGCAGACAGCTCTCCGTCTTCGGCCTGAACACCGGCTACAGCGTCGGAATGGGCTTCCTCGGCCTGCTTTTCGGCCTGCTGGCGATCGCCGCGGCACACGGCGCACCAGGCCTGATCACGCGGTGGTCGCTGTTCAACGGCGTCTGTGTGGCAGCGGCGGGCGGGACATTCTGGCTCGCCTGCCTCTACTTCCCCGAACCCGCCATCGTCGTGTCCGGGCTCGCCACGCTGTGCTTCGTCGCGGTGCTGGTCGGCGGGAATCGCGACACGGCCTGAGCACTGCCCCGGATACGGCCACAGTGGCAGCGGGTGGGCAACCCTCGGGCAGTTCCGGGACCGAGGCGATGCGCGCAGACTTGGTGAGGCATCCGGTGTCGGGAAGTCCCGGTCCCGTGCAACCGGACCAGATCCCGCCCCGAAAAGTCCGGAGGCAACCGCAAGCCCCGACGCCGGATGCTCACCAAACTCGCTCAGCTGTCGAACATTTGATACAGCGCGGTGAGCTCACGCAGCCCCGCCGCGGCGATCGGCTCCTCGGCCGAGGTCATCCGCATCGCCTTGCGCAGCAGCAACGGATCCAGATCGTCGGGGGCAGGCCGGAATTCGACCTTCGGTAGATCCGGCAACACGGCTTCGTTGCCGTAGGGATCGTCGGAGTCCACGGCGCGCAGGTCACGTTCGATACCACCGATGAGCGTGTCCAGGTCGAGGCCGCGCAGCGCGAGGATCTCGCGGGGCCGCTCGTCGAGCCGTTCGGCGAGCAGGTAGCAGACCGCGGCGACGTGCTTGCACGGCCACCCCGGGTCGGGACAGCTACAGGTGAAGTCCAGGTCGGCGGCGGTGGTCGGCAGCAGCAGCGGGCCGAGCGCGGTCGGCAGTGCGCCGGACGCGATCTCGGCGAGCATGCCGGGCGCGTCGCGGATGGTCTCGATGAGCAGCTCGACCTCTTCCTCGCGCAGCGGCCGGACGGTGAACACCGCGGTGAACGGACGCGGCTGACTGCCCTGCACCTCCGCGGTCACCGCGCCCGGCTCGATCCGGTAGCTCACCACCTGCCCGGCCCGCGCGTAGGTGCGCCCGCGCGACATGCGCCCGGCGTCGGCCATCTGCTCGACCGCGTCGATCAGTGCCTTGCCCCACCAGGTGCGCCCGAAACCGCCACGGCGGCTGCGCGCCTCGACCCCGCCGCGCACCGGCCGGCGCTTACCGAACTCGCTGTAGTCGATGTACGGACTCATTCGCCGACCGCCTCCGCCCCGAGCGTGAACAGCTCGCGCAGGTCGTCGGTGCTCAACTCGGTGATCCAGTTCTCCCCCGCACCGACGGCCAGATCGGCGAGTTGTCTTTTGCCGTTGATCATTTCGTCGATCCGCTCTTCGATGGTGTCGACGCAGACCAGCTTGCGCACCTGCACATTGCGCTGCTGCCCGATCCGGTACGCGCGGTCGGTGGCCTGGTTCTCCACCGCCGGATTCCACCAGCGATCCAGGTGCACAACATGATTGGCGGCGGTCAAGTTCAGCCCGGTGCCACCGGCCTTGAGCGACAACAACATCAACGGCGGGCCCGCGGGCTCCTGGAACCGGGTGACCATGGTGTCGCGCCGCTGCTTGGGCACCCCGCCGTGCAGGAACGGCACCTCCGTGCCGAAGCGCTCGACCAGGTAGGGCGCGATGAGCTCGCCGAACTCGCGGAACTGGGTGAACAGCAACGCTTTCTCGCCGTCGGCGAGCACCGCGTCCAGCACGTCCTCCACCAGCGCGAGCTTGCCGGAGCGATGGCTGCCGCGGTGCAGCACCCCGGAGCCGTCGCCGAGGAAGTGCGCCGGATGGTTGCACACCTGCTTGAGCCTGGTCAGCGCGCTGAGCACGGCGCCCTTGCGCGCCATGCCTTTCGCGTCCTTGATCTTGGCCAGCATGTCGTCGACCACCGCCTGGTAGAGCGCAGCCTGCTCGACGGTCAGGTTGGCGCGCACCGTCATCTCCAGTTTGTCCGGCAGATCCGTGATCACCGCCGGGTCGGTCTTCACCCGGCGCAGCACGAACGGCTGGGTGATCATCCGCAGCCTGCTGATGGCGTTCTCGTCCCGCTCGCGTTCGATGGGCACGGCGAAGCGGGCGCGGAACGTCTGCGGACTGCCGAGCACCTTCGGCACCGCGAAATCCATGATCGAGCGCAGTTCTTCCAGCCGGTTCTCCACCGGAGTTCCGGTGAGCGCCAGCCGATGTCGCGCGGGGAGCGAACGCGCCGCACGCGACTGCCTGGTCGCCGCGTTCTTGATGTGCTGCGCCTCGTCGAGCACGATCCGGTCCCACGTTTGCCGCTTCAGCTCGTCGAGGTCCCGTGCGAGCAGCGAGTAGGTCGTGATCACCAGATCGGACTCCGACACCGCCGCGTCCAGCTCCGCGCCCGAGCGCCGGCCCACGCCGTGGTGCACCCACACCCGCAGGTCGGGCGCGAAACGCTCGGTCTCGCGCTGCCAGTTGCCGACCACCGACATCGGGCAGACCAGCAGCGTAGGCCCCGGCATACCCCCGCCGGAATCGCCGGCGGCCTTACGTCGCCGCGCGGCATCCAGTGACAACACCACCGCGCCGTCCGCCGCCTTCGCCCCGGCCGACTTGCGACTCGGCTTCGCGGCCTGCCGGTCCCGCGCGTTCGCCGCCTCCCGCTCGTGCACCAGCAACGCGAGCACCTGGATGGTCTTGCCGAGCCCCATGTCGTCGGCCAGGATGGCGCCGAAACCCATGCGGCTCATGGTGACCAGCCACGCGAGGCCGCGTTCCTGGTAGGGCCGGAGCTGCGCCTTCAGTCCGACCGGCGGGGCGATCGGCTCGAGTTCGCGGGTCCGATCCAGGATGTCGGCGGCCCACCCGGTGGCGGTGACCTCGGTGACCGGCACCTGCTCCACCCGGCCGCCCGCGAGTTCGCCGATCAGGTCGGCGAAGGTGATCTCGGAGGTGTCGGTGTGCGCGGCCACGTAGCGGGCGGCGGCGGCCAGCACCTTGTGGTCGGCCTGCACCCAATCACCGCGCAGCTGCACCAGATCCGACTTGCTGCGGACCAGCCGCTCCATCTCCGCCTTGGTCAGCACGGTGTCGCCGAGCGCGAGTTCCCAGCGGTAGGAGACGAGTCCCGGCATGCCGACGGTGCTCTCGGCGGCGGGCACCGCACTCTCCACGCGCAGCCGCATGGTCGGGGCGCTGACGTTCCAGGCGCGCGGCAGCAGCAGTCGAACGCCTGCGGCCTGTAAGGCGTGCGCGCCGTGCTCGACCAGGTCGACGACGACCTCGGTCGGCAGCAGCAGGTCCATCGAGCGCGGATCGCTCGGCAGGTCGCGCAGCCGGGGGTACGCCCGCTGTGCCTCGCCGAGCTGCTCGACGGCGACCCGGAGCAGATCCGGATCACCCTGCAATTGCACAGGATTCGGCGCTTCGCCGTCGATACGCAGGCAGACCTCCAGCCGCCACAGCGCCACCGATTCGTCCGCGGTGCCGAGGTCGCCGTCCGGCTCCAGCAGGCGCAGCACCAGTTCCGGCTCGTCGCCGGTCAGCGTGGCCCGCCAGTGCTCCAGCGTTTCGGCGACCCGGTAGCTGCCCGCGTCCAGGGCGATATCGCGCACGAGCGCGTCCACCAGCGGATGCACCGAGTCGGGCGGGTCGATCATGGCCCGGGCGATCGGGTCGGTGAGCTCGGTGACCAGGTCGTCGAGCACCGCGTTGGGCCGGCCCGCCACCCGCAGCGCGGCGGGCATGGCCACCGCCAACTCGGCCAGCCAGGCGCGCTGCCGTTCGCCGCCGACCAGGCGCCAGCGCACCCACCACTGGCCGTCGGCGCGGCGCAGTTCCGGCACGATCCGCCCGGCCCGGACCCAGCGCTCGACACCGCGCGCGACGTGCGCCAGGAAGCGCAGGTCCCCCGCCACCGCCTCGGCCGGAAGTCGCTGCCGCAACGCCGCCGCCGCGGCCGCGGGCGCCATCGCGTGCGCGCGGACCTGCTCGGTCGCCGTGCAATCCGGCCCGATGACCAGCACGTCTGCCCGGTGCCGGAATTTCGACGCGCTCAATACGCCGCCCAACGGGTCGGGCAGCGCGGTGAGAGGGGCATCGTGCCAGAGCAGCAACCCGGAGCCCGGCGACCAGAGACCGTGCAGCATCAGCCCATCCAAGCAGGTGGGTCCGACACCGGCGCACCCACCGCGATCGCGCCGGTCTGGCTTTCTGCGGCGCGGCGGAACATACTTGAATATCCGCTGGTCAACGGAGGCAATCATGACGATTCTGCTCCAGGTTCTCGAGCAGAGCTTCACGCCGACGACGCCGTGGGAGCGGCGCAAATTCACCTTCATCAACGCCGAGAAGATGGTCGGCATGCGGCTCGACGGTCAGTCCGGCGTGTGGCTGGACCTGTCCCGCCCCGGTGAATCACAGCGCCTGGCCCGAACCCTCGACCCGCACGAGGCCATCACCTTCCTGCTCGCCACCTTCGCCAAGCTCGCCGAGTGCGAGGAGCGCGGCGGCTCGTGGCTGATCGGGCACGACGGCGCGAACGCCGAGTCGATTTCGGCCACCCGGTTCCCACCGCGGGCAAGCGAGGTCGCCGACGACGACCTGCTCGCCCGCGCCTGGTTGTGAAGGGTTGTTCTGCGCCGTCCCTGACAACTGCTCTCGCTACGGGTTCTACGAATGTCGGTCCATCCGGGTACAGCTGGCGCCATGGACCTTCGGCGTTGGCTGCTCGGCGCGCTCGTCGTGCTGTGCGCCGTCGGCTGCGACCAACTCGGCGTGGCGCCGGTGGCGCCCGCGCCCGGCAGTCCGACGCGGGTGGAGTTGGAGCAGCTGCTCGCCGCCGTGCGGGTGGTGCCGGACCGGCCGCATCCCGGCGGTTACGACCGTGGCTGTAAACCGGGGCAGGGCTGTGTGTTCGGGCCCGCCTGGACCGACGACAACGACGCCCCGGGCGGGCACGACGGCTGCGACACCCGCAACAACGTGCTCGCGGTGCAGCTGATCGAGGTGAGTTTCCGGCCGGGCACCCGCGACTGCGTGGTCGTCGGCGGTCTCTTGAACGACCCGTACACCGGCAAGCAGATCCGCTTCGACAAGGCCGACGCCAACGACGTACAGATCGACCACGTGTACTCGCTGGCCGCCGCCTGGGATCTGGGTGCCGCGCACTGGCCGCTCGAGCGTCGCGTCCGCTTCGCGAACGACGTCGAGGTCAACCTGCTCGCCACCGAGGGACGCACCAATCAGGCCAAGGGCGACAAGACGCCCGTCGAGTGGCTGCCACCGGCCCGCGCCAATCACTGCTTCTTCGCGGGCCAGTTCCTCGCCGCGGCCGCGCGCTACGACCTACCGCTGACCGCGGCCGACAGCACGGCGTTGCAGGGTGTCGCGCGGACCTGTCCCTGAGCTCAGCTGCCGGTCGCGACGGGCCGCTTCGGGTCGTTCGACCATTGCGACCAGGAACCCGGATACAGCGCCGCGTCGATGCCGACGACGGCCAGCGCCGCCACCTGATGGGCTGCGGTGACGCCGGAGCCGCAGTACACCGCGACCGGTTCGGCGGTGAATCCGGCGAAGCGGTCACGCAATTCGGCCGGGTCGCGGAAATGTCCGTTGGCGTCCAGGTTTTCGGCGGTGGGGGCGCTGATGGCGCCGGGGATGTGGCCTGCGCGCGGATCGATCGGCTCGACCTCGCCGCGGTAGCGCTCGCCCGCGCGGGCGTCGAGCAGCACGCCGCGCCAGCGGGCGGCCGCGTCGGCATCGATCACCTTCAGGTGGCCCGGGCTCAGCTCGACATCGCCGGGCTCCGGGTCTGGTTCGGTGCCGGTGGCGAGCTCGCCACCCGCGTCGGTCCAGCCGGGCAGTCCGCCGTCGAGGATGCGCACGTCGGCGATGCCCGCCCAGCGCAGCAGCCACCAGGCGCGGGCGGCCGCCATGCCGCCGGTCGCGTCGTAGACGACCACCGGATCGTCCTGGCAGATGCCCCAACTGCGCGCACACTTCTGCAGCGGCCCGATGTCCGGCAGCGGGTGCCTGCCGCGGGTGGGCGACGGCGGCGCGGCCAGCTCGGTTTCCATGTCGACGAACACCGCGCCGGGGATGTGGCCGTTCAGATAATGTTGCGGGCCGTCCGGGTCGCCCAGCGCCCATCGGACATCCAGCAGGCGAACCCGCTTGTCCGACAACACTTCCCGAAGCTCTACCGGCGAGATCAGTACCGCGCTCAACCCAGCTCCTAGTCCAGTAATCGCACCCTCGCGCACCGAATACCCCTCAGACTACGCATCTGAACTGGGCAATGTGGCTGCACCCCAGCGCTACTCACCGGTAGGACGGCGCGGGTACGGCGTGTCGTCGTAGACCCTGTGTCGAAGTCCGGCCGGATGCGCCGGATGGAAGTTCAGCGCAGTAGCCAGCGGCGACCGTTCCGCAATTCGGTCCAGTTTCGGCCGACTGGCCCGTGACGGAGCAGTCCAGTTACCGGCAGTATCGCCACAATGTCGAACCTTTCCCCGGCCGCCGAGGCACCCGCCGAGCTGGACAAAGAGCCTCTGGCCCCGAAGGTGGGGCTCGCCCAGCCGCTCGGTGCCGGCGCGGTCACCGCACTGGTGGGTTTCACCAGCGCGTTCGCCGTGGTGCTCAGCGGACTGACCGCGGTAGGTGCGAACGCGGCACAGGCGGCGTCGGGGCTGTTCGCGGTCTGCGTGACGCAGGCGATCGGCATGATGCTGTTGAGCTACCGGTATCGGATGCCGATCACGCTGGCCTGGTCCACCCCCGGCGCCGCGCTGCTCGCGAGCACGGGTGCGGTGGTCGGCGGCTGGCCCGCCGCGGTCGGCGCGTTCGTGATCGCCGGGGTGTTGATCGTGATCACCGGCCTGTGGCAGCGGCTGGGGAATCTGGTCGCCGCGATCCCGGTGGAGATCGCGCAGGCCATGCTGGCCGGGTGCTGCTGCCGCTGTGCCTGGCACCGGTGCAAGCGATACGGTCCAGTCCGGCGGTGGTGGTGCCGGTGATCCTGGTGTGGCTGGTGCTGCAACGGGTGGCCAAGCGGTGGGCGGTGATCGCGGCGTTCGCCACGGCGGCGATCGGGTCGGGCATCAGTATCGCGGTGCAGCACAAGCATCTCGACTTCGCGGCGATGGTGCCATCAGTAGAACTGACACTGCCGCACTGGAATTGGCAGGCGATGATCGGCGTGGCGATCCCGCTGTACATCGTCACCATGGCGTCGCAGAACATTCCCGGGACCGCGGTCATGAAATCCTTCGATTACCAGGTTCCGTGGCGGGCGGCCATGACCGTTACCGGTATCGGCACCATCGTCGGCGCGCCCGCGGGTGGTCACGCCATCAACCTGGCCGCGATCAGTGCCGCGCTCTCCGCTGCGCCCTCGGCCCATCCCGATCCGAAGAAGCGGTGGACTGCCGCCTTCACCGCGGGCGCTATCTATCTGGTGCTTGCTCTGGGTTCGGCGGCTCTGGTCACGTTCATCGCCACCGCGCCGAAAGGCGTTCTGGAAACCGTTGCGGGCCTTGCCTTGCTGGCCACGCTCGCGGCCGCGTTGACCGGTGCGCTGGCGTCGGAAAAACATCGCGAAGCAGGCATCGTCACCTTCCTGATCGCCGCGTCCGGTGTCGGTTTCCTCGGGGTCGGCGCTGCCTTCTGGGCACTCATCGCCGGGCTGCTGGTCCGCAAGGTTCTGAGTCACCGCGCCTGAACGCGCCGGACCCCGGCCGGCCGGCCGCGCGCCGATTGGTCAGCCGCCCAGGTTGTGAACAGCCGAGTTGGCGTGGGCATTGCAGGTGCGACCGGACCGTAGTCGCGACACCACCGAGTGCGATGCCGAGAGTTCTCGGCCAATGGCACATGGTGGAGGCAAACGTCGAGAACGCTCCGCCGTGGTGTGCCACTCACGGCAGTCGTCGTCAGGCGGGAGCCGGGGAGGGCATGTCGTGGCGTGGTTCGGCGACGGCCGAGGGTTCAGGGCTGGCCTCGGGGGCGGCGGCTGCGGTTTTCCCTCGGGCAAAGACACCGAGCCTGGTGTGGTTGAAGAGCACGTTGAGGGTGAATGATGTTGCCGCGCCGAGGGTTATGCCGCTGGTGAGCAGGATCTGGGCGGCAGAGGGGAAATGGACGAACATGTCCTTCGCCATGACCGGCAGCAGCCCGACGCCGAGCGCGGTGGCGACGATGGTGGCGTTGACCCGGTCGGCGAGATCCGCTTTGCGCAGCGTGTCGATGCCGACGATCGCGATGGTGGCGAACAGCACCAACCCGACCCCGCCGACCACCGGTTCGGGGATCGCGGCCACGATCGCGCCGAAGCGAGGCATCAGCCCGAGCACCACCAGGATCACCCCGCTGGTGGCGGTGACGTAGCGGCTGAAGACCCGCGTGGCCGCGACTGCACCGACATTCTGGTTGAAGATCGTGTCCACGAACGAGGTGAACACCCCGCCGAGCACGCCGGAGAGCCCGTCACCGACCAGCCCGCGCGCCAAATCGCCCTTGCCGATCGGCTTTCCGGTGATCTCACTGATCGCCAGCATGCTCGCCGTCGACTCGGCGAACACCACCGCCATCACCACGCTCATCGCGACCACCCCGGTGATCGGGAACTCCGGCGCGCCGAAGTGGAACGGCTTCGGCGGCCCCACCCAGTCGGCCCCCGCGATGCCGTCGGTGTCGATCAGGCCCATCGGGATGGCGATGACAATGCCGACCACCAAGCCGATCAGCACCCCCAGCTGGGCGACCATGCCGCGACCCAGGCACAGAAACACGACGGCGATCAGGAAGACGACAGCCGCGAGACCGATATGCGACGGCGCGGCGAACGAGGCCGCCTTCGGATCATTGCCGATGATCAGCCCACCGGCCACCCCGATCAGCGAGACGCCGACCACGGTGAGCACGGTCCCGGTGACCAGCGGCGGAAAGAACCGCACCAGGCGAGCGAACGGCACCGCCAGCGCGACGCCGACCACACCGCCGATCATCATCGACCCGTAGACCGCCTGGAGCCCGTACTCCTTGGCGATCAGAATCATCGGATCGAGGCCGATGAAGGTGGCACCGCAGATGATGGGCAGCCGCGCACCCGCGAGCTTGCCCACCCCCAGGCTCTGCACCAGCGTGATCACCCCGGCGATCAGCAGATCCGCACTGATCAGCAGGCCGATGGTGGCCCGGTCGAGCCCGGCGGCCGCCCCGAACACCAGCGGCACCGTGATGCAGCCGGTGTACATGATCAGCACGTGCTGGATGCCGAAGGTGAGCTGCCGCCCGAACGGCAATCTGCTATCGACGGGATGGGTTCCCTCTGCCATACCTATAGAACTAGCCGGTCTTCTTTACGTCGAGCGCCCGCAATGTTTCCCCCGCGTGACATCACTCGAATGCCGCTCGCCCAGTCAGCTCTCCCTTCGACCAGCCTGGGCGGTCACAGTTCGTCGGTGCCGGGCTCGGCGACCTCTCGTGCGGCGGTCCACTTGCGGCACGCCGACCTGCACCGACGGAGTCGCCCAGCCTTTTCCATCCACACCGCCTCCGGCGACGAAGACCCTATCGGCGCCTGATGTCGGTCAGGCCGATGGTGAACCCGGGCAGCGATCGGAATCGCAGATCGAACGGGCAATGACATTCAGGAGAGGACCCCGAATATGCTAGCGATAAAAAGGATACTGCTTGCGGTACTCACAATCGCCACAGCAGTAATTCTCGGCACCCCGGCAAGCCACGCCGGGGGGTATACCGAAGAACAAGAGCAGCGAATAGCCAGGGAGCTCTACAGTTTTCTGTGCGAGGACGGTGGCCGAGCGCCGCGCAGCCGTGTGTGGTATCAGGAGTACGCCGAAATCCAATGGCGTGCACCGTACGAATGGGACAACACCAACGAAGTTCGCGTAGATCCCAACGGCAATCGCACATACTATTACAACCCGCTCAATAGGACGCTGGTCGAGCTCTATGGCCATGAATTCAATCCCGCGACCAGGGAGGCGATGTGCTCGGACCCAACGTTGTACGCCCGGACGCTGAAAGAGAACGTCATCGCTCACAAGGGCGTCATCAAGGCGTGCTGTGCCACCGAGGACGGCATGGCGGAGTTTTTCAAGAAAAAGCTCGACGATCAAATCGCACTCAATGAGCAGCAAACCGAGGCCATTGAAGATCCGGACGATTATAAAGAGAGCGGCAAAGATCCAAGGTTCCTGGAGATGTGGATCTGTAACGCTGAGGACTTCGATTGCTGGTAAACCCACCTGCCCGCTCGAGCCGCACGCCGATGAGATCTAGACCCACTGAATGATCTCAGCATGACTCGATGATTGATTCGGCGAAACGATCGCACGCCCTGTGGGCTGCGGCTGTCGGCTGACGAACGCCGCCCCGCGGCATCCGCAAGGATGCTGCGGGGATTGAGCTGTTTCCGCCAGGCCGCACTGGGACTGCGACGCATCGACCCGGCCGTTGGCGAAGGCCGTCAGCCGGCTCAGCTTTGCAGGGCGGCCTGGAAGCGACGCATGCCGTCGAGCCAGCGGTCGTAGTCGGTGCCCTTGTGGCGGTACATCTTCAGGACCTCGGGGTGCGGCAGGATCAGGAAGTGCTCGGCCGCGACGCCGGCGACGATGATTTCGGCGACCTGGTCCGGGGAGAGCACCGCCCCAGCGGTTTTCACGGCCTTCACGGCGAGTTCGGCCTCGGCAGCGTGCTCACCAGGGACGAAGCCGGTGTGCAGGAGTTGGGTGTCGACGCCCATCGGGCAGACGCAGCTCACCCGAATGCCCTTGTCTCCGTAAGTGACCGAGAGCCACTCGGCGAATCCGACGGCGGCGTGCTTGGACACCGAGTAGGGCGCGGATCCGAGCTGGGTGAGCAGGCCGGCCGCCGACGCGGTGGACACGAAGTAGCCGGTCCCACGTGTCAGCCAGCCGGGTACCAGCAGGCGCGCGGCGCGGACATGGGCGAGCACATTGACCTCCAGCGCCGCCGACCACTGTGCGTCGGTGCTGTCCAGCCCTGCGCCACCGGCGATGCCCGCGTTCGCGAAATAGAGGTCTACCGGGCCGAATTCGGCCTCTGCGCGATCGATCAGCCCGCGGATCACCTGTTCGTCCGCGACGTCCCCGCCGACCGCGACCGCGGCGGCACCGAGGGACTCGGCGACCCGGGTCGCCGCGTCGGCATCGAGGTCGGCGAGCACCACGCGCGCTCCGTCGGCAACCAACCTGCGCGCCAAGGCCGCTCCGATTCCCGCGCCGGCCCCCGTGACGATCGCAACCTTGCCCGAAATCTCCATTCCCGCACCCTAGCGGGGGTCACACCGGCCCGCGTGCGGTTAGTTGCCGCGCGATAGTCGATGCAGCAGCGGCGCGGTGCGCGGGCCGACCAGCTCACGCATCACCAACGCCATATTGGTGCGCTCCACGCCGGGAATCTTCAATATCTGACCGGCGATTCGGTACAGGTCGTCGGCGTCCCTGGCGACCACTCGCACCGTCAGATCGGTGAGCCCGGTCATGCCGCACACCTCGGTCACCTCGGGCACCTCGGCGAGTTCGTCTACGACGGAGTCCAATTGGTGCTGATCGACGACCACCGCGACGAACGCCGCCAGCGGATAGCCCAGTGCGCGCGGCTGCACCCGGCGCTCGAAACTGCCGAGCACACCGCCCGCCTCCCAGCGCGACAACCGAGCCTGCACGGTATTGCGCGACAGTCCGAGTCGCGCGGCCAGTTCGACGCCGGTGGCTCTCGGGTTGGCGACCAGTTCCAGCAAGAGTCTGGCGTCGGTGGCGTCCAAGGTCACGTCGACGTTTTCTCTGGTCATACGACGCAGTATGACATCGGCGCGCCGGTAAGAATTGAGCATTATGCGTATTCGCGTGTCGATCACTTGCGCACATCGCATTATCGTGGATGCTGTGAGGTAGAGCACACCTGCCTGATGAGGAGGCGGTCACGATGCCAGACAAGATCGAGTACCCGGTTCAATTGGTCCAGCCCGACGGTCGCCGTGTGCTCGATCGAGAGCACGCGGCACTGGTCGCCGACGTCGGGCCCGAACAGCTGCGTGCGCTCTATCGGGACATGGTGGTCACCCGCCGCATCGACACCGAGGCGACCGCCCTGCAGCGGCAGGGTCAGCTCGGCCTATGGGCTCCGCTGCTCGGCCAAGAGGCCACTCAGGTCGGATCCGCGCACGCTCTGCATCCGGACGACTATGTGTTCTGTAGTTACCGCGAGGCCGCCGTCGCCTACTGCCGCGGCGTGCACCCCACCGAGATCACCCGGCTGTGGCGCGGTGTCGCGCACTCCTGCTGGGATCCGAACGCGGTCAACATGACCAACCCGAACATCATCGTCGGCTCGCAGGGCTTGCACGCGACCGGTTATGCCTACGCCGCGCACCTGGACGGCGCCGAGATCGCGACCATCGCCTACTTCGGCGACGGCGCGAGCAGCCAGGGCGACATCGCCGAGGCACTCGGTTTCGCCGCGAGCTGGAGCGCGCCCGTGGTGTTCCTGTGCCAGAACAACCATTGGGCGATCAGCGAGCCGGTCCGGGTGCAGAGTCAGACGCCGATCGTGCGGCGGTCCTACGGTTACGGCATCCCTGGCGTGCAGGTCGACGGCAACGACGTACTCGCGGTGCTGGCCGTGACGCGGCAGGCGGTGGCGCGCGCCCGCTCCGGTGGCGGGCCGTCCTTCATCGAGGCGCTCACCTACCGGATGGGCCCGCACACCACCGCCGACGATCCCACCCGCTACCGCTCGTCCGCGGAGACCGAGGAGTGGGCCCGCCGCGATCCGATCGACCGGCTACGCAGGCTGCTGGAGCGCGAGTCGCTGTTCGACTACCCGTTCCAGCGCGAGGTCGCCGAGCGCGCCGACGAGGTCGCCCGGCAGGTGCGCACCTCCACCATCGAGATGCCGAACCCCGGGCCGATGGACCTGTTCGAGCATGTCTATGCCACCCCGCATGCGCTCATCACCGAGGAGCGACGGGAGTACGCGCAGTACTTGGCCGGCGATCCCAGCGAGGCTGTCGCGAGACCGGAAGGAGTCCCTTCGTGATCACTACTTTCGCAGGCGCGCTGAACACCGGACTGCGCCGCGCACTGGAGGACGACCCCAAGGTCGTGCTCATGGGCGAGGACATCGGCCGCCTCGGCGGCGTCTTCCGGGTGACCGACGCCTTACAGAAGGACTTCGGCAACAACCGGGTCATCGACACCCCGCTGGCCGAATCCGGCATCGTGGGAACGGCTTTCGGGATGGCGCTGCGCGGTTACCGGCCGGTGTGTGAAATCCAGTTCGACGGGTTCGTCTACCCCGCCTTCGACCAGATCGTCTCGCACGTGGCCAAGATCCACTACCGGACGCAGGGAAAGGTGAACGCGCCCATCACGATTCGCATTCCGTTCGGTGGCGGCATCGGGTCGGTGGAGCATCATTCGGAATCGCCGGAAGCCTATTTCGCGCATACCGCGGGGCTGCGGGTGATGACGCCGAGCAACCCCGCCGACGCGTATGTGATGATCCGCCAGGCGATCGCGCTGGACGACCCGGTGATCTTCTTCGAACCCAAGCGGCGCTACTGGGACAAGGCCGACGTCGACTTCCTCGCGCTCGACCGCGACGGAGAACTGCCGGCCGATCGCGCCAGGGTGTGCAGCACCGGCACCGACGCCACCGTCGTCGCCTACGGCGGCACCGTGGCCACCGCGCTGTCCGCCGCGAAAATCGCTGCCGAGGAGGGGCATTCACTGGAGGTGATCGATCTGCGCAGTCTCTCGCCGATCGATTTCGACACCATCGAGGAGTCGGTGACCAAGACCGGCAGGCTGGTCATCACCCACGAGGCCCCCGTTTTCGCCGGTCTCGGCGCGGAGATCGCCGCGCGGATCACCGAACGCTGCTTCTACCACTTGGAGGCGCCGGTGTTGCGCGTCGGCGGATTCGACATCCCGTATCCCCCGGCCAAGCTCGAGAAGTTCCACCTGCCCGACCCGGACCGCATCCTCGCCGCGGTCGATCGAACCCTCGCCGCCTGACGCCGGTCCACCCGTAGTGAAAGGTGTCCACGTGGAAGATCGCGCCGACCAGTCCGGCAACGTCCTGGAATTCCGGCTCCCCGACCTCGGCGAAGGGCTGGCCGACGCCGAATTGGTGTCCTGGTCGGTCGCTGTCGGCGACGCGGTGGAACTGAATCAGACCATCGCCGAGGTGGAGACGGCGAAGGCGGTGGTCGCGCTGCCGTCGCCGTTCGCCGGGCGGGTGGTGGAGTTGCTCGCGCAGCCGGGGGAGACGGTGCTCGTCGGGGCGCCGTTGATCCGCGTGCAGAACGACGAGGCGGAGGCGGAGCAGGCAGGCGGCGCGAACGGTGCCGAGGTGTCGAGCGACGCACCCGGTGCGGGCCGGACGGCGGTGCTGGTGGGTTATGGGCCCGAGGGTGAAGCAATGTCGAGGCGCCGTCGGCCCGTTGCCGCTGTCACAGAAGCGGATTCGCGACAAGGACCGAACGGTGCGCCGGCGGAGAATCGACAGGCTGTTGCGCCAGAGGGCGAATCCGTTGACGCGCCAGCAGATTCGACCGAATCGGTTGCCGCCCGACCGCGAGACAGCACGACCGATGATGCGCGGGACTCCGAAGATGATGTCGCAGAGTCCCTGTCGGACGGCACCAGGCCGCAACTGACAACCACGAGGGCCGCTGCCACTCCTGCCGCCCGCAAGCTGGCGCGCGAATTGGGTATCGATCTGTGGTTCGTCGCGGGTTCGGGGCCCGGCGGTGCCGTCACCGTCGAGGACGTGCGCGGCGCGGTCCCGGTATCGCAACCGCGCACATCGGCGAGTCGACCAGAGACTGCTGCCGCCACCGATACCGGCGAGCCGGCCCGTGAGGTGCGTACACCGATCAGCGGCGTCCGCAAGCGCACGGCGGCGGCCATGGTGGCGAGTGCCCGCACCATCCCGCAGGCGAGCACCTTCGTCACCCTCGACTGCACCGCCTCGATGGAGCTGATCGACCACCTGCGCACCACCAAATCCTTTGCCGGGCTGACGCTTACCCCGCTGGCGCTGGTCGCGAAATCGGCGTTGGCGGCCTTGCGGGAGTTCCCCGGCATCAATACCTACTGGGACGAGGCGAATCAGGAGATCGTCACCAAGCACTATGTGAACCTCGGGTTAGCGGTGGCCACCGAGCGCGGCCTGCTGGTGCCCAATATCAAGGACGCGCACTCGTTGAGCCTGCGCGACCTCACCCGGGAGATCGGCTGGCTGGCCGAGACCGCGCGATCGGGCGGCGCGAGCCCGGCCGACCTGCGCGGCGGCACCTTCACCATCACCAATGTGGGAGTGTTCGGCGTCGACACCGGCGTGCCGCTGGTCAACCCCGGCGAGGCCGCCATCCTGTGCCTGGGCTCGATCCGCAAGCGGCCGTGGGTGTTCCGCGACGAACTCGCGATCCGCTCGGTCACCACCCTCGGCATCAGCTTCGATCACCGCATGATCGACGGCGAACTCGCCTCCCGCTTCCTCGCCACCGTCGCGAGCCTGCTCGAGGACCCGCTCACCTTGCTGAGCCGGATCTAGCCGCACACTTTTTGATTTCCCGCATATCGAATCGCATGCGATTTCGTGTGCGGGAAATCAAAAAGTGTGCGTGAGGATTGGTGGATGCGAGTTATGCACAGGGGTGAGTTGTGCACAGGTGGGCGGTGGGGGGGTAGGGCTGTGGGCGTGGGGAGGTGAGGATGTTCGCTATGGACGAGATACAGCTCCGCCGGAACGTGCTGAGCCGGGGGTATACCGACCACGACATCCGCCAGCTTTACCGCGGGCGGGAGTGGCGTCGCCTCGGTCATGGCTGTTACATCGAGGAAGCTGACTTCAGCAGCCGTGACAGTGCCGGTCAACACCGCATTCTGATCGAGTCGACGCTACCTGCGTTAGCCGCAGACACCATCGTTAGCCATCAGTCCGCCGCCGTACTGTACAAATTGCCTTTGTGGGCAACAGCTTTGGAGCTGGTCCACGTAACGCGGAACCGGCGCAACGGTGGACGGGTACGTCGTGCACTGAAAGTCCACTGCGCTCCTATCGCGGACGGGGTGGTGGAGATCGACGGCTGGTGGACCACTTCGCCTGCACGAACAATCGTCGACTTGGCCCGAACCCTGCCCTTCGAGCAAGCTGTAGTGGCGGGCGACGCAGCTTTGCGGATGCTCGGCGTTACGGGGTCGGAGCTGGCGCTCGAACTCGAATTCGCCCATCGCCGCAGTGGGATCTCGCAGGCACGGAGAACGATCGATTTCCTCGACGCCCGCAGCGAGAGCGTCGGTGAATCGCGGAGCCGGGTGATGTTCTGGCGGAATGGGTTGCCGATACCGTCCCAACAAGGCGAAGTGCGTTCCGCAACAGGGGAATTCCTGGGACGCGTGGACTTCTACGACCCGAAGACAGGCGTTGTCGGCGAATTCGACGGCCAGGTCAAGTACGGCCGATTGCTGAAGCCTGGACAAGAACCCGGCGATGTCGTCTTCAAGGAAAAACTTCGTGAGGATGCGCTCCGCGACGCCGGTCTGCGGATGGTCCGCTGGACCTGGCAGGACCTCACCGGCGAATCGGCGGTTCGCCGGTGGCAACGCGCCACAGACCACTCCCGCCACTCCCCCCACCCACACGTCACCATCACCCCCGCGCCCCTCCCCTGTCCCCCGCGGCCGCAGCTCCACCCGCTACCCACACAGGCGCACACTTTCTGATTTCCCGCACAGGGAATCGCATGCGATTCCCTGTGCGGGAAGTCAGAAAGTGTGCGGCTCGGGGTTAGGCGTCGGTGACGAGGGTGGTGGCGGCGGTGCGGATTACGGCGGGGATCTCTACGGGTTTGCGGGTTTCGGCGTCTACGTAGACGTGGACGAAGGTGCCGGTGGCGGCTAGTTCGAGGGCGTTGTCGGCCTCGCGGAAGATGGCCAGGTCGTAGGTGATGCTGGAGCGGCCGAGGCGGGAGATGCGCAGGCCGATCTGCAGCTGGTCCGGGAAGCTCAGGGAGCCGACGTATTGGCAGGAGGTCTGCGCGACAACGCCGAGGGCGGGGAGTTCGCGGATGTCGGTGCCGGTGGCGTGCATCAGCCACGCGTTGACCGCGGTGTCGAAGTACGAGTAGTACGTCACGTTGTTCACGTGGCCGTAGTGGTCGTTGTCCGCCCAGCGGGTCGGCATCGGCCAGAGGACCGGATACTGCTGCGTCACCCGGCCGACGATAGCTCAGCCGGGGCGGCGCCCTGCCGGTGGTCGCGCGGGCTGACCCCGAACTGGCGTTTGAAGGCGGTGCTCAGGGCGAAGGCGCTGCCGTAACCGACCTGGCGGGCAATGGCTTCGATGGTGGCGTCGGATTCGGCGAGCAGGTCGGCGGCCAGCGCGAGCCGCCATTCGGTGAGGAAGGACATCGGTGGCTCGCCGACCAGGTCGGTGAAGCGGCGGGCCAGCGCGGCCCTGGAAACGCCGACCGCCTCGGCCAGGCCGGCCACGGTCCAGCCGTGCGCCGGATTGTGTTGCAGCAGTCGCAGCGCCTTGCCGACCAGTGGGTCGCTGTAGGCGTGATACCAAGCGGGCGCGTCGTTGCGGGCGAACCAGGCGCGCAGCGCGGCGATCAGCACCATGTCCAGCAGCCGGTCGAGCACGGCGCCCTGGGCGGGCTCGTCCTTGACGGCCTCGTCGACCAGGATGTCGAGCAGCCGGGTATCGAAGTCGCCGCGCTGCAGCACGATGAGCGGCGGCAGCGCGCGCAGCAGGCGCTGACTGGCCGCGCCCGCCGACTCGTATGTTCCGGTGACGATCATGGTCGCGCCGTCGGCGTCGGTGCCCCACTGGCGCACGCCGAGACTCAATGTCTCGCAGAGGATTTCACCGTCGGGCGTCTTTGTCACATTGCCCGGATGGATGATCACCTGCGGCTCAGTGGCCGGATCGTCGGCGACGGTGTAGTGATCGGGCCCGCGGAAGATCGCGACATCGCCTTCGCTCAACTGCCGCGGCTTGTGCTTGCCCATCATGACCCAGGCATCGCCGCGCACCATCGACACCACGGCGAGCGGGGCCTCGTCCTGAATGCGCAGCGACCACGGCGGTTTAAGCAACGAGCACATCAGGAACGCGCCTCGGGCGCGTGGGCCTTCGAGCAGACTGGCGAGCGCATCCACGCCCCAAGAGTAGACGATGACGCATGCTCGTGAGCCGCTGAACTATGTTTCGTCTCGGCTGCGGACGGTGTACTTCAACCATGACAAACAGCACCACAGACCAGCACCGCATCCTCGTCACCGGCGGCACCGGCAAGACCGGCAGCCGGGTCGCGACTCGACTCACCCAAGCGGGCCACCCGATCCGGATCGGCTCACGCTCGGCGGACACCCCGTTCAGCTGGGAGGACCGCGCGACCTGGCCCGCGGCGCTAGCCGGCGTGCACACCGTCTACGTCGCCTACCAGCCCGACCTCGCGGTGCCCGGCGCCCCCGACGCGATCCGCGCATTCACCGCGGCGGCGGTACAGAGCGGAGTGCGCCGGCTCGTGCTGCTCTCCGGCCGCGGCGAGCCGGAGGCGGTGGAATGCGAGGAGATCGTCCAGGAATCCGGCCTCGAATGGACCATCGTGCGGTGCAGCTTCTTCGCGCAGAACTTCAGCGAGGGCGCGTTCAACGACTACATCCTGGCCGGGGAAGTCGCAATGCCCAATGGCGATGTGCCGGAACCGTTCGTGCACGCCGACGACATCGCCGACGTCGCGGTGCGTGCGCTCACCGAGGACGGGCATCAGGGCGAGGTCTACGAACTGACCGGTCCGCGCGCACTGACCTTCGCCGAAGCCGTCGCGGAGATCGCCGCGGCGACCGGGCGAGAGATCGCGTTCATCCCGGTGTCCCGCACGGATTTCGTTGCGGCACTGACCGAATACCAGGTACCCGCCGACGCGGTGAGCCTGCTCGACTACCTGTTCGGCACGATCCTGGACGGCCGGAACTCCAAGACCGCGGACGGTGTGCGCCGCGCTTTGGGCCGGGAGGCCAAGGATTTCACCGACTACGCACGGGAGACAGCCGCGACGGGAATCTGGAACATCCAGGGCTAGTGGATGGTTGGAAGAGGTAGAGGCTGTGCAGACAACCCCGTGGAACCGGATCGCAGCGTCGCGATCCGGTTTCCGGACCGGCGGGCCGACGATGTCTCGCCCCGGATGCCGCGCGGTGGGGCGGCCTCTTGTCGATACCGAGGGGGTGGGGAAACACCGCACTGTGATCGGTACCGTCGAAACTGTGCTGACTCCGACGGCCGATCGACCGACCCGCGTGGCCCGCGTCGCCGTGTTCACGGTGTTCGGCTTGAACGGGTTCTTGCTGGCCATGTGGGTCGTGCACATTCCACTGATCACCGACCGGACCGGTGTCGCGAAATCGACGCTGGGGATGTTCATCCTCCTGATGGCCGGTGCGGGCATCGTGGGCATGCGCATCACGGGCCCGCTCGCGGACCGGTTCGGTAGCCGGACACTGGTTGCCGCCGCCGCGATCGTCATGTCGGCGGCGGTGATCGGGCCGGGACTTGCGACCGGTCCGGTCAGCCTGGCGATCGCGTTGGCCTGCTTCGGTTTCGGCAACGGCGCACTGGACGTGTCGATGAATACCCAAGCGGTGCACGTGGAACGGGCGTACGGGCGCCCGATCATGGGGGCGTTCCATGCGCTGTTCTCGGGTGGTGGGTTGCTCGGTTCGCTGCTCGGCGCGGCGACGCTGCGGGCCGGTTGGGACATGCGGATGACGTTGGGGTTGGCGGCGATTGGCGGCGTGGCACTGACCCTTGCAGTGCTACCGCGACTGCTTCGCGACACCGATACGGCAGGGGCAGCCGAACGCGCTGCCGATGCGCGGATCGCTACGGAGGCCGTGCAGGACTCCCCGTCAGACCCGTCGGCCGCGAAAAGCACCGACCAACGAGACCGCAACCGAAAAGTGCTGGCACTGGCCGTAATCGCCTTCTCAGTGCTGCTCGCCGAGGGTGTGGCCGGCGACTGGAGCACGCTGCAACTCCGTGAACATCTCGGCGCCGACGCGGCCACCGCGGCCCTGGCCTTCGGCGCCTTCTCCGTCACGATGACCGCAGGCCGACTGGCCGCCGATCGGGTGAGCGGCGTCGTCGGCCGGGTCGCCGTGGTCCGCTACGGCATGCTGCTCTCCGCACTCGGCCTCGCCTTGATCATGGCATCCCCGTGGATCCCGCTGACCCTGTCCGGCTGGGCGCTGATGGGTCTCGGCCTGTCCGGCAGCGTCCCCCAGATCTTCACCGCGGCAGGCAATCTCGGCTCCGACAAGGCCGCGACCGACATGTCCCGCGTTTTCAGTATCGGCTACCTGGGCCTGCTCGCGGGCCCCGCGGTGATCGGCTGGCTCACCGCGGTGATCCCGCTGACCGCCGCGATGGCCGTGCCGCTGATCGCGGTGCTGGTGTGCTGCCGCTATGCCGGAGTCGTCGCGCCGGAGCCGACCGACCGGCTACGTCGGTGACACCAGGCACAGCGTGAGCGGGTCCGGTTTCGGGTAGACGATGGCATTGTCGTCGGTGAACGTCTCGCCGCACGCCGATTTGTCCGCGCTGCCGCGGATGATGCGCCCGATCTTGAAGTCGGCCGTGCTCGTGCAGGCGACCTTGGTGCTGGCGGAGAGGACGCCGCTCTCGATGCAGTCGCCTTCCTTCACGTTGAGGCGAAGGCAGAGCGTGTACCCATTCCGGCCGGTCTGGTAGTAGCTGGCGTAATCCTTGGTGGGGCAGTCTTTATTGACGCCGTCGATGCGCTGCGCCACCACATAATTCGCTTCGGCGTCCGAGCAATTCTTGGTGGCGAACTCGGCCTTGTACGTCGATCCCGACAGTTTCGCGCACTCGCCGACATCGACCTTGTCGCCATCAGCGGCGAGCACGGTACGAATGCCGAAGACGACGAGTCCGGCCACCACGAACACCGTGATGAAGGCGATCACCTTACTGAGACCGCTGCGACCGCGCGGACGCTGCGGCGGTGGGCCAGGCGGGAAGCCGGGCTGACCGGGCGGCGGAAAACCGGGCGGCGGAAAACCGGGCGGCGGAAAACCATTGTTGGGCGGCGGAAAACCGGGCGGCGGCGCGAACCCGTTATTGGGTGGGGGAAACCCCTGCGGCGGCGGATAGGCCGGACCGTAGCCCGGCTGCGGCGGCGGATAACCCGGTGCGCCGCCCGGCGCTCCCGGATAACCCGGCGGTCCGCCGTAACCCTGTCCTGGATTTTGATAGTTGGGCGGTGGCGTGGTCATGGATTTCCCCTCCCCAGGGCTCGAGCAATTTCACCGTGTGGCGGCGAACGAACTCCCAGAATCTAGCGGATAACGCGAGATTCTGTGCGCCCGGTAACCAGCGCCTAACGCATCACAGATACAGACCGGAATTCATGGGATCTTCCCGGACCGATTGAATCCGGGTGTCCCCGTCACGCAATGCCACCAGTTCCGCCAAGGTCGCACCGTCCGGACAGGCGGCATCGGCCGGGGTATCGGAATGCCTTTCCTTGGCGAGCCAGGCCGCCGATTCAGCGGGCGAAAGCCGACCGACCTCCAGCTGTGCCAGACAGCGGCCCGGCCGGGTGACCGCCGGATGCAGCCGGGACAAATCCTCGTTGGTAGTGATCGCGACCAGCACATCCCTGCCCTGGCCGAGCATCCCATCGGTCAGGTTGAGCAATCGCGAAAGACCCTGGCCCGCCGTCTCTTTCGCCTCGCCCCGGATCAGCTCGTCGCAGTCCTCCAGCACCAGCATGCGCCAGCGCTTGGTCTCGTCGTCGCCGTCGACGCCCGCCGCCACGTCCATCAGGTAGCCCGGCTTGCCGAACATCACCTCCGGATCGAGCACGCAGTCGAACTGGCACCACGGCGCCCACGCCCGCGCGAGCGCCCGTAGGGCAGTGGTCTTTCCGGTCCCCGGCGGTCCGTGCAGCAGCACCAGGCGGCCGCGCACATCGGCTGCGGTCAGTGCCATCAGCCGGTCCAAGGCACCCGCGACGTCACCAGGGTAGTTGCCGCGGATCGCCGACCACTCCGGCGCCGAGATGCTGTGCCCACGACGCTGCGGCCCATGGCCACTCATGTGCCAGAACCCCATCTCGATGGTCTCGCCCACCTCGGGCTGCGCGGCCGCGCCTTTGATCGACTCGGCCAGCACCGCGGCGGCCAGTTCGTCGGTCTCGGCGGTGACTTCGACCATCGCCGACCCACCCGACCAGCGGATCGCGCGCAACGACCAGCCCGCGCCGACCACCAGGGCCGCGCTGCTGTCGTCGTCCTGCACCGAGCGCACCACGCGACCGTGCGCGGGGCGCAGCAGCGCCTCGGGGTTGATCCGCTCGAACCGCGCGATGTGCGCGCAGGGCTGATCGCCGCGCAGGAACGGACTCACCGCGAGGGCATCGATCGCATCGCGGGTGGAGTAGGCGGAGTCGACGGTGACGGCCCACGGCAGCCGCTCGGCGAGATCGGCCGAGGGCTCACTCGGGTCGATCAACCGAAGAGGCTCATTACGTGCGGACACTCCGAGCATGATCGTGGTTACCGAGCCGCCGTGTCCAGCAAATTAAATCGCGGGCGATCACTGTCACAGCTTCCGCATGCAGAGCGTCATTCGCTCCGGCGTCGGGTAGACCAGGGCCCACTCCGCGGTGGTGTCCGTTCCGCACGTCATCCGATCCGTCGTTCCCCGAACGACTTTGCCCACCCGATATTTACCGAGATCGCAGGTCGTCTTCCGGCTGATCGAGCCGGGCAGGTCCTCGAAGCACTCGCCTTCGGCGGCGTTCAGGGTCAGGCACAGCCGGTAACCGTCCAGCCCGGCGCGCTTGTAGTACGCGTAATCGCCGCTCGGGCAGGCCTCGGTGCCGTTGTCGACCCGCACGGCCACCCGGTAATTGGCCTGCGGGTCAACGCAATCGGCCTTCTCCAGGTCGGCGTCGCTGGTGGTGCCCCATACCTTCGCGCAATCGCCCGCGGCGATCGTGTCGTCGGCGGGCGCCGATGGCATGCTGACCCAGAAGCCGATGACCAGACATACCGCGACGCCGACGACGAGCGCGGCGACGATGCCGATCCGGACCGCGCGCCCCGGCTTCTGGCCCGGCGGCGTCGGAGGGATACCGAGAGCCGTTGCGCCGTAGCCGGGTTGGGTAGGCAGCGAATGGCCCTGCGACATTGTGTGGGTTCTCCTCGAATCGTCTCGGCAGAATCTATCCCAGTACCGACGAACGACCCTCCGCCGGGATCGACGGAGGGCCGTTCGGGTGAAACCTTGTGTGCGCGCGGAGAACCGCGGTGTCTGCGGTGAAACCGCCGGTCTTACAGCGCTTTCAGTTCTTCGGTGACCGCACCGACGGACTTCTTCGCGTCGCCGAACAGCATGGAGGTGTGGTCGGCGTAGAAGAGTGGATTGTCGATACCCGCGAAGCCGGAGTTCATCGAGCGCTTGAGCACGATGACGCTCTTGGCCTGGTCGACGTTGAGCACCGGCATGCCGTAGATGGGGCTGCTGGCGTCCTCGCGGGCGGCCGGGTTGGTGACGTCGTTGGCGCCGATGACCAGGGCGACGTCGGTGCGGGAGAACTCACCGTTGATGTCGTCCATCTCCTTGAGCGCGTCGTAGGAGACCTCGGCCTCGGCGAGGAGCACGTTCATGTGGCCGGGCATGCGACCCGCGACCGGGTGGATGGCGTACTTGACCTCGACGCCCTTGGCTTCGAGCAGCGCCGCCATTTCCTTGACCGCATGCTGCGCCTGCGCGACGGCCATGCCGTAGCCCGGCACCACGATGACCTGGTTGGCGTAGGCCATCTGGATCGCGGCGTCCGCGGCCGAGGTGGCCTTGGCCTGCTTGGCCTCGCCGTCGCCGCCGGCTCCGGGAGCCGTTCCGCCGCCACCGAATCCGCCCGCCACGATGGCCGGGATGGACCGGTTCATCGCCTTGGCCATCAGGTTGGTGAGGATGGTGCCGGACGCGCCGACGATCATGCCCGCCACGATCATCGCGGTGTTGTTCAGCGCCAAACCCGCTGCGGCGGCCGACAATCCGGTGAGCGCGTTGAGCAGCGAGATGACCACGGGCATGTCCGCGCCACCGATCGGCAGCACGACCGCGAGGCCGAGCACACCGGCCAGCACGAGCACCGCGATCATCCACAGTTGGGAGACACCGTCATTGGTGGCGCCGATGCCGATCACCACGGCCGCCGCGACAGCGCCGATGAGCAGCAGCAGGTTCAGCGGCTGCTGCAACTTGCCGAGACCGATCGGGCGACCGGGCAGGATCTCCTGCAGCTTGCCGAACGCGATCAGCGAGCCCCAGAACGAGATCGAGCCGATGATCGCGGCGAACAGCGAGCCGACCACGATGTGCACGGTGGGCTCTTCGTCGAAGTGCGAAAACCCTTGGCTGTTGATGAATTCCGACCACGCGATGAGCGCGACCGTGCCACCGCCGACGCCGTTGAAGGCGGCGACCAGCTGCGGCATGGCGGTCATCTTGGTGAACTTGGCCGGCGGCACGCCGAGGGCGATACCGACCACCAGGCCGGCGATGATCAGGATCCAATTGCTGGTGTGCCGCACCGAGATCAGGGTCGCGACGACGGCGATGAACATGCCGACCGCGGCGATCAGGTTGCCGCGCACCGCGGTCTTCGGCCCGGTCAGGCCCATCAGGCCGTAGATGAACATGCCGAAGGCGATGATGTAGAGCCCGTTGACCAGGTAGGTCACATTGTCGAAGGTATGCATCACTTCTCCGCCTTCACCGGGGCTGCTTTTTTGCCCTTGAACATCCCGAGCATGCGGTCGGTCACCACGAAACCACCGATGACGTTCAGGGTTCCGAAGACGACGGCGACGAACAGGATGATCTGGGTCAGGATCGACGGATCCTGCACGTTACCGAGGGTGACCAGCGCGCCGAGCACGACGATGCCGTGAATGGCGTTGGTACCCGACATGAGTGGGGTGTGCAGGGTGTTCGGAACCTTGGAGATAACGGCGAACCCGACGAACCCGGAAAGCACCAGGATCGCGATGTTCGCAAGCAATTCGGTGTACATCAGGCTTCCACCTCACGTGTGACGCAGGAATCCGCGAGGACCTGATCACTGAAGTCGGGCGCGAGCTTCCCGTCGACCAGCATCAGTTCCAGCAGTGCCGAAATGTTCTTCGAGTACAGCTCGGAGGCGTGCTCGGGCATGGTGGCGGGCAGGTTCAACGGCGAGGCGATGGTGACCTCGTGCTTGACCACGACCTCGCCGGGTTCGGTGAGCTCGCAGTTGCCGCCGGTCTCCCCGGCCAGGTCGACGATCACGCTGCCGGGCTTCATGCCCTCGACCGCGGCGGCGGTGACCAGGCGCGGCGCGGGACGCCCCGGCACCAACGCGGTGGTGATCACCACGTCGAAGCCCTTGATCGCGTCTTCCAACGCCTGCTGCTGCTTGGCCTTCTCCTCGTCGGTGAGCTCGCGGGCGTACCCGCCCTCACCGGCGGCGTCGATGCCGAGGTCGAGCCACTGCGCACCGACCGAACGCACCTGATCGGCGACCTCGGGGCGCACGTCGTAACCGGTGGTGCGGCCGCCGAGACGCTTGGCGGTGGCCAGCGCCTGCAGGCCGGCCACACCGACGCCGAGCACCAGCACGGTCGCGGGCTTCACGGTGCCCGCCGCGGTGGTGAGCATCGGGAAGAAGCGGGTCGACTCCGACGCCGCGAGCAGTACGGCCTTGTAGCCGGCGACGTTGGCCTGGGACGACAGCGCGTCCATCACCTGGGCGCGCGAGATGCGCGGGATCGCCTCCACCGCGAAGGCTTGCACGCCAGCGGTTTTCAGCTTGCCGATCTGGTTCTCCGCGTTGCGCGGGGCCAGGAAGCCGATCAGGGTCTGGCCGTCGGACAGCTTGGCCACCTCGGCGTCGCTGGGCGGCGCGACCTTGACGACCACCTCGGCCGACCACGGATCGCCGATCGTCGCGCCTGCCGCTTCGTAGGCGCTGTCGGGAATGAGCGCGCCGAGCCCGGCACCGGACTCGACCACCACCTGCACACCCTGCTTCAGCAGGGACGGAATGATCTTCGGCACCAATGCGACACGTCGTTCGCCCGCGTTGGACTCGCGAACGACTCCGACACGCGCGCCGCGTGGCGACTCGGCGCCTACGCTCTGCGTTGTCTCCACTATGTCAGTTCCTTCTCGTGCTGAGCTTCAGGCATCAGATGGACGGCCGGACGATGTTACTTCAGAGTAAGGTCGCCCAAATCCTCGCAACTGTACCCGGCGCTTTGTGCAACCCGCTGAGACGCCCGTCACAAGATCATGCCGGATTCCGCCGGTTTGCCGGATTGCCGACTGTGGTGCGGACAACGTGGTCACCTCCCGCGCGTTCGGCTGATCGGATGAGCGCCGGTTCTGATGGTTGTCGGTTCAGGTGATCGCGACAAGAGCGAACCCGCAGGTCCATTACTTACCCGGGGGTTCGACAGCAGGTCAGGACGCGGTCGCGGGCGCGCAGAGTGACGCGCGTCATGCGCGTTTCGGCCGCGGGGGTGTTCCGTACCGCTCGTACGCCGTAAGGTCCAGCGTTGTGAACGACTGCGTCTTCTGCCGCATCGTGGCAGGCGAGGCCCCGGCAACGAAGGTGTACGAAGACGACACCCTCTGCGCCTTCCTCGATATCCGGCCCATCGCCCGCGGCCACATGCTGGTGGTGCCGAAGCAGCACGCCGCCGAGCTGGAGGATCTCGATGCCGAGCTCGGCGCGTACGTGTTCCGCGCCGGGCACCGGCTCGCGCTGGCCGTCCGGCGCAGCACCCTCGCCGCCGACGGCGCGAACCTGCTGCTCAACGACGGCACCGCCGCCTTTCAGACCGTCGCACACGTGCACCTGCACGTGATCCCGCGCAAGCACGGCGACAAGTTCCGCTTCGCGGCCGGCGTCGTACTGCGGCGCCCGCACGACGCGGAGTCCACCGCGGCCGCCATCCAGGCGGGGATCGCGGCGCTGGAGCGCGACGAAAAGCCGGGCCGCAATGGAAAACTGGGGATGGAACGCCCGGAAGAAGGAGCGCAGGAATGACCGACCCGAGCCTGGACCGGACCGAGCTGCCCGCCCGGCTGTCCGAACAGTGGGACGCGATCGCCGCGCTGGTCACCGACCTCGACGAAACCCAATGGCGCACACCGACATCGCTGCCCGGCTGGAGCGTGTTCGACGTGGTCGCCCATGTCGTCGGCACCGAGTCGTGGCTGCTCGGCGAGCGGCCGCCGCCGCACGACCCGACCACGGTGAAGACCGATGTGCGCACGCTGCCGCACATCCGCAACGAGACCGGCGTGCTCAACGAGATCTGGGTGGACCGGCTGCGGCCGCTGTCCGGCACTCGGTTGCTGGCCGAGTTCCGCGAGGTCGTCGACCGCAGGCGCAAGGCCCTTGCCGCCATGGACGAGCAGGAGTGGCAGGCGCAGACCCAGTCGCCGATCGGGCAGGTCAGCTACGGCCGGTTCATGCGGGTGCGGCTGTTCGACTGCTGGATGCACGAACTCGACATCGCCGACGCGCTCGGCGTGCGGGTCGACGAAGGCGGGCGACGCGGCGAGCTGGCGTTCACCGAGTTCCTCGGCAGTGTGCCGCGCGTCGTGGTGAAAAAGGGTGGGGCGCCCGAGGGTTCGCGGATCACGTTCACGCTGACCGGGTCACTGGCCCGCACGCTGCACATCCAGGTGGCGGGTCGCGCGGGTTATGTGGACGCGTTCGATGAGCCCGCCACGGTCGAGATCGCGCTGCCCGCCGAGGTTTTCGTCCGGCTCGGCGGCGGGCGCACGAGCGCGGACGAGCAGCTCGACGCGATCACCATCACCGGCGACGCGGAGCTCGGGCAGCGGCTGGTGCACAACCTCGCCTTCACCATCTGAGATGCGACTCTTCCTGTCCAGCTACCGGTTCGGTGCGCACTACGATCGGCTCGCCGCGCTGGTCGGCGAGCCGGGGCGAGTCGCGTTGATTCCCAACGCCTGTGACGCCTGGCCCGACGCGTGGGAGGCGGCGGTGACCAGTGATGTGGTGCCGCTGCGCAAGCTGGGCTATCAGCCCGAGACCGTCGACCTGCGTGACTTCGTCGGCCGCCCCGAGGAATTGGAGCGGACGCTCGCCGCGTTCCCGATGATCTGGGTACGCGGCGGCAACACCTTCGTGCTGCGTGCCCAATTCGCCCGCAGCGGCGCCGATCTCGTGCTGCCCCGGCTGCTTGCCGCGGACGCGCTGGTGTACGCGGGCTACAGCGCGGGCGCCTGCGTGCTGACCCCGGATCTGCACGGGCTGGAGTCCGCGGACGACCCGGCAGAGGTCGTGTCGGCGTGCGGCATCGAACCACTCTGGCACGGACTGGGTTTGGTCGGCCGCCGGATCGTGCCGCACATCGACTCCCCCACCGACCCGGCCGGCCAGTGCGCCCTGCTCGCGGAGTTCTATCGCGCGGAAGGCATCCCGCACTGGGCGCTCACCGACGACGACGCGATCGTCGTCGACGGCGAGCGCACCGAGGTGCTGATCAGTCGAGCGGCGTCATGAACGACCACAGCCGCTGCTCGAGGTCGCGCGCGCTGTAGTCGCGGTAGCCGTAGAACTGATCGGTGGGCTCGTAGAGGATTTCGGCGCCCGCCGCCTTGGCGTGCCGGAAATGCGCGTCCACGTCCTCGACCACGATCGACATGCCCTCGGTGCAGGCGCCGACGGTGAGCGGCGACTGCAGATTGAACTGCTCGGAGACCGCGTGCAACCAGATCACGCCGTCGCCCGCGGTGACCTCCGCGTGGTGCACGGTGCCGTCCTCGCCCCGGCTGAGCCGGCCGGGTTCCATGCCGAACACGGTGGTCAGGTACTCGTGCGCGGCGGCGATATCGCGGTAGACGAGCGTCGGGATGCGCCGCTGAATCTTGGTGTCGAGCATGGCCATGTCCTCCAGTGTGTCCAGCAGCTCCCGCGTTTCGAGGCTGCGGTGGTCGGTGAGCGTGGCGACCATGGTGGTGAGGCGCTGGCGCAGCCGATGACCGACGGCGAGCCTGCGGTCGAGCTCGGCGACGTGGCGCAGCATCACCCCCGTCAGATCCCAGGCGGGATCGTCGAGGGCGGCGGCCACCTCGTCCAAGCGCAGGCCGAGAGTGCGCAGCAGGCCGATCCGGTACAGCCGCTGCACGTCGTCGTTCGAGTACAGCCGGTGCCCGGCACCGCTGCGCCCGGACGGCGCGAGCAAGCCGATCTCGTCGTAGTAGTGCAGGGTGCGCACGGTCAGTCCGGTGACCGTGGCCAGCTCGCCGACCTTGACGTATCCGTTGGTGTTCGCCACACCTACGACGCTAGGACCTCACGTGGCGTGAGGTGCAAGGTCGGATTTCGGGTCGCGGCGGAACACGACCCAGCGCATCGCGCTGTACATGTAGACGGCCTCGCACCCGCCGGCCAGCAGCCTGGCCAGATGGTATTCCAGGCCCAGCGCGGTCAGACCGCTGCCGACACCGAGGATGAAGGCGACGTAGTTGATCGCGACGACCACCCCGTACACGGCGGCCTGCCTGCCGACCGGTGCGTGCGAATGGAAGTTGAAGGTGCGGTTGAGCACGAAACTGAGCCCGAACGCGCACACGTAGGCGATGGTGACCGACAACCACACCGGCAGGCCCCACCAGCCGTGAAAGATGGTGAGCAGTACCAGGTCGACGGCGAAGGTGAAGCTGTTGATCAGCGCGAAGCCGAGGAAAGTCGCGGGGACCAGAGTGTTCAGACCCCACGGCAAGCGCGCGACCACCGCTTCACACCATCGGGTGAACCGGTCCGCGAGGGTGTCGGTGGTTCTCGCCAGCTCGTGCACGCGGCCAGCCTGCCAGCGGCAGATGTCCGTCAGATGATCAAACGGCAAACCCGCCAGGTGCTCGGCTCTGCCGCCCGCGCCCGCTAGCGTGGATGTCGTGGACCTGCATGACCTGATCGACGCGCTCCCTGACGGTGCGGTCGTCACCGATCCCGACCTGCTCGGCAGTTACCGGCAGGACTGGGCCCGCGATCCCGACGCCGGCACGCCACTCGCCGTGGTGCGCGCTACCAGCACCGATGATGTCGCCGCGACGCTGCGCTGGGCGCATGCACACAAGGTGCCGGTGGTGCCGCGCGGCGCGGGCTCCGGCCTGTCCGGCGGCGCCACCGCGGTCGACGGCGGCTTGGTGCTGACTACCGAGCGGATGCGCACGATCACCGTCGACCCGGTCACCCGGACCGCGGTGGTGCAGCCCGGCCTGTTGAACGCCGAGGTGAAGCGCGCGGTCGCCGAGCACGGGCTCTGGTATCCACCCGACCCCTCGTCGTTCGAGATCTGTTCGATCGGCGGCAATGCCGCGACCAACGCGGGCGGGCTGTGCTGCGTGAAATACGGCGTGACAACCGATTACGTGCTCGGCATGGAGGTGGTACTCGCCGACGGCACGGTGGTTCGGCTCGGCGGGCCGCGGCTCAAGGATTCGGCCGGGCTGTCGCTGACCAAGCTGTTCGTCGGCAGCGAGGGCACCCTCGGCATCATTACCGAACTGACGCTGCGGCTGCTGCCCGCGCAACCACCGCAGACCACGGTGGTCGCTACCTTCGCGACGTTGACCGCTGCCATCGACGCGATCCTCGCGATCACCGCCGAATTGCGGCCCGCCATGCTGGAATTCATGGATTCGGTGTCCATCAACGCGGTCGAGGACGAGCTGCGGATGGGGTTGGATCGCAGCGCCGCGGGCCTGCTGGTCGCCCGCTCGGACGCGCCGGGCGAGTTCGCGAAGCGGGAAGCCGAGATCATGGTCGCCGCGTGCGAAAAAGCCGGTGCGGCCGAGGTTTTCCACACCGAAGATCCCGAGGAAGGCGAAGCCTTCACCGCCGCACGGCGTTTCGCCATTCCGGCGGTGGAGAAGCTGGGCACGCTGCTGCTCGAGGATGTCGGAGTGCCGCTGCCCCGGCTCGGCGACCTGGTGACCGGTGTCGCCGAGATCGCCGCGCGCAACGACGTGCTGGTGTCGGTGATCGCGCATGCCGGGGATGGCAACACCCACCCGCTGATCGTGCACGATCCGGCCGACGCCGCCATGACCGAGCGCGCGCATCGCGCGTTCGGCGAGATCATGGACCTGGCGATCGCGCTCGGCGGCACCATTACCGGCGAGCACGGCGTCGGGCGGCTGAAAAAGGCGTGGCTGCCCGATCAGCTCGGCGCGGACGTGATGGCCCTGACCCACCGCATCAAGGACGCGCTCGACCCGCACGGCATTCTCAATCCAGGCGCAATTCTCTAGTCCATGGAACATTTCCGGCCGCGAAGGAGTTCGACAAGATCATGACCACCAGGCTCGAGCACAATGTCGCCGATACTCGTTTCGAGATCTATCTCGACGACACCCTGGCCGGCTACGCCGACTACGCACAGCGTGACGACCCGAAGGTCCGCGATTTCCACCACACCATGACCTTCCCCGAATTCCGCGGCCGTGGCGTCGCCGCCCAAGTGGTCGAATACGCGCTGAAAGACTCGCGCGACAACGGCTACTCCGTCATCCCCACCTGCTGGTACGTCGAGAAATACATCGCCGACCACCGCGAATACGCGGATCTGATCGCCTGATCACGCGAAACGGGTGACCCGAGGAAAAACCTCGGACCACCCGTTCGGCGAAACCGCTATCCGTCAGCGCAGCAGCGCGCGCGACATGACCAGACGCTGAATCTGGTTGGTGCCCTCGTAGATCTGGGTAATCTTCGCATCGCGCATCATCCGCTCCACCGGGAAATCGGTGGTGTAGCCCGCGCCACCGAACAGCTGAACGGCGTTGGTGGTCACCTCCATGGCGACATCGGAGGCGAAACACTTGGCGGCCGCGGAGATGAACCCGAGGTTCTTCTCGCCGCGCTCGGCGCGCGCCGCCGAGGTGTAGACCATGAGGCGGGCGGCCTCGATCTTCATCGCCATATCGGCGAGCATGAACTGGGTGTTCTGGAAGTCGGCGATCGCCTTGCCGAACTGCTTGCGGTCCTTGGTGTAGGCGATGGCCGCGTCGAGCGCGCCCTGCGCGAGGCCGACGGCCTGCGCGCCGATGGTCGGGCGGGTGTGGTCCAGGGTCTGCAGCGCGGTCTTGAAACCGGTGCCCGGCTCGCCGACGATGCGGTCACCCGGCACCCGGCAGTTCTCGAAATACAGTTCCGCCGTAGGCGATCCCTTGATGCCGAGCTTGTGCTCGAGCGGGCCGACCACGAAACCTTCGTCGTCCTTGTGCACCAGGAACGCCGAAATACCGTTGGCGCCCTTGTCCGCATCGGTCACCGCCATGACGGTGTACCAGGAAGACTTGCCGCCGTTGGTGATCCAGCACTTGGAGCCGTTGAGGATCCAGTCGTCGCCCTCTTGCTTCGCGCGGGTGCGCATGCCCGCGGCGTCGGAACCGGCCTCGCGCTCGGACAGCGCGTAGGAGGCCATCTCGCCATTGACGATGTCCGGCAACACTTTTTGCTTGAGTTCCTCGGAGCCGTTGAGGATCAGGCCCATGGTGCCGAGCTTGTTCACGGCGGGGATGAGCGAGGAGGAGCCGCAGACGCGGGCGACCTCTTCGATCACGATGCAGGTGGCCACCGAGTCGGCGCCCTGGCCGCCGTAGGCCTCCGGCACGTGCACCGCGTTGAAGCCCGCCGCGTTGAGCGCGGTCAGCGCCTCCTCGGGGAAGCGGGAGTTACCGTCGACGTCCTTGGCGTGCGGAGCGATCTCCTTCTCCGCCAGCCCGCGGATGGCCGCACGCAGTTCGTCGTGGAAGTCCTCGAGCTTGAACAGGTCGAAATCGGGGTTTCCCGCCATGGGGCTCTCCTGGTCGTCGGTACACGTCGGCACTCAGTGCCACACCATTCTGGAGTATACGCCCAGGAACGGCCGCAACGTGCGGATACTCCCTGGCACTCAGTGTCAGATTGGTCGCACTGACCTAGATCAGAGACTACCGAGTTTGCGGGCGACGAGATCGGCGACCTGCCGGGGTGGGGTATCGCGGGGAAACACCGCGACGACCAGCTCATCGGCGGCGGGTCGCCGCGCGCCGCGCGGAATCGCGGCCAGTTCGACGCGCAGATCCGCCGCGCCCGCGTCCGACTCCCCGCGCACCATGCGCCGCAGCAGATAGTTGTGCGTGGCGGTCACCGCGGCGGTGTACTGCACCCGCGCCAGATCCGGCTCCTCGGGCAGCCGATCGCGCAGGTAGTCGGTGAACAACCGCTCGTAGCGGAACACGGTCACGATCTCGCGTTCGCGCAGTGCGGGCACCCGCCGCACCACCTGATACCGCCGCGCCGCGATCTCCCGCCACTGGGTGAACCGCTCGAAGACCTGCACCACCGCCTCGCACACGGTCTCCCACGGGTCTCCCCCGTGCGCGGTTAGAAACTCCGCAGCCTGTGCCAGCTGCGACTCGTGATCGGCGAAGATCACGTCCTCTTTCGAGCGGAACTGCCGGAAGAACGTCCGCCGGGAAATCCCCGCCGCCTCCGCGATCTCCTCGACCGTGGTCGCCTCGTACCCCTGCTCCGCGAACAACCGCAACGCCTGATCGACCACGGTCAGCCGGAACCGCGTGTTGTCGTCCCCGCTGCGCGGGCGGATGTCACCAGTAGTCACCCGCTCACCGTAGCGAGCCGAGCACGCGGGTTTACGTACCCGCGATGTTTCCGGGTCAGCCCAGGAGTTTGCTGCGCAGCGCCTGGTCTTTTTCGAGGACCATCTTTTCCAGCCCTGCTTGGAACTGCACCATGCGGGCGCGCAGGTCCGCGTCGTGGGCGGCGAGGATGCGGACCGCGAGCAGGCCTGCGTTGCGGGCGCCACCGATGGAGACGGTGGCCACCGGGACGCCAGCGGGCATTTGGACGATGGACAGCAGGGAGTCCATGCCGTCGAGGTATTTGAGGGGGACGGGGACGCCGATGACGGGCAGCGGGGTGGCGGAGGCAACCATGCCGGGCAGATGGGCGGCGCCACCCGCGCCCGCGATGATCACCTGAAGGCCGCGGTCGGCGGCTTCGCGCGCGTAGTCGAGCATGCGCTGCGGCGTGCGGTGCGCCGAGACGACGCCGACCTCGAAGCGAATGCCGAACTCCGCCAACGCTTCCGCGGCGGCTTCCATGGTCGGCCAGTCCGAATCGCTGCCCATGATCAGGCCGACCTGCGGGTTACTCATGCGTGCGCCTCACTTCGCTTGTCTGCCAGATCGATTCGCGCACCACGCTCACGCGTGCGGATCCCATCCATCGGTCCATACCGCGTGCGACATCCAATGTGCCGCTCGCTCAGCCTTTTCCCGCACCGCGGCGACGTCGTCACCGAGGATGTTGATGTGCCCGATCTTGCGGTCGGGGCGTTCGCCCTTGCCGTACATGTGCACCTTGGCGTCGGGCATCCGTGCGAACAGATGGTGCAGGCGCTCGTCCATCGACATGGCCGGCGCCGCGGCCGCGCCGAGGATATTGGCCATCACCGTGACGGGGGCCAGCGGGCTGGTGTCGCCGAGCGGGTAATCCAAAACCGCGCGCAGGTGCTGCTCGAACTGACCGGTGCGGGCGCCGTCCATGCCCCAGTGCCCGGAGTTGTGCGGGCGCATCGCCAGCTCGTTCACCAGCAGCTTGCCGTCGTGGGTTTCGAACAGCTCCACCGCCATCGCGCCGACGACGCCGAGCTCCCTGGCCAGGTTCAGCGCCAGCGTCTCCGCGGCGGCGGCCAGGTCGTCATCGAGGTCCGGCGCAGGCGCGATCACCACGGCGCACTGACCGTTGCGCTGCACGGTCTGCACCACCGGCCAGGTCGCGGCCTGCCCGAACGGCGAGCGCGCCACCATCGCCGAGAGTTCGCGCTTGAGATCCACCTTCGCCTCGGCGAGCAGTTGCACGCCGTGCGCGAGCTGCTCGGCCACGATCGTCGCGGCCTCGTCGGCCGACTCCGGCATCCACACACCGCGACCGTCGTAGCCGCCGCGCACCGCCTTGAGCACGATCCGCCAGCCCTGCTCGTCGCCGAACCGCACCGCCTCGTCGACGGTCGTCACCGGCGCGAACGCGGGCACCGGCAGACCGAGCTCGGACAGCTTGACCCGCATGGCCAGCTTGTCCTGCGCGAAGACCAGGGCTCGCGGCGGCGGCTGCACGTTCACGCCCTCGGCGACCAGCGCCTCGAGATGCTCGGTCGGCACACCCTCGTGGTCGAAGGTCAGCGCGTGCGACCCGACGGCCGCCTTGCGCAGCGCGGCCAGATCGGTGTGACTGCCGAACACGATCTCGGGGCTGACCTGGGCGGCCGGGTCGTCCGGATGTTCGGCGAGCACCCGTAGCCGCTGGCCGAGCGCGATGGCCGCCTGATGCGTCATGCGCGCCAACTGGCCACCGCCGATCATTGTGACGGTGGGCATAGCAGAGGGATCAAAGGACCGGCCGGTACTCACGTCGGACAATATTGTCATAACCGGCGGAAATGCCCTCGCGCGGGAGCCGCGCAACGGTGTCCGGCGGCAGTCCCCAGCGGTTGGACGACCCGAAGCGAGACCACCGGCTAGCGGTACACTCGGCCCCGTGTCATTCGTCGACGACGTGGTGAGCGTCCTTCCCAGGCCTGTCGCAAGGATCGCGCTCCGGCATCGGGAACTGATCAAGTTCGCCATCGTCGGTGCGACAACCTTTGTGATCGACAGCGGCATCTTCTATGCCCTGAAATGGACGGTGCTTTCCGAGAAGCCGGTCACCGCGAAGATAATCTCCGGTGTCATCGCGGTTATCGCGTCCTACATCCTGAATCGCGAATGGTCGTTCCGGAACCGGGGCGGTCGCGAACGGCATCACGAGGCCTTGCTGTTCTTCGGAGTCAGCGGCGTCGGCGTGGTTCTCGCCTTCATTCCGCTGTGGATCTCCAGTTACGTCTTCGATCTGCGCCAGCCCGATGTCAGCTTCACCGTCGAGAACATCGCGGACTTCATCAGCGCCTTCGTCATCGGCAACCTGCTGCAGATGGCATTTCGATTCTGGGCGATGCGCCGCTGGGTATTCCCCGACGAGATGAACGAGATCGCCGCCGAATTCGAAGACCTGGTCGAAGAGGAATTCGGCCGCAACTGAGCGGTCCGCTCAGCGCGGCTCGGTAACCACCGCGTTCTGCGTGCGATACGCCGACGAACCGAGGAACACCGCGAACAACGCGGGCCTGCGCCGCTGCAACTCGAGCCGCCCGCCGTCGGCCTCCACCAGCGCCCGCGCCAACGCCAGCCCCACCCCGGTCGAGCCACCCGCGGAGAATCCCCGATCGAAGATGTGCGGCGCCAGCTCGTCGCGCACCCCGTCCCCCTCGTCGGCGACCTCCACACACACCAGCGGATCTCGATCGACCCCGGGACGCACCGTCCGCACCGACACCGTGCAGGTCCCGCCGCCGTGCATCAGCGCGTTGTCCACCAGCACCGCGACCGCCTCGCGCAAACGCGAACCGGTGATCGGCGCCAGCAACGACTCGTCCCCGGTGAGGGTCAGCGCCCGGCCCTTCTCGGCGAACGGATGCGTCCACTCGGCGACGACGCCGCGCAGCTCCGCCATCACCGGCACCGGGTCGAGATCGGCGGCGTCCTCGTCGCGGGAGGCGCGGACCAGATCGTCGATCGCCTCGGTGAGCCGATCGACCTGCGCCATCGCCTCCTCCGCCTCGTGCACCACCTCGGGGTCGGCGTGGGTGGACAACTCGTCCAGCCGCAACCGCACCGCGGTGAGCCGGCTGCGCAGCTGATGCGAGACGTCGGCCACCAGGGCGTGCTCGCGCTGGAGCCGCCCGGCGATCTCGACGGTGGCCGAGTCGAGCACGTCGGAGACGCGATCGAGTTCGGAGATGCCGTGCCTGCGCGGGTCCGGCCGGAAATCGCCCATCGCCAGCCGGGCGGCCCTGGCCGCCACATCGCGCAGCGGATCGGCGACCCGGCGCGCGGTGATCACCGCGACCGAGACCGCGGCGCCGAGCGAGGCCAGCACCGCCAGCGCCACCACGCCGACGGCCTGGCGCTGCCGTGCGTGCATCGGCGCCGAGGGCACCTCCAGGCGCAGCGAGCCCTTGGTGCCCATGGACAGCGACTCGACCAGGGGGTCGGTCACCTGGTCCGCGCCGACGTCCGCGCGCGAGGCGTTGTCGTGCGGCGCCGGATAGATGATGGTGAGCTTGCCGTCCTGCGGTAGCAACGGTTCCACCGCGCGGGTATCGAGCTCGCCGAGCACCATGCCGTCGCCGTGTTCCTGGACGATGATCGCCGCGGCGATGCGCTCCAGTTTGCCCTGCAGATCGTCGCGGGTGATGTCCTCCACCCACAGCCAGGCCGTGTAGATCAGCGGCACCCCGAGTACCACCGTGGTGAGCGTCAGCACGGTGAGCATGGACCGCAGGATTCTGCGCCGCACGTCAGTCGGTATTCAGCCGGAACCCGACACCGCGCACCGTGACGATGCGCCGCTCGGCCATCGGCCCCTCGTCGCCGATCTTGCGGCGCAGCCAGGACATGTGCATATCCAGCGTCTTGGAGCCGCGCAGCTCGGCGTCGCCCCAGACCTCGCGCAGGATCGTCTCGCGCGGCACCACCTGGCCCGCCCGGTCGATCAGCACCTTCAGCAACTCGTATTCCTTGTTCGCCAGGCCGATCTCGATGCCGTTCACCAGCACCCGGCGCGCGGCGGGCTCCAGTCGGATGCCGCCGACCTCCACCGTGTCGTCGCCGATGCCGCTGCGCCGCAACAACGCCCGCACCCGGGCGAGCAGCTCGGCGAGCCGGAACGGCTTACCGACGTAGTCGTCGGCGCCCGCGTCCAACCCGACCACGAAGTCGACCTCGTCGGTACGCGCGGTGAGCATCAGCACGGCCAGGTCGGCGCCGCGAGCCCGCACCTGGCGGCAGACCTCGAGCCCGTCCATACCGGGCAGGCCGAGGTCGAGGATGAGCAGATCGTGATGGCCCTCCAGGGCCCGCTCCAGCACGGCGGGACCGAAGCGCTCGACGGTGACCGAGTACCCCTCGCGCCCCAGTGCGCGCGACAACGGCGCGGCGATCGCCTCGTCGTCTTCTGCTAGCAGTACGGCCGTCATTTGACCAGGTTAACGGTAGTCGCCGCGCTCGTCCCAGCGCGCGCCGCGCCCGTTGTCGCTCTGTTCGACATCGAAGACCTGGTGGTACAGCAGCGCGTGCACCTTCTGCACCGCCGGGATGTCGTCGAACTCGAGCGGTTCGGAGGAGGACGACTCGATGATCAGGGTGCCGGTGCCGAGCATCCGGTCGAACAGCCCGTGCCGGAACTGCACGCTCGAGATGCGGCTCATCGGAATGTCGATGCCGGTGTGCGTGAGCACGCCCTGGCGCACCAGCACCCGCCGTTCGGTGATGATGAAATGCGTCGTCTTCCAACTGAGAACCGGTACGACACAACGCCATACGATGATGATCAGCCAGATGACGAGCACCGCGATCAGCAGCGTCGTCCGCGCGGTCCCCTCGGCTTTACGCGAGGCGATTCCCCCGGCGAAACCGGCGAGCGCGGTGGCGACGATCAAGGTCACGATCGGCCAGAACAGCATCTTCCAGTGCGGATGACGATGCAGGATCAGCTGCTCTTCCGGCGCGAGTACGTCCTCCGGATACCCCATGGCCGGAACACTACCGCGTGAAGATGCCGAAATGCCTGACACCGGACCGGGTCGTGCTGCACAATCGTCTGCCTGCGTGTGTCGCACCCGCGCGGCCGCGAGCGTTCGCTCGCGTCGATGCTCTCAGTTGTGGAGTTCTCCGCTCGATCTGGCTCGTAGCTCTGTCCGTAACCAGCTCTGCTCGAACAACGTCGACGAACAACGACCTCGGAGGCATGTGTGACCAAGGACCTGACTCAGCTGGAGATCCTGACCGAACTCCAGCCGGTGGCCGAACAGAATCTCAATCGGCACCTTTCGCTGGCGCGGGAATGGCACCCGCACGACTACATCCCGTGGGACGAGGGTCGCAACTTCGCCGCGCTGGGCGGTGTCGACTGGGCACCGGAGCAGTCGAAGCTGAGCGAGGTCGCCAAGGTCGCGATGATCACCAACCTGCTCACCGAGGACAACCTGCCCTCCTACCACCGCGAGATCGCCGAGAACTTCTCCCAGGACGGCGCGTGGGGCACCTGGGTCGGCCGCTGGACCGCCGAAGAAAACCGGCACGGCATCGCCATCCGCGACTACCTGGTGGTCACCCGCGGCGTCGATCCGGTCGCCCTGGAGCAGGCCAGGATGATCCACATGACCAATGGCGTTTCGGCGCCGGACAACTGGGGCGGATTCCTGGAAAGCGTTACCTACGTGACGTTCCAGGAGCTGGCCACCCGGGTCAGTCACCGCAACACCGGCAAGGTCTGTGACGACCCGATCGCCGACCGCATGCTGCAGCGCATCGCCGCCGACGAGAACCTGCACATGATCTTCTACCGCAACATGTGCGGCGCGGGCATCGACCTGGCACCCGATCAGGCGATGATGGCGATCACGAAGATCCTGACCCACTTCATCATGCCGGGCGCGGGGATGCCCAACTTCCGCCGCAACGGCGTGCTGATGGCCAAGCACGGCATCTACGACCTGCGCCAGCACCTCGAGGACGTGGTGGCGCCGGTGCTCAAGCACTGGAACATCTTCGACCGCAACGACTTCGGGCCGCGTGGCGAGCAGGCACGCGAGGAACTCGGGGTATTCATCGAGAAGCTGGAGCAGGACGTGCTGAAGTTCGAGGAGCAGCGCGACCGCATGTTCGCCAGGGAAGCGGCGAAGGCCGCGTTGCAGCCCGCCTGAGCATTCGAACAGCCGCACAGCTTCCGGCTTTCCGTACTGCGACGCGCAGATGGGAAGCCAGAACTTGTGCGGCTGTTCGGTTTTCGATACGTCAGTAGCCGGCGCGCAGGTGGGTGACGTCGCCCGCGGAGACCGGCTTGTCGCCGATCAACAGCCGGCCCGCGTCGTCGATGTCGGTGGCGATACCGGTCAACGTCTGACCACCGGGCAGTTCGGCGCGCACCTCGGCACCCAGCGTCGCGCAGCGCTCCCGGTAGGCGGCGGCGAGGTCGGCCGTCTGCCAGCCCGCGTCGCGCCACGCGGTGAAGCGGCGGGCGAATTCGGTCAGCATCGACTGCACGATCAGCGTCCGGTCGGTCACCTCGGCCCCGGCCACGGTGAGCGAAATGGCATGCGGCACCGGCAGTTCCGCCTCGGTGAGGCTGACGTTCAGCCCCACGCCGACGACCACCGCCGGTACCTCGTTGCCCGACGCGACCTCAGCCAGGATGCCCGCCACTTTGCGGCCATCGATCAGCACATCGTTGGGCCACTTGAGGTTCGCGGCGACACCGGCCGTCGCGCGCAGTGCGTCCACCACGGCAATGCCGGTGAGCAACGGCAGCCAGCCGAGCACCGCCGGCTCGATGCCGGGCAGCCGCACCAGCAGCGACATCGAGATCTGAGCTCGCGGTGGGCTGACCCACGTGCGTGCGTGTCGGCCACGCCCTTGCTCCTGCGCCTCTGCAAGGAGTACCGCGCGATCGGCGTCCGGTTCGCCTGCTCGCGCGATCAGGTCCGCGTTGGTGGACCCGGTCGACTCCACCACCTCGATGTGGCGGAAGAACGACAGCTCGGGCGATTCGATGAGACTGCGTCGCAACTGCTCTGCAGCCAAAGGGGACCTGGTCACAGGGGCAGGCTACTTGGTGCGGGGTAGTCCGCCCGACGAGGTCGTATGCGACTAACCGACGAGCAGGTAGTCGATACTCGGTGCGCGGGCCGCACCGTCGACGCCCTCAGCGTCGCTGGGCGCCGTCTCGGTCCGGAAATCCGGGTCGACTATCGTCGGCTCGGTCTCGAACTCGTGCCAGCTCGTCCATGACGCCGCGGCCGCGTATTCCGCGACGGTCTTGCTCCATTCCCACATATCTGGGCTCCTCCCCCTGAGCACGAAAACTGGACTCCTCCAGGCTAACTGGACACCCATGGCGGCCGATACCGATTTTCTACCGGCGCAAACGCGCCAAAACGCCTGGAATCGCGCTTCCACATGGCGATCTAGCTGCGCTTTTTTACCCACCGGTAGCCCCTACTGGGTTAGTGGGAAGCACTGCTACTGGTTACACTCCGGAGCCATGACGAGTGTCCAGCAGCAGTCCGCGCAAGATCCGGCGGGCGCCCCCGACATCCACACCACCGCCGGGAAGCTGGCTGACCTGCGGAATCGGCTGGAAGAGGCGCAGCACCCGATGGGTGAGGCCGCGGTCGACAAGGTGCACGCCAAGGGCAAGATGACTGCCCGCGAGCGCATCCTGGCGCTGCTGGACGAGGGTTCCTTCGTCGAACTCGACGCACTCGCGCGGCACCGCAGCGTGAACTTCGGCCTGGACAAGAACCGGCCGCTCGGCGACGGCGTGGTGACCGGCTACGGCACCATCGACGGCCGCGACATCTGCATCTTCAGCCAGGACGTCACCGTGTTCGGCGGCAGCCTCGGCGAGGTCTACGGCGAGAAGATCGTCAAGGTGATGGATCTGGCGCTCAAGACCGGCCGTCCGCTGGTCGGCATCAACGAGGGCGCGGGCGCGCGCATCCAGGAGGGTGTCGTCTCGCTCGGCCTCTACGGCGAGATCTTCCACCGCAACATCCAGGCCTCCGGCGTGATCCCGCAGATCTCGCTGATCATGGGCCCGGCCGCGGGCGGGCACGTGTACTCCCCCGCGCTCACCGACTTCGTGGTGATGGTCGACGGGACCAGCCAGATGTTCGTCACCGGCCCCGACGTCATCAAGACGGTCACCGGCGAGGACGTCACCATGGAGGACCTCGGTGGCGCGCACACGCACATGGTGAAATCCGGTGTCGCGCACTACGTCGCCTCCGGTGAACAGGACGCGCTCGACTACGTCAAGGACCTGCTGTCCTACCTGCCGAGCAACAACCGCGCCGAGGCGCCGCGCTTCCCGGCCACCGACCCGATCGAAGGCGCGATCGAGGACTCGCTCACCGACGAGGACCGCGAGCTGGACTCGATCATCCCGGACTCACCGAACCAGCCCTACGACATGCACGAGGTGATCCGTCGCCTGCTCGACGACGACGAGTTCCTCGAGGTGCAGGCCGAGCGCGCGATGAACATCATCGTCGGCTTCGGCCGGATCGACGGCCGCAGCGTCGGCATCGTGGCCAACCAGCCCACCCAGTTCGCCGGCTGCCTCGACATCGACGCCTCGGAGAAGGCCGCGCGGTTCGTGCGCACCTGCGACGCGTTCAACATTCCGATCCTCACCCTGGTCGACGTGCCCGGCTTCCTGCCCGGCACCGGGCAGGAGTACAACGGCATCATCCGGCGCGGCGCGAAGCTGCTCTACGCCTACGGCGAGGCGACTGTGGGAAAGATCACGGTCATCACCCGCAAGGCCTATGGCGGCGCCTACGACGTGATGGGTTCCAAGCACATGGGTGCCGATGTGAACCTGGCTTGGCCGACCGCGCAGATCGCCGTGATGGGTGCCTCGGGCGCCGTCGGTTTCGTCTACCGCAAGCAGCTGCAAGAAGCCGCGACCGGCGGCGAAGACGTCGATGCGCTGCGGCTGCAGCTGCAGAACGAGTACGAGGACACCTTGGTGAACCCGTACGTCGCGGCCGAGCGCGGTTACGTGGACGCGGTCATCCCGCCCTCGCACACCCGCGGCCAGATCGTCTCGGCGCTGCGGTTGCTGGAGCGCAAGATGGTAACTCTGCCTCCGAAGAAGCACGGCAACATTCCGCTGTGATTCAGACCGCAACACCCGGTTGGGGTACAGCGATACCCTCGGTATGCCGCGCACACTGGTTACAGAGACGCAATGAGTGGATCCGAGGGTGATCGCATCACCCGTCCGCTGGTTTCGCATCAGGGAACACGCCTGATCAGGCAAAGAGAGGATCTGGCACTGTGACGACCGTGGCAGAAGAAGATGTTTTGACCGCCGCCGAACTGGACCTGACCGTCGGCTCGCTCGACGACGAGGTCGAGGCGGCGCACCACGTCGACGGGGCAGCGGCGACCGAGTCCGCGGCCGAGGCGGCCAAGCCGTTCTTCACCGTCGTGAAGGGCAACCCGAGCGACGAGGAGATCGCGGCGCTGGTCTGCGTGCTGACCGCGGCCGCGAACGACAGCGCGGCCGGTCCGTCCGGCCCGCCGGACATGTGGGGCCGCCCCACCTTCATGCACCGGGGCACCTCCCCGTTCTCCCCCTACGCCTTCCCACAGCTGTCGCACCTGCGCGGGTGAAGTTCGTCCTCGCCTCCGCCTCCCCGGCCCGCCGCGAAGTGCTGCGCTCGGCGGGCATCGACCCGATCGTCCGGGTGTCCGACGTGGACGAGGACGCGATCGCGGCCGCGCTGCCCGAGGGCACCGCACCCGACGTTGTCGTCGTCCAACTGGCCAGGGCAAAAGCCGCGGCGGTCGCCGCGACGATCCCCGAACTCGCCGCCGATTGTGTTGTCGTCGGCTGTGATTCGATGCTGCTGGTGGACGGCGAGCTCCAGGGCAAGCCGCACACCGCCGAGGTGGCCAGGGCCCGCTGGGGTGAAATGGCCGGGCGCAGCGCCGATCTGGTGACCGGGCACTGCGTCCTTCGCCTCCAGGACGGCCGCATCACCGCCGAAGCGATCGACTGCAGTTCCACCACAGTGCATTTCGCCAAGCCGGAGCCCGACGAGCTGGACGCCTACATCGCCACCGGCGAACCGCTCCAGGTGGCGGGCGCGTTCACCCTCGACGGGCTCGGCGGCTGGTTCGTAGACCGCATCGACGGCGATCCGTCGAGCGTCATCGGGATCGGGCTACCACTGCTGCGCCGACTGCTTGGCGACGTTGGGGTCGCCGTTACGCAGCTGTGGGGCCACCCGGCCGGCTGACGGCGGCGCGATCAGCGGCTCGGAGCCGCAGGTGTCGCCGACCGCGGGCACCGTGGCGACCTCGCGGTTGTCCGGCTCGCGCCGCAGTTCCGTTTCCCGGCGCAATTCGGTGTCGCGACGCAGTTCCGTCTCCCGACGCGTGTCCTGTTCGCGCCGCGCCAGCATCTCCAGCCGGACCACACACAGTTCCGGCTCGACGAACGGATGCAGGCGCACATTCACGTCGCCGCGTGCGCCGTTGCGGTCCAAGACCTCTTTGATCAGACCCAGGTGCACACCGCACACCACCTCGGAGTGGGTGCGCGCGAGTTCCCGCAGCGGGCAGGCCGTGAGCCGGATCAGCGCCTGCTCGGCGGTCTCGTTCGGATCGCGTTCCGGCGCGAAGCCCAGCTCCGAAAGCAGCGTCATGGTGACGTCTTTGGCGTCCTCCAGCGACTCGACCCGATGGTCACCGGCGTCCAGTTTCGCGCCCCAGGCCCGGCCTGCCGCGATGGCCGCCTCGGACCGTCGGCGCGGGTCGGGGCCGAGTTGGTCGGCGAGCACCTGTGCGAGTTCCTGGTAGCCGACCGATCGCTGCACCGCGCTGTAACCGATGCGCGGACGTCCGCGACCGCGGGGCGGTTGCTGAAATTGCCGCACCAGAGATTCCCGGGTGAGCACGTCCAGATGAAACCGAACCGTGGTGACGTGTTGTCCGGTGATTCTGGCCAGTTCCTGGGCGTCGAGAGGCTCGCTGGCGCCACGTAGGATCGCGAGCAGTCGCCGCCGCGGCCAAGAATCGGACATAGCTCACCCCTCCTCCCGGGAGACTTTATCGGATGCAGGTGCGATTTATTCGCTCATTCAGCCGATTTGTGATCTGAAACGAGAGTCACTAACGCCTCACACATACCATCGCTGTGAGACCTGAACCGCAGAAACTACCGTCTACCACGCGTGAAGGACCCACATCGTGCCCGCTGCTCCGGACCCACATCCCTCATTCGGTTCTTACGCACATCCTCACCGACTAGTAACCACAGAGTGGCTGTCGGCAAACATCGGCACGTCGGGACTCAAGATCGTCGAGTCCAACGAGGACATATTGCTCTATGACATCGGGCATGTTCCCGGCGCGATCAAGATCGATTGGCGGGGCGATCTGAACGATCCGGTCACTCGTGACTACATCGACGGTGCCCGATTCACCGAGTTGATGCGCGCCAAGGGAATCGAGCGAGACGATACCGTGGTCATCTACGGGGACCGGGGCAACGCGCAGGCGGCGCACACATTGTGGGTTTTCACTTTGTTCGGACACCAGGATGTGCGGTTGCTGGACGGCGGTCGCGGCGCCTGGATTTCCGAGGAACGCGACACCACCTTCGACATCCCGCACCGCACCCCCAGCGACTATCCGGCCGTCACCCGCGACGACAGCACCGTGCGGGCGTTCCGCGAAGACGTCCTCGCCCACCTCGGCAAGCCGCTGATCGACGTGCGTTCGCCCGAGGAATACTCCGGCGAGCTCGCCCACCCGCCGATCAACCCCGAGGACGCGGCGTTGCGCGGCGGGCACATCCCCACCGCCGCGAACATTCCGTGGACCGAGGCCTTCAACAACGACGGCCGCTTCCGCTCCCGCGCCGAGCTGGACGCGATCTACGGCGCGCTGGGCGCCGCGGACGATCTGATCGTCTACAGCCGTGTCGGCGAACGTTCCAGCCACACCTGGTTCGTGCTGACCTATCTGCTCGGGTTCGAGACCGTGCGCAATTACGACGGCTCGTGGACCGAGTGGGGCAACTCGGTGCGCATGCCGATCGCCAAGGGGACTGAACCCGGTGCGGCACCGGCCGGTACCGCACGCCGTGGCCGCGGCAGGTAGCGCACGCACGCCTTTCCGCCTGAGAGGGCGAGTGTGATCCACGACCTACTGATGAGTAGGACTGGCCGAGTGCGCCGTCTGTTGGCAGACTGCCTACACTCGCCCGAGACGTAGTTTCGTCGACCACGGGGCGACCAAAGATTGCACACAGGAGGCTCAGTGCCCAGCCATGCCAGCGCACGGATCACGAAGGTACTCGTAGCTAACCGAGGCGAGATCGCCGTGCGCGTTATCCGGGCTGCCAAGGACGCGGGCCTCGGCAGCGTCGCGGTATACGCGGAGCCGGATGCCGATGCCCCCTTCGTGAAGCTCGCCGACGAGGCGTTCGCCCTCGGCGGGCAGACCTCCGCCGAGTCGTACCTTGTCTTCGACAAGATCCTCGATGCCGCGTCGCGCTCCGGCGCCGACGCCATCCACCCCGGCTACGGATTCCTCTCCGAGAACGCCGACTTCGCCCAGGCCGTCATCGACGCGGGGCTGATCTGGATCGGCCCGTCGCCGCAGTCCATCCGCGACCTCGGCGACAAGGTCACCGCCCGGCACATCGCCGAGCGCGCCAAGGCCCCGATGGCCGCGGGCACCAAGGACCCGGTGAAGAACGCCGACGAGGTCGTCGCCTTCGCCAAGGAATACGGCGTGCCGGTCGCGATCAAGGCCGCCTTCGGTGGCGGTGGCCGCGGCATGAAGGTCGCGCACACCATCGAGGAGATCCCCGAGCTGTTCGACTCGGCCACCCGCGAGGCCGTCGCCGCGTTCGGTCGCGGCGAGTGCTTCGTCGAGCAGTACCTGGACAAGGCCCGCCACGTCGAGGCGCAGGTCATCGCCGACCAGCACGGCAACGTGGTGGTCGCCGGTACCCGCGACTGCTCGCTGCAGCGCCGTTTCCAGAAGCTCGTCGAGGAGGCGCCTGCGCCGTTCCTGTCCGACGAGGTGCGCGCGAAGATCCACGCCTCCGCGAAGGCGATCTGCCGGGAAGCCGGTTACTACGGCGCGGGCACGGTCGAATACCTGGTGCAGGGCGAGACGGTGTCGTTCCTCGAGGTGAACACCCGGCTGCAGGTCGAGCACCCGGTCACCGAGGAGACCGCGGGTATCGACCTGGTGCGCCAGCAGTTCCGCATCGCCAACGGCGAAGAACTGAGCATCACCGAGGACCCGACCCCGCGCGGTCACTCGTTCGAATTCCGCATCAACGGTGAAGACGCCGGTCGCGGCTTCCTGCCCGCGCCCGGCCCGGTGTCGGTGTACCGCGAGCCCAGTGGCCCCGGCGTGCGCGTGGACTCCGGCGTGGTGGAAGGCAGCGTGATCGGCGGGCAGTTCGACTCGATGCTGGCCAAGCTGATCGTCACCGGCGAGAACCGCACCCAGGCGCTCGAGCGGGCCCGGCGCGCGCTCGCCGAGTTCGAGGTCGACGGGCTGGCCACGGTCATCCCGTTCCACCGGGCGATCGTCGAGGATCCCGCGTTCATCGGTGACGGCAGCAAGTTCGACGTCTACACCAAGTGGATCGAGAACGAGTGGACCAACACCGTCGAGCCGTTCACCGGCGGTGCACCGGCCGACGACGACGAAGAAGACCTGCCCCGGCAGAAGGTGGTCGTCGAGGTCGGCGGCCGTCGCGTCGAGGTCTCGCTGCCCGGCCAGTTCAGCCTCGGTGGTGGCGCTGCCGCCGCCGCGGGCAACGGCGCCGGGGTGATCCGCAAGAAGCCCAAGCCGCGCAAGCGTGGCGGCGCGGCCGGCGGTGCCGCCTCCGGTGACGCCGTCACCGCGCCCATGCAGGGCACCGTCGTGAAGGTGGCCGTCGAAGAGGGCCAGTCCGTCGAGGCGGGCGACCTGATCGTGGTGCTCGAGGCCATGAAGATGGAGAACCCGGTCAACGCGCACAAGGCGGGTGTGGTCACCGGCCTGTCCGTCGAGGCGGGCGCCGCGATCACCCAGGGCACGGTGCTCGCCGAAATCAAGTGAGGTCGAGTCGGTTCGGCTCGCGCCGGGCCGATACGACCAGGTAGTGCTCGCGTAAACGCAGGGCGAATACCGCTTCGGGCGGGCGCTGGACCATGACGTCCGCGCCCGCTCTGTCGTATCGTGGTCCGGTGACCAGTACGCCGAGCGTCTCCGCCGTCGCGGAGATTATCCGCGCCCGCCGTGCGGCGGGAAGTCGCACCGACGGAAACCGGCTGGTACTCGTCGTCGAAGGCGGCGGGAGTCGCGGGGTCTACTCGAGCGGGATGGTCTCGGCCATCGAGGAACTGGGCCTCGGCGCGGTTTTCGACGCCGTCTACGGCACCTCGGCCGGAGCGATCAACGGCGCCTGGCTGCTGGGTGGACGTGCCGTCGCGGGCATGCGCTCCTGGACCGATCCGGCGATCATGCGCCGCGCCATCGACCCGGCCAGGCTGCTGCGCGGGCGGCCCGCCTTCGACCTGCGCTACCTGGTGCATCAGGTCTACGACGGGATCGAGCCGATGGATTTCCCGGCGATCCTGGCCAACCCCACCACCTTTCACCCCATCGCCACCGACGTCCGCACCGGCCGCGCGGTGGACCTGCACCCGTACATCGTGGACAAGCGCAGCCTCATGCGCGCGCTGCGAGCCTCCGCGGGGTTGCCGATCCTCGCCGGGCCGCCGGTCCCGCTCGGCGGTTCGCATTACTTCGACGGTGGCCTGACCGAAACCGTCCCCATCCGCACCGCCGTTCGCAGCGGTGCCACGCATGCGCTCGTCCTGCGCACCCGTCGCATCGACGAACAGCGCCCGCCCGCGTCTCTGCTGCACCGTGTCGTAGGTGGCGGGTATCTGCGCGCCACCGCGCCCGGTGCCTACCGCGCCTGGATACAACGCCCGCACCAGCAGGCCATCGAGGACCGCGCCCTCGCTGAACTCGGTGGCGCCGTCCTGCAGATCCATCCGCCCCTCGGCTCCCCCGACATCGACAGCGCCGCCCGCGACACCACCCTGCTCGCCGAAGCGCTCGCGATCGGCCGCAACGCGGTCCATACCGCGCTGTCCGACAACGCCCGCGTCGCCTGACCCTTCGCGCGCCGCCTAGCCGCCCGCGTCTCCAGATCGCCGCGTCACCAGACCGCGCCCGCGTCACCAGACTTTCTCCGCGTCGCCTGCGGTCATGCCCTCCGGCCGATCTCACGCACCTCGCCGCGCAGCCGATCCGATTGCCGCACACCGTTTCGTACGCCGCACACTCGCTACAGGAGGCGTGCGGCTTACGTGCAGGCTCTGCGATCGGCTAAGCCTCGCCCGGTGGAGCGGCAGGGCTTAGTCCAGCCGTACGGCGACGCCGTTGGAGAGGACGAAGTCGTGTAGCTCCAGGTGGGTCGGGGTCGTCTCAACTGGTACGTCGAAAACCAGTTGGGTGGTTGCCGATTGGCCCGGTGCCAGTTCGAACGAGTAGCCGTAGCCGTGCTGGGTGGATTGCCACATGGTGGCGGTGGCGTTGTGGTCGAACGGGGTGCCCTGGGTGTCGAACAGGCGCTGCCCGAAGGGCAGGAACCGCTTCGGCTCGGCGGAGATGTTGCGGATCTCGAGCGTGACGATCACGAACGAACCCGACGCCGTCTGTAGTCCCACCCGACGGACATCGGTATCGACGTCGCGCACCACGAACTCGAACTTCCCGTCCCGCACCGGCGTACCCGCGGCCGCCAGCCCCACCGACTCGGGCTGTTCCGGCGGTGGCGCCGGATTCTCCTCCGCCATCGCCGTGGGCGGCGGTGCGCCCGACCCACCCGAGTCCCCGACCCGGCCGGCCGGCGCCAGCAACGCGACACACCCCGCCGCCAGCATGAACGGCGTCAGAAAGACGACGACCAACGCACCGATTACCTTCGACAACACACCGCCACGCTTACGCCGCGGCCGCCGCACCGGAGCAGCCGACGGCCGTCGGCGAGTTCCCGAATACCGCTGCGACTTGGGCGGTTTCGCCGGAGCAGGAAAGACGCGCCGCCCGTATCCGGCGGGGTATCGCTGCTGCGGAACCATCGGACGAGCTTGCGCCCCTGGACGAGCCAGCTCCACCGGACCTGCAGCGCGCTGTTCGGATGAACGCGGCATTACCAAGGCGCGCAGACCCCGTGCCGCCGCACCGAGCTGCCGCGCCCCCGAAACCGGCTGCTGTGCCCGAGGATCCGACGCTTGGCCGACCGGCGCCGAGCCCCGCTGCGGCACTCCGGAATACGCATTCTGATCGGCGGACACCGGGCCCCGAAGAACAGGCCGCGCCGAATACGGCTGTGGTGGCGCATAACTCGGAGGCAACGTCTCGAGCCGAGTCTCTATCCGAGTAGGCGCGGGGCCCGGAGTAGGGAGCACTTTCGTGGACGAAGGCGAGTTCGGCGGACGGGCAGGTGCGGGGCGCTGGGCGTCGATGGCAGCACGCTCAGCGGCGGCTGACCGAGTCGGCGCGGAGTCCGGCACCGGCAGTACTTTTGTCAACGCAGGCGACTTCGGCAGACGGGGAGCGGGCAGCTGGGTGCCGACCGCGGCATGCGCGGCAGCGGCGAAATCGCCTGCGGTGGCATAGCGATCGGCGGGGTTCTTGGCCATGCCGCGGCTGATGACGGCGTCCAGGGTGGCGGGGACGGCGGCGTTGCGGGATGCGGCGCGGGGTGGGTCGGTCATCAGATGGGCGTGCATCTGCTGGGCGGGGTCGGTGTCGCCGTAGGGACGGCAGCCGGTGAGGCATTCGTAGAGGACACACGCGAGCGAGTACACGTCGGAGCGGGCGTCCGCCTTTCCGGTGAACCGTTCCGGCGCCATGTAGGCCAGGGTGCCGATCGCCAAACCGGTGGTGGTGACCGCGGTCTGGCCGATGCCGTGCGCGATGCCGAAGTCGATCAGATAGGCGAAGCCGCTGGCGTGCACGACGATGTTGGACGGCTTGACATCACGGTGTACCAGCCCGGCCCGATGCGCCACGTCGAGCGCGGCCGCCACCTGTCCGACGATGCCGACGGCTGCGGCGGGCGCCAGTGCCCCCGCGGCAATCGTGCTCGCCAGATCGCGGCCCTCGACGAATTCCATGTCGATGAACAGCCGACCGTCGATCTCCCCGAACCGATGGATCCGCGGAATACGCGGATCCCGCAATTGGGCCACCACCTCGGCCTCGCGCTCGAATCGCCTGCGATACCCAGCATCCGCGGCAAGTTCGGTCGGCAAGAGCTTCAACGCCACCCAGCGGGCATTCGCGTCGTCGTAGGCCAGCCAGACCTGCCCCATCCCGCCTTTGCCGAGCAGACGCTCCAGCCGATATCCCCCGAATCGCACCTCCCCCATCGCGAACCTCCAGTCACCGTCGACTTGTCCAGGCCCGGCCCGCCGGCCTCCGATCAACCCGAGGCGTCGCTGAAAATCGCCAGCTCACACCGCGAACACCGCAGAACCCAACCTCCTTCGGAGCCTAACCCCGCCCCGCCGACCCGGCCAGTGTGTCATCGACAACACCCCGCCGGACATTGCGAAGCCCGGCAACCCACCAACGGGACATGACGCGGCCGGAATCGAGCACACACTCACCTGATGTCCCGCTCGGCGAGCCCGCACAACCTGACCATCAGCGAACAGGACATGGCTTCGCGACCTCGTCTACCGGCCGTTGCCAGGCTTGCCCCGCCCATTGCCATTGCCGTTACCCGAGTTTCCGCTGGACTCGTCGCCTTGATCCGGCTTAGTGGTGTCCTGCTTCGGCTTGGGCGTGTCCTGCTTCGGCTGCTCGGCCGCCGGCATCGCGGGCATCCAGTTCGCGGCGCGGTCGGCGGTGCCGATGCAGTGCAGTAGCGTGCCGTCCTCGGCGAGTCCGCGCACATCCACGGTGGGATCGCACGGCTGCCAAGCGACCGGAAGGGTGACGGCCGGCGCGGGAACCGGCGCTGGGGAATTCGCTGCGACCGGGGGCAGGGTGTGCGCGGAGGCGACGTGCGGCGCCATCGTGGACGAAGGCCCGGGGCCCGCGGTCGGCACGGAAGTCGGTGCGGCGGAATCTCTTCCGGGTCCACCCGGCCGCCCCAGCCACAGCGCCATGCCCACCGCCACGAGAAGCACCACCAAAGCACCCGCCGCGACGCGCGATCTCGTCGTCTGCCGCGAACCGTCCTCCTGCGAACCGGGTCCGTGCCCGGCCGAACCGGTGCTACGCCCTGCCGCGTTTGCACGCAACGATTCAGCAGCCGCCCCCTGCCGCGAAACACCCTCGCCCGAACCGACGTCCGCCCGCAGACCACCGTCGCCGACTGAACCACCGAACCGCTCCGACCACGTAACCCTTTGCGCCGCAGCTCCCGCACCCGCTCGCGCCGAGTCACGCTGACCCGGAGCACGTCTCAGCGGCAGTGTCGCAGGCACATCAGCTGCTCGAAACGACTGCGGCAGAGCAGATGTCGAAAATGCCGCAGCGGAGGTCTGCACCGTCGGCACATCGAGCCCGGTGATCGCGGCATACGCGGCCGACGCCAATTCCCCTGCGCTGGCACACCGTTGCTCCGGCACCTTGGCCATGCCGCGCGCGATGACGGCATCCAATCCGGCGGGCACCGCGTGATTGAAGTCGGCGGCGAGCGGCGGGTCGGTCATCAGGTGCGCCATCAGCGACTGTGCGGCATCGCCATTGCCGAAAGGCCGTCGCGCGGTGAGGCATTCATAGAGCACGCAGGCCAGTGAGTACTGGTCGGAGCGGGCGTCGCCCGCACCGGCGAAGCGTTCCGGCGCCATGTAGGCCAGCGTGCCGACCACATTGCTGCTCGTGGTGATCGCGGGCTGGTCGACCCGATACGCCGTACCGAAGTCGATCAGATGCGCGACCCCGGCGGAGTCGAGCATGATGTTGGACGGTTTGACGTCGCGATGCACCAGCCCGGCCCGGTGCGCGGCATCGAGGGCCTCCGCGACCTGCACCACGATCCGCACCGCCCGCGCGGGCGCCATCGGCCCCTCGCACCGGAGCACGGTGGCGAGGTCGGTGCCTTCGATGTACTCCATATCGAGATAGAGCTGACCGTCGAGCTCGCCGAAGGAATGAATCGCCGCCAGATGCGGCCCGCGCACCTGGGCCGCCAGCCGCGCCTCCCTGGTGAACCGCTGCCGGTACTTCGGGTCGGCCGCCACCGAGGCGGACAACACCTTCAATGCGACCACACGATCGGCGCTGCTGTCGTGCGCGAGCCACACCTGTCCGGTGCCACCGCTGCCGAGCAATCGATCGAGGCGATAGTGGCCGAACCACGTCTCACCCATGGTGTTGAACCTCCCGCTAGCCTTCTCCTCATGGAGGAGCTACCCGAAATCCGTATCGGCACCGCGGAGCGTGAAGACGCTATGCGGCGTTTGTCCGATCATTTCGCAGCCGGGCGGCTCAGCGTCGCGGAATTCGACGAGCGCAGCGCGGTGATCGCGGCCGCCGTCACCCGCGGTGACATCACACCGGTCTTCGCGGATCTGCCGGATCCGCTCGTCAAAGCCGCTGCGGTGCCTGCCGAGTCGAGGTCCGGCTTCCTCGCCGGCTGGCCCGAACGGGCGATGGCGGTCGTTCCGATCCTGGCGGTCATCCTGTTCTTCACCACCGGCAGTTGGCTGTGGTTCCTGGCGATTCCGCTGATGGGCGCCCTGCTGTTCGGCAGCGGGCACGGCGGTCACGGTGGGCACGGTGGGCATGGCCGAGGTCACGACCGCCGCAGGGACTCGTGATGGAACCCATCGAAATCAACGCGGGGACTTGGTATTTGCGCGCACTGCGCGCCGACGACCGGATCGACGATCGCCCGGCCCTGGCCGAGGGCGGCATCACCGACCCCGGCTACGTCGCGCTGCGCACCGCCGGGTGGGCCGAGGAATCCCACTTCTCCTGGGCGGTCTGCGAACCGACCACCGCGGAGATGGTCGCCGAGGTCGGCGCCAGACCCCTCGGCGACGGCACCGCCGAACTCACCGGCTGGGCGCGCGCAGGATACGAACCGGCCCTCGAAGCCGGACTGACCACCGTCCGCCGATTCGTCGAGGGTGCCCTGGGCCTGCGCCCCACCATCGACTGAGCAACTACGGGCACCAACAGCAAATGCGCGGGCCGCCGGAGAGATCCCGGCTGCCCGCGCATAGTCGCAATAAGCGGTGTCGCCCTACTCGAAGCCGGCGATCACCCGATCGAGCGCGTCGACCGCGGCATCCAGCTCAGCGACACTGACGGTCAGCGGCGGCCGGAAGCGGATTCCCCGATCACCCGTGCCGAGGATCAGCACACGCTCACGTTCCCGCAGTGCGGTGACCACCTCGTCGCGCAACTGCGCCGACGCCACCGTCACCGCGCACATCAGGCCACGTCCACGCGGTTCGGTGATGCTCGGATGCTGCGCGGCCAGGATCTGCAGCCGATCGAGCAGATGCGCGCCCAGGGCCCGCGACCGTTCGATGAGCGAGTCCTGCTCCAGCACCTCGAGGATGCGCCGGACGCGCACCATGTCGGTGAGGTTGCCGCCCCAGGTCGAGTTGATCCGGGAGTTGACCACGAACACGTTGTCGGGCACCTCGTCGACGCGCCCACCCGCCATCACACCGCACACCTGGGTCTTCTTGCCGAACGCGATGACGTCGGGCTGCACGCCGAGTTGCTGGTAGGCCCAGGTGGTTCCGGTCATACCGACGCCGGTCTGCACCTCGTCCAGCACGAACAGCGCGTCGTTCTCGTGACACAGCTGCTGCATCGCCTGCAGGAACTCCGGCCGCAGGTGCCGGTCGCCGCCCTCGCCCTGGATCGGCTCGGCGATGAAACACGCGATGTCGTGCGGGTTTTCGGCGAAGGCGCGGCGGGCCTGGTCCAGCGCACGGGCTTCGGCCGCGTCGATGTCGTGGTCCTCGCTCAGGTACGGCGAGTCGATGCGCGGCCAATCGAACTTGGGGAATCTGGCGGTCTTGACCGGGTCGGTGTTGGTGAGCGACATGGTGTAGCCGGTGCGGCCGTGGAAGGCGCCGGTCAGGTGCAGCACCTTGGTGCCGAGTTCCGGTGCGCGGCCGTTGCTTTCGTTGTGCCTGCTCTTCCAGTCGAACGCGATCTTCAGCGCGTTCTCCACGGCGAGCCCGCCACCGTCGATGAAGAACAGGTGCGGTAGCCGCGGATCGCCGAGCACCCGCACGAACGTCTCCACGAACCGGGCCATCTCGACGGTGTAGATGTCGGAGTTGCTCGGCTTGTTGAGCGCGGCGGTCACCAGCTGTTCGCGGAACTCGTCGTCCTCGGCCAGCGCGGGGTGGTTCATCCCCAGTGCGTTGGACGCGAAGAAGCCGAACATGTCCAGATAGGAGCTGCCGTCACGTTCGTCGACGAGCTTGCAGCCGCGGGACTGTTGTAGGTCCAGCACCAAGTCGAAGCCATCGGCGAGGATGCTGGCCGACAAGATCTCGTGCACCCGGGCGGCGGGGGTGACCGCCGGGCGGGTGCGTTCCAGTTCGATGGTCACGCCACCGAGGATACGAAAATTTACGGTTTCTGTACAGGAAAGCGGATTAATTACACGTAACAGCTACCTGTCATAGAATGTCTGCAAGATGATGGTGCTTCGGGTCCTGACGTTGGCGGTCGCTCTGATCTCCTGCAGCAGCTGCTCGAGGTGCCGTGGTGAGGCCACCCGCACCAGCAGGACATAGCTCTCGTCACCGGCCACCGAATGGCACGCCTCGATCCCGGGGATGTGCTGCAATACGGCCGGGGCGTCATCGGGCTGCGACGGGTCGAGAGGAGTGATCGCGACGAATGCCGACAACAGCTGGCCGAGTGCCTCCGGGTCGACGTGCGCCGTGTAGCCGCGGATCACCCCGCGCGCTTCCAGCCTGCGCACCCGCGATTGCACGGCGGACACCGACAGGCTCGCCTTCTCGGCCAGATTCGACAGCGTGGCGCGTCCATCGGCCATCAGTTCCCGAATCAGCAGGCGATCGATGTCGTCGAGTGCAGGTCGTGCAGGTGTATCCGCCATCAGCGGAGACTAACCCAGGCGACCCCGCTCGTGGCAGGAACCTCACCCCGATCCTCCCAAGACATGGGACAGATACGCCGCAATGCGGCCGAAAGGTACGGCGGAGCAACAGATGACAGATGTACTCGGCGATCAGACCACTCGGGAACTCGCGGAGCGCGCGGCAGCGGTGCTGCGCGGACTCGGCGTAACGCCCCCGGAATCCGGCGATCTGCCCGCCCGCAGCCCGATCACCGGCGGACAGCTGATGACCCTGCAATCGAGCTCGATGGACGAGGTCGATGCCGCGATCGCACGGGCGGCCACGGCATTCGGCGCGTGGCGCACCGTGCCCGCACCGGTCCGCGCCGCGGTGGTGCGCAGGCTGGCCGAGCTGCTGACCACGCACAAGAGCGAGCTCGCCGAGCTGGTCACGCTGGAGGCGGGCAAGATCGGCGCCGAGGCCGCGGGCGAGGTGCAGGAGATGATCGACGTCTGCGAATTCGCGATCGGCCTGTCGCGCCAGCTCTACGGGCAGACGATGCCCTCGGAGCGGCCCGGCCACCGGTTGATGGAGACGTGGCATCCGCTGGGCGTCGTCGGGGTCATCTCGGCGTTCAACTTCCCGGTGGCCGTGTGGGCGTGGAACACCGCGATCGCGCTGGTCTGCGGTGACACCGTGGTGTGGAAGCCGTCGGAGACGACGCCGCTGACCGCGCTCGCCTGCCACACCCTGTTGCGCCGCGCCGCGACGGACGTCGGCGCGGATCCCGAAGTGCACCAACTGGTTCAGGGTGCGGCGAACGTCGGCGCCCGCCTGGTGGACGACGAGCGGGTGGCGCTGGTCAGCGCGACCGGCTCGGTCCGGATGGGCCGGATCGTGGCGCCGCGGGTGGCCGAGCGGTTCGGCCGCTGCCTGCTGGAGCTGGGCGGCAACAACGGCGCGATCGTCACGCCCTCAGCGGATTTGGAGCTCGCGGCGCGCGGCATCGTGTTCGCCGCGGCGGGCACGGCGGGCCAGCGGTGTACCACCCTGCGCCGGCTGATCGCGCACGCCGATGTGGTCGGGCCGCTGGTCGAGCGGATCGAGAGCGCGTATCAGCAACTGCGCGTCGGCAATCCGCTGGAGGACGGGGTGCTGGTCGGTCCGCTGATCGATGGCCGGGCCTACGCGGGCATGCGGGCCGCACTGGACAAGGCGCTCGCCGACGGCGGCGAATTGATCTGCGGCGGTGAACGAGTCGACGGCTTCGGCGACGACGCGTACTACGTGCGGCCGGCGATCGTGCGGATGCCCGCCCAGACCGCGGTGGTGCGCGAGGAGACCTTCGCGCCGATCCTCTACGTGCTGACCTACCACGACTTCGACAGTGCGATCGCCATGCACAACGAAGTGCCGCAGGGACTCTCGTCGGCCGTCTTCACCAGCGACCAGCGCGAGGCCGAGCGCTTCCTGGCCGCCGACGGCTCCGACTGCGGCATCGCCAACGTCAATATCGGTACCTCCGGCGCCGAAATCGGCGGCGCGTTCGGCGGTGAGAAGCAGACCGGCGGCGGCCGCGAATCCGGTTCGGATTCGTGGAAGGCGTACATGCGCCGGGCCACCAACACCATCAACTACTCCGCCGAACTGCCACTGGCGCAAGGCATCAAGTTCGGCTGATACGTAGCCGACACAAGGCCCGGCTCCGCGGAGCCGGGCCTTCGTCGTTTGCTCAGTCGATGACGGTCGGCAGCGTTTGCAGGCCGCGCAGGAAGGTGCTCGGCCGCCACTGCACCTCGTCGGCCATCTTCATGTTCGGATAGCGGGCCAGGATCTTCGCGAACGCGACCTTCGCCTCCAACCGCGCCAGCGGGGCGCCGACGCAGTAGTGGATGCCGTGCCCGAAGGCCAGGTGGCCCCCCTTGTTCAGGCCGGTCTTGCCGATCTCGAGGGTGTGCGGGTCCGCGAACTGGCCGGGGTCGTGATCGGCCGCCGCCAGCGACACCGACACCAGCTCCTCGGCCGGAATGTCGATGCCCGCCAACGTGACCGGCTCGGCGGTGTACCGCAGGGTGGCCAGGTGGACGGGTCCCTCGTGGCGGAGGAACTCCTCGATGGCCGCGGGAATCCGTTCCGGTGCGTGCGTGAGCTCCTCGTAGAGCACCCGGTCGCGCAGCATGGCGTAGAGACCGTTGCCGATCAGGTTGACCGTCGTTTCGTGACCCGCCACCAGGATCAGGAACAGCATGGCGATCAGTTCCCGGTCGCTGAGCTTGTCGCCCTCGTGATTGGCCATGATCAGCTGGGACAACAGATCCTCGCCGAGGTCCTTGGATCGCTCCGCGACCAGCCCGATCAGGTACGTGGCCAGCTCGATACTCGCGGCCCCGCGCTCGGCCGCTGTGGCATAGAACGGCGAATTCGCCAGGGCCTGTTGATCTTCGGCATTCTCGGCCGACGACGCTGTCATCGTGGTGGACAACTCCCGGAACCGCGCCCGATCTGCCGCAGGCACGCCGAACAGTTCGCAGATCACCGTCATCGGAATCGGCAGCGCGTAGCCGTCGATCAAGTCGACTTCGGACTTGCCCGCCATTTCGTCGAGCAAGTGATCGGCGAGCGCATCGATGCGCGGGTGCAACTGCTCCACGGTGCGTGCGGTGAACCCCTTGGTCACCAGCCTGCGCAGGCGAGTATGGTCCGGCGGGTCGGAGCTGAGCATGTGTTCCCACAGGTCCGCGCTCATCGTCGTGTACATATCGCCAGGTCGCAGCCGCGTCGTGATCGGCGCGAGGGCGGCCGCGCCCTTCTTGATGCGGTCGTCGGCGAGTACCGCACGAGCGAGTTGATAGTCGACCACCAGCCAGGAGGTCAGCCCGTTCGGCAGCAGCACGTGGTGGATCGGCCCTTGTTCGCGCAGCTCGTCGTACACCGGATGTGGGTTGTAGACGAACTCGGTGCCCAGTTTGATCAACGGCTTGGTCATGAGAACTCCCTGGCTGTCTTGCTGGTACTGCCACCACCACTGCTGACGTGCAGCGGATCCAATCCCCAGGACTCGGCGACCAGCCGCGCCAGAAAGCCCAATTCCTCGTCGGTGTGCGCCATTTCGGGTTTGATGCTCTCCAGCACCCACTGGATCTTCCCGTCGAACTCCGAGAGCCAGGTGGCCAGCGCGATCGGCTGCCGACCGGCCTGCGCGGTGTCGATGCCCTGGAAGACGCCGCGCATCACGAACATCGTCGGCGCCGCGCCGTGGCGCACCACCGTCGGTACGAACGGGTCCAATACGCCCATGTTCGAACACATTCCGACGGTGATCGGCGGGGTGTCGACGAGCCGTTCGACCACGCCCTCCGGGAGCACATCGACCAGGTCGGGCGGCATGTTCCGCGGACGCGATATTCCGCCGGCCCCGACCCCGCGCACCGACCCGAAGCCGGCTTTGCTGGCCGCGCGCAACGGCGCAAGGTCGAACTGATCCAGCCACTCCCGCTGCACCACGATCGGCACGCGGGCAAAGGAATTCGAGTCGATCTGATCCTGCTCGCGCAGAATCCGCACAGCGGTCATCAACACCAGCGGACCTGTCTCGCCGATCAGCCCGCAGTGCCGCAGCAGGTCCGCGACCAGCGCCAGATACAGCGTGTTGGCGGTGCCGCCGCGCTGGGCCGCGAGGTCCTTCCACCGCGCCGCGTCGAACGTGGCGATCACCGAGCCTTCATGCCAGCCGAGCGGCGCGGACGGCTGCGTCGAGCAGCGGCCGGACAGGGCTCGGCGGATCGCCTTGCGATGGGACGGATCCCGGCGCGCTCGCCGCGCTTCCGAAACCACCTCGCGCGCAACGGTTATCCCGCGGCGCGTGCCGTCCTTCAGGTCGTCGCGGAAGGTGACGGCGTCGGTGAGGCCCTCCGTGGTGGCGAGCTCGGGCTGGACCAAGCCGATGGCCGCCATCAGTCCCGCGTGGCCGTCGGCGATGGCGTGCGAGGCGATACAGGACAGGACCATGCCGCCGGACCGCGTCGGCACCGCCGACAGCCGCCACCCGTAGCCCCGTTCCGGGTCGAGCGGGTACTGCGCTTCGTCACTGGCCCAGGCCAGCGCGTCGGCGTCGTCGATCGCGGCATGCTCCAGGTGCAACGGCAAGGCGGTGTCCGCCAGTACCCAGCGCCAGCGGGCGAAGGGCACCCGTGGGCGGCGCACCCGCCGCATGAACGGGCCGGAGCGCAACTGGGCGTACATCTCGCCCAGCTCGTCCTCGGTGAGCCGGTTGGCCAGCACCGTCACCGTCTGGCTGATGACCGGTGCGCCGTAGCCGTGGTGCAGTCGCAGGAACGCCTTGTCGGTGAGACCGACGTACACCGGGGCCATCAGGAGGCCGCCCGATCGACGAGGCTGTGGCCGAAGCTGGGATCGGCCAGCCGCAGCATCCGCTCCTGGGCGACCATGGCCACCAATTCGCCGGTGCGGCTGAAGATCCGGCCCTGGGTGAACGCGCGCCCGGCACCTGCCGACGGTGATATCTCGTCGTACAGCAGCCAGTCGTCGACGCGATACGGCCGCATGAACCAGATCGAATAGTCCAGCGCCGCCGTCTGGATGGCGATGCCCGGGTGCAGCGCGACGGCCGCACCCAGCAGTGTCATGTCACTGGCGTAGGTCAGTGCGCAACTGTGCGTCACCGGGCAGTCGGGCAGTTCGCCGGTGTAGCGCAGCCAAACCTGTTGGCGCGCAGCACCGATCGCGGAATCGGGCACCGGGCGGATGTCCCAGCCCTCCCATTCGTTGCCCGCGTCGCCCACGCCGATCCGGGCCAGCTGTTCCGGGTCCGGCGCCTCCGGGCACGCGTCGGCATGCCGCACACCGCGGTCGCCGACGTGGAACGAGGCGACCATCAAGAAGGTCTCCCGCCCGTGCTGCACCGCCCGGATGCGGCGCACCGCGAACGACCGGCCGTGCTTGACGGTGTCGACCAAATAGTCGATCGGAATCTCCGACGCGGTCGACCGTACGAAGTATCCGTGTATCGAATGAACCTTGAATCCGGCGGGCATGCCCGCCGATCCCGCCGCCAGCGCTCGTGCCGCCACTTCGCCGCCGAATGTCCGAACCAGCGCGGTGCGGTGCTGCAGCTTGCCACGAAAGAAGTTCGTGTCGATCTGCTCCACCGCCATCGCGTCGAGTAACTCAACCATGGGCAAAACCTTTGCTTCAGAGATCCCAAACAGTGCTGGCGATGCACCCGTGCAGATGGAGCTCGGATAAATCATCGTGTGACACCTCGTACCAGACACAGTGAACCTCTGGTTAATCTAATTCAAGAGGGCTGTAATCCATTTCACAGTGAGTGAGAGTGTCTTTACGGAATACCGCCGTTCACCAAGGGCGCGAACCGCCCATATCCACTCTGAATACGTCGCTGAGCAGCAGGTATCAGAACATTGAGATTCCAGATCAGCCAGCCGTCGGCGACTATCACACGACGGCGCGCATGCATTGGATTGCCGCGAATGGACACCGAGAAGCGATTTACTGTCCGTTTACGATCGACTGATCAGCACTCGACTTTCTGAGAATTGCCAGCATTTAATAAACAGTTAACAATCGCGCATGGATTGTCCGATTCCTGCCGGTTTTTCTATTTCGAAATGCCGTCGTCGGCCCCGGATGACTCGATCCCACCGGATTCCCGCAGCGGGATCTCCTTCCAGAACAGCACCATCACCAAGGCGACCAGCGCGAGCACGGCGGCCGCCAGATACACCGTCGACATGGCTTCGGCGAAGCCGGTCTGCAATGGACCCGCCAGCGTCGGGTTCAGTTGCTGAATGACCGAACTGTCGTCGAGCACCTTCTGCACCGCGGCCGGGTCGTGGTGGACCAGCCCCTGCGCGAAGGCCACATCGGCAGGATTACTGCTGTGCAAACCGGCCAGCACGGCCTGCTGATACGCCGGCCGGGTCGACGCCGCTTCGATCGCGGCGGTCACCTTGGTCGGCAGCAGGCCGAACAGCGTCGACAGCAATGCCGCGACGCCGAGGGTGCCGCCGACCTGACGAAAGAAGGTGGCGGCCGCGCTCGATACACCCATATCCTTGGGCGCGGCGGCGTTCTGGATGGCCAAAGTAATGGGCTGCAACAGATTTCCCAATCCGAAGCCGGTGATCGCCATGAAGATCATGGTTCGCCACAGCGGCGTTTCCGGCGTCAGATAGTGGAACAGGAACAGGCCGACCGCGACCGTCGCCGTACCGATGATCGGGAATGCCCGGTACCGGCCGGTCCGCGTGATGAGCCGGTTGGACACGATCGAACCCACCATCAGGCCACCGACCATCGGCAACAACTGCAGCCCCGCGGCGATCGGGCTGGCCCCGCGCACGACCTGCAGATACTGCGGCACCAGGATGATGCCGCCGAACAGTGACGCACCGACCACCAGCGCGATCGCGACACCGAGCGCGAAGGTCCGATTCCGGAAGAGCCGCAACGGAATCAAGGCCGCCTCGCCCATCTTCGCCTCGATACCGACGAACGCGATCAGCCCGACCGCGCCGATCAGATAGCAGGCCACCGCGCCCACACTGGTCCATCCCCAACTACGGCCTTGCTCCGCGACGATCAGCAACGGCGTGATGCCGGTGGCGAAGGCCGCAGTCCCGAGCCAATCGACACGGCCGCTGGCTGGACTCCTCCTCGGCATCCGGACCACGCGATACACCACCACCAGCGCGACCAGCCCGACCGGAACGTTGATCAAGAACACCCAGCGCCAGCCGGTGATCCCGAGAATGGCGTGTTGACTGGCGAAGAGGCCGCCGAGTACCGGGCCGATCACACTCGCCGTCGCCCAGGTGGCCAGGAAATGCCCCTGATACTTGGCTCTTTCACGCGGACTGACGATGTCACCGAGGATGGCCGAGGCCAGCGACATCAACCCGCCGGCACCCACGCCCTGTACAGCCCGGAACACCGCGAGCTGATACATCGACTGCGCCACCGTGCACAGCAGCGATCCGCCGACGAATATCACGATGGCGGCGAGCAAAAATGGCCTGCGGCCGTACATATCCGACAATTTGCCGTACAACGGCGTCGTCAAAGTCGCGGTGATCAAGTAGGCCGTGGTGACCCACGCCTGCAACGAGTAGCCGGACAGGTCATCGGCGATGGTCCGCACGGCGGTCGCGGTGATCGTCTGATCCAGCGCCGCCATGAACATGCCCAGGACCAGGCCGCTCAGGATGACCAGCACCTGCCGATGGGTGAATCCTGCCGGACTGTCCGATACCGCGGCCGCGTCTACTCGCTCGGTCCGATGTCCGCGATGGGTCAGCGCCATCAGCAACTCCTGAAATCAGAAAATCACGCATCAGTTGTCGAAACTGCGGTCATTCCCATCCCCGGACCGCGGCGACCTTGCGCCCACGAACTCAGCATCACGAACCAGCAACGATAAACCTCGGTCACGATTCGGGAAACGAGGAGTGATGTCTATCTCTATGACCGGTTAGCTGTGATCCACGCCATAGCCGCCCAGGAACCGGCGCCGCCCGACTTCCGCCGTCCACTACCCCCAGACGACTCGCCCCACCAGGCGTTTTCGCATCCAGACTCTCAGTGTGTAAGGTTGGAGACACCCAACGCGGGGTGGAGCAGCTCGGTAGCTCGCTGGGCTCATAACCCAGAGGTCGCAGGTTCAAATCCTGTCCCCGCTACAAACGATACGGCCCGAAACCATAAGGTTTCGGGCCGTTTTCGTTGCCGGACTCGAGTGCGCGCCGCTGGTAACGATGCGCCCGACTCCATCGGCCGCGGGGCAAGCCAGACTACTTCCCGTCTATTCGCGCAAGCACTTCATCGACGATCCCATGCAGGTCGATTCCGGTCTCCGCTCGGGCCCAAGCGATTTCGTCGTTCTTGTAGTTGAAACCCCACCTGGGCCCGCTTCCTGGCGGATGGCGAACCGCAAGCAGCGCGATGACATCGTCGGTCGCTCGCCGCGGAAATTCGACGTAGGTGCCCATTCGGGTCGGGCGCTCGAGTACGGGCAGCGGGACGCGCGGTAGTTCCACACCCAGACTGCTCAGTGCGGCAACGATCGCCGCGCGAGTTCCTTCGGCGGTGTCGGGCAACAACCAGCGCGTGCGATCCCACAGCACAGCGAGCAGGAAGTGCACTGTGCCAGGCTCGGTAGCCCCCACCGTGTAGGCGATACCTTCAGCGCGTCCATGGATCGCGTGCCAGCGCGGGTTAGGGCTCAGCCCGTCCACCTTTGCGCCGGAATCCATTGCCCGCAGCCGTGTTTCGACGGCCGCAGCGTTGACGCCTGCCTGCTCGAGGGCCTGCCGCGCCACATCGCCGCTGTCGCCGCGCAGCACACCCAGGAGTGTGTGCTCCGGGCCGATCCAGCCATGCTTCAGGCGTATCGCCTCATTCGCCCCGATATTGAGCAGATCCATCTATTCATGGTGCACGGATCAGCGGTGCCCCGCAATACACAATGGTGATTCCGCGATAAACATGTCAGTCGAACTGTCAGCGCGATACTGCCACACCTACGCGGCAGTGCGGCAACGACTTTGGCAGCCTCGACACACACCGCCCGGCATATCGCGCTGTTAATGTCGCTTCAGATCGACACCGAACACGCGTCGACATCACAAAGAAAGTCATGCACCCATGAATAAGATTCGTTTTGCTGCCGCTATCGCTGGAATTGCCGCCGGGGCAACGATGCTCGGACTGCCTGCACAGGCATCCGCCGATGCGACGATTTCGGCGCCGACCGCAGTGTCCGCCCAGTACACACCGGGATCGTTCCACGCGGCCGAAATGTACTGTGCCCCCGGCATCGACGGAAAGGTCGTTTGGCTCCAAGGTGCATTCTACGAATGCAAGCCCGTCGATGGCGCCTTTGTGTGGGTCCCCAAGCCCTGATCGTAATTCGCAGGGCTTACTCGCTCGCCGGCCGGCGGTGACTTATTGCTCCGGCTATGTGCCTTCAACAGACGTTGGAGTCACATAGCCGCACCGCCGGCACCCTGCCGCTATCCCGCGAACTTGCACAATTGCAGCGTTCTGCTGCGCACAGCACCGAGACTTATCTTGTCACCACCGGAACCGTCGGCGCGCAATGGTTCAACACTGGGCACTCCTGCTTGTTCCGCATTTTCGTTGAGCGCGTACGGCTTGCCGTCCGGAGCGACGAACACGGCCTGGTCGCCGGCGCGGCATTCGATGATGCCGCGCTCAACGGTGAACGGCCATAGGTAGCCCAGGTTTTCGCTCGCCACGGGCTGACTGCTGGAATTCGGTTCCGGTAGCGGCACCGGGCTCGGCTGTGCGGGCGACTTCGGCCCGGCACCACCGCCGCACGCGCTGATCAGCAGTGCGCCGCTGCACGCGACACCGGTCAGGAGCAATCCGCGAACCATCGAACTCATATATTCCTCCGGTAACTCGATCTTCGACTTCCGATTACGTTGCACATCATTGGGTTTCGGATCGCCCGGCGGTAGATTGTGCTCGAGGTCGCCGGGCCGCCGCGATGGCGGCGGGCCCGTTCAGCTGTGCAGCACGGTCATCGGTGGGCGGGCGGCGGCGCGGCTCTCCGCCAGTTCGGCGCGGTTGCGCACGCCCAGCGTGTTGTACAGCGCGCGGATGCGTCGGTACATCGACCGCTCCGAAAGGTAGTTGTGCCTGGCGATCTCGGCGACGGTCATCGAGGTGCGCAGCATTCGCAGCAGCCGGGCATCGAATTCGTTCAGCTCGGGTCGACGGTCCGGCGTGCTCGACCGTGGTACCCGCCCGACGGCCGGGGTGACCTCACGCGCACGGGTGGGCTCCGGCCGCGGGCTGTTCACACCCCGATTCGGCACGGTGCCGAACACCGACGGGCTCGGCTTGTCAGCTCGGTCGAACAGATGCGCGCGGAGTATCTCGGCTTGTCGTTCCACGGCTATCGCGATGTTGATCACGAAGTTGGCGCCGGCCCGGATCGCGAAATACGTTGCGTGACCGGTGACATCGTTGGTGACCGCGACGATCAGGCCCATGGCGTGGGCGGCCCGGATCGACCGCAGGCTTTCGGCCTGATACTCGGTGTTGACCGGCAGCACGATCGGAGCGCTGTCGACGTCCCGGCGCGCGGCGAGCTGGTCGTAGTCGGCGAACTCGAGCCGGAACGACGCGGCGAACAGCGTCCCGCACGGCCCGTTCGTCGGGTCCATGTATTCGCGCAGACTCGGATGGACGAACGCGTTGGACCTGGTCACTTCTTCGGTGTCCCGGCACAGCTGTACAGCGTTCATGGAAATTCCCCCACTACTTCGATGGGTGCACCGTACGGCGCACCTGATCCTGGATTCCGCACCCGGTGCGGTGCGGTCTCGTCGAGCCATGACGGTCAGCCGATGAAGCCGCGGATCCCCTCCGAATCCCCGCCATGGTCTGCTACGGCCGCCGTTCCCGGGGCCGCCGATCACTCCTGTCTTTGCTCGTTACCTTCCTTGGACGCGGCGAACGCCCGATCGGTTCCATTCCGGGTCAATACTTTTGCAAACCCCGCATCACCTGCGCAAAGCAGAAGCGGCCCGCAACCAGAGGTTGCGGGCCGCTTCCCATGTGCCCGGGAGCGTGGCCTATACGCTCGACCAGGTGCGCGGTCTACTGCCCAGACCACGCCGTTGGGCTACACCTGCGGCGGCTCGATGCCGAGGTCGCGCAGGCTGTTTCGGTAGAGCTGCACGTTCGCGAGCTTGATGTCCTCGTAGCCACGGACGGTGTCGGCAAGGGCCGCGGCCTGGACCGCGCGGTCGTAGCCCGCCTCGTCGAGCGTGTCGGCGAGGGTCGTCACCATCTCGGTGTAGTGGGCGAGCAGGGTGCGCTCGACCCGGCGGACGTGGGCGTAGCCGAAGGGATCGAACTTGGTGCCGCGCAGCCGCTTTCCCTTGGCCAGCATCTTCAGCGTGAAGTGCCCGCGCGGCCCGATACCGATCTTCTTCTTGCGGCCCATCGCCCGCAGCACCGGCGGGTGCAGCTTGTAGGTGAGGTTCGCCCCTTCGGGCAGCTGACCCGCGACCTCGTCCAGGAAGGCCGGGTCGGTGAGGCGGCGGGCGACCTCGTACTCGTCCTTGTAGGCGGTGAACTTGTACAGCCCCTTGGCCACCTCTTCGCTGAACTCGGTGCGTCCGGTGACCCGCAGCTGTGCGTCCCAAATGTGTTGCACGGTACGCACATAGTCGCGGGCGACGCGGACGCCCTGGAAGCCGATCAGCTCCGTGGCACGCAGTTCGACGAGCCGCTTGGTCTCGCCTGACGCGGTAAGGCCTTCGAAAAGGTCTGCCGGGACCTGGATTTCGGCCTTCTTCGGCTGGGTACGGCCGACAGCCGCGGCGAAGTCGTCCGGGCGGGCGACCGCGACCCGGCCCCAGCGGAACGCCGCGATGTTGGCGTTCACCGCGACACCGTTGATCTCGATGGCCTCCTCGATCGCCGCCGCGGGCAGCCGCAGGCCGCCGAGCTGGTAGGCGGCGCCGACCATGAGGAAGTTGGCGGCGGCGGTATTGCCGAACAGCACCTCGGCAGCAGCGAGCGCATCGAAGGAGCGCACCTCCCGCGAGGCCTGCTCGAGCCGGGTCAGCAGCGCGGGGGTCTCCGGGTACTGAACGGACTTGTCGTACACCATGTCCCCGGTCGGGGTCTTGCTGGTGGACGCGACCGACAGGGTGTGCGTCTTCGAGCCGTAGGCCAGATTCTTGTTGTCGGTGGCGGTGAGCAGGTCGAAGGCGACGATGCAGTCCGCCGAACCCGGGGTCAGCCGGTTCGCGGGCTCCAGTTCGCCGGTGGCGAACCGCAGGTGCGAGACGACCGGTCCGGCCTTCTGGCTCAGGCCGATCTGGTCCAGGCTCGCCACCTCGTAGCCCGCCCGCAGCGCGGCGGTGGCCAGCACCTGGTTCACCGTGACGATGCCGGTGCCGCCGATGCCCGCCAGGAAGACGTTCTGTGTAGTCGCCGGCGCGGACACCGGCAGATCCGGCAGCACCGGCGGTGCGGGCCGCTGCATCACCTTGCGCTTCTTGGCCTTTGCCGGATCCGGCAGCTCGACCGTGACGAAGGACGGGCAGTCACCGTCCAGGCAGCTGTAGTCGGTGTTGCAGGAGGTCTGATCGATCCGGGTCTTGCGGCCGAACTCGGTGTCCACCGGCTGCACCGACAGGCAGTTGCTCTTGACGCCGCAGTCACCGCAGCCTTCGCACACCGCCTCGTTGATGACGACCCGGGTCGTGCGGACCGGCAGGGTGCCGCGCTTGCGCTGGCGGCGCGCGTCGGCGGCGCAATGCTGGTCGTAGATGAGCACGGTGACGCCCGGGACCTCACGCAGGGTGCGCTGCGCCTCGTCGAGCCGATCCCGGTGCCACAGCTTGGTGCCGGGGGCGAGATCGCGCTTGCGGTACTTCTTCGGCTCGTCGGCGCAGATGATGATCTGCGCGACGCCCTCGGTGGTGAGCTTGTGCGTCAGCATCGGGACCGCGAGCGCGCCTTCGGCGTCCTGCGCACCGGTCATCGCGACGACGTCGTTGTAGAGCAGCTTGTAGGTGATGTTCACCCCGGCGGCGACGCACGCCTGCACGGCGAGCTGCCCGGAGTGGAAATACGTTCCGTCGCCGATGTTCTGGAACAGGTGCGGCACATCGGTGAACGGCGCCTGGCCGATCCACTGCGCGCCCTCGCCACCCATCTGGGTGAGGCCGGTGACCTGACTGTCTTCCCGGCCCGACATGGTCACCATGGTGTGGCAGCCGATGCCGCCACCGGCCAGCGAGCCTTCCGGCACCGCGGTGGACCGGTTGTGCGGGCAGCCGCTGCAGAAGTAGGCGGCGCGTTTGGCGGGCAACACCGCCAGCGACAGTGGCTGGGGCAGCGGCCGTTTCATCTCCAGGAACCCATTGAGGGCCCGGCTGAGCGGCTTGGTGATCCGGCCCGTGGTGAGTTCACCGTCGTGGCTGAACAGCGGGCGACCGGCGGCGTCGCGCTTGCCGATGATCTCCGGCGCGTCGGCGGTGCCGTAGAGGATCTCCCGGATCTGGGTCTCGATGAAGGCGGTCTTGTCTTCGACGACCACGAGGCGGGTGAGGCCCTTCGCGAACTGCCGAACACGGTCGGGCGCAATGGGAAACGGCATGCCGATCCGCAGCAGCCGGACACCGGCGCGCATCAAGGCGTCGTCGTCCACGCCGAGGTCGATCAGTGCCTGCCGGACGGCGTCGAAAGTCGTTCCGGTAGCCGCGATTCCGATGGTGGCATGCGGCGGGTTCAGCTCGATGACGTCGAGGTCGTTGAGCGTGCTGTAGGCCTTGACCACTTCCCAGCGCGGGCCGTATAGGTCCGCCTCGGCGATCACGCTGTCCGTCGGCGCGGCCATCGGGCGCTGGAGGTAGCGGAAGGGCCTGCCCTCCCAGGTGATCTCGGGGACGATGATGTCGATGTCGCCCGCGTCGCCATCGACCGACCAGGCGCCGTCGGCGACATCGGCCACGATCTTCAGCGCGACAAGGCAACCCGAGGCGCGCGACAGCGCGACGCCGTGCAGGCCCATCGTGATGATCTCGCGGGCGTTGCGCGGGAACAGGACCGGGATGTTCATGGCGGCCAGCGAGCGCTCGCTGACGGCAGGCACGGTGGAGGACTTCGAGGCCGGGTCGTCGCCGACCAGCAGCAGCACCCCGCCGTTGGCGTTGGCCCCGTACATGTTCGCGTGCCGCAGCGCGTCCGTCGCGCGGTCCAGGCCGGGTCCCTTGCCGTACCAGACGCCGACGACGCCGTCGTGCGTGGCGGCGCCCTTGGGCAGATCCGCCTGGCTCCCCCACACCGAGGTAGCGGCGAGCTCCTCGTTCAGGCCGGGGACGAACGAAATATCGTGCTCGGAAAGCACGTCGGGCATCCCGGCCAGCATCTTGTCCACGCCACCGAGCGGACTGCCCTGATAGCCCGACACGAACGTGCCGACCCGGCGCCCGGCGCGCAGGTCGCGCACGTGCTGCTCCACCAATTGACGCGCGATCGCTTGGACCCCGGTGAGGACAACGGTGCCCGCGCCGACCCGGTAGCGGTCGGCAAGGTCATAAGGCGCCGGAATCAGATCGTGATCGGCGAGCTCGGTCATACATCCACCCGTCCGGTCGGCGCCGATCGGGCGCCTCCCTAGTTGAGCACTTGATGCCGATAGCCTGCCTTCGAAGCGCGAAATGAACAATAGGCGTCGATAAAGTTGAGCAGACTGCGCAATTTCACTGCTTGTGAATGGGCACACACTATGCACGATGTGAGGTTTGCTGTGACCTCCACCACCTGACGCCGAATCGGAGTGTTCCGGCGAACGGGACACGGCGGCGGCAAACATCGAGTGGCGGCTCCGTGATGTCCCGCTCCACAGACCGTGCGGTACCCACCCGGCCCAACCTGCGAGAGCTAACTGCTATTACAGGCGGTTCAGCGCTTGCGGCGGGCAGTGACCTTGGTCAAATGCACAGCTAGGGCGTTGTGAATTGTCCAATATGCCGGACCCGGTTGCGCGCGACGGCATGCTTAGCGCTACGTTCGCTGCGGATGGTGCCGCCGACCGCGGCCGCCTGTAGTCGTTGAGCCGAAAGGTGGTGTGCCGGTCCGACCTTCGGTTCGGCTGTGGGTATTGCTATCCGTCGGCCTGGCGAACGACGACGTTCGCCGCGCTTTCCCTTGCAGTGGTGGTCCGTCCGAGTTGCCGAGGCGTTGTCGGGGTCGGCGAGTCGGTCACGGCCGAGAATTCGAAGGAAAACCGTGCACAGAGTCCCGTTCAGGATTGCGATCCTGTTGTTGAGCGTCGTCTCGGTCGGCCTGCTCGGCCTACCCGTCAACGCTCAACCGCTCTATCCCACACCGGATCCGGATGTGTTCTATACCCCGCCGGCCGAGCTGGCGGCGCTGCGACCGGGCGACGTCGTCCGCGTCCGCAAGATCGACACCGGCCCGTACGTGGGCACCACGGGATGGCAGGTCGCGTTCCGGTCCACCAACTCGATGAACAAGCCGGTCATGGGGATCACCACCGTCCTGCTGCCGAACGGCGTCAAGAACCCGCCGCTCGTCTCCTACCAGGCGCTGATCAATTCCCTTGGCACCCAGTGCAACCCGTCGCGGTCGCTGTTCAACGGCGAACTCCAGGACGCCGTCGGCGCCATGCTGCCGATCGGTCGCGGCTGGGCGGTGTCGCTGCCCGACTACCTCGGCCCCACCTCCGCCTACGGCGCGGCCAGGCTCAGCGGCATGATGACGCTGGACAGCGTCCGGGCCGTGCAGAAGGTGGCCGAGCTCGGTCTCGGCGATTCGCCGGTCGCGCTGGCCGGTTACTCCGGCGGCGGCATGGCCACCGCTTGGGCCGCCGCACTACAGCCCACCTACGCCCCCGATCTGAAGCTGGCGGCCGCCGTCGCAGGCGGTATCCCCGCCGACCTCGAGGAGATGGCGCTGTCGCTCGGCTTCGCCCCGCACCCCGGCTTCGGCTTGGCCTTCGCCGCCGCCATGGGCCTCGAGCGGGAATACCCGGAGAAGCTGCCGATCTCGGATCAACTCAACGAAAACGGCCTCTGGTTCCGCGAATTCACCCACGACGCGTGCCGCAGGTTCCTGCTCTTCCACGGCGCCTTCCGCAACGCCGAACAGATGGCCGCGTCGAAGAGCCTGATGGACAGCCCGGTAGCCCGAGAAGTACTGCGCGAGAACAGCTTGCGTCACTTCGACGGCATCCCCACCGTGCCCACCTTCCTGTGGCAGGGCCGCTTCGACGAACTAACCTTCTACCCACCTGTCGCCGAAGTCGCCGACCGCTACTGCAAAGCCGGCGCCCCCGTCGATTTCCACACCTACGAGATCGCCGAACACATGACCACGGCCGTAGCCGGTTTCGCCGACGCCTGGAACTACGTGGAAGCCCGCTTCCGCGGTGACCCGGCCCCCACCAGCTGCTGAGCTAGCGCATCACCGACAAGTGGCCCCGGAGATCTTCTCCGGGGCCACTTTTCGTGCGTGGTCGAACTCAGCTGATGGAGCGGACCTGCTCTTCGTATGCGGCGCGGGTCTTTTCGTCGGCGGGGTGCAGGGCGCGGTCGCCGTCGAAGAGGCGGCGGACGAGGCGGACGGCGCGTTCGGGGGCGGCGGCGAGGGCCACGTCGATGGGGGCGAGGTAGTTGGGGACGGCCACTTCGGCCTTGCGGGTGGTGACGGTGCGCGCGATGGCGGCGGCGACGTCTTCGGGGTCGACGGTGGGCATGCCGTGGCCGAGGGCGAGGCCGGAGGAGAGGCGGGTGCGCACGGCCGACGGCAGGACGCAGCTGACGCTGACGCCCTGCGGGGCGAACTCCAAACGTGTTGCGGCGGAGAGACCTACGGCGGCGAACTTGCTCGCGTTGTAGACGGCGAGGCCCGCGACCGGGATCTTGCCGGCCAGCGAGGCCACATTGACGATGTGGCCGTGGCCGCGCTCGATCATGCCGGGGGCGACGGCGCGCATGCCGTGGATGAGACCCCAGACATTGATATCCATCGTGGCCTGGCCGACCACGTCCGGCTCGTCGAGGAACGGTCCGGCCGGCATGACTCCGGCATTGTTGACCAGGATGTCGACGCGACCGAGGTCGGCGATCACCTTGTCCCACTGGCCGCGTGAGCGCACGTCGAGCTCGTAAGCCTGCGCGCCGATCGCGGCCGCGGCGGTTTCGGCGGCGACGGTGTCGACGTCGGCGATCACCACCTCGGATCCCTTGGCCGCGAACAGTTCCGCGGTGGACTGACCGATGCCACGGCCGGCGCCGGTGATGAGGACGCGGGCGCCCTTCAGGTCGAAGTCGGGGTAACCGTGACCGAGAATTCTCATGCGAAGGCTCCTTGTTCGAGCGCACGGCGGGTGCGGCGCAGGGTGTGCTGGAAGGTGTCGATGCGGCGGCGGCCGTCCATGAAGTTGGGGCCCATCACCGCGAGATCGTCGGCGGTGGCGTCGAGGCGCAGGACCTTGGTTCCGGTCGCTTGCAGCTGCGCGATCTCGGCATCGAGCTTGGCGCTCATCCGGTTTCGCAGCTGCCGTTCGAAGAAGTGCCCGGCACTGGTCGCGGGAAGTTTCCCGGTCGAGGCCATGGGGGCGAGCACGATGACCTCGTCCAGTTGCTGCGGGATCAGCAGGTCCACCGAGGCCGTGGAACCCGCGCCACCGTCGATGAAGCGGCGTCCGGCGATGGGTACCGGCGGCAACCAGCCGGGTACCGCCCACGACGCGCGCAACGCCGCACCGAGCGGCGCCATCGGTGCATCGGGCGCCCCGAACGGAACCCGTTCTCCCGTCGCGTAATCCATGCTCACCAACCAGGTCGCCGGATGCTGCACCCAGGAACGACCAGGGTTCAGCCGCTCGGCGAGCTGCTGCAACCAGCTCGCGTCACCGCCGCCGACCGGCATCAGGCCGCTACCCGCGGTGAGCAGTGCTTGCCCGGAGTCGGTGCGGCGCAGCGGAAGTCGTACCGAACCGAGTCGAAGGCGCGGCATCGGCGGAAACCGACCGGGACCTGATCGCATGTGCGCCAACAGGATCGAGTTCGTGGAAGTGCCCTCCTGCATGGCGACCAGCTCGTCCACCGAGACGCCGCTGCCGAGCATGGTCACGTACTCCGCACCCGCGGAGGTCCCGATCAACACATCGGCCTCGCGGGGATCCCAGTCGAGCGCGTCCCGAACCGCGGCCAGTGCCGCGACGATCCAGGCGGCGCCGAGCGTGCCACCGCAACCGATGGCCAGGCCGCGGCGTTGCGACCCGTTGTTGTTACCCATGGTTCTAGACACTAGCAGAACTCAAATACCAGCGGTATCCGAAATCCGACGGTACGTAGAATCAGGGCATGGCACGTCTGACCCGGTCCGAGAGCCAGGCCCGCACCCGCGCTGACCTGATCGCCACGGCACGCGACCTCTTCCTGGCCGACGGCTACGCGAGCACCAGTTTGGAGCGGGTGGCCGAGGAGGCCGGCTACTCCAAGGGCGCGGTCTACTCGAACTTCCGCACCAAGAAGGAGCTCGGCCTCGAGGTGATCGAGCTCATCCACGCGACCAAATTCGCCGAGGTGACCGATCTGCTCGCAGCGGGTGACAGCTTCGAGGAACAGCTCGAGCGGTTTCAGGAGTGGGCCGAGCGGACCGTCGGCGATGTCGGCTGGACCATGCTCGAATTCGAGTTCGCGACCGTCTCCCGCGACGATCCCGCATTGCAGGCGGCGCTGGTGTCGAGCCTCGGCGTGGTGCGCGGCGCGGTGGCGGCACAGGTGCAGACGCTGGCCGACACGCTGGGGATCGAACTGCCGGTGCCCGCCGAGGATGCCGCGACCGGGATCCTCAGCATGGGCATCGGCCTCGGCATGCAGCGCGCCATCGATCCGTCGATCCCGGCCAGACTGATCACCGATGCCGTCCGGCTGCTCGTCACGCTCGGCGCGGGACCGCTCGCCGCGAAGAGCGCGGTCACGCCGTGAAGTGCAGGGTCCATTCGCCGCGATAGTGCAATCGGGTGACGCTGCCCGGCGGGATATCGATCCGCCAGAACGATTTCGGTGGTGCATCCAGGGTCACCAGCAGGGCCGCGCGAATGACAGCGGGATGGGTGACGGCGATGGTGGACTCACCCTCCGACGCGATCTCGGCCATCCAATACCTGGTCCGCTCGATCACATCCACCACGGATTCACCGCCGTGGCCGCGGAACATCGGGTCGGTGAGCCACGCGTAGAGCTCGTCCTGGGGCACCGACATCAGTGCCCCGCCCCGCCACGCCCCCGCATCGAGGTCACGTAGTCGGGTGTCCTCGTCGCCGGGCAGCCCTAACAGCGCCGCCGTCTCGACCGTCCGGCGCTCGGGTCCGGTGAGCACCCGCGGCGCGGCAAGCGGAGTGCACTCGGTGATAGCCCGGCGGCCGGCTTCGGTCAGCGATTCGTCGACTGGAAAACGTGCCTTCCGCATCGCCTCGGTCATGCCATGGCTGACCAGGTCGAGTCTGAGCACCTTTTGCACGCGAGAAGCGTACGGCTATGCGCATACGGCTGTTCCGCCTCTCCAGGAATTCGCGCCAGATTGGAGTGCAGTCCCGCCCAGGTCGCCTCGCCATCGGCGACCCTGGCTTGCTTGTCGGTGCCTCGGTGCACACTGAAGCCATGGCTCAGTTCTCCCCCGCTACCCAAGAGTGGTTCGATGGCGCGTTCCCCGCGCCGACGGCCGCTCAGCTGGGTGCATGGGCGGCGATCGCGGCGGGTGAGCACACCCTGGTGATCGCGCCGACCGGGTCAGGTAAGACGTTGTCGGCGTTCCTGTGGGCGATCGATCAGCTGGCCACTCGGGAGCAAACGGCCGAGCGGGCAGGCACCTCGGTGCTGTATGTGTCGCCGCTCAAGGCGCTCGCGGTGGATGTGGAGCGCAATCTGCGGGCGCCGCTGGTGGGTGTGACGCAAACCGCGAAGCGGCTCGGGCTGGATCCGCCCGCGATCACCGTGGGCGTCCGGTCCGGGGATACCAGCACGTCCGAACGCCGCGCGATGCAACGCACACCCCCGGACATTCTGATCACCACACCCGAGTCGCTGTTCCTCATGCTCACCTCCGCGGCCAAGGAGACGCTGCGGAATGTGGGCACGGTGATCGTGGACGAGGTGCACGCGATCGCCGGTTCCAAGCGTGGTGCGCATCTGGCGCTGTCGCTGGCGCGGATGGATCTGCTCACCGAGCGACCCGCGCAACGGATCGGCTTGTCGGCGACTGTGCGCCCACCGGACGAGGTCGGCCGGTTCCTGGTCGGCAACGCCCCGATCACCATCGTCTCACCACCCGCACCGAAGACCTTCGACCTGTCCGTCCGGGTGCCGGTGGCCGACATGACCGAACCCGGTGACTCCGACCAGCCCGGCTCGATCTGGCCGCACGTGGACGAGGCCATCGTGGATCTGGTGCTGGAACATCAGTCCTCGATCGTGTTCGCGAACTCGCGCAGGTTGGCCGAGCGGCTGACCGCGCGGCTCAACGAAACCTATGCGGCACGGCTGGGCGAGCCGGTGGAGACCGAGCACAAGCCGCCTGCCCAGCTCGGGGCCTCGACCGAGGTGGTGCACGGTGCGAGCCCGTTGCTCGCCAGGGCGCACCACGGCTCGGTGAGCAAGGAGCAGCGCGCGCTCATCGAGGACGATCTGAAGAGTGGACGACTGCGCTGCGTCGTCGCGACCAGCAGCCTCGAACTCGGGATCGATATGGGCGCGGTCGATCTGGTGGTGCAGGTGGAGGCGCCGCCCTCGGTCGCGAGCGGATTGCAGCGGATCGGGCGGGCCGGGCATCAAGTCGGCGAGATCTCGCGCGGCGTGCTGTTCCCGAAGCACCGCACCGATGTCATCCACTGCGCGGTGGCCTCGCAGCGGATGACCGCCGGGCAGATCGAGTCGATCCAGATTCCGGCGCACCCCTTGGACATCCTGGCGCAGCAGACCGTGGCCGCGTGCGCGCTGGAACCGATCGACGTCGACGCCTGGTTCGACATCGTCCGCGGCACCGGCAGTTACGCGGCGCTGCCACGCTCGGCCTACGAATCGGTGCTGGACCTGCTGGCCGGACGGTACCCCTCGGACGAGTTCGCCGAGCTGCGGCCGCGGCTGGTGTGGGATCGGGACGCGGGCACGCTCACCGGACGTCCCGGCGCGCAGCGGCTCGCGGTGACCTCTGGCGGTGCGATTCCGGACCGCGGCCTGTTCGCGGTCTACATGGTCGGCGAAAAGGCCTCGCGGGTAGGCGAACTCGACGAGGAGATGGTCTACGAGTCGCGGGTCGGTGACGTGTTCGCGCTGGGCGCGACGAGCTGGCGGATCGAGGAGATCACCTTCGACCGAGTTTTGGTGACGCCCGCGTTCGGGCAGCCGGGGCGGCTGCCGTTCTGGCACGGCGACGGCCTGGGCCGCCCCGCCGAACTCGGCGGGGCGCTCGGTGAGTTCGTGCGCAAGGTCGGCCAGCACCCGGAGAACCTGGACAAGCTCACCGCGGCAGCCGGACTGGACGCCTTCGCGACCGCGAACCTCGGCGCCCTGCTCGACGAGCAACGCACCGCGACCGGGCATCTGCCCACCGATAAAACGCTGGTGGTCGAGCGGTTCCGGGACGAGCTCGGTGACTGGCGGCTGGTGCTGCACTCGCCGTACGGGCTGCCGGTGCACGCGCCGTGGGCCTTGGCGATCGGGGCGCGGCTGCGCGAACGGTTCGGCGTGGACGCCGCGCCGAACGCCTCCGACGACGGCATCGTGGTGCGGCTGCCGGACACCACCGACGATCCACCCGGCGCCGAACTGTTCGTCTTCGAGCCCGACGAGATCGACGACATCGTCACCGAACAGGTCGGCGGCTCCTCGCTTTTCGCCTCCCGCTTCCGCGAGTGCGCGGCGCGGGCGCTGCTGCTGCCGCGCCGCGATCCGGGCAAGCGGGCCCCGCTGTGGCAGCAGCGGCAACGATCGGCGCAGCTGCTCGACGTAGCGCGCAAGTTTCCCGACTTCCCGATCCTGCTGGAGACGGTGCGCGAATGTTTGCGCGACGTCTACGATTTGCCGTCGCTGCGTGACCTGCTCAGCCGGGTAGCGCGCCGCCAACTGCGGCTGGTCGAGGTGGAGACGGCGACACCCTCGCCGTTCGCGAACGCCCTGCTGTTCGACTACATCGGCCAGTTCATGTACGACGGCGACAGCCCGCTCGCCGAACGCCGCGCCGCGGCACTGTCGCTCGACTCGAGCCTGCTCGCCGAACTGCTCGGCCGGGTGGAACTGCGCGAACTGCTGGACGCCGCGGTGCTCGAGCAGACCGAGCGGGAACTGCAGCGGCTCACCCCGGAACGGCACGCCCGCGATGCCGAAGGGCTGGCCGACCTGCTGCGCCTGCTCGGCCCGCTCACCGCCGACGAGGCCGCCGAACGCTGCACCGACGATCCGGCGCCCTGGTTCGCCGAGCTGGTGAAAGCGCGTCGCGCCCTGGAGGTTTCGTTCGCGGGTCGCAGCTGGTGGGTGGCCGTCGAGGACGCGTCCCGGCTGCGCGACGCGCTGGGGGTGCCGCTGCCGATCGGCACGCCCGCCGCCTTCATCGAGCCGGTCGCCGATCCGCTCGGTGATCTGGTGGGCCGGTTCGCCCGCACGCACGGCCCGTTCACTACCGAGGCGGTGGCAGCTCGCTTCGGCCTCGGCACGGCCGTCGTCGCCACCGCACTGCACCGGCTGATCACCGAAAAGCGCATCGTCGAAGGCGAATTCACGCCCGGTGCAGCAGGATCGGAATGGTGCGACGCGCAGGTGCTCCGCCGGTTGCGCCGCCGCTCCCTGGCCGCCGCCAGACACGAGGTCGAACCGGTATCGACGGCCACCTTCGGCCGCTTCCTCCCGTCCTGGCAGCACATCGGCACCGGTGAACTGCGCGGCGTCGACGGCGTCGCCACCGTGGTGGAACAGCTTGCGGGCGTGCCGATCCCGGCCTCCGCCTGGGAGTCGCTCGTGCTGCCCGCCCGGGTCCGCGACTACTCCCCCGCCATGCTCGACGAACTGATGGCCACCGGCGAGGTGATCTGGTCCGGCCACGGGTCGATCACCGCCAAGGACGGCTGGGTCGCACTCCACCTGACCGACCAGGCCCCGTTCACGCTGGCGCCGCCCGACGACATCGAACTGTCCGAGGTGCAACTCCGGCTGCTCACCGCACTCGGCGCGTCCCTCGTACCGTGGACACCGCCGGCCGAGTCGCCGGAGCCGGTACCGCTCGACCCGCCGAGTTCCGGTGCGGCCGACATGGAAGACACGGCGAGCGGGCGGAAGTCGGCGTCCAACCCGAAACTCGCCCCGGTGCCACAGGGCGGCGGCGCCTATTTCTTCCGGCAACTGTCCGATGCCACCGGTTTGCTCGACGACACTCAGGTGGCGTCCGCACTGTGGGAATTGGTCTGGGCCGGGATGGTTTCCGGCGATACCTTCGCGCCGGTGCGCGCCATGCTGTCGGGCACCACGCGGACCAGTACCGCCCATCGGACACCACGCCGGGCACCACGCGGGCGGGCCTATCTGCCGCGCCCGAGCATGCCGACGCGGTCCGGCCCGCCCGCGGTGGCGGGGCGCTGGTCGCTGCTGCCGGAGCGGGTGTCGGACAACACGGTCCGGGCCCACGCGACGGCGGACATGCTGCTGGAGCGATACGGCGTGCTGACCCGCGGCTCGGTGCAGAACGAGGGCGTGCCCGGCGGTTTCGCGCTGATGTATCGGGTGCTGACCGAGTTCGAGGACCGAGGCCGGTGTCGCCGTGGGTATTTCATCGATTCACTCGGCGGCGCCCAGTTCTCCACCACGGATGTGGTGGATCGGCTGCGATCGTTCGACAACGAGCGCAGTCGGCCCGGTGACACCAGGCCGCAGACCGGGAAAGCACTCGCGCTGGCGGCCACCGACCCGGCCAATCCCTATGGCGCCGCACTGACCTGGCCGAAGGGTGACGGTGACGGCGGGCATCGACCCGGTCGCAAGGCCGGTGCACTGGTCGTTCTCGTCGACGGCGACCTGGTGCTCTACCTCGAACGCGGCGGCAAGACTTTGCTCACCTTCACCGAAGACCCGAACGCCCGCCAGTCCGCCGCCCAAGCCCTGGCCGACCTAGTGCACACCCGCCGCGTCGACTCCCTGGTCATCGACCGGGTGGACGGGGAAACCGTGCACGGCAACACCTTCGCGGGCTTCCTCAGCGAAGCGGGCTTCTCCGCGACCCCGCGCGGCCTCCGTCTCCGGAGCCGCCCATGACGCAGCCCGGGATCCGGCATGCCCGAGGGTGACACCGTCTACCTGGCCGCGGCGCGACTGCGCGCGGCGCTGGAGGGGAAGACGTTGACCGGCAGCGACTTCCGCGTGCCGCGCTATGCGACCGTCGACCTGCGGGACCAGGTGGTGGAGAGCGTCAGCAGCTACGGCAAGCACCTGTTCATCCGGACGCCGACCGTGAGCATCCACACCCATCTCAAGATGGAGGGCACCTGGCGGATCTTCCACTGCGGCCAGCGCTGGACGAAACCCCGGGTGACGGCGCGGCTGGTGCTGCGCACGGCCGAGGTCGAGGCCGTCGGGTTCTCCCTCGGCAAGGTCGAAGTGGTGCGGGTCGGCGACGAACACCGGATCATCGACCACCTCGGCCCCGACCTGCTCGGCCCGGATTGGGACGTGGCCGAGGCGGTGCGGCGGCTGGAGCGCTATCCGGATCAGCCGATCGGCGTCGCGCTGCTGGACCAGCGGAACCTGGCCGGCATCGGCAATGTCTTCCGCAGCGAGATCTGTTTCCTGCGCCGCGTTCACCCGGTGACCCCGGTCGCCGACGTACCCGACCTGCTCGCGCTGGTGCACGAGGCACACCGCGTGCTGACCGAGGCGGTGCGGAAACCACCGCGGCGTGAACTGATCTACGGCCGGACCCACCGCCCGTGCCAACGGTGTGGCACCCCCATCGCCAGGGCGCTGCTCGGCGATCCCGCGCCCGCGTCGGACCGCATCGCCTACCGCGAACGCGGCATCTACTTCTGCCCCCGCTGCCAGCCGGTTCCCGGCAGCTAGGTTCCGGCGCGGAAAGTCCGCCACCGGACCAAGCCGGTTGGTTCGCCGCACCGAATCAACTGTGCAATCCAACGATGTGCTCGGCGTGCCCACCGGCTATTACCCACCGACCACTGTAATTTGCCACTCAGTTGCTAATGATCGGCGCGCTCGGCACGACTATCTCCGTGGCAGTCACGACACAGCACAGGAGCAGGCCATGACGACGGTATCGAGATCGAGCAGACGACCGCTGCTCGCGATCGCCTCGCGCCTCTTCTTCGCCGCGCTGGCGACCCTGGCCACCGCGCTGTTCAGTTACCTTCTGCTCCATCCGAGTTCGCCCACCGATACGCCCCGGGCGCCGCACCCGCCGATCTCCTCGGTGTCGCCGCGACCTTGACGAACTGACCGCAGCCCCATAACTTACAAGCTGTAAGTTAATGAGGAGTGCGGCATGAACGATCCACGGCAGTACGTGGTCATCGGCGGCGGACTGGCCGGCCTCGCGGCCGCGGTCTGGCTGGCCCAGGCGGGCAAGAACGTCACCCTGCTGGAACGGCGCGGCCGGCTCGGCGGCCGCACCCACGCCATGAAGGTGGATGTGGTGGACGACCCGCCGGACAACGGCCAGCACGTGATCGCCAGCGGCTACGACCACCTGTTCCGGTATCTCACCAGCATCGGCACCCGGCAGTACGTCGCCTTCCCGGAGCGGGCCACGCTGCGCTGGCCCGACGGCCGCAGCGCCACCATGAGCACCAAGGGCTTCGGCGCGCTGCGCACCCTGTCCGGCGCGCACCCCGACGCCAGTCTGCTCGAACGGGCCCGCGCCACCGTCGCGACCCTCCGGCTCGGCTGGCAATGCCTGCACCAGCCCGCCGACCTGCCCGACCTGACCACCGAGCAGTGGTTCAACCGCATCGGCATGCCAGCGAAAGCCCGTGAGGCCCTGTGGGATTGGCTGGCGCTCGGGGTCGCCGCCGAACCGGTGCAGCAGGAATCGGCGAAGGTGCTCGCCGACGTGATGGCCACCGGCATCCGCCTCGGCATCAAGCACCGACGCCCGGCCACCATCGGCTACCCGACCACCGACCTGGACACGCTGTTCATCACCGGTGCGCTGAAAGTCTTTGCGCGACATGGCGTCGAGGTCAAGCATCGCGCGGTGGCCCGGCGCATCAACATCGCCGACGGCCGGGTCACCGGGGTGGCGCTGGCCGACGGCACCACCGTCCCGGCGGACGCGGTGGTGTGCGCCGTACCCAACTCCAACATCAACGGTCTACTCGACGACCTGCCCGAGCACGCCGAACTCTATGCTGCCGCAGACAAATTGGGCTATACGCCGATCGTCAGCACCAACCTGTATCTGGATCGCCCGCTGGGCACCACGGCCGAGTTCGAGGCGTTGATCGGCGGTACCGGCGTGATCGATGAGGTCTTCGACCGCCAGCGGATGACCGGCCGCCCCACCGATCAGGCCTGGCTCTACTGCCTGACCACCAGCGGCGCCTACGAACAGATCCACAAGACCAACGAGGAGATCGTCGCCGAGCAACTGGACCTGTTGCGCCGCTACTACCCCGCCACCAAAGAGGCGAAAGTTGTTCAGGGACACGTGGTTCGGATGCCGAAGGCGACCTTCTCCCAGGTGGTCGGCACGCACGCGCTGCGACCCGGGCAACGCACCTCGGTGCCGACGCTGGTACTCGCCGGCGACTGGACCGCCACCGACTGGTCGGCGACCATGGAAAGCGCAGTACAGAGTGCGGCACAGGCGGTCGATCTACTGCTTGCGCTACCGTCAGTGCGGTGAGCACGGATCGCGCCACGTCCGACCACGTCGCCAAGCCACGGACGGGTAAGTCGACGACCGCCAAGCCCGCGGTCGGTCGACCGGCCCCCAAACGCCGGATGTCGGCGGCCGACCGGCGGGCTCAGCTGCTGGATGTCGCCCGCGACATCGTCGCCGCCGACGGTTTCGGCGCGGTCACCATCGATCGGGTGGCGCGCGAGTCCCAGGTCGCCCGCGCCCTGGTGTATCAGCAGTTCACCGACCTGTCCGGGCTGATGACCGCGCTGCTCGACCGCGAGTCCGAGATCGCGCTGGCCGGGGTCAGCAGCGTCGACTGGTCCGACGCCGTCGACGTGGATCAGGTCGGCCGCGGCATCCTCGCCTATCTGCATGCGGCGCCGACCAGTTGGCGGATCATCCTCAGCCCACCGGACGGCGGCCCGCCCGATCTGCGCGACCGCCTCGAACTCGGCCGGTCCTACGCCCGAGCGATCGGCGCGCGCCACCTGTCCCGCTACGCGGGTGTCACCGTCGACCCTGACGGGCCGACCGAGCGAATCCTGTTGGCGGCCATGGAGGAACTGGCCCGGCTGCACCTCACCGATCCGGCGAACTATCCGGACGAGATGGTGCTGCGCTACCTCCGCTCGCTCGTCGGCTGGGCGGTCCGGCTGGAAGCACCCCGCTGACCTGCGGCGTCGACAGCCTCACGAAAATCTCACGGACAGCTTGGTTTTCTTTCACCAAGGCGCGGATCTCGCGCCGGGGAGAGAGGAAAACACATGAAGCTCAGCACTTTGCTTGCGACCGTTGCGCTTTCGGCGGGCCTCGTCGCCGGAGGGTCGGCGGTGGCCTCAGCGGAGACGATCTACGTAGGCACCTACGGCACCGAAGCCGCGTGCCGGGCGGATGGCTCCGACGCACCCGCGCATCCGGACTGGACGTGGTGGGAGTGCCAGCAGACCCCCACCGGTGAATGGGATCTGTACTACTCCACCAACTGATCCCGGCCGGGCCGGTCCGGTGTGCCGGATCGGCCCGATCTGAAATGGCATACTCTCTGATCTCGTGCGTGTGCTGGTGGTCGAGGACGACGAAGGTCTGGGAAACGAAGTCGCGGCCGGGCTGCGCTCGGCGGGGTTCGCCGTCGACCTCGCCCACCACCTCGCCGACGCCGACCTGAAGATCTCCGTCAACACCTACGACGTTCTCATCGTCGATCGCGGCCTGCCCGACGGCGACGGACTGCACCTGGTCTCCGTCCAGCGCGCCGCGGGCCAGCGGGTGCCGGTGCTGATGCTCACCGCCCGCGACGGCCTCGCCGATCGCATCGCCGGTTTCGAGCACGGCGCCGACGACTACCTGGTCAAACCGTTTGCGATGCCCGAACTGGCCGCCAGGGTGCGCGCGTTGAGCCGCCGCCGCGAACATCCGGCGCCCGCGCGCCTCGTGCTCGGCGATATCGACATCGACCTGCCGCGCCGCCGGGTGCAGCGCGCGGGCATCCTGCGGTCGCTGACCCCGAAGGAATTCGCGGTGCTCGAGCTGCTCGCCACCCGCGCGGGCAGCGTGGTCTCGCGCAGCGAGCTCATCGAGTGCTGCTGGGACGAGATGGCCGAGCCCGCCTCGAATGTGGTGGACGCCGTGATCGCGCAGCTGCGCCGCGAGCTCGGGCCGCCGCAGGTGATCGAGACCGTGCGCGGCACCGGCTTCATGATCGGAAGTGACTCATTCGCACGTTGATTCCCACGGCAACGGCGTTGTCCGGTCGCTCCGCTAACGTCCTACCCGCCGTAGCCAGACTGCGCCGCACCCGTCGGCTGCTGACCGCCCTCATCACCGTGATCACCGCGACCTGCCTGATCATCCTCGGCGTGCTCGCGGCGATCATCGACGCACGGTCGCGGCACAATGCCATCGACGACAGCCTGGACCGGGTGGTCACCGGCCTGTGGCGCAGCGTCGAGTTCAACTCCGACGATCAGGTGATCGACCTCGAGTTGGTGGAGAAGGACGATCTGGCCAACGGCGAGACCGCGGTCCTGATCGTCACGAACGACGACACCGGGCACTGGCGGGAGATCTACGGGCACCTGCGGTCCTGGCTGCCACCGACCACCGGCGCGGAGGCGCTGGCCGACGATGCCGTGCGCGCGGGCGAGACCGTATTCCAGGACGGCTACGACAGCGCGGGCCGCCCGGTGCGGCTCGCGGCGACGCCGGTCTTCTGGGAGGACACGAAAACGGAGGCGGTCGTCGTCGCGGGCACCAATCCGGGACTGGTGGATCGGGACCGGGCGGTGCTGCTCTGGGCGCTCGTGGTCGGCGGACTGACGCTCGTCACCCTGTCCGCCCTTGCCGCACACGCGCTGTCGGGCCGCAGCATGCGCCAGGCGTTGCTGCTCGTCGAGGAGCAGGAACGCTTCCTCGGTGACGCCGCCCACGAATTGCGCACGCCACTCACTACTTTGGGGCTGGTCACCGCGCCGCGGCGCCGCAGTCCGCACGAGGTGGAGCGCGCACTGGCCGACGCGGGCGCGCTGGGGACCCGGATGGAGCGGATCGTCACCGGCCTGCTCGCGCGGGCCCGGATGCAGGCGGGGGTGACGACGATGGAGCGGGTGCAGTTGCTGCTCGATCAGCTCACCGAGGCGGTGGTCGAGGAGTTCCAGGCGAAGGTCGTCGTGCAGAGCGAACCGACGGTCGTCGTCGGCGACCCGAGCCTGTTGAGCCTCGCGGTGCGTAACCTGATCGAGAATGCGATCACGCACGGCGCGATCAACCCCGACGCTCCGGTGGAAGTGCACGTCGCGCAGGGGCGGGTCAGTGTGCGCGACCACGGCGCGGGGCTGCACCCGCAGCTGTCGAGCAATCCGTTCGCTCGCGGCGTCACCGCGGGGCGGGGCAGCGGCATCGGGCTGGCGCTGGTCGCGTGGATCGCCGAATTACACGGCGGCACCGCGACAATGGAGCCCGCACCGGGCGGCGGCACCATCGCGACCGTCGCACTGCCGCCGCCCGCACTCGGCCTCCCCTGACACGTCGCTACCGATTCGGTTGCCGCACAGCCTTGTTCACGCCGTCCACCGGCACCGGCTCCAGAATCTCGGGCCGCGGTTCGGGGGCGGCGATGCGCAGCGCATCGGCGGAGTCGTCGTCGGGCTGGGTCTGCGAACGGATCTCGGCCTCGACGCGGGCCCGATAAGTCGTTATCTCCCGCTCGATTTCGGCGTCGTCCCAGCCGAGGACCGGCGCGACGAGGCGGGCCACCTGCTCGGCGCAGTCGGCGCCGCGGTCCGGGTATTCGATGGAGATGCGGGTGCGCCGGGCCAGGATGTCGTCCAGGTGCAGCGCGCCCTCGGCGGCGGCCGCGTACACGGCCTCCACCTGCAGGTACGACGGCGCCTCGGTAATGGGTTGCAGCAGTTCGGGGTTGCCGTCCGCGAGTGCCAGCACCTCGTCGATGAGCGCGCCGTACCGATCGAGCAGGTGCTTGATCCGGTACGGGTGCACGCCGTATTCCTCGGCCAGCTGCACCGTCTGGTTGACCAGCGCGAAGTAGCCGTCGGCGCCGAGCAGCGGCACCTTCTCGGTGATCGACGGCGACACCCGGGCCGGAATGTCCTGTGCTGCTTCGTCGACGGCGTCGTAGGCCATCACCCGATAGGTGGTGTACTTGCCGCCCGCGATGCTGACCAGGCCGGGCGCGACCCGGGCGACGGCGTGTTCGCGGGACAGCTTGGAGGTCTCGTCGCTCTCCCCCGCCAGCAGCGGGCGCAGGCCCGCGTAGACGCCGTCGATGTCGTCGTGGGTGAGCGGAGTGACCAGCACGTCGTTGACCCGGTCCAGCAGATAGTCGATGTCGGCCTTGGTCGCCGCCGGATGGGCGAGGTCGAGGTTCCAATCGGTATCGGTGGTGCCGATGATCCAGTGGGTGCCCCACGGGATGACGAACAGCACGGAAGTCGGGGTGCGCAGGATGATCGCGGCGTCGCTGACGATCCGATCGCGCGGCACCACGATGTGCACGCCCTTGGAGGCCCGGACGTGGAAGCGGCCGCGCTGGTGCGCCAGTGCCTGCACCTCGTCGGTCCACACGCCGGTCGAGTTGATCACCACGTGCGCGCGGATGTCGGCGGTGCGGCCGTCCTCGCTGTCGCGCACCTGCACGCCGACCACCCGGTCGGCCTCGCGCAGGAAGCCGACGACCTGGGTGGAGGTGCGGATCACCGCGCCGTAGTGCGCGGCGGTGCGGGCCACGGTCATGGTGTGCCTGGCGTCGTCGACGACGGTGTCGTAGTAGCTGATGCCGCCGATCAGCGCGCTGCGCTTGAGACCGGGAGCGAGTCGCAGCGCGCCCATGCGGGTGAGGTGACGCTGCCCTGGAACGGATTTGGCGCCGCCCATGGTGTCGTAGAGCATCAGACCCGCCGCGACGTACGGTCGCTCCCACGCGCGGTGGGTGAGCGGATAGAGGAAGCGCAGTGGTTTCACCAGGTGCGGGGCGAGCGCGGACATTGCGAGCTCGCGTTCCTTCAGCGCCTCGCGGACCAGGCCGAACTCCAACTGCTCCAGATAGCGCAGGCCACCGTGGAACATCTTCGACGACCGGCTCGACGTGCCGGAGGCGAGGTCACGCGCCTCGACCAGCGCGACCTTCAGCCCGCGGGTGGCCGCGTCGAGCGCGATACCCGCGCCGACCACGCCGCCGCCGATGACGACCACGTCGAAATGGTCCTTGCCGAACCGCTCCCAGGCCGTCCTGCGCTGCTCCGGACCGAGGAACTGGGACTCCGGTTTCTTGGTCATGCTCGACTCCTCCAGCCGCGTTTGTCGACGACGTAGTGGTCTTGTTCGCGCATTCGATCGAGCTGCTCTTGCTACAGGCTATGCCAGGTGTCACGGATCTCTTCGACCACGGCGTCGCTCGTGTCGTTGAGCGCTACTCGTCGGTAACTGCTCTCGACCCTAATCGAGCGGGGCGCGGGCGGCCATGTGATCCACAGCCCGGCGCAGCGGCGGGCTCGGCGGGCAATCCGGCCCGAGCCCGTTGCCGGGAAGCCGGCGTGACCGTCGAGGACCCGCGTAGCCGCAATCGGACACAGCGCGCTCGGTGTTTAGTAACCTGCACGAATGCGTCGCTATGTGGCCGCCATCGACCAGGGCACGACTTCGAGTCGGTGCATCGTTTTCGATCGGCAGGGGCGCGTCGTCGGCGTGGCCCAGCGGGAACACGAACAGATCTTTCCACGACGGGGCTGGGTCGAGCACGACGCCGAAACCATCTGGAAGAACACCGAATTCGTGCTGGGTGAGGTGCTGAAGCAGCAAAAGCTCAGCAAAGACGACATCGCGGCGGTCGGCGTCACCAACCAGCGCGAGACCACCGTGGTGTGGGATCGGTCCACCGGCAAGCCGATTCACCATGCCATCGTCTGGCAGGACACCCGCACCGACCGGCTGACCACCGAACTCGGCGGCGATATCGGGCCGACCCGCTATCAGGAGCGCACCGGCCTGCCGCTGTCCACCTACTTCGCCGGGCCGAAGCTGCGCTGGATTCTGGACAATGTCGACGGTGCGCGCAAGCGGGCAGAGGCGGGCGAGCTGTGCTTCGGCACCATGGACAGCTGGGTGCTGTGGAACCTGACCGGTGAGCACATCACCGACGTGACCAACGCGTCGCGCACCATGCTGATGGATCTGAATACCCGCCAATGGGATTCGGAGATCTGCGCGGAGTTCGGGGTGCCGGAGTCGCTGCTGCCGGAGATCCGCAGCTCCTCGGAGGTGTACGCGGAGATCAGCTCCGGTCCGCTGCAAGGGATTCCGGTCGCGGGCATCCTCGGCGACCAGCAGGCCGCCACCTTCGGCCAGGCCTGCCTGTCCCCCGGCGAAGCCAAGAACACTTACGGCACCGGCAATTTCATGCTGCTCAACACCGGGACCACGCCCGTGGTCAGCAAGCACGGCCTGCTCACTACCGTCTGCTATCAGCTCGGCGACGGGCCCGCCGTGTACGCGCTGGAGGGGTCGATCGCGGTCACCGGCTCACTGGTGCAATGGTTCCGGGACAACCTGGGCATCATCTCCTCGGCCGACGAGATCGAGCCGCTGGCCCGCAGCGTCGAGGACAACGGCGGCGCCTACATCGTGCCCGCCTTCTCCGGGCTGTTCGCGCCACGCTGGCGACCGGACGCCCGCGGCGTCATCGCCGGGCTCACCCGCTACGTGAACAAGGCCCACCTGGCCCGAGCCGTGCTGGAGTCCACCGCTTTTCAGACCGGCGAGGTGGTCGACGCCATGCGCGCCGACGCCGAATCCGAGCAGCTCGACCTCGAACTGACCACGCTGAAGGTGGACGGCGGCATGGTCAGCAACGACCTGCTCATGCAGTTCCAGTCCGACATCCTCGACGTGCCCGTGGTGCGCCCCGTCGTCAACGAAACCACCGCCCTCGGCGCCGCCTACGCGGCCGGCCTCGCGGTCGACTACTGGTCCGGCACCGACGACATCCGGGAGAACTGGGCGGCCGACAAGACGTGGCAGCCGACCATGTCCGCCGAAGACCGCGACGAACACTGGAAGTCCTGGAACAAGGCCGTCGAACGCACCTACAACTGGGCGGATTGACCCGCTACTGTGCGGCGCGCGCCAGTCGGTCCACTGCCTCGGTCAGCGTGGCGCTGTCGGAGGTGGTGAAGCACATGCGCATCGAGTTGCGGTAGCCGCCGTCGACGGCGAAGGCGGAGCCGGGGACGTAGGCGACGCCTGCCTCGAGGGCACGCGGGAGCAGTGCCTGGGTGTCGGTGTCGTCGGTGAAGTCGGCCCAGACGAACATGCCGCCGGTGGCGTCGGTGCAGCGCACGCGGTCGCCGAAACGGGTGCGCACCGCGTGCACCAGCGACTTGGCGCGCTCGCCGTAGACGGTGCGCACGTGGTCGACGTGGGCGGACAGCCAGGTCTCGTCGGCGAGCAGGTCGGCGGCGATCTGATGGGTCAGCGCCGAACCGCACAAGTCCGCACCTTGTTTCAGCAGTTCCACCGCGCGGCACACCGGGTCCGGTGCGACCATCCAGCCGACGCGCAGCGAGGGCGCCAGGATCTTGGAGGCGCTCGACAGCCGAATCACGTTGCGGGAGTAGGTCGCCACGGGCGCGGGCGGCGGGTTGTCGAACCACAGCTCGCCGTACGGATCATCCTCGATCACCCAGAAACCATGTGCGTCAGCGAGTTCGGCGAGTTCGGCGCGACGCCGCGGGCTCATCGTCACCCCGCCGGGGTTGTGGAAATTGCTCACCGTGTGCACCAGGGCCGGGCGTTCGCCACGGGCGAGTAGATCGGCCAGCGCGTCGGTGCGCATGCCTTCGGCATCCAGCGGCACCGCGACGATCCGCGCACCGGCGGCCCGAAACACTTGCAGCGCACCGACATACGCCGGATCCTCCACAACGACCAGCGCGCCGGGGTCGAGCAGCACCTCGGCCAGCAGCGAAAGCGCCTGCTGCGAGCCATGGGTCACGAACACCTCGTCGATGGTCACCGACCTACCGAGCCGAAAAGACTCCCGCTCGGTGAGCACCGCGCGCAGCGGGCGCCAGCCAGGCGACTCGGTGTATTGCAGGCAGCCCGCGCTGCTCAGCGCCGCATCCGCAGCAGCCGCGATCCGCTCGCGCGGCATCAGTTCCGCATCCGGCAACCCGCCGGCCAGGCCGATGATCTCGGCGCGCGCGGTGAGTTTCAGCAGGTCACGGATCGCCGAGCTCTGCAGTCCGCCGAGCTTGGCCGCGAGCGGTGGAATGGTCGGCGACATGGGAACCTCCGAACGGAACGCCGAGTTACGCGAGCATCCACTGTCGCATACGAGTGACCAGGATATGAAACCGATTTCTCACATATTGAGAGCTTCGCGACCACCGGCCGCGAAAGCTCAGGACAGTGCCCGCTCCCTGATCGCGTAGATCTGCACCTTGCCGTCTCGCAACACCGTGGTGACTGTCTGCGGGTACACCCTGGTCTTACCGTCGGGATGGTGCTCGGTCAGATCGACATCGAAAGTGTCGGTCGCCACCTCGGTGATCCGCACACAGTGCGTGGTGCCTACCGGCACCTCCTCGTTGATCCCCTTCTGGATGACATCGGCCGGTGACACGTTCTCGGCATCGGGCGCCACGAAGCTCCTCGCTCGCTCGCCGCTGCGCTCCACGTAGAAGGAGTATTGGAAGCCGAGGATCGCCCCTGGTCCGGTGGTGGCATCGCCGCTGCCGTTGCCGACGGTCACTTTGCCGTCCTTGGTGGCCGGGCAGCTCAGTGCCGCAGTGGTGGTCGCGGCGGGCGGCGCGGCGGTGTCGCCGCCGGTGTTCCGGGACACCATGATCACCGTCACCGTCAATCCGACCAGGATGGCGAGTGCCAGGATGCCCGCAATCACGTTGCGGCCGGTGTGTGAGCCGGATTGCCGAGGCATCGGCGGCGCCACGACCGGCGTGGTCGGCGCCAACCGCTTCGCGATCGGATCATCCGCCCAGGACAGTCCCGGCGCACTCAGCGGCGGCGGTTTCGGCACGCTCCCCGTGTCGGTCGGGCGGTTCCACCACGAGTCCTTGTCCGGGTCCCCGGCAGACCGCGCGGGCTGCTCGCGATCGGCGGGCGGTACCCGAGGCGGCGCGGGCGGTCCCGGCGGCGGCTCGGCGACCGCTGCGGAATCAGGTGCACGGTACTGCGGCGGCGGTGTCGGCCCCGCGTCGGCGGCGGGTCGCCACACCAGCTCGGGATGGTCGGCCGTCTGCTCCGGCACCTGCCAGCGCGGACCGGTATCCCCCATCGGCGGGCCGAATTCGGCAACGGGCGGACCGAATTCTGAGACAGGCGGGCCGAATTCACCCACCGGAGGTCCGAAATCCGACGCGGACTGGTCGTCGGATTCGTTCTCCCTCGGATCACCGTCGGAGGTCACACCCAATCCTTTCCCCAAGACACACGTGTGGGGCGGTCGCGAACGACCGCCCCACCCGTCGAATCAACCCCAGTCGTCTCAGTACTGGAGTGAACCACCCCACTGGGTGGTCACGCCACCCACTTCGACCGTTTGCGGAGCCAGATCGCCCGGCTGCAGCGGAAGCTTAACTTGCGCGGCCGCTTCGAGCGCCGCGGCGCCGCCCGGCTGTTCCTTGATCCAGTTCTCGACGGCCGCCTTGGCCAGGTTGGCCTGGGTGGTGTCGAAGACGGAGACCGTCTTGTTGTCGGTCAGGCCGACACCACCGGTGTAGGTGGTGACCTTGACGGTGTTGGTGTCGACGTATTCGACCGAAACACCGGCCTCACCGGCACCGGCCGGGGTGCGGTACCCGATGGTGCCGACGTAACCCGACTCGTTGTTGAAGTGGTGGGTGTTGGCCACGTGGCCCGGCAGCAGCGCGCCACCGTCGATGTTCGCACCGATCTCCTGGTGCGGACCGGTCATCTCGACGACGGGCGCGGGCGGGGCCTCCTCCAGTCGCGGGGCCTGCCAGCGGGGCTGCTGCGGCTGAACCAGCGTCTCCGGCTGCTGCGCCTGGGTGTTCTCGTCGCCGCCCGGGGTGTTCTGGGTGCGCGGCGGCGTGTTCGGCGTACCCGGCTGCTGCGGCGTGGTGCCGGGCTGGGCCGGCGCCTGCTCGCCGTCCGGGGTATCCGGCGTCACCGCGGGCTGGGCCTGACCCTGCTGACCGGACTGACCCGGCACCGGCAGCGGCGCGATCCGCGGGGTGGTGACACCCGGCTGGGTCGGCTGCGCCAGTCGCGGATCCTTGTTCGGATTCGGCATGACCGGATCCGGCGTATTGACACCCGGCTGGCCCGGCGTGGTGACGCCCGGCTGGCTCGGACCCTGCGGCTTGTTGGGATCCGGCTTGTTCGGATCCGGCTTGGTGGTATCGGGGCTCGGCGGTGCCTCGTTCACCCCTGGCTGCGCCGGAGCGGGGCTCGGCGGCGCGGTGGTGGGTGGAATGGTCGGATCATTGGGAGCTGCCCCCGCCGGCGCCGCCAAGAGAGAGGCCACCGCGGCCGCGGCGGCCAGTGGCAACGAGGTGCTCGCCATCGCTCGCTGCGCCCGACTCGGCTTACGATGTTTCACTTTTCGCATTCCCTTTCCCGGGTGTGACCTGGGTACGGTCGCACTCAGTTGTCTCTGACGAGACGCCCGGTCGTCGAACGACGCGAAGGTCATTCGACGTTTCGACTGGGAACGATCCATCCCCCCGAACACCGAACCACGCGACCGCCCGCCGATCGCATCTCTGCGGGAAGTGAACCATATGTAGGCCTGATGGGCAATGTGAATGAAAACTTCACACTGCACGAACGCTGCTGAACCGCAAGACCATTCAGTCCAGGTCGTCGTGGCGCATCAACTGGCGTGCGGCTTCGGTCACCGAGCCGGTCAGCGAGGGGTACACCGAGAAGGTCTGGGCCAGGTCGTTGACGGTCAGATTGTTCTGCACCGCGAGCGCGATCGGCAGGATGAGCTCCGACGCGATCGGCGCCACCACCACACCGCCGATGACCACGCCGGTGGCGGGGCGGCAGAAGATCTTCACGAAACCCCGGCGCAGGCCCGACATCTTGGCCCTCGGGTTGGTGTTCAGCGGCAGCATCACCGTGCGGGCCGGCGTCTCACCGTTGTCGATCGCGGTCTGGCTCACGCCGACGGTGGCGATCTCCGGGCGGGTGAACACCGCGGACGCCACGGTCTTCAACCGGATCGGGCTGACGCCCTCGCCGAGCGCGTGGTACATCGCGATGCGGCCCTGCATCGCGGCCACCGAGGCCAGCGGCAGCAGGCCGGTGCAGTCACCCGCGGCGTAGATGCCGGGCACCGAGGTCCGCGAAACCCGGTCCACCCGCAGGTAGCCGCCGCGGTCGAGTTCGATGCCGACCCGTTCCAGTCCGAGGCCGTCGGTGTTCGGCGTGGAGCCCACGGTCATCAGCGCGTGCGTCCCGGCGACGGTCCGGCCGTCGGACAGCTTGACCACGACGCCCTCGGCGGTGCGCTCGACCGCGTCCGCGCGGGCGTGCTTCACCAGCTCGACACCGCGTTCGGCGAGCGCGTCCTCCAGCACGAGGGCGGCGTCGGCGTCCTCGCCGGGCAGCACCCGGTCGCGACTCGAGACCAGCCGCACCCGCACGCCCATTTCGGTGTAGGCGGAGACGAATTCGGCACCGGTGACACCGGAGCCGACCACCACCAGGGTCTCCGGCAGCTCTTCCAAGTCGTAGAGCTGACGCCAGTTCAGGATGCGCTCACCGTCCGGCTCGGCACCCGGCAACACGCGCGGGCTCGCGCCAGTGGCGATCAACACAACTTCGGCCTCGATGGTCGTCTCGGTGCCGTCGGCCAGCACGGCCCGCACGTGATGCGCGGCAAGGCCGGTAGACGTGTCGGTCAGCTCCGCGCGACCGGCGAGCACGGTGACGCCGACGGTCTGCAGCTTGGACCTGATGTCGGAGGACTGGGCCAGCGCCAGCGCCTTGACGCGGCCGTTCACCTCGGCCAGTTGCACCTTCGCCTGGTTCGGATCGAGGGTGATCCCGAGATCGCGGGCGCGGCGCAGGTCGGTGCGCACGCCGGTGGAGGCGATGAAGGTTTTCGAAGGGACACAGTCCCAGAGCACACATGCCCCGCCGATGCCGTCGCTATCGATCAGCGTCACCGACGCACCGTGCTGGGCTGCCACCAGCGCCGCCTCGTAGCCGGCCGGTCCGCCACCGATGATCGCTATGCGGGTCATGGATACCTCCGCTCTTGGTTGCGCACCGGGATCTCCGGTACCTGTCAACGTTATCGGGCGAGGCAGGCCCACCCGTCGCCCGGCCACCACCCCTCACGGAATCGCCACGCGATGCAGGCCCACCCGTCGCCCGGCCACCACCCCTCACGGAATCGCCACGCGATGCGGGTGTCTACACGGTCGCCGCGCCCGGAATACGCGACCGGAACACCGCATCTGGCCGGGATAGAGACGATCCTCGGATGTTATTGGCTACCCTTCTCTGGTGCCGATCTACGCCGCCTATGGGTCCAACATGGACTCAACCCAGATGCTCGAGCGCTGTCCGCACTCGCCCATGTCCGGAACGGGCTGGTTGGAGGGCTGGCGGCTCACCTTCGCTGGTGACGACATCGGCTGGGAAGGACCACTGGCGACGGTCGTCGAGGAGCCCGGTTCCCGCGTTTTCGTCGTGCTCTACGACGTGTCGCCCGAAGACGAGCAGCGACTCGATCGGTGGGAGGGCTCGGACTTCGGCATCCACAAGAAAATCCGGCTGCGCGTCACCCGCAGTGAGAGCGGCGCCGACCCGACGCTGTCCTGGTTGTACGTGCTCGACGCCTACGAGGGCGGCCTGCCCTCGGCGCGCTACATCGGCGTGATCGCCGACGCGGCCGAAAAGGCCGGTGCGCCCGAGGATTACGTGCATTCCCTGCGCACCCGCAACAGCCGCAACGTCGGCCCGGGCAATTTCGGCTGACAAACGAGACGACGTGGCCGGCCCGAAGGCCAACCACGTCGCGGTTTTTCTCAGCTCAGCGTGCGTTGAGCACGATATTGGTCAGCACCCGCACGCCGACCGCGAGCGCGCGCTCGTCGATGTCGAACGTCGGCTGGTGCAGGTCCAGCTGCTCGCCGTGCCCGGACCAGACGCCCAGGCGCGCCATCGCGCCGGACACCTCTTCCAGGTACCACGAGAAGTCTTCGCCGCCACCGGATTGCATGGTGTCGGCCAGCGCGTCCGGGCCGAGCTTGCGGATCGCGTCCTCGAACATCCGGGTGGACTGCTCGTCGTTGACCACCGGCGGCACGCCGCGACGGTAGTTCAGCTGATACCGCACGCCGGTGGGGGCGAGCAGTCCGTCGACGATCTCGCGCACCATCGGCTCCAGCAGCGACCAGGTCGCGTGATCGCCGGTACGCACGGTGCCGGTGAGCATGCCGGTCTGCGGAATCGCGTTGGGCGCCTTGCCCGCACTGACCGCACCCCACACCATCACGGTGCTGGTGCGCGGGTCGATGCGCCGGCTGAGCAGGCCGGGCAGCCCGGTGATCACGGTGCCGATGGCATAGACCAGATCGCTGGTGAGATGCGGGCGCGAGGTGTGCCCACCCGGCGAGTCCAGCACCAATTCGACGGTGTCGGCGGCCGAGGTGATCGCGCCGACCCGGATGCCGACCCGGCCCACCTCCAGGCGCGGATCGCAGTGCAGCGCGAAGATCCGCTCCACACCCTCCATCGCGCCGGTGGCGACCACGTCGATCGCGCCGCCGGGCATGACCTCCTCGGCGGGCTGGAAGACCAGGCGCACGCCGACCGGCAGTTCCGGCACCTCGGCCAGCGCGAGCGCGGTGCCGAGCAGGATCGTGGTGTGCGCATCGTGCCCGCAGGCGTGCGAGACGCCGGGCACGGTGGAGGCGAAGCTCAGACCGGTGAACTCCTGCAGCGGCAGCGCGTCCATGTCGGCGCGCAGGCCGATGCGCGGGCCCTCCGGCCCGATGTCACAGATGAGGCCGGTGCCGCCGGGCAGTGGCTGCGGGGTCAGCCCCGCCTTGATCAGCCAGGAGGAGATGAATTCGGTGGTGGCGAACTCGGTGCGGGAAAGTTCCGGGTTGGCGTGGATGTGCCGCCGCCACTGGACGAGGTCGACCGAGTGCTCGGCCAGCCAGCCCTCGACCGATCCCAGTCCCGTCCCCACGGTGTTCGACAATGCGACGAGGTCCGGACCCTCCACGAGTGCACACGCACCCGTGTCCGTCCCCGTAACCCGCTCGGCCGAACGGCCGGTAGTGCTCACCGAATCTCCTCCTGTCGTTGAACGAGCCGTTGCAACAACCTGTCCCTGTGTTCTTCATCGCCGGCAGCGGTGATCGCGGTACGCGCGAGAGCCAGCGCACCATCGACCACCGCACGATCCGCCGAGACGTTGACGCTCGCCGCGGCGAAATCCGGCTGGTGCGTCACCGCACCACCGGCATCAATTCCGATAACCGGATGGATGCCAGGAATGACATTGGTGACGTTGCCCATGTCCGTGCTTCCGAGCGGCCGCTGTGCCTCGAGCTCGGGTGCGATCGGCACTCGCCCCAATCGGGTTATCTGCTCGCGGTAGGCAAACAGTAACGCCGGATCGGGCGTCAGCTCGGTATATGTCGGCGCGACAGTCCGGATTTCCTGGGTGCAGCCGGTCGCAAGGGCGCCGGCCTCGAAACACGCTGACGCTCGTTGCATCAGGTTGTCGAGAGATACGGAGTCGACTGCGCGTAGGTAATACAGCAGTTCCGCACGTCCGGGCACGATGTTCGGGGCTACGCCACCATCGCCGACTATACCGTGGAGTTGCTGGCCAGGCTGGAGATGCTGTCTCAGCAATCCGAGAGCTACCTGCGTGACGGTGACCGCGTCGCCCGCGTTGCGGCCGAGTTCCGGCGCGGCGCTGGCGTGCGCCTCGCGGCCGTGGAAGGTGATGGCCAGATCGGCCATCGCCAGCGAGTGCGCGCCCGCGATGTCGAGCGGACCGGGGTGCACCATCATCGCCATCGCCACGTCGTCGAAGACGCCGCGCTCCAGCATCAGCACCTTGCCGCCGCCGCTCTCCTCGGCGGGCGTGCCGAGTACCAGCACGGTCAGCCCGAGCGCGTCGGCCACCTCGGCGAGGCCGAGCGCGGCACCGACCGACGAGGCGGCAATGATGTTGTGCCCGCAGGCATGTCCCATCCCCGGCAGGGCGTCGTACTCCGCGCAGATGCCGACGGTCAGCGGCCCGCTACCGAAGCTCGCGCGAAACGCGGTCGGCAGGTCGGCCACGCCGGTCTCGACCTCGAAGCCGCGCTCGACGAGCGGCGCGATGGTCTTGGCGACGCTGCGCGTCTCCTCGAACGCGAGCTCCGGCTCGGCGTGGATCGAGTGCGAAAGATCGACAAGCTGGTCGACCGCGGCCTTGATCGCCGCGTCCGACAGCTGCATGGCATCGGCGCGCGCGACGTCGTAGTCGCTGCGCGTTTCCTGGTGCCCGCTGCGCGGTGGTGGCATGGAACACAGTGTTGCACTGCGCCGCAAACCGAGCGAAGTCATGCCGGTCCGGGTCGCGCCCGGCGCAGCGGGTCGCCGTCGCGTCACCGCAGTTCAGTACGCCACATTCCGCCGAAGGACACAGCCGTGTCCCTCGGCCGCCGCGGGGTCAGCCGGTGGCGAAGGCCAGGTTCTCCGGCGTGGTCGGCACGGCCAGACCCGCCAGCGCCTCGGCGTGCAGCGCGCGCTTGATCACCGGCAGGTTCGGCTTGCGGTTGCTCGCCAATGCCGCGGCCTCGGCCACCGCGGTCGCCAGCAACGACTCCGCGTCGGCCTTGCCGTCCACGATGCCCGCGGCGATCGCCTCGTCGGCCGGGTAGCGGTAGCCGGTGGTCATCGCCTGCACGCAGACCTGGTTGGACAGCCGCTGGGTGAGCAGGGCGTTCATGCCCACGGTGAACGGCATGCCCAGGTGCACCTCGGGCAGGCAGTAGAAGCCGCGATCGGCGCGCATCACCCGGAAATCGTGCGAGGTGGCCAGCATGGCGCCCGCCCCGAAGGCGTGGCCGTTGATCGCGGCGACCGTCGGCATCGGGAACGTCAGCAACCGGGTGTAGAGCGAGTGCACGCGGTCCAGGTAGCCGTGCGAGTTCTGCAGGTTGGCGAACAGCCAGTCGGTGTCCAGGCCGTTGGTGTAGAACTTGCCGGTCGCCACGGTGACCAGCGCGGCGGGACCCTCGGAGCTCTCGACCTTGTCCAGCACAGCGTGGAACTCGTCGATCCAGTCCGGGTGAAAGCGGTTCTCGCTGTCGGTCTGTCCCTCGTTTCCGAGGTACAGGACGAACACTTCCCCTTCACGTTCCAGATACGGCATGGGTGCAGAATATCCGGCGCCCGGCAGCACCCCTACTCGCGGGTAGCTATCCCGGAGCGTGGCCGGAATTCAGCGTCGCGGCGGGGTGTAGTCCAGGCCGAGGTCGGCGCTGAACTCGCGCAGGAACTCCTCGAAGACCGGGGTCAGGTCGCTGAACGCGAAGTCGACCTGGCGGAGCACTTCCATGCACAGCAGGCCATAGAGCCGAATCCAGGACTTCAGAAACACGTGCGCCGCTTCGGGCGGCAGCTGACCGTCGATGCCCGCCGAGTAGGTGACCAATTGCCGCCGCAGTGAGGGATCGAGGGCGGCGAGCTCCGGCACGGCGAACGGTCGCGTGATCCACAGCACGGCAACCTCGTTCCGGAAGACGGCTTCGAAACGGAGAGCGCTCGCGTGACTGAGCGATTCGGGCGCGAGAGTGGTGGACGGTGTCGCGAACAGCCACCCGAACTCGGCCGGGTGCGCCACCGCCCAGGCGCGCATGGCCCGGCACATGGCGAGCAACCGACTCGACGCGGAAGCGCGGGCCAGACCGTCCCGGGCGGCGCCGACGGAGGCGGTCAGTTCGTCGTAGAAGTCCGCGGTGACGGCCTGTACGAGAGCTTCGTGCCGCGGGTAGTAGCGGTACAGCGCGGGCCCGCTCATGCCCATCTCGCGCGCGATGGCGTTGACGGCCACCGATTGCGGGCCGTTCTCGATCAGCAATCGCCGGGCCGTTGCCCGGATCTCGGCCATGGTCGCTTGCCGCGCCCGGTCCCGACGGCTTGCCGTACTCGGCGATGCCGCCCACGCCATCACACCGGACGTCGGCCAAGGCGCGGGCCTGGCCATCGAGGACGCGGTGGTACTGGCGGCCGCGGTCGGTCAGCACGGGGTAACAACGGGTATGCGCGCCTACGATGCCGCCCGCCGCCCGCGCACCCAACGACTGGCCCGGACCTCCGGCCGGATGGGCCGCGCGTTGCAAGGTGGCACGCCGGCCACCGCTCTGCTCCGCGACGTCGTGGCCCGATGCACCCCGCCCGCGGCGAACACCCGATTCACCGATTCGCTCTATGGCTGGACACCGCCGGGACTTGCCGCCGCCGCGCATTGAGCCCGCCGCGATCGACCTGCGGGTTGTCCGAGCGCACCCGCAAGCCCGTGTCAGGCGGACTATCGTGACGATCATGCTTGCCGAACAGGCCGCCGAGGCGATCGCCGAACGTACTGGAGTGCCGCGTCACCGGGTTGCGGTGGTGCTCGGCTCGGGCTGGCAGGAGGCGGCCGCTGAGATCGGCACCCCCGTCGCGTCCGTGCCGATGCCGGAGCTGCCCGGATTCGGGACGCCGAGTGCGCAGGGGCACGTCGGCATGATCCATTCGGTCGCGGTCGGTGCCACACCCACGCTGCTGCTGATGGGCCGCCAGCACCTGTACGAGGGCTACCAGCCCGCCGAGGTGGTGCACCCGGTTGCCGCGGCCGTCGCGGCGGGTGCCGAGATCGTGCTGCTCACCAACGCCGCGGGCGGTATCCGCGAGGGGCTGCGGGTCGGCGAGCCGGTGCTGATCAACGATCACCTGAACCTCACCGCCCGGACCCCGCTCACCGGTGCCACCTTCGTCGATCTCGTCGACGCGTGGGATCCCGAATTGCGCGCCCTGGCAAAAGAAATCGACCCCACCCTGACCGAGGGCGTGTATGCGGGCCTGACCGGGCCGCAGTACGAGACCCCGGCCGAGATCCGGATGCTACGCACCATGGGCGCCGACCTGGTCGGCATGTCGACCGTGCTGGAGGCGATCGCCTGTCGCGCGCTCGGTGCCCGGGTGCTCGGCATCTCCCTGGTCACCAACCTGGCCGCCGGCGTCACCGGTGGGCATCTGTCGCACGCCGAGGTGCTGGCCGAAGGTCACGCGGCCGCACCGCGATTGGGCAAGCTGCTGCGCGGCGTGCTGGAACGGGTGTAGATGCTGCGCTTCGGCACCGCCGGCCTGCGTGGCCCGCTGCAGGACGGCCCGGACGGCATGAACGTGACGACGGTGACCAAGGCCACCGCCGGACTCGTCGAGTGGCTGCGCGGGCGGTGCCTCGGCGGGGGCGCGGTGGTCGTCGGGCGCGACGCGCGCCACGGCTCCGCCGAATTCGCCACCGCGACGGCGGAAATCTTTGCCGCGGCGGGTTTTCCGGTGACCTTGCTGCCCGGTCCGCTGCCGACGCCGGTGGTCGCGTACGCGGTGCGCGAGCTCGGTGCGGTCGCGGGCGTGCAGATCACCGCCTCGCACAATCCGGCCACCGACAACGGCTACAAGGTTTACCTCGACGGCGGCTCGCAGCTGCTGGCCCCCGCGGACACCGAGATCGAGCAGTGCATCGACGCGGTCACCGAACCCGTCGCCCGCACCCCGGTCACCCCGGCGGACGACGACATCGTCCAGCGCTACCTGAACCGGGTGTCCTCGCTGCCCTCGGTGATCGGCGGCGCGGGTGCGCGGGCCGCGATCCGGATCGCGCTGACGCCACTACACGGGGTCGGCGGCCAGATGGTGGTGCAGGCGCTCGCCGCAGCGGGATTCACCGACGTGCACGTGGTCGAGGAGCAGTTCGAGCCCGATCCCGACTTCCCGACGGTCGCGTTCCCGAACCCCGAGGAACCCGGCGCCACCGATCTGCTGCTCGCCCTCGCCGCCCGGGTCGGCGCGGACGTCGCGATCGCGGTCGACCCCGACGCGGACCGCTGTGCCGTCGGAATTCCGCTGCCGGACAACACCTGGCGAATGTTGCGCGGTGACGAGACCGGCGTGCTGCTCGGCGACTGCGTGCTGCGCACCGCACCGCAAGACGCGCTGGTGGCCACCACGATCGTGTCATCGCGGCTGCTGTCCAAGCTCGCCCCGGCCCGCGGCGCCCGCTACGCCGAGACCCTCACCGGCTTCAAATGGCTGGCCCGCGCGGGCGACGGCCTGGTCTACGCCTACGAGGAGGCGATCGGCCACTGCGTCGACCCGGCGACGGTGCGCGACAAGGACGGCATCTCGGCCGCCGTGCTGACCGCGGACCTGGTCGCCCGCCTGAAGGCGGCGGGCCGCACGCTGACCGACCAACTCGACGACTACGCCCTGGAATTCGGCCTGCACAGCACCGATCAGGTGTCGCTGCGGCTCGATTCGGCGGCGGCCGCCGCGGACGTGGTCGCCCGGTTGCGCGCGAACCCGCCGGACCAGATCGCGGGCGAGCCGGTCAAATACACCGACCAGCTCCAGGTACGCGGCCGGATGCGCACGGACGCCCTCGTTTTCGAGAGTAGCGGCTCGCGCATCGTGATCCGGCCGTCGGGCACCGAGCCGAAACTCAAGTGCTATCTCGAGGTGGTCACCCCGGTCGCGGCGGCTGCCGAACTGCCCGCTGCCAGGACAACTGCGGGACAACACCTTTCCGCATTGCGCGATTACTGCCGGGGGCTCTGACCCAGCCGTCATCATCAGATGATGACGGCGATGCACTGTACCCACTGCGGCAGCGAGGCCATGATGCCCGGCTTCATCGAGGACTCCGGCGACAGTTCACGCGGCCATGCCCGCTGGGTCGAAGGGCCGTTGGAGATCGGCTTCTGGGGCGCGAAGCGGACCGGCCGCGCGCACTGGCTGGTCGATGCGTTTCGATGCAAGGACTGCTTTCACCTCGAGCTGTTCACCCGAGCCCAGGACGGGTGAACTCCCGCGTGCGGCGCACCGGGCCGACGCCCGGCAACGTCGCGCGCGGGTGACACCAGCGGCCTAGCGCGGGCCGAACTGGCGATCGCCCGCGTCGCCGAGGCCGGGGACGATGTAGGCGTGCTCGTTCAGGCCCGCGTCCACGGCGGCGGTGACCAGGCGCACCGGGTGGCCCGAATCGGTCAGTGCGGCAACCCCTTCCGGTGCCGCGACGACGCAGACCGCGGTGATGTCGGTGGCGCCGCGGGCGACCAGGAGTTCGAGGGTGTGCCGCATCGAGCCGCCGGTGGCCAGCATCGGGTCGAGCACGTAGACCGGGAGTCCGGCCAGGTCGGCGGGCAGCGACTCCATGTACGGGACGGGCTCGTGGGTGTCCTCGTCGCGGGCGATGCCGACGAATCCGATTCGGGCGTCCGGGATCAGCTCGGCGGCCACGTCGACCATGCCGAGGCCCGCCCGCAGCACCGGCACCAGCAGCGGCGGTTGCGCCAGTCGCGCACCCTCGGTCACCGCCACCGGCGTGCTGATCTCGAACCGCCGCACCGGCGCCTCCCGCAGCGCCTCGTAGATGAGGATCCTGGTGAGGTCGCGCAGCGCGGCGCGGAAGGCGGAATTGTCGGTGCGCTCGTCTCGCATCGTGGTCAACAGGGCAGCGGCGAGCGGATGGTCCACGGTGTGAGTGCGCATGAGGGAACGATAAAGTGACCGGTGGGTCCGCCGCCGACGCTCTACCCGAAAGTTTTTTCGGATCGGTGGGAACCGAACGGGAAGAGGGCGCGTCGAACCAAGTGAATGACGTACTCTGCCTGGGAACAACAGATGGGGGAAGCTCTGATGCGGAAGATGTCGGCGGACACCGAGGGCATCGCAGCCTATGGCGCGACCGCCCATGTGATGGCCGGGGAGATGGCGACGGCCGGTGCCGGCGCCGCTGCGGCCGAGCCCGCGCTGCTCGGCCCGATCATGGGGTTGATCGGTGGTGATTTCATGGCCGCGTATGCCGCCGCGCACGCCGGACACGTCGCCTCGATCGGCCAGCTGTCGGCGGTACTCGCCAGCATGGGTGGCGCGGCCACCGGCGCGGCGACGGTACTCACCGAGACCGACCTGAACAACGCGGGAGCGCTGCGGACCGTGGCCACCGAATTGGACGGCTGAGCCGGTGATCGATATCAACGCACTGGCCAAGCCGATATTCGACCTGCTTTCCAGCTTCGGCTCCGGCGTGCTGCCCACCGGCGGCCCCTCCGACGCGCTGCGCAGCACGTCGAGCGTGGTGGACCAGATCCACCAGATGGGCCGCGACAGCATCAACGGCATGAACACCGCGTGGGACGGCCAGGCCGCCGACGCCGCCACCTCGAAGGCGCTGCGGGTGCAGACCTCCGCCGCCACCATTTCCGACCGCGGCAACGACATGGCAACCGTGGTGAATCAGGCTGCGGCCGAGGTGGAAACGGGTCAGAAAGACCTCGCGGGCATCGCCCAGTCGTTCGTGAACACCGCGGCGAGCGCGGGCCCGGCCCTGGCCACCCCCGCGGGCCTGACGATGATCGTCGGCTCCGCGATCGACCATCTGGGCCAGGCGCTCAACGTGGTCGGCCGGGTGCAGAACGAACTCGGCACGCACACCGCGTCGATGTCCGAACTCACCCCGCCGCCGCCCACCCCGTCGCTCGCGGGCACGGCCACCTCCACCGCGGGCGCGCAGCAGCTGGCTTCGACCGCGACCAGCGCGCTGAGCGGTGTCGGTTCGATGGCGAGCAGCCTGATGAGCACCGCGATGCCCTCGACCACCAACTCGACGACGGTCGGCACCAAGTCCGCAACGCCGAGCCCGTCGGGCACACCCAAACCCGACACCGGCTCCTCGGGCATGCCCGACGGCACCGGCGTGAAGATCACGCTGCCCGACGGCAGCACCGTGGAGGCGCCGAACGAGAAGGCCGCGACCGCGGTGCGCTCGGCGATCAGCGCGGTCGGCACGCCGTACGTGTGGGGCGGCAACACCCCCGGCGCCGGCCTGGATTGCAGCGGGCTGACCAAGTTCGCCTACGGCGAGGCGGGCGTGGAGCTGCCGCGCCTGGCCGCCGAGCAGGCCACCGGCACCTCGGTCTCCCCCGGCGACCTGATGCCCGGCGATCTGGCCATCTGGGATGGCCACGTCGCGATGGTGATCGGCAACGGCCAATTCGTCGAGGCAGGCGACCCGGTCCAGATCAGCTCGATTCGAACGGAGAACTCAGGGATGGGCTTCTACGGCTTCTACAGGCCGACGTCATGACTCAACCGCAGGTTCCCAACGTCACGGTCGCGGCCAGCACCAATCGGTCGGGCACCATCTCGGTGCGGGCCACCGATCAGGGCATGCCGGTGGAGATCAAGTTCGAGCGCAGCGAATACCGGTACGGCGCACAATCTCTCGCGAACGAGATCATGCGGCTCACCAAGCGCTCCACCGTCGCCGCGAAGGCGCGCCGCCGCGAGCTGCTCGCCGAGGCAGGCATGCCCGCCGACATCCTGGACCGGCTCGGCCTGCCCACCCGCCAGGCGGCGGTGGACGAGCTGGACCGGATCGACGACGCGGACACCGGACCTACGACCTGGATGAGGCCAGTATGAGCGAGCGGAGCGAGCGAACAATGAGCACAGCTGCCCCGGCGCTCATGGCGGAGCCGAGCGCCAGCGAGGCGCAGGCATGAGTGCCGAGATGGACGCTCTGGTCGCGAACGCGACGCAGAAGCTGGAAGCACTCGAGGCCGCGCTGTACGGCCTCAAGCAGGTACGCGGGCGGCACACCACCGAGGACGGCACGGTCACCGTCGAGGTCGACAGCGACGGCGCGCTCGTCGCTTTGAGCCTCGCCGAGACGGTCACCTCGCTGCCGCCCGCCGAGGTCGGACAGCTGATCGTCTGGGCTTGCAGGCAGGCCGCCGAGGACGCGGGCAACCAGCGCTCGAAGGTCGTTGCGACACTGAACGAGTCATTCGTTCCCGCGGCGAACGACGCCCAAGGAACCGTTGGGGGCGGGCCGGATAGTGCCTGACGCGGAAGGTCGATAGGCTTCCGCTCATGGCTTCTGGAGACATCGTCCCGATCGAGCTCGGCCTGACCGACGGCGATCTCGTCACCCTGTGGGCACCGCGCTGGCGAGACGGTGACGACGAGTGGGAGGCGTTCCTCGGACACGAGGACGCCCTCTACGGTTTCGAGACCGTTGCGGAGCTGGCCGCGTTCATCCGGACCAACTCCGACAACGACCTCGTCGAGCATCCGGCATGGAAGGTCGTCGTCGCGCTGTCGGCGGTCGAACTGGAGCCGGAGGAGAACTTCTCCTTCGATCTGGTCGCGGTGCCCGAACTGGCCGCGGGCGACCCCGACGTGGACACCATCGCCGAGCTCGAAGACACCCTCAGCATGGTCCGCAACATCGGCGAGGTGTGCGAGCTGGAGACGGTGACCAAGTTCTTCGGGTCGCACCCGGTGCTCGGCGCGCTGCCCGGCGGCGTGAACGCCTTCATCGGGCGCGACGGCGAGGAACTCTGGGACCAGATCGGCGCCGCCATCGCCAAGGGCTGGGACAGCGTCCTCGACGCCATCGACTCCGTCGTGAAAACCCCCGACGTCGACGCGGAAGCCGTCGCCGTCGCCGAAGCCGAACTGCTGGCCGCCGAGGAGAACGTGGTCGACGCCGACGACGCCGCGGACAACGAGGAGGACGAGTTCGAACCCGTCGACCTCGACGCGGACGACGAGGACGAAGACGAAGAGGACGAGACGTTCTGGCACGAGGTCGGCATCGACCCGGTCAAGATCATCACCTCCGACGGCACCTACTTCACGCTGCGCTGCTACCTCGACGACGAGCCGATCTTCCTCGGCTCCGACAACGCCATCACGGTGTTCAACTCCGAGCGCGCACTGGCCAGGTACCTGGCCGACGACCACGAACACGACCTCGCCCGGGTCAGCACCTTCACCGACGTTCAGACCGCCGCGGTGGACGGTTCGCTCGAGGTCGAGGTCAGCGACGAAAACGTCTACGTGCTGCCCGGCCTGGCGGACGACCTCGCCGAAGGACCGGAAGCGGTCGACATCGAGCAGCTCGACCTCGCGGTCGAACTGTTCACCGACGCCTCCGACTACGCGGGCGACGACGTCGTGGAACAGGCACTGGCCCAGTCCAATCCGCTGGGCTGGTACGTCTCGTACCTGCTCAACCCGGACCCCAACCGGATGGCGCCCAACCCGCCGTTCGCCGCGGAGGCGCAGTCCTGGCGGGAACTGGAGCGCAACTTCGAGTCCCGGCTCAACCCGCAGTAGGAACGCGCCCTCCGCGAGGTGGGCGCGCGCACCTTCGAACTGCCACAGTTGCGCAGGGTCCTACTTCAGGCGGATCCAGATCTGTTCGGCGCGGCCGATCAGGCGGTTGTCCGAGCCGTAGACGGCGGTGGAGGAGAAGGCTTTACGGCCTTGTTCGCCGTGGCTCTCGCCGACGACGACGCACTGTTCGCCGACCTCGGGGCGGTCGTGCACGGCGGCGGTCATCGAGCCGAGAAGGGCGGGCCGGTCGAACATGTCGGGCAGCGACCAGCCACCGGGGCAGTCCATCGCGGCCCACAGCACGGCGTGGCCGAGCGGGAGCGAGTCGTCGGGGATCCACGGTGCGGCCACCAGACCGTCACCGACCGCACCCGCTTCGATGCGCAGTCCGTCCGGGCGACCGCTGCCGCAGACGAAGCAGGATGCGAACATCTCGTTGCTCCGGTAGGAGCTCGCCGCCTCGGCTGCGGTCGCGAAGGGCACGGATGGCGGTGCGTCCCGGTCGAATTCGCCTACTCGGGATTCCGCGAGCAAGGTGTCGCCGTCGTACAACTCCCCCGCCCGCACTTCGAGCGGCTTGTCCAGCGGCGGCGGGCTGCGCAGGATCACCGTGACCGCGGCATCCTCGTGCTGCTCGGCCAGCAGTCCACCCACGTAGCCGCCGTTGCCGGAATCGGGCGGGCCGTTGAACCGACTGGGGATCCGCAATGTCGCCATAGTTCGCCACGCTAGCGAACCGGCGAACCGGCACCCGCGCACCCCCACCGCGACCGAAGTCGGAACGGCCGCACCGCCGGTCTCCGGGGAACAACGACACCGCCGCGTCTCCACACGGCCCCATGGTCGACCAACCGCAACCGGCCGGACCATTCGGCCGACGGGGAACTGATGGCGGCAGCACCCGAGTGAGCACGCCACCAGTTCCCTGGTGCGGATCTGTTGCGCCCCTTGGCTACCCGAGGAGCACCGCGTAGCCGGGCTTGATGATGTCGTCGATGATGCGCAGCCGCTCCGGGAACGGGATGAACGCCGACTTCATCGCATTGATGGTGAAGCGCTCCAGATCGGTCCAGCCGTAACCGAAGGTGTCGGAGAGCTTGAGCATTTCCTGGCTCATGGTGGTGTCGCTCATCAAACGGTTGTCGGTGTTCACCGTGACGCGGAAGCGCAACCGGGCCAGCAGGTCGAACGGGTGCTTGTCCAGCGAGGGCACCGCGCCGGTCTGCACGTTCGACGACGGACACAGCTCGAGCGGAATACGCATGTCGCGCACGTAATTCGCGACGAGGCCCAGGCGCGCGTCCTCGATCGCACCGGGCACGCTGATGTCGTCGGTGATCCGCACACCGTGGCCGAGCCGGTCGCAGCCGCAGAAGGCCAGCGCCTCGTGGATCGACGGCAAGCCGAACGCCTCACCCGCGTGAATGGTGAAGTGCGCGCTGTTGGCTCGCATGTATTCGAAGGCGTCCAGGTGCCTGCTCGGCGGGTACCCGGCCTCCGCGCCCGCGATGTCGAAGCCGCCGACGCCCCGGTCGCGGAAGCGCACGGTGAGTTCGGCGATCTCGCGCGAGCGTGCCGCGTGCCGCATGGCGGTGAGCAGGCAGGTGACCACGATCGGCCGTCCCGCCGCCGCGGCCGCAGCCTCGCCCTCGCGGAAACCCGCCAGGGTGTGTTCGACCACCTCGTCGAGCGTCAGTCCCCGTTCCAGGTGCTGCTCGGGGGCGAAGCGCACCTCGGCGTACACCACGCCGTCGGCGGACAGGTCCTCCGCGCATTCCCGGGCGACCCGGCGCAGGCCCTCCGGCGTCTGCATGACGGCGACGGTGTGCGCGAAGGTCTCCAGATACAGCTCCAGCGAGCCGCTGTCGGCCGCGTCCCGGAACCAGTTGGCAAGCGCTACCTCATCGTTGGCGGGTAGGTCCTCGTAACCGCACTCGGCGGCCAGCTCCAGCACCGTGGCAGGCCGTAGACCACCGTCGAGGTGGTCGTGCAGCAGCGCTTTTGGCGCCTGGCGGATCGAGGCAAGGGTCAATGCGGTCGGTCCAGTCATGTAACGACGGTAGCCGCACCGCGCCGGAACGGCACCAGACTGCCGAAGTGGCAACCATCTCGTTGCCGACCTACCCTGCGCCGTCCCATAGCCGGACACCAACTGCCCGCACCGTGTACCCCGCTGACCTCCGATAACAACAGGTGTGTGCGGCACAGAACACACGCTGGTACCGGCACGTGAGATCGCCGACGATCTGCGCCGCACACCAATTCACGTGCGACCGCAGCTACTTCCCTAGGCTCGGCGCGCCGTAAGGATTCGCACTCGTTGCCGCCCAGCGTGCCTCGATTCGCATGACCACGGCACACGGCGCGGTACCCCACCGTCGATCAGCAGCGACCGGAAACGCTGCACAGCAAGCAAATTCGTATGCCGCTCAGCAGTCAGGCGTCGATGCGTCCGAGTACCAGTGGGGTGGCGGGCTTTTCGGTGGATTCACCAATGGCGAAGACATCCTGCAACGCGGCTACGGCGCCAGGGAAGGCGTCCGGGGTATCGGTGTGCAACGTCAGCAAGGGCTGGCCAGCGGTCACCGAATCGCCTGGCTTGGCATGCATTTCGATGCCGGCCCCGGCCTGAACCGGATCGCCCTGCCGGGCCCGGCCCGCACCGAGACGCCACGCGGCGATGCCGACACCCATCGCGTCGAGGCGGGTCAGCACGCCGTCGCGCTCGGCCCGCACGACCTCGGCGTGCTTCGCCGTCGGCAGCGGTGCGTCAGGGTCGCCGCCCTGGGCGCGGACCATCGCCCGCCACTGGTCCATCGCCCGGCCGTCGGCGAGCACGTCGGCGGGGTCGGTGTCCAGGCCCGCGAGGGCGACCATCTCGCGGGCCAGCGTGATGGTGAGTTCGACGATGTCGGCGGGTCCGCCGCCGGCCAGTACCTCGACCGACTCGGCGACCTCGAGCGCGTTGCCCGCGGTGCGGCCGAGCGGGGTGTCCATCGCGGTCAGCAACGCGACCGTTCGCACCCCGGCGTCAGTGCCCAATTCGACCATGGCCGTGGCCAGTTCGCGGGCACCGTCGAGCGTTTTCAGGAAGGCGCCCGCGCCGACCTTCACATCCAGCACCAGCGCCGCAGTGCCCTCGGCGATCTTCTTGCTCATGATCGAGCTGGCGATCAGCGGAATGGATTCGACCGTGCCGGTGACGTCGCGCAGCGCGTAGAGCCGCTTGTCGGCCGGTGCGAGATCGGCACCCGCCGCGCACACCACCGCACCGATCGCGGGGTCGGCGAGGATCTCGCGCATGCGCGGCACCGAGACGTCGGCCTGCCAGCCTGGAATGGCTTCCAGCTTGTCGAGCGTGCCACCGGTGTGCCCGAGCCCGCGTCCGGACAGCTGCGGAACCGCGGCCCCGCAGGCCGCGACCAGCGGCGCCAGCGGCAGTGTGATCTTGTCCCCCACCCCGCCGGTCGAATGCTTGTCGACGGTCGGGCGCGGCAGATCGGTGAAGTCCAGCCGGCTGCCCGACGCGATCATCGCACCGGTCCAGCGCGCCGTCTCCCGCCGCGTCATTCCGCGCCAGACAATCGCCATCGCCAGCGCCGACATCTGCTCGTCCGCCACCGCCCCCCGGGTGAAGCCATCGACCACCCAGTCGATCTGCGCATCCGACAGCTCGCCGCCGTCCCGCTTGGTCGTGATGATCGAAACCGCGTCCAGTGCCGTCACATTCGCCAGTCTGGCATGAGAACCCAGCCAAGTCTGGTTCTTGTCGGTGCGGTTCGATAGCCTCACCGCATCAATCTTTCGAGGGGCTAGGGGGCATCAATGACATCCGTACACATCGACCGCCGCGTGGGGAAGCTCGAAGCGCGGGTGGCCGACATCGAGGAGACGCACGGCGACGCGCTGTACGACCTGAAGCGGGAGGTCTGCGAAGTCAGGATCGTGCAGAAACGCAGCTTCGCGCTTCTCTTGGAGCACATCGGTATCCCGCCGAACCGCATAGCAGAGATCACCACCGCCACCCACGCCGAAGTCGACGCGGCACTCGACGCGGACTGCTGAGGCCGACGATGACATCCATACACATCGAACACCGTGTGGCGATGCTCGAGACACGGGTCACCGATATCGAAGACACCCACAGCGAGTCGCTCTACCAGCTCACCAGAAGTAGCGCGGGCTGCCGGATCGAGACCGGGCAGCTGATCGACGGCGTGAACCGATTGGGCCGAGGTATGGACCTGATCATGGAACGGCTTGGGATTCCCCCGCTCCAGTTCACGCCGCTGGCTCGGGCCACCGAGGCCGAGATCGACGCGGCACTCGACGCGGACTGCTGAAGCCGACGCCGGTTACACCTGACCGGCGTTCAGGTCGTCGGGGCCGAAGGCATGGGGTAGTAAGTCGCGGAGCGGAACGGGTCCGTCCTTGTGGTCGACCAGGAGGTCGGGCCCACCGTGTTCGTAGAGGAGTTGGCGGCAGCGCCCGCAGGGCATCAGAATTTCGCCGCGGGAATCGGTGACCGAGATGGCCACCAACCGGCCGCCCCCGCCCGAATGCAAGTTACCGACGAGTACACATTCGGCACACAGGGCCAAACCATATGAGACATTTTCCACATTGCACCCGCTCACAATTCGGCCGTCGGTGCTGAGAGCCGCCGCACCGACCGGAAACCGCGAGTACGGCGCATAGGCGTTGCGCATAACTTGAATCGCGTTGTCGTGCAGGGATTTCCAGTCGATTTTCGACATCGGGCACCTCTTCTGGAGCAAGCCGAACCAGGCCGTGCGGGGCCCTCGCCGGAACCCTTCACACATCAAGAAAGGTAAACCTAACCCGCCAGACTGTAGCGCAACGCACGGCACGCCGAATTAGTTCCGGCAAACCTAGAGGATTAGAGTCCAGAACAGATCGGTTCAGGTTCCCGGCAGCGGGCCGCAGCGCAGCCACCTGGGCATTTGCGCCCAACGCAGCCGGCCTCGGATCAATGAACCGGGTCCATCAACGACGTTGGAGGCACCGCACTCTATGACCACGATAGAAGCTCCGGCACAGCCGAAGCGGAAGACGCTGTACCGAGGCGACCCTGGCATGTGGTCCTGGGCGCTGCACCGGATCACCGGTGTCACCATCTTCTTCTTCCTCTTCGTGCACGTCTTGGATACCGCGCTGGTCCGGGTCAGCCCGGACACCTACAACCGGGCCATCGAGACCTACAAGAGCCCCATCGTCGCGCTGATGGAAATGGGATTGGTCGTCTGCGTCCTGTTCCACGGATTCAACGGCGTCCGCGTGATCCTGATCGACTTCTGGGCCAAGGGCCCGAAGTACCAGCGCGTGATGCTCTGGGTCGTTCTCGCGGTGGTGTTCGTGCTGGCCGCGCCCGCGATCGGGCGCATGTTCTTCTACTTGTTCACGGAGCACTGACATGAGCGCACCTGTTCTCGGTAAGTCGTATGACCGACCGGCCAGCTTGGACTCGCCGCGCTCGCCACGTGCCCGCGCGAACAACAATTTCGAGAAGTACGCGTGGCTGTTCATGCGCTTCTCCGGCCTGCTGCTGATCATTCTGGTGCTCGGCCACATGTCGATCATGCTGCTGCTCGACGGCGGCGTGAAGCGGCTCAACTTCGGCTTCGTCGCCGGCCGCTGGGCCAGCCCGTTCTGGCAGCTGTGGGACCTGTCCATGCTCTGGCTGGCCCAGCTGCACGGCGGCAACGGCCTGCGCACGGTGATCGCGGACTACTCCCGCAAGGACTCGACTCGATTCTGGCTGAACACGCTGCTGGCCATCTCGATGATCCTGATCCTGGCCGTCGGCACCTACGTCATCTTCACCTTCGACCCCAACATCAGTTAGGAACAGGCCACTCCGATGAGTGAATCGCGGATTCAGGAGCATCGCTACGACGTCGTGATCGTCGGTGCCGGTGGCGCCGGCATGCGCGCGGCGATCGAGGCAGGGCCCCGGGCGCGCACCGCCGTCCTGACCAAGCTCTACCCGACCCGCAGCCACACCGGCGCGGCGCAGGGTGGCATGTGCGCCGCACTGGCGAATGTCGAAGAAGACAACTGGGAATGGCACACCTTCGACACCGTCAAGGGTGGCGACTACCTGGTGGACCAGGACGCCGCGGAGATCATGGCCAAGGAGGCCATCGACGCGGTGATGGACCTGGAGAAGATGGGCCTGCCGTTCAACCGGACGCCCGAGGGCAAGATCGACCAGCGCCGCTTCGGTGGGCACACCCGCGACCACGGCAAGGCGCCGGTGCGCCGCGCGTGTTACGCCGCCGACCGCACCGGCCACATGATCCTGCAGACGCTGTACCAGAACTGCGTCAAGCACGACGTGGAGTTCTACAACGAGTTCTACGTGCTCGACCTGGTGATGAGCGAGACCGACCGCGGTCAGGTCGCGACCGGCGTGGTCGCCTACGAGCTGGCCACCGGCGACATCCACGTCTTCCACGCGAAGTCCATCGTGTTCGCCACCGGCGGTTCGGGCCGGATGTACAAGACCACCTCGAACGCGCACACGCTGACCGGCGACGGCATGGCGATCGTGTTCCGCAAGGGTCTGCCGCTGGAGGACATGGAGTTCCACCAGTTCCATCCGACAGGTCTGGCCGGGCTCGGCATCCTCATCTCCGAGGCGGTCCGCGGCGAGGGCGGCATCCTGCGCAACGCCAGCGGCGAGCGGTTCATGGAGCGCTACGCCCCCACCATCAAGGACCTCGCGCCGCGTGACATCGTCGCCCGCTCGATGGTGCTCGAGGTGCTCGAGGGCCGCGGCGCCGGACCGAACAAGGACTACGTCTACATCGACGTGACCCACCTCGGCGCGGACGTGCTCGAGGAGAAGCTGCCCGACATCACCGAATTCGCCCGCACCTACCTCGGTGTCGACCCGGTGACCGAGCTGGTCCCGGTCATGCCGACCTGCCACTACGTGATGGGCGGCATCCCCACCAAGATCCGCGGTGAGGTGCTGCGCAACAACACTGACGTGGTGCCCGGCCTCTACGCGGCCGGTGAGTGCGCGTGCGTGTCGGTGCACGGCTCCAACCGCCTCGGCACCAACTCGCTGCTCGACATCAACGTGTTCGGCCGCCGCGCGGGTATCGCCGCCGCGGAGTACGCGCACCGCACCGAGTTCGTGGAGATGCCGGAGCAGCCGGCGCGGATGGTGCAGGACTGGCTGGCGCTGATCCTGTCCGACCATGGCAACGAGCGGGTGGCCGACATCCGCACCGAGCTGCAGTACACGATGGACATGAACGCCGCCGTGTTCCGCACCGAGGACACCCTCAAGCAAGCCCTCACCGATATCCACGTGCTCAAGGAGCGCTACAGCCGGATCACGGTGCAGGACAAGGGCAAGCGCTACAACAGCGACCTGCTCGAGGCCGTCGAGCTCGGCTTCCTGCTCGAGCTGGCCGAGGTCACCGTCGTCGGTGCGCTCAACCGTAAGGAATCGCGCGGCGGCCACGCCCGCGAGGACTACCCGGACCGGGACGACGTGAACTTCATGCGGCACACGATGGCCTACAAGGAGAGCCCGGATCTCATCTCGGATATCCGCCTCGACTTCAAGCCGGTGGTGCAGACCCGTTACGAGCCGATGGAGCGTAAGTACTGATGACTGTGCATACCCACCCCGGCGGCTCCGCCGCCTCACCGGCCCCCGGCGTACTCGAGAAGACCCCCCCGGCCAAGCCCGCGCCGGTCCCCGAGGGCTCGGTGATGATCACCGTCAAGGTCGCCCGGTTCAATCCGGAGGACGACAAGGGCGCGCACTGGGAGTCGTTCCAGGTGCCGGTCCTGCCGACCGACCGCTTCCTCAACGTGCTCATCTACATCAAGTCCTACCTGGACGGCACGCTCACCTTCCGGCGCTCCTGCGCGCACGGTGTGTGTGGCTCGGACGCGATGCGGATCAACGGTGTCAACCGGCTGGCCTGCAAGGTCCTGATGAAGGACATGCTGCCCAAGGGCGGTAAGTCCATCACCATCTCGGTCGAGCCGATCCGGGGCCTGCCCGTGGAGAAGGACCTCGTGGTGAACATGGAGCCGTTCTTCGACGCGTTCCGTGCCGTGAAGCCGTACCTGATGACCTCGGGTAACGAGCCGACCCGCGAGCGCATCCAGAGCCAGGCCGACCGCGCCCGCTTCGACGACACCACCAAGTGCATCCTGTGCGCCTGCTGCACCACCTCCTGCCCCGTGTACTGGAGCGACGGCAGCTACTTCGGCCCGGCCGCGATCGTGAACGCCCACCGCTTCATCTTCGACAGCCGCGACGAAGGCGCCCGCGAACGCCTCGACATCCTCAACGACGTCGAAGGTGTCTGGCGCTGCCGCACCACCTTCAACTGCACCGACGCCTGCCCCCGCGGCATCGAGGTCACCAAGGCCATCCAAGAAGTCAAGCGCGCACTCCTGTTCGCCCGCTGACCTTTCCGGCACCCGAAGGCCGTCCGCATCGAAAGATGCGGGCGGCCTTCGCCGTTCGCGCACCCCGTCCCGCGCACCTCCGGAACCGCTCTCATCGCTGGCTGAACGGAAACTTCTCCAAGTGGTCGAGCAGCTGACCGAACAGCACCGAGATGGCGATGAAGGAAACGAACCAGCGCGCCGCTTGAACCGTCGCCTCCCACGGCCAGCTCCCCCGCCACCCGGGCCGCTGAGGTCCGGCTGTTGCCTCGAGCCAAATTCCCCTGCGGGCCACCGCCCAAGCGGCGATGAACAGGAACGTGGGGAGATAGCCGAACGGCCCCTTGGGCGGGTAATTGCGCCACTCCCCGAAGGCCACCAACATCAGCCCGAGCAATGCCAGTAACAGCGTGAGCCGGGTCGCCCAGATCACCTCCGTCAGCCGCAAAGCCACTCCCACCTGCGCTGATGGACTCGCCGGGCCGGCGAACAGCGCTCGCAGATTGAGCCTGCGCTGTTCGCGAAGCTGCGCGATGAGCTTTCCGATGTCCTCCCGACGTTCGCCGAGCCAGCTCCGCCAGAAGGTGGCGACATTCCGCGGTGGTCGCGCGAAACCCCGGTAGTACAGCAGGCCCCGCACCTGAGATCTGTGCCGCAAGAAACCGCGACCGAAGATGTCGTCTCGCTCTACGAGGTCGCCGCGCCGTATTGTCTGCCAGCGCAGCAACTTACGTCTTTCTCGGTGGTCGCGTCCCCGGCGGCCCGGCCGGTGATGATGACAGCGCTGCCATTCCCCGAGCACGCGATTGCGGCACGGGCGGCCCGTGGTGGTGCGGGGGTAATCGCACAGCACGGGCCACACCTTCCCACGCGACCACCACACCAGCACGGCCAATACCGCCAGGATGATCGGGAAGACGAGTGCGAAGGTCAGCGGCCATGGGATCCCCCAGGGGCTCAGATACTCGAGCACGCCGGCAAAGAGCCCCAACACCCGCCTGAGATGATCGAAGATCTCCCCCATATCGCGATGGTACGGGCCTGCCCATCGCGTCGCGGGCCGATTGACGAGGCGGCTTCGTCAGTTGTCGTAGGAGGCGACGCCGACCGGTCCGGAGCCCAGGCAGGCGACGAGGTGTTCTGTGCGGGAGGAGATTTGGAGGGCAGAGCCGCTGCCTACCAGTCGGACGAAGACGGTGTTGAGTCCTTGGCGGACCGGGACGGCGACGGTTTTGCCGTGCTCGAAAGCTACGGCCAGTTGACCGTCTCGGCTGGCGAGGTAGTTGAGTTGGGCGGTCCATTCGTGCTCGAGCATGGGGCCGTTGAGTGGGACGGGGACTTTGGCGCCACCCTCGATTCGGTAGCCGCAGTGAGGGTCCGGGCCGGGAATGATGTGGCGGTTCCACCAGACCTGCGCTTCGACGAGGGTGCCGCTGTCGGTGATCATGCGCAGGTGCGGGGTGGAGTCGGCGAAGGTGCCCGGTGCGGCGAGGGGTGCGAGGACCTGGCTGGTCAGGTTTTGCGGATAGGCCAGCGGGTTCAGGACGTCCCAGGGGACTTCCTGCTCCAGCAGTGGCACGCCGTCCCAGTGCTCGAGGGCCGACTTCACGTTCGTGACATAGGTTTTGGCCGGGCTGGGGCGCCAGGATCGGACGAAGGTGTAGGTGGAGCACAGGCTACTGACGACGAAAAGCACCACCAGCGGTAGCGCGATGCGCGGGCCGAGGTGCGTGCTGCCGCGCGGACTCGCCCGCAGTAACAACGCACCCAGGACCGCCAATGTCACGCCGAGGTCGGCGAAGTAGCGCAGCGACTGCATGAGTTCGGCCGCGGTGTTCGGACCGCCGCGAACGAGCGCCACGGGCACCTGCATCAGCAGCACATAGGCTGCCGCGAGCAACCAGACCGGCCACACCCGGCGGCGTACCCGAATCGACAGTGCCACAATCGAAATCAGCACCACCCACGCCGCGATCACTGCCCCGCCCGGCGGATCGGCCCACGGCGCGGCGGGCAACCAACGCTCCCACCGCCACGGTCCGCCGACCAATGCGGGCACCACGCCGAGCGAGGTCGTGTTGGGCAGCCAGTCGCGCATGCCCTGCGGATTGTTGTGCACCCCGGAAACGCCGACCACCGCCAGATACCCCGCCAGCCAGCAGAGCAGCACCAGGCCCGATCCCACCCACAACCGCAGGCCGCGCCGCAGCACCGCGCGAACGGCGGATTCCCGCCCGTCGACATAGTGGGCAAGCACCGCGACGGCGAACGCGACGAACGGGACGATCACCGACTTCTCGAAGAACAACAGCGCCACCGCGAGCACGACGATCCCGGACCAGGCGTATCGGCGCCGCCCGCTGCGCATCAGAAGCAGTGCGTCCCCGATCACCCAGGCGAGCGCGAATTGCAGTGGCAGCGCGTTCAACGCGGCCGCCCACCAGGCGAACGCAGGCAACGTCACCGGTGCGAACAGAAAGAACGTGAACGGGACGAGCAGCACCCATCGGGCGCCGAGCAGGATCCACAACACGCGGAGCACCGCCAGCGACACCGCGAGCTGCCACACCAGCAGCGAAATCACCGGCCCGGCCCAGACGAAGGGCGCCGCCTTCGTCACCACCCAGGCGGTGACGAAGGCGAGCGGCATGAAATGCCCGTCGTGGTCGTGCAACAGCAGGTCCGCGGAGAGCAGCGGATATCGGCCCGCCCGGCCGACCAGGATGAGGTCGTCCCAGTAGAAATAGCCGCTATCCGCCACCCAACCGCGGAGCGCGAGTTGCAGCAGGATCAAACATCCCGCAGCGACGACAACGGATGGCACGCGACCGAACCGACGCCGAACCGGCGGCACCGCCGAACGCGGGATGGGCACAACCCTCGTCGGCACGATCGCGGCGGTGTCCATGCCGACTCACCCTAGGCCCTGGATCGAAGTCCGGCCGGAGGCGCCGGACAGGACTTCGACACCGGATTAAATGGCGTGTTGCCCATGCCCAACTGCGGCGCTGTTGTCAGGCCGCGTATCCGGTCGCCTTGTCGATCTCGACGCGGACCGCGACCCGGACCTGACCCAGCGCGGGCTCGTCGTGGTCCTTGCCGTCGTACTTCCACGACAGCCGGTGGCCGACCCGGAGATCGTCGTCGTGGGTGATGGTGGCCCGGCCGCGCAGCTCGACGTAGTTCTCGCCGTCGGCGAAGTCGAGCACGGTCACGCTGACGCGCGGGTCGCGCAGCATGTTGCGGTGCTTGAGCCTGCCTTCCAGGGTGGAGAACAGCAGGTCGTCACCGTCGCGCAGCACCCACATCACGGAGGTCTGCGGACTGCCGTCGGCGTTGAGAGTGGCCAGGACCGCGTAGTTCTTGCCGTCGAGCAGGGCGATGGTGGCGTCGCTGAGCGTGATTCCCATGCGGTGGACAGTAATGGCGCGCCGAACAACCGGCTCACCGCTCCTTGCGATAGCAATGTGCCATCAATCCCGGAGGGTTGCCGGTAGGTTGATCTTGAACGTGCTCGCCGGACACATCGTCGGCCACGCCACGACGCCGTCGTGCGCAGGCCCGGGAGGAAGGCGCTCAACCCATGTACGTGCTCCGAACGGCGATCGCCACCACCATGCTGACCTGTCCCGCGCTCGTCGCGGCGGCCGCAACGGCCTCGGCCCCGACCAGCGCCGCGCACCAGCATTCGGTCGCGGCATACGCGACCTCGGCGGTCGTCACGACACACGCTCCGGGCTCCCGCCGCACAGTTCTCAACTCCGTGCTGTTCCCGGGACTCGTTGACACCGCGAGCCCTCGCCGCACGGTACTCAACTCCGTGCTGTTTCCGGGGCTCGTCGACACCGCAGGCCCACTCGGCACCAGTGGCGCGGCATTCGGACTCGGTCTTGCCGCCCTGATCGGCACCGGCAGCGCGGCGTTGGGGACCGGCAGCGTCGCCGCCGCACCGTGGGCCGCCTTCCTCGGCACCGGCAGCGCGGCCGCAGGCACCGGCAGCGCCGCACTCGCACCCCTCGGGGTGGTCCTCGGCGCGGGCGCCGCGCTGCTCGGCACCGGCAGCGCCGCGGCAGGCGCCTCCGGCAGCGTCGCCACCGGCGGACTCGGCACCCCGCTGGCCGTCCTCGGCGCGGGTAGCGCGGCCGCGGGTACCGGTAGCGCGAGCCTGGCGGGCGCGGGTGCGGCTGCCGCACCCTTCGCCGCGATGGCGGGCACCGGTAGCGCGATGGCGGGCACCGGTAGCGTCGCGGCCGTCCCGTTCGGCGTCGCGCTCGGCGCGGGTGTCGCCGCCGGAATCGCCACCGGCAGTGCGGGAATGGCCTCGCTCAGTGCTGCTTCTCCCGTCGCGGGCGAAAAAGCCGACCAGGACAAGACGGGGTCCGGCCTTGATAACGCGAGCCCCGCTGACGAGGCGACTGTCTCGAGTCCCGCCGACAAGACGGGCACCGCCCACCCTGCCGACAAGGCAAGCACCTCGAACTCCGCTGATATGCCGAGTACCTCGAATCCTGCGGACAAGACGAGCACTTCCCACCCGGCCGACACTTCGGCGAGCACCGAATCAACGACATCCGGATACCGCCCGCTGAAGTTGGGGCCATCGACCGGACCGGTTGGGCAACGATTTTCGACGCCACCGCAACGACGTGGTTCAGAACGCTGAGCGCCCCAGCTCACCTCGCCCTTTCGCACTGAACGCGAAGGCCGTCCACGCCGAAAGATATTGGCGGCCTTCGTCTTTCCAGAAGTAGCCGCGGATCTACAGCGCCGCACGGACTTTCGCGGCGAACTCATAGTCCCGCTGCCATTCGGGTCCGGTCGGCACCAGAATCGCTCGCCCTACGCCCCGCGCCGCGAAGGCGGACAGCTGGGCGGCCGCCTCGTCGACATCCGAGGGCAACCCCGGAACCACAGCGGCGACCGAAAGCGGCGCACGGTCGCGCTGCGCGGCGAACTCCTGCAGCTCGGCAACGTCTTTGGTCAACTGCTCCAGACCCGATTGGATGGTGATCCATCCGTCGGCGTAAGTAGCTGCCCTGCGCCGCGCCCGAACGCTGTTGCCCGCCACCAGAACCGGTGGTAGCACCGAACCGGGCGCGAGGGTCACCTCCAGCCCATCGTCCAACACGGTCGGCTGTCCGGTGACGAGCCCGGGCAGCACCTGCAACGCCTCGTCGGTGCGCCGACCACGGTCGGCGTAGGAGGCACCCGCCGCGCGCCACCCGATGTCGCCGTGCGCCGGATTCCCGGTGCCGACACCGACAACGAGCCGGTTGCCGGACAGCTGTTGCAGGGTACTGATCTGTTTGGCGGCCCAGGCGACCGGACGCAGCGCCAGCAGCATGACGTTGAAGCCGATACCGATGCGCTCGGTGACCGCCGCGGCGGTGGCCAGCGTGACGGTGCTGTCCAGCATCGGCGCGCTCGCCATCAGATGATCGGTGGACCAGATCGAATCTAGGCCGAGCTCTTCGGCGAAACGGGCACTCGCTCGCACATCACCCAGGATCGGCTGCGCGGGATCAGGGGTCGAGGTGGGCAGGATTACCCCGATTTCGATGGTCATCTGTAAGTCCGTTCACTCGCTATCGGCTGGTGTATGCCACGCTACGGGCCGACAGTGAGCGTCCCAATGGCCTGTTGGCTCACTGTCATGTCGCAAACGCTCATCGAATCCGACGACGGCGATCAGCCACCCCGCCCGCCGATATACCCTGACGTATGGGTCTGTCGCGACGGCAACTGTTGAGATTCGGGGGTGCCGGGTCGGCTGCGGTGCTGGTGGGCGCCGCGGCGGCCAGTAGCGGGCCGTTCCGGGTGCCACGCTGGTCCGACGATCCGTTCAGCCTCGGGGTCGCGTCGGGAGAGCCGACGGCCGACGGGGTGGTGTTGTGGACGCGGCTCGCACCGGACCCGTTCGCGCCGGATGGGTTGGGCGGCATGCCGTTACGGCCGGTGACCGTGGAATACGAAGTCGCGCACGACGAGAACTTCCGGCAGGTGGTGACGCGCGGGACCGCGGTCGCGACGCGCGAGTTGGCGCACAGCGTGCACCCGGAGGTCACCGGGCTGGCGCCGGATCGCTGGTACTTCTATCGGTTCCGGGCCGGGTCGGTGCTCTCGCCGGTCGGGCGAACACGTACCGCACCGCTGCCGGGGCAGCCCACCGCACGGATGCGGTTCGCCTTCGCCTCGTGCCAATCCTGGAGTTCCGGCTACTACACCGCGTACCAGCACATGAGCGACGAAGACCTCGATTTGGTGGTGCATCTCGGCGACTACATCTACGAACGTGGCTGGAATCGCGGCCGCGCGGGAATGTCGATGGAACCCCATCTGCAGGCCGAAGCCGTAGATCTGGCCGGCTATCGGCTGCGGTACGCCCAGGCCAAAGCCGACGAACCGCTGCGGGCCGCGCATGCCGCCTTTCCCTGGCTGGTCACCATGGACGATCACGAGATCGACAACAACTGGGCGGGCGAGGCGCCGGGGCTCGGCTTCGACATCTATCGGATCCCGGCGGTGTTCCGCCGGCGCAAAGCCGCTGCCTTCCAAGCCATGTACGAACACCAACCGCTGCGGATCGCCCAGCTGCCCGCCGGGCCGAGCATGCACCTGCACCGCCGCTACGGCTTCGGTGACCTGGCCCAGATCACCATGCTCGACACCCGGCAATACCGCGACAAGCAGGCCTGCGGCGACGGCAACACCGTCATCGACTGCACCGACCGGTTCGCCGCCGACCGCACGATATTGGGTGCACGGCAACGCGATTGGCTGATCGACGGTTTCACCACCTCGCCGGCCCGCTGGCAGATCCTCGGCAACCAGGTTTCGATGGGCCAGTCCGACCAGGATGCCGGACCGGTCACCGCTGTCGGCACCGACTCCTGGGACGGATACGTCCCCGACCGCAACGCCGTACTCGGCGCCGCCGCCGACCGCAATGTGGCCAACCTCGTCGTGATCACCGGCGACCGCCACCAGAACCACGCGGCCGATCTGCGCCGCGACTTCGCCGACCCCGAATCCCCGGTCGTGGCATCGGAATTCATCGGAACGTCGATCTCCAGCGGCGGCGACGGCGCCGACATGACCGAATCGGGCCGCAACCTCCTCGCCGCCAACCCCGACCTCAAATTCTTCAACTCCCAACGCGGCTACGTCCGCGTCGAACTGGACCACAGCCTGTGGCGCAACGACTTCCGGGTCGTTCCCTACATTCGCCGCCCAGGCGCCGCAATCCACACGCGCGCCAGTTTCGTGGTGCAGGACGGAGTTCCGGGTGTCACGCAGGCCTCGGAATCGGACAGCTCGTCTCAGCCACCCGACCCCGGTGTGACGGCGAGCCCGCCGGACAGCGGCCCGCGATAACCGCGGCATTCAGCTACGGCAGTGAAGGGCAGCACGTACCGAAGCTGAATGTCTACTGAGCCAAGGTGTTTCACGCGGTAGCCAGCTGGCGTGCCACCGGAACGGCGTCGCCCGCAGTCCGCCCGAACCCCTTGCCGATCAGGTACACCGCCAGGCTCACCTCCCACGCGAAGACCGGCAGCGCGGCGACGGATCCCCACGCGGAGAGCTGATCGTAGAGCCCGAACAGCACGGCGGTCGCCGATACGCAGATGAGCGGGCCGCCGATCAAACCGAGCACGGCGATGCGCCGTGGCACCAACCGGGAGCGGTACATCAGGGTGGCCAGCAACAGACTGTTCGCGCCGAGGATGAAGTTCGGCCCGAGCAAGAAGGTCCAATCATGGACGGCGACAAGGGCTTTGCTCACGGCGACCAGCGTCGGATCATCGATCCCCGCATTACCTCTGCGCAATGTCACGACCGACAGCACACTCACGGTGCCCATCGCGATGACAGCACCCTCGAGCAGCCGAGCGCACAGATAGCCGAGCGCCAGGCTCTTGCCGTACGGCTCCAGCACCGGATACAGCGTGGTCGCGGTGCCGATGACAGCCGCAACGAGCACGAGTTCGAGCAGCCCACCCAGCAGCACGCGACCGTCCGAGCCCGCGCCGACAACGTAATTCGCATCGGTCAGCACCGGCTGATACAGCAGCAGGCCGGCCACCGCGGCGACCTCGGTGATCAGGAAGAGCACACCCGCGACCACCGCCGTCGTTCTCCTCGAGTTCATGGGGACTCCTCCACTGCACACTGAGGTGTACGACGGACACCTCTTCTGCCGAGAACCCTAAGGTGTACGCTGTACACCCGTCAAGAGGAGAGCGCTGAATGGCCAACCGGGACACCGCCGCACCCCGCACCCCGCTGAACAGAGAGCGCGTGCTGCGCGCCGCCGTCGCGCTCGCCGACGCGGCAGGCCTCGACACCCTGAGCATGCGCAACCTCGCGCAGGAACTCGGCGTCGTGCCGATGGCGCTGTACAAGCACGTCGCGAACAAGGACGAGTTGCTCGACGGCATGGTCGATCTGCTGGTCACGGAGATCGGTCCACCCGAGGCCGGGCTCGACTGGAAGCCCGCGGTACGGCAGCGAATCCTGGTGGCGCGGCGCACCCTTCAGCGGCACCCGTGGGCGTCCCGGGTGATCGAATCCCGCCCGGCACCGACCCCGGCCGTGCTTACGTACCTGGATTCGATGATCGGGATGTTCCGCGCGGGCGGCCTCTCCGTCGACCTGACCCATCACGTGATGCACGCACTGGGCAGCCGCGCGTTCGGCTTCACCCAGGAGCTGTTCGACACCGCACCGAGCCCGGACCCGCAGACGCAAGCCGCCGCCTTGCCCGACATGTCGTCCAGATATCCGCACATCGCCGAGATCGCGGCGCGGGCCGCACACGACGACCAGTCCGTGGTCGGTCCGGGCTGTGACGATCAGTTCGAGTTCGAATTCGCCCTCGACCTGCTGTTGGACGGTTTCGAGCGGCTGTGGCGGCAGGGCTGGAGTTCTACCGCCTGAGGCCGCCTCGCCCGCGGCGATCAGCCCGTGTTTCCAGTGCGGTGTCCGAGGGTAAGGGTCGGCGCGCTGGCCCAGGCCTCGCCCGCGATCACCACGTGATCGAGAAAGCGGAGGCCGACGGTGCGGGCGGCTTCGGCGAGCAGGGTGCTGGCGCGGCGGTCGTCGAGGCTGGGGGTCGGATCGCCGGAGGGGTGGTTGTGCACGACGGCGAAGGCGCGGCCGTCGTGGCGCAGCACGGTGTTCAGGATCTCGCGGACCGGGACCGCCACCTGGTCGACGGCGCCCTCGGCGACGAATACCTTCTGCCGCAACTGGTTCTGGGCGTCACAGACCAGCACGAGGAGCCGCTCGACGCGGGCGCCGGTGAACAGGGGGCGGGCCGCCGCGGCGACATCCGCCGCGTCGCCAAGCCGAGGCAGGGTGTCGGTGCCGCCGCGGGCGCGGGAGCCGAGGTGGAACGCGGCGATGACGGCTGCGGCCTTCGCCACCCCGACACCGGCCCGGCGGGACAACTCTTCGGGCCTGGCCGCCGCCAATCCGGCCAGCCCGCCGTGTTCGACGAGTAGTTCCACCGCGAGGTCCAGCGCGCTGGCGCCGCGCCTGCCGTGCCGTAACAGCAAGGCCAGCAATTCGACATCGCTGAGCGACTGCGGGCCGAGGGCGAGCAGGCGCTCGCGTGGCCGTTGCTCGACGGGTACATCGAGGAGAGAGACCGGCATCGTTCCACCCCTTGGTCACGGCGACAGTGTCACGGAGTGTGCCAGGCCCTACCGACATGTCGGCCACGGACGCGGGGTCGCCCGAGTTGTCCGATCCTGCCGATTGCACATCGGCGTCCGTCGGGCAGACTGAGTGCGTCGAACGAGTACAGGGGCAATGAATGTTCACACCGCGCAAAGGAACCGCGGCATCGACGCGCGTCACGCCGCTGCCCGTGCTGATCGCCGCGCTCGCGCTGCTGGCGACGGCCTGCGCCGCCGACCGGGACCCCGTCGCACCGCCCGCCCCCACCCTCGATCGGTACTACCAGCAAACCCTGGCGTGGGGCTCGTGCGAGGGCTATCAGGGCGGCGCCGAGCTCGGCGCGGCAGGCATCGAATGCGCGCGTATGACGGTGCCGATCGACTACGGCAGACCGGACGGCGAGACCGCGCGGATCGCGATCTCCCGGCTGCGCGCCACCGGCACCAAGGTCGCGGCGCTGGTGACCAACCCCGGCGGGCCCGGCGCGCCGGGACTGAGTCTGCCGCTGGCCCTGTCGAAGTCGCCGGTGGCCGAGCGTTTCGACGTGATCGGGATGGACGTGCGCGGGCTCGGTGCCTCCACCCCGCACGTCACCTGCCGTTCGGACGCCGAATTCCAGACGGCGCAGCGGGTGCTGGGCCGGACCGACCCGCTCGCGGAGATCGACCAGATCGAAGAGGAGAACGAGGAATACGCCAACTCGTGCGCGCGGCGGACCGGGCTGACGCTGCTCGGGCATGTCGGCACCGGCGACGTCGCCCGCGATCTGGACGTCGTGCGGGCCGCGCTCGGCGAGCAGAAGCTGACCTACTTCGGCGGGTCCTACGGCACCCGTCTCGGTTCGACCTACGCCGAGCTGTTTCCGGATCGGGTGCGCGCGATGGTCCTGGACGCACCGGTCGATCCCACCACGAACATCGGCGACCCGGTGATCACCGCCGCCGGTTTCCAGCAGGCGTTCGACGCCTACGCCGCCGACTGCGCCAAGGCGCCGGACTGCCCGCTCGGCACCGACCCGCAGAAGGCGAACGAGGTCTACCGCGGTCTGGTCAACCCGCTGATCAAGCGCCCGATCGTCACCGCCGATCGCCGTGGGCTCGACTACGGCGCCGTCGTCACCGCGACGATCGCCTCGCTCTACCACCCCACGTCCTGGCCGAGCCTCACCCAGGGTTTGGCCGAACTCGCCAGGGGCCGGGGCGACGCGCTGCTCGGCGACGCGGGCGCCTACGAGCAAGCCTCCTCCGACGACGTGCATCGGGCGGTGCTCTGCCTGGAGGAGATCCGGGTGACCGACCGGGCCGTCGCGGCCGACATCGATCGCCGATCCCGCGCCGCCGCTCCGGCTTTCGACGACGGCCTGCCCACCGACACGGCTCCCCTGGACGCCTGCGCGTTCTGGCCGGTCCCGCCGACCACTCAACCGCACGTGCCCAACGCGACGGGCCTGCCGAAGCTCGTGGTCGTCGCGGCGACCGGCGATCCGGCGACCCCGTACGCCGGTGGTGTCACGCTCGCCAAAACCCTTGGCGCGGCGCTGATCACCTATGACGGCACCCAGCACGGTGCCGCGTTCGAGGGCATCGCCTGCGTCGACGAGCCGGTACTGAAGTATCTGGTCGACCTGACACCGCCGGCCGATAACCTGCGCTGCTCGGCCGTGCGTCGCTGACTACCCGTCCACGACCACGACCTCCGGGCGCGGCAGGGCGAACAATGCGGTGGCGGCCAGCTTTTCGAGATGGCGCAGCTGACGCTCGTGCACGACGATCCGGCGCAGTGCCTCGTTGATCGTGGCGTTGCTCGTCGAGGTGCCCATCACGGCGGCCGCGGCGGCGAGCAACTTCTGGTCGAGATCGATCCGCACGGATTTCATGCGTCCTCCTTCGTACATTCGCCATTTTGCGCTATTCCGCTCGCTCATGTCTGGCAAATCGTGCAGAGTTCGCCGGATCGACCGCCCCCACCACGAGAATTTCACGGCCACAGCATGTTCGGCGGCTATTACCGAGCCGCTACAGCACGCCCCGCACACACTTGGCATCGTCGCAGGCGCGGGCAGAACGGGGCGTGTATGGCCGCCGACGGGCACTGGTCAGCTCGGCGCCCGAATCCGCCGCCCGATGCCGGTAAGTGCGCAGCACAGCGGGGCCAGCTAGACACTTTGCCAAGCTGCGCGGCCTTTTGTTGTCGCCGGGCCCGAGCGGTGCTTGCATCGAGGTATGTTCACCGAAGCTCAGCTGTACTCACCGGTGACCCGGTCCGGCGACGGCGATGTGACCGTCCACCTGAGCGACGAGCACCCGGGCGTGCACGACTCGGACTACCGGGCCCGTCGCAACGACATCGCCGCGCTCGCGCTCGATTACGCACCGGGTAAACCCGTTCCGCAGATCGCCTATACCGACGAGGAACAGCAGGTCTGGCGGATCGCCTCGGCCGAACTGGCCCGCAAGCACCAGACCTACGCCTGCACCGAGGTGCTGGCGGCCTCGGCGCGCCTCGCGCTGCCCAAGGACCACATCCCCCAGTTGGACGAGGTCTCGGCGGCACTGGTGCCGCTGAGCGGATTCCGCTATGCCCCGGCGGCCGGTCTGGTGCCGCTGCGCCAGTTCTTCGGCTCGTTCGCGGATCGGACCTTCCACTCCACCCAGTACATCCGGCATCATTCGGCGCCGCTGTACACCCCGGAGCCCGATGCCATCCACGAGATCATCGGGCACGCCAATCAGATCGCCAGTCCGCGCTTCGCCGCCATCTACGAGGCGGTCGGCGCGGCGGTCGGGCGGCTGGAGACGGAGCCCGCGCTGAAGTTCCTCGCGAATGTCTTCTGGTTCTCGATGGAGTTCGGCGTGGTCCGGGAGGAAGGCGAGGTCCGTTGCTACGGCGCGGGATTGCTGTCGTCCTACGGCGAGATCGAGGAGTTCCGCCAGGCCGACCTGCGCCCGCTCGACGTCGCCGCGATGGGCACCGCGGTCTACGACATCACCCACTACCAGCCGATCCTGTACTGCGCCGAGTCGATCGCCGAGATCGAGGACGTGATCGGCGGCTTCTTCGCGTCGATGGACGACGAGACGCCGGACCGGCTGCGGCATTCGAGTGCCGCTGGGGCGCAGTAGGTTCGGCAGGCCCGAGCCGCGGCGGGCGGCTCGGACCTAGGCGCCTGCTCGGCCCTGACCGATCGGCAACCCGGCCTCCAGCAGATCCAGCATCCGGCCGACATTGTCGAGATTCAACGGCGTGATGCGCGCGATCGCGAGCCCCGCGCCGGTCAGCGCGCCGGCCAGGACCCGGATATCGAAATCGTCGGGTGTGCCGCCGACCCGTTCGGCCATGACGGCGGACACCATGTCGATGTTGCGTTCCATCTCCAGTCCGATGGCCGACCGCAACTCGGGCACGTGGTAGATCAGCGCCTGACGTTCCTGTTCGAAAGCCTGCTGCTCGGCGGGCAACTCCGCGAACACCGCCGCCATCGCATGGCGAAAGGCAGTCAGCGGCGAGAGTTCGGGCGGCTGCGCCCGGATGGCCTCGATCAGTACCGGATCGAGGTCGTCGGCGAGCACCAGCTGTTCCTTGGTCGGGAAGTAGCGAAAGAACGTGCTCGGCGAGACCTCCGCCGCCGCCGCGATCTGCTCGACGGTGGTCTCGCCGTACCCTTGCTCGCGGAACAGCCGGAACGCTTCCAGTCGAATCGTCCGGCGGGTCCGCTCCTTCTTCCGCTCACGCAGGCCGCGCACGGCTGGTTCTTCTCCGGACAGTTCAACCGACATGCGTCGATTCTGACGTATCGGTTCCCGCGACGCCGCCACGTCCGCCGTCGAGCCGCTCAACGGCCGGTACCGGCACCTCGACAGGTAGCTTCGCGCGCAGGAAAACAACGGCGACCGCAGCCGATACCGCGCACAGCGCCGCGCAGACCCAGAGCATCGCGGCCATGCCACCGACGAACGCGCTCTGCACCTGATGCAGGACCGCCGAGTCACCGAGCTGGTGCGCCGCCGCGACACCGGCGTTCACGCCGTCGGAGATCGGATCGCGGTTCAGCGAGCCGAGCTCCGAGCGGTACCGGGTGGCCAGCACGGTGCCGAGGATCGCGACACCGATGGTGCCGCCCGCCTGGCGCAGCGCCTGGATCAACGCGGAACCGGAGCCGGAACGTTCCTCGGTGAGCTCGCCCATCGCCAGCCCCATAGCGGTCGGCATTGCCAGGCCCATACCCACGCCGAGCAGGGTGGTCCACAGCGCGGTGAAGCCGTAGCCGCTGTCCACCGAGGTCAGCGCGCCCAGTGCGAGCGCACCCGCCAGCAGGGTGAAGCCGAGTCCGAGCATCACCCTGGTCCCCAGTTTCGGCAACGCCCGGTCGACCACCCTGCTGCCGACGATCAACCCGCCGATCAGCGGCAGCAGACGCAGGCCGCTGCCTAGTGCGTCTGTGCCGAGCACCGCTTGGAAGTACTGCGGCGCGGTGAAGAACATGCCGAACATCGCGAAGTTGACGATGATGGAAAGTGCGGTGCCCCAGCGGAATCCGGCGGACTCGAACAGGCTGAGATCGACCAGCGGATGCGCCGTCCTGCGCTGCCAGCCGACGAAGGCGCCGAGCAGCAGCAGGCCGGCCGCGACGATGGCCCAGCCGAGCCCGTTGCCCCAGCCGTACTCACCGATCCGGATGAATCCGTAGGTGAGCCCGAGCATTCCGGCCGCCGACAGCAGCACGCCGGGCACATCGACGCGGAATCTGTTCTCGCTGCGTGACTCCGGGACCAGCGCGAGAACGGCCAGCGCACCGATGATCACCATCGGCACATTGATCAGGAACACCGACCCCCACCAGAAGTTCCGCAGCAGCCAGCCACCGACGATCGGACCGAGCGGCAGGCCGATCGCGGTCGAGGTGATCCAGATGGTGAGTGCGCGCTGCCGGGCCGCCTGCTCCGGAAACAGCGACGGCAGTACGGACATGGACAGCGGAATCATCGCCGCGGCCGCGATGCCGAGCACCACCCGCGCGGCGATCAGCTGACCGGCCGAGGCGGCGAACGCGCAGGCCAGCGACGCGGCACCGAAGACGAGTAGCGCGACGAGCAGGAACTTCTTGCGCCCGTACCGATCGCCGAGCGCACCGGCGGGCAGCATCACACCGGCCAGCGCCAGCGTGTACGCGCTGCTGAACCATTGCAGCGCAGCGGTATTCGCATTCAGGTCGACGGCGAGTGTCGGCAGCGCCACGGTGAGCACCGTGACGTCGAGCCCGATGGTCAGCATCGCCACCGACAGCGCGCCGAGCGCGAGCCAGCGACGAGTCGAGTCGGTCTTCATGACTTTCCAAATTTGATAGTAACTACTTTTTGATAGTAGCTCTCATTTAGTAGCTGCTGTCAATACCCCGCTCCGGCGCGTGCACGGCCGACTCGCCGCGAAATCGCTAGGCTCGCGAACGATGAAGATCCGGGACTCGCGCCGCCGCGCCACACTTCGCCTCGGTTCCGCACTGGCCGCAGTGGCCGTGATCGCGGGCTCGGCCGCCACACCGTCGTTCGCCGCGCCGTCGTCGAGCCCGACGACGACGCCGTTCAGCACCCCGAACACCGACGGCTGCCCGCAGAAGACGCGCCCGCCCGCGCCGATCGACGAGTCCGAGGTCCCGGCGCCCGGGGAGCCGACGCCCACCGCGCTGCCCATCCCGACGCCACCGGTCGGCGGTGGCCGGCTGGGTGAATGCGGCCTGGTGCTGCCAAAGGGCGCACCCGCTGTGCCGCAGGATATTTCGGCGACCTCCTGGCAGGTGGCGGACCTGGACTCCGGCGAGGTGCTCGCGGCCAAGGACCCGCACGGCCGCTACCGGCCCGCCAGCACCATCAAGGTGCTGCTCGCCACGATCGCCCTGCGCACACTGGATTTGAACAAGGTGATCATCGGCACCCAGGACGATGCGAACGCGGACGGCACCCGGGTCGGCATCGGGCCCGGCGGCCGCTACACCAACCGCCAGCTCATGCAGGGCCTGATCATGGCCTCCGGCAATGACGCGGCCCATGCCATCGCTACTCAGCTGGGCGGCGAGGCGGCCACGGTGGCGAAGATGAACGAGCTCGCTAAGTCGTTGGGCGCCTTGGACACTCGCACGGCTACCCCCTCCGGCCTCGACGGTCCCGGCATGAGCACCTCGGCCTACGACCTGTCGGTGCTGTTCCGCGAGGCGATGACCATTCCGTTGTTCGCCGAACTCATCCACACCGAACAGGTCGACTTCCCCGGCTACCCCGCCAACCCGAAGATCGAGGGCGACAAGGACCATCCCGGCTTCCCCATCGGCAACGACAACCACCTGCTCTACGACTACGACGGCGCCATCGGCGGCAAGACCGGGTTCACCGACGACGCCAGGCAGACCTTCGTCGCCGCCGCCGAACGCGACGGCCGCCGACTCGTGGTCACCCTGCTCAAAGCCGACGTCCGCCCGCTGCGCCCCTCGGATCAGGCGGCCCGCCTGCTCGACTACGGCTTCGCACTACCCCGAGGCACGTCGGTCGGCAAACTCCCCGACCCGAACCGCAAGCAACCGAAAGTTGGTGCGACCCTTGCCTCCCCGCCGCCCAAGGAGCAGGAGACGCAGCCGCTGGCCGACGAGGACCATGGCGACGACCGCACCGTGTGGGTCGTCGGCGGCGTCATTCTGGTGCTCGCCCTGCTGCTCGGTGCGCGCCGGATGAACCGGCGGCGCTGACCCCTACAGGCCGACGCCGGGTTCAGTGCCCGCGTGGTCGGCGCAGCAGCGAGAGGGCAAGGGCGGCAAGGGCTCCCGCCCCGAAGAAGGTCGCGCCCGCGCCGACGGAGAGTTCACGGACCGACGTGCGCGGGCTGATGACGGCGGCGGGCGGTGCGGGGATCTCCGCTTCGGGTTCGTTGTCGGAGGCGGTGGCGGCCCAGGCCGTGGCGAACAGGATGATGCGGTAGGTGACGTAGCTGAAGACCATCAGGCCGATGATCGAGCCGAAGGCGGCGCCCGCCGGGCTGCTCAGCACCGTTTGCAGATAGATCGACGCGACGAACTTGAAGATCTCGAACACGACGGCGGCGAGCGCGGCGGCCTTGGCGGCGCTGGCCAGGGTGACCGGTTCGCGCGGCAGGCGGGCGATGATCCAGGCGAACACCGCCCAGGAGGCGAGGAAGCCCAGAAAGATCGACGCGATGGCCAGCAGGAAACGCGCGCCGGGCAGGTGCGAGAGGCCGAGGCTGACCAGCAACCGGGCACCGAGCGTGCTGGAGCCGAGCGCGGAAAGACCAAGGGAGACAACGAAGGCCAAGCCGAGGCCGAGCAGCGCGCCGAGGTCGGACAGCTTGGCCAGGAACCAGTTCTGCTCCTCGCTCTTCTGCTCCCACTGCTCGGTCAGCGCCGCACGCAGGTTCGCCATCCAGCCGAGGCCGGTATAGAACCCCGCGAGCAGGCCGAGGATGCCGACGGTGCCGCGCGAGTCGACGGCCTGGTCGATCAGATCGTTCAGTTGGGTGCCGAGCGAACCCGAAATGTTGTCGACGATCTTGGTCTGTAGCTCACCGAGCAGCTCCGGGTGGCTCGACAGCACGAAACCCGCGACCGCGAAGGCGACCATCAGCAGCGGAAACAGCGACAGCACGGTGAAATACGTGATGCCCGCCGCGTAGTAGTCGCCACGCTGCCGCTGATACCGCCCGCCCGCGCGCACCAGATGGTCCAGCCATGGCCGGGCCTGGATTCGTCGTTCGAGCCACGCCTTGATGTTGTCGATCACCTGCACCTGTTCGCCCCTTCAGGAGAGATCTCGCAGGCGCCCGACCGCTACCGGGCCAGCAGGCCCATGCGGTCGTATACCTGTGCGAGGGTGTTGCCGGCGATCTCTCGCGCGCGCTCGGCACCGGCGGCGAGGATACGGTCGAGTTCGCCCTGATCCGACAAATACTCTTGCACCTTCGCCTGCAATGGCGTGACAAATTCGACCAGCGCGTCGGCGACGTCGGCTTTCAGATCACCGTAACCCTTGCCCGCGTAATCCTGTTCGAGCGTCACGATCGGGTTGCCGGTCAGTGAGCTCAGGATCACCAGCAGGTTGCTCACGCCCGGCTTCTGCTCCGGGTCGTAGCGGATCTCGCGCTCGGTGTCGGTGACGGCCGAGCGGATCCGCTTGGCGCTGATCTTCGGATCGTCGAGCAGGTTGATCAGGCCTGCGTCGGAGGCGGCGGACTTGCTCATCTTCGAGGTCGGATCCTGCAGATCGTAGATCTTGGCGGTGCCCTTGACGATGTGCGCCTCCGGCACCACGAACGTCTTCTTGAACCGGGTGTTGAAGCGTTGCGCCAGGTTTCGGGTCAGCTCCAGATGCTGGCGCTGGTCCTCGCCGACCGGCACCTGATGCGGGCGATAGAGCAGGATGTCCGACGCCATCAGCACCGGATAGGTGAACAGCCCGACCGACGCGTTCTCCGAACCCTGCTTGACCGACTTGTCCTTGAACTGCGTCATCCGGCTCGCCTCACCGAAACCGGTGATGCAGCTGAGCACCCAGGCCAGCTCGGCGTGCTCGGGCACCTGGCTCTGCACGAACAGCGTCGACTTCTTCGGATCGATGCCGATGGCGAGCAGCTGCGCCACGGCGGCCCTCGTCTGGGCCCGCAGCGCCTTCGGGTCCTGCGGAACGGTGATCGCGTGCAGGTTCGGGATGAAGTACAGCGCGTCGTAGTCGTCCTGCATGGTCACCCAGTACTGCAGCGCCCCAAGGTAGTTGCCGAGGTGGAACGAGGTGCCGGTGGGCTGGATCCCGGAAAGGACCCGCTGCTTGCGTTCAGCGGCCGGGGTTTCTGCAGGAACGGACATGCCCCGATCTTTCCATGGCCCTCAAGCGGAATTTCGCTCCACCCAGTTACGCGGGTCCACACCCGGCATGCTCGGCCGTCCGGCGTCGACGAGCTGATGTTCGCGCCGCGAGACGAGTTTGTAAATCGGGGCGCTCGGCCCGGCCAGGGTGCCGCGCAGCACCGGAGGCACCACCGGCGGCGCAAGATGCGCGGTGCGCACGGCCTGCGCGAGCGCCCGATACGCGATCTGCTCGGCGCGCCCCCAGCCCATCCCGTACATCTGCCGGATCCGCGGCGGCAGGCTGCCCTGCACCAGCAGAAAGAACGCGGACGTGACCTGGTGCAGCGGCATCCGCTGCGGATACGGCACGCGCTGCCCGGCCAGGTAGGAGCCGACCAGCCGCGCCTCGTCGGTGAGGAACAGTTCGTCGGAGGCGAGGTAGGCGTCGAAGGACGCGCGGAACTCGGGGTAACTCGCCGGCGCCGCTTCGACGGGCATGCCGAACAACTCGGCCCAGCGCACGTAGTCCTGGTACAGGCCTTCGCGCTCGCCATCGGTCATGGGGCGGACCAGCAGGTCGTACATCACCTCGGCGGAGTCGAAGGTGAACGCCATCGTCATGTACATCAGGTGCGGGTCCAGCGCGGAGTATCCGGTGCCCGCGGGATGGTGCGCCCCCGCGTCCTCGGGCAGCGTGCCGCGCACCCTGGCGTGCTTCTTCGTGGTGAACGCCAGCGCCCGATCTGCCTCGGCCTTGCTGCCGAGGAACACCGCCTCGAACAGGTGGCCGGTGAGCGAGAGCCTGGTGTACGGGGTCATCCGGTGCTCGGTGTTCTCCGCGGTGCCGACGTAGAGCAGCGGATTAACAGCACCGACGACCAGGGCGCGCTGGCCGTAGGTCAGGCCGACCGCGCGCTTGCTCATCACCCGCCGGGCCATCGAGTGGTCGCTGAAGTAGCCGGGCTCGGACATCACTGCCTCCTCGTCGAGAGCATCTGGCAATAGCATCCGCCAGATTCGCGATTCTGGCAATACTCTCTGCCAGAATTGTGCCGTGCCAGAATCGGACTTGTGACTACATCGCGAAGCGATTCCGTGGGGGGTGGTGGCCGGGCGGCGGGTGAGCCTACATCGCGAAGCGATTCCGTGAGGGGTGGTGGCCGGGCGACGGGTGGGCCCAGCGATTCCGGGACAGCGCAGCGGACATACGGCGGGGTGTCCGCGGCAGAACGCCGGGCGCAACGGCGCGCGGCACTGCTGGAGGCGGCGCTGGAGATCATCGGCACCCAGGGGCTCGCCAAGCTGACCGTGTCGGGACTGTGTGCCCAGGCCGGGCTCAACGAGCGGTACTACTACGAGAGCTTCGACAGTCGCGATGCGGTGCTGACCGCGCTCATCGACACGATCGCCGAGGAGCTCGCGCTGGTGATCGTCGCGGCGGTCGGCACCGCGCCGAAGGACTCCAGGAGTACCGCGCGTGCCGCGATCGCCGCGGGCATCCACCTGCTCACCGACGACCCGCGCAAGGCCAAGGTCGCTCTGGTCGCCGGCATGGCGACACCGGAGTTGCGCGCCCGCACCACCGAAACCGTCCGGGTGTTCGCGCGGATGGTCGCGGCCGAGGGCATCGACTTCTACGGGATCGACGACCCAGACTCGGATCCGGCGATCGACTTCCGGGCCAACTACCTCGTCGGCGGCCTGGTGCAGACCCTCACCGCCTGGCTACAGGGCGAGCTGCCGATGACCCGCGACGAGCTGATCGAGCACACCACCGACGTGTTCGTCCTGCTCGGCGAGGATCTGGCGCGCCGATTGGCGTGACGCCGCGCCCAGGTCAGAGTTCCAGCGAAACGTCCTGCAAACCCGTCGTTTCACCTTGCAGGACAACGCGAAACGCGACGCCCTTGCGCGCCCAGTGGTCGGCACAGTCGCGCATCGCCTCGGCGAACCAGGCCCGCTCGGCCGGCTCGTCGGCCAGCAGGTGGTCCGAATCACGGAGCACGACAACGTATCCCGCACCCTCGCCGACGAAATCGTCCAGGTCACGCAGGCATTCGTCGAAGGCGTCCTTGTTCTCGCCGAAGTAGTACGGGAACTGGAGGGCGGCGGCGACCTCGTCGAACACCCGCGCGACGGTCTGCATCTTCGCGCCGCGTAGTTCGCGGACCAGGTAACCGGACGGCGCGCGGTAGCGCAGTCCGCTCAGTTCGGCGGCGTCGACGGTGACCGCGCCGAGGGCGGGCGCGGCCACCTGCTGTGCCCGCGAGGCGACCTCGATCGGTCGAGACAAGAACTGCGACAACGGCATTACCTTGGACATCAGCGCATCCTCGTGAAGGTCTCGTAATGGTCTCCGGTGTACCAGGCCGATCCGTCGCTGCCGGTGACGATGCGTTCGGCATCCCTGGACCGGCCGCGCTGCTTGGGATTGACGTCCCACTCCTGGTAGGTGATCGCTTTGCCCGCAGTATCTTTGGCGGCCAGCGTGCCCGCGCGGTTCATCCAGCGGTCGCCGCCCTTGGTGCCCGGCGCGTTCGCCGAATCAGGCCAGCGGCCCGCGTCGATTTCGCGCAGAGTGGTGTAGGCGCGGTCGGGAATTCCCGGTGCGCGACTGGCCGGCGCCTCCGCGGGCCGTGGCGTGCCCGCGGCGGGCGCACTGCTGGTGGGCCGGGCCGTTGTCGATGTGGCGGTGTCGCTGCCACCATCGCGCAGGCCGAGCACCGCGACGACGATCAACGCGAGTACCACCGCGCCCAGACCCGCCAGCGCGCGAACGGCCTTCGGCGACAAGTTCATCGGTACTGCACCGTGACCGGCGCGTGATCGGACCAGCGCTGGTCGTAGGCGGCGGCGCGGTCCACCACGGCCTGTTTGGCGCGCGTCGCGAGGTCGCCGCGGGCGAGTTGGTAGTCGATGCGCCAGCCGGTGTCGTTGTCGAATGCGCGGCCGCGATAGGACCACCAGCTGTACGGGCCGTCGACCTCCGGATGCAGCTTGCGCACCACATCGACGTAGCCCGCGGCGAGCAGCTCATCGATCCAGGCCCGCTCCTCCGGCAGGAAACCGGCGGACTTCAAGTTGCCTTTCCAATTCTTCAGGTCCCGCTCGGTGTGCGCGATGTTCCAGTCGCCGCTCACCACGAAGTCACCGGCGCGTGCGGTGAGGTAGGCGCCGAGTTCGGCCAGGTACCGGTACTTTTCGTCCTGGCGCGGCGTACCCGCGTCACCGGAGTGCACGTACACACTGGCGACGGTGACATCACCGAAGTCCGCCTCGAGATAGCGGCCGGACGCGCCGAACTCGCTGCTGCCGAAGCCGATTCGGACCGCGTCCGGTGCCCGGCGGGACAGGATCGCGACGCCTGCTCTGCCCTTGGACTCCGGCTCCGCATGCGCCAGGCACCAGCCCTCGGCCAGCGCGGGCGCGAGCGCCGCGCTGGTCTGCTCGTCGGTGGCCCTCGTCTCCTGGACGCAGACGATGTCGGCCTCCGTGGCGGCGAGCCAGGCCAGCATGCCTTTGCCCGCGGCCGCGCGGACCCCATTTACGTTCACAGTCGAAATGATGTAGGCCACCGGACGACCGTACAATGCTGGTCAGATGAACTCCCTCGGACACCGCCGTCCAGGAAAGAGTGATGACATGTCGTCCGACACCCCCAAGTCCCCCGCCGCCGCGCAACGCGCCACCAGCGCCGCCCGCAAGCCGGTCACCACCAAGCCCGTATCGGAGCTGCCCAAGGCCGTCAAGGCCCTGCATCTCGGCTCCGGTGACCCGCTGCTCCTGTTGCACGGCTTCATGATGTCGCCACACTGCTGGGAGCAGACCGCGGCGCGGCTCGCGAGCCAGTGCGAGGTGTACGCGCCCGCCTTCGCGGGGCACTGGGGCGGCGAGCGGGTGGACGGCTGGTCGGTCGACGTGCACCTGCTGGCCGACCGCATCGAGGATCAGCTCGACGACCTCGGCTGGCGCACCTGCCACATCGCGGGCAACTCGCTCGGTGGCTGGGTCGGTGTCGAACTCGCCAGGCGCGGCCGGGCCCGCACGCTCACCCTCGTCGCACCGGCGGGTGGCTGGCACACGCCGTCGCTCACCTCGCTGCGCACCAATCTGAAGTTCCTGTCGCTGGTCCCGATCGTCGAAATCGGCAAGCGCCTCGGCGGTTTCGCGGTCAACAACCCGATCGCCCAGCGCTTCGCACTGCTGTGGTTGAGCAAGAACGCCGCCGCGGTCTCCCGGCGCGACACCGCGGCCGCCATCATGGCCGCGCTGCACTGCCCGTCCATGCTGCCGTTCGTCGTGAGCAGCATGCGCGGTCCCGGGCAGGCCGACCTGTCCACCCTGGAGACGCCGGTCCGGTTACTGCTCTCCGAGTACGACCGCGTCATCCCCAACCGCGTCTATGCCCGCCGCTACCTGAAGGAACTTCCCGAGTCGGCCGACCGCATCGTCGTCCACGGCGTCGGGCACGTGCCCATGCTCGAGGCGCCGGACCGCATCGCGACCCTCATCGCCGAGCACGTCTACGCCAGTCGCAACCGCCTTCGCGCGGTCTGAGGCACGGGATATCCACAGGTCAGGAAGTTATCCACAGATCGGCAATAGGCCTCGATCCGGTCTGATCGGCGGCCTACTGTTCGAGGCATGGGGAGCACACCAGTAGATCGCGTGGTGCATCAACTTCGCGGCGACGTCGACGGGCTGTACGAGCTGGCCAACAACACCAACCGCGAGGTCAAGAGTACGAACGGCCTAGCGCGTGGTGTCGACCAACGGCTGCGCCGATTGGAGAAGACCAGCGGACGCCGGTTCGGCCTACTACTGGTCACACAACGACAGCACGGACATCGCCTGGAAGGCATGGAGTCCAGCTTCGAAGACGTTGCGGCACAGCTGAACCAGATCGGAACAGTGATGAGCCGGCACTCGGAGATCCTCGACGAGACGGTGAGCCGGCTGGCAACGCTCGAAGTCGTGGTGGGCGGTGTGGCAGGGCGGACAAACGTCCTGACCGACCGAGTGGACGGCCTCTCAGGTGGAATCGACAGCCTGACAGGGCAAATGGACGGCCTCACGGAAGGCGTCGATGGCCTGGCCGGGCAGGTGGATGGGCTCACGGAACGGGTGGATGGCCTGGCACAGCAGATGGACGCTTTCACAGACCGCGTAGACGGTCTGACCGGACGAATGGACACCTTCACCGGACAGGTCGACGGCCTCACCGGACGAATCGACGCCTTCACCGGACAGGTCGACGGCCTCACCGGACGAATCGACGCCTTCACCGGACAGGTCGACGGCCTCACCGGACGAATGGACGCCTTCACCGGACAGGTCGACGGCCTCACCGGGCGAATCGACGCCTTCACAGAACGGGTCGATGGCCTGGCGGAGCAGATGTACGCTTTCACAGACCGCGTAGACGGTCTGACTGGACGAATGGACACCTTCACAGAACGAGTCGACGGCCTCACCGGCCAAATCGACTTCCTCACAGTCGGAATGGACGGCCTGACGGGGCGATTCGACACTCTCGCAGAAGGCGTCGATGGTGTGACAGTGCGAGTGAGCCGCCTCGAAGATCAGATGGTTCAGCTGACGGCGGCGGTGCACCAGAACTCGGTGACGCTCGACCTGGTGGTCGAGCTACTGCGGAAGCAGCAATTGGTGCCGCATGAGGTCGAGGGGTAGCTGGTGGGCAGGACAGGACGTCGGTCTGCCGATGGGCGCTCGGCTGGTTGCCGGCACAGTGCGAAGGCCTCGGCACTGGCCCACCTGGAATGGAAGGGGTGCGTCGGGCATCGGGTTCGGCCGATCCGCAACGGTGACAACTCGACTCGGTTGGCGCCGCCGGGTGGGTGAGCTCAGGATGCGACGTCGGTCTGCTTGCTAGCGCTGCGGGGAAATCCCAGCAATAGTCGGCAGACCTCGTCGGGCACATCGAGTTGTGGGCAGTGGCCGACACCGGGGAGTGCGACGAACTCGCTGCCGGGCAGCAATGCGTGCAGGGCGCGGCCGGCGGACACCGGGATGATGCGGTCTTCGGTGCCGTGGACGATGAGGACGGGGCAGGTGAGGACGAGATCGGTGTGGCCGGCCGGGTGTTCGCGGGCGTAGCGGACGGCATCACGACCACGGGCGGCGACGGCGGCCATGTCGGGAACCGAACGTACTGCGGAGGTGAGGAATTCGGGATCGGCGACAATTTTTGGACCATAGACGAACAGCGCTACCGCGCGCCGTACCGCCCAGCGCACCAGGGCGGTCGGGATCGGCAGCGACCCGACCAGACGAAAGAACCGCCGGTATTCGCGCAGCCGCCCCACCCGCGCCAGCCAGTGGCGGGCCAGCAGTGGCTCGTCGAGGGTGACCACCGCGGTGACCGCACCACCTGGATGCCGTGCGGCAGCATGCAAAGCGGTTGCCGCACCGAGAGAGTTACCCACCAGGATCAACGGACCGTGCTCCGCGATGATCGCATCCACGAAGGCATCGAACTGCGGGGTCAACGGCCCCGGCCCCCGCTGGTCCGCCAGCCCGAAGCCGGGAAGGTCGACGGCGAACGCCGCACGGCCCGCCGCCGTCAGGCCGGCGAGGACACCGCGCCAGGTGTCCGCGCTGTCGGCGTAACCGTGCAACAGCAGGATCGGCGTGCCGGTCCCCGATACGGAAAGTACCCGGGTGCCGACATCGTTGTAGCGGGCGGTGGTTTCAGTGATCATCCGCCGGTCACCCCTTACGAGCACGCACCCACGCAAGGTGCGAAGGACTAACGGCGTTTCGAAGGCAGGACAAGAAATCCCGGGCGCGCACGCCGTTGTAGCGCACCCGGGACTCGGTGAAAACCGTTACGCCAGCAGACCCTTGGCGATGTGCGTCACCTGGATCTCATTGCTGCCCGCGTAGATCATCAGCGACTTGGCATCGCGGGCAAGCTGTTCCACGCGGTACTCGGTCATGTACCCGTTGCCGCCGAACAGCTGCACCGCTTCCATCGCGACCTCGGTGGCCGCCTCGGACGCGTAGAGCTTCATGGCCGACGCCTCGGCGAGCGTCGGCGGTTTACCGGCGCGACCCCGCTCCAGCGTGTTGAACACCATGTTCTGCACGTTGATCCGGGCGATCTCCATCTTGGCCAGCTTGAGCTGAACGAGCTGGAAGCGACCGATCTCCTGGCCCCAGAGCTTGCGATTCTTGGCGTAATCCAGGCAGAGCCGGTGACATTCGTTGATGATGCCCAGCGCCATGAAGGCCACGCCGACGCGTTCGGCGGTGAAGCTGGACCGGGCGCTCTCCCGGCCGTCGCCGCCCTTGTGCTCCTCGGTCTCGCCGAGCAGCCGGTCCTTGCCGAGGCGGACATTGTCGAAGAACAGCTCGCCGGTGGGCGAGGCGTGCAGGCCCATCTTCTTGAACGGCTTGCCCTGGGTGAGCCCCTCCATGCCCTTGTCGAGGACGAAGGTGAGCACCTTGCGCTCGCGCTTGTCGCCGCCGTCGCCCTCGTCGAGCTTGGCGTAGACGATCATCACGTCCGCGAACGGACCGTTGGTGATGAAGGTCTTCTGCCCGTTCAACAGGTAGTCGTCACCGTCGCGCCGGACATAGGTCTTCATGCCACCGAACGCGTCGGAACCCGAGTCGGGCTCGGTGATCGCCCACGCCGCAACCTTTTTCATGGTCACGATGTCGGCGAGCCAACGCTCCTTCTGGGCCAGCGTGCCGCGCGACATGATGGTGGTGGCGCCGAGACCGAGGCTGACACCCATCGCGGTGACCAACCCCATGCAGACACCGGACAGTTCGCCGACCAGCACCGCCATCAGCGATTCCTGCCCCGCGAACGGACTGCCACCGGAAGACTTTTCCCGCTTCTTCTCCGGCAACGGCTCGCCGGCCGCGATGGCGTCCTCTTTGGCACGCTGTTTGGCGAGTAGCTTCTGCACGGCCTCGCCGCCCATGGCGTCGATCCCGAACTCGCTGAACATCTTCCGGATAATCGGATACGGCGACAGTTCGCCGCTGTCCAGCGCGTCCAGGTTGGGCCGGATTTCCTTGTCGATGAAGGTCCGCACGGCATCGCGGATCATTACATCGGTCTCGGACCACTCGAACATCGTTGTTCTCCTACTCTCGCCCGTACGTCACGGTAGCCGTGCGGAGATGTCGTCGATCAGCCACGGTCCGTCGGTCTCGATCGTCTTCACATCGTGCCAACCGGCCAGCTCGGAGATGGCCCCGCCCTGCACCGCGAACACCTTGCCGGTGATCGGGCACTTGTCCGAGGCCAGGTAGGCCACCAGCGGCGAGATATTGGCCGGACTGAACGCGTCGAACTCGCCCTCTTCGATCTCGTCCGCCTCGGCCGCCATCATGGCGCCCATGCCGGGCGTGGCCAGGGTGAGACGGGTGCGCGCGATCGGCGCGATGGCGTTGACCCGCACCCCGTAGCGGGCCAGTTCGTCGGCCGCGACCAGGGTGAGCGCGGCAATCCCCGCCTTGGCCGCGCCGTAGTTGGCCTGGCCTGCGTTCGGCACCGTGGTTCCGGAGGCGGAGGCGGTGTTGATCACCGCGGCGTTCGGCTGATTGCCCGCCTTGCTCTGGTCTTTCCAGTAGGCGGCGGCGTGGTGCAGCACGGCGGCGTGCCCCTTGAGATGCACCGCGATCACCGCGTCCCACTGCGCCTCGTCCATGCCCGCGATGAACGCGTCGCGCAGGATGCCCGCGTTGTTGACCACGATGTCGAGGCCACCGAGCTCGGCAATAGCCTGGTCGACAACGTTCTTCGCGCCGTCCCAGGTGGCGATGTCGGCGGTGTTGGCGATCGCCTTGCCGCCGGCGGCGATGATCTCGTCGGCGACTTCTTGCGCGGGGGTGATGTCGGTGCCCTCACCCTCGTTGCTGCCGCCGAGGTCGTTCACGACCACGGCCGCGCCCTCCCGGGCGAACAGCAAGGCGTGCTCGCGGCCGATGCCACGACCCGCACCGGTGATGACGGCTACTCGACCTTCGAGTGCACCCATCGATGTCTCCTCTTCCTGAAGTCTGTGCTGAATATTGCGGCGGGATATCGGCTTTCGCCGTCAGTCGGCTATCTCAGCGAGTCCGTCGCTGAGCACCACGTCTTCGCCGCGCACGGTCTCGAAGGCGTAGGTCGTGACGCCGTCCGCCGAGCCGACCTTCCAGATTCGGGTCTCCAGGTCGTCACCGGGGAAGACCATCTTGGCGAAGCGCACCGCGAATCGCTTGAGCCGGTTGACATCCGACGCACCGACCTCGGCGAGCACCGCCCAGGACGCGAACGCCATGGTGCACAGCCCGTGCGCGATGATGCCGGGCAGCCCGGCATCCTTGGCGACCTGGTCGTCCAGGTGCAGCGGCACCGGATCGCCGGAAGCCGGTGAGTAACGGAAGGTTTGGTCGTCGTCGACGTGCTGCGGGACGACGGCCACCGGCGGTTGCGCGCGCAGGTTCTCATCGAACTTGTGCGCCGGGGCCGCCTCGCCCACCGTCTTGCCCGCGTCGATATTGCGGAAGAACGCGGTCAGATACTGCTCGTTGACCAGTTCCCCGTCCTCGGTGCGGCATTCGATGAGGATGGTGATGGCCGTGCCGTTGGACCGGCTGGTGTAGCCGGTCGCCTTGGCGCGCGAGACCAGCTTGTCGCCCGGCTGGATGGCTCGGTGGAAGTGGAAGTCCTGCTCGCCGTGCACGACCCGGCCGAAGATGTCCATCGGCGCGACCTCGATCACCGGCATCATCATCGCCTCGAAGACGGGGACGATCGCGAAGACCGGTGAGGCGACCTTGCCCGCGAGGTGCGCCTCGATCGGATCGTTGGTGGCGGCGGCATATTCGCCGATCCGCGCACCGGTCACCTCGAACGTCTCGTCGTCACACCAGGTTTCGAGGCCGGTGTCGTCGAACTCGACCAACCGCGCCGCAGTGGTCTCCGAAGTCATGCCGAGGCCAGCGCGTCGAGCTGCTCGAGCGACTTGTCCAGCTGCTTGAGGCCGTCCTTCTCCACCGCCTTGCCGAGCGCGCCCTTGATCAGCGCGCCCTCGAAGTCGCCGGAGACCAGGATGGTGCTGCCGCCGTCGCCCTTGGGCTGGATGTCGAAGGTGAATTCGGTCTTCACCCCGGCCATTCCGGTGCCGCCGAGGGTCAGCTTGGTCGGCTGCTGCACGGACACGACGGTCCACTCCAGCTTGTTCGCCATGCCGAGCATGACGATCTTGGCGACCAGCTTCGCGCCCTCGGTCAGCACGGCGGGCGGCTCCTCCATGAAGCGCTCGTGGATGGTGAACCACTTGTCCCAGGTGTTCGGGTCGGAGACGACCGTCCAGAGCGCCTCGGGGGTGGCGTTGACGTCCTTGGCGGCTTCGATGTGTCCCATGAGATGACTCCTCGTCGAGTGTCGTTGTGCGAGTTCGGTGCGGTTGACGCGGTGCTCAGCGGTCGGCGCGCTGGTAGGCGGTCACGACCGCCGCGCCGCCGAGGCCGATGTTGTGCTGCAGGCAGGCGGTGACGTTGTCGACCTGACGCTTGTCGGCGGTGCCGCGCAGTTGCCAGGTGAGCTCGGAGCATTGCGCCAGACCCGTCGCACCCAGCGGATGCCCCTTGGAGATGAGGCCGCCGGAGGGGTTCACCACCCACTTGCCGCCGTAGGTGGTCAGGTTGTCGTCGACCAGCTTTCCGGCTTCGCCCTCGCCGCACAGGCCGAGCGCCTCGTAGGTCAGCAGCTCGTTCGCCGAGAAGCAGTCGTGCAGCTCGATGGCCTGGAAGTCCTCCGGGCCGAGGCCGGACTGCTGGTACACCTTTTGCGCGGCATGGACGGTCATGTCGTAGCCGACCAGGTTCTTGGCGGTCTCGTCGAAGGTGGACTTGAAGTCGGTGGTCATCGCCTGCCCGACGATCTCGACCGCCTGGGCGGCCAGGTTGTGCTTGTCCACGAAGGCTTCGCTGGCGAGGATCACCGCGCCGGAGCCGTCGGAGGTGGGCGAGCACTGCAGCTTGGTGAGCGGGTCGTAGATCATCCGCGAGCCGAGGATGTCGTCCATCGAGTACTCGTCCTGGAACTGCGAATACGGGTTGTTCACCGAGTGCTTGTGGTTCTTGTAGCCGATCTTGGCGAAGTGCTCGGCGGTGGTGCCGTACCGCTTCATGTGCTCGCGACCGGCCGCGCCGAACATCCACGGCGCCACCGGGAAGAGCACCTCGGAGATCTCGGCGAGGGCCATGATGTGCCTGGCCATCGGCTGCTCGCGGTCGTCCCAGGTGGAGCCGAGCGAGCCGGGCTGCATCTTCTCGAAGCCGAGCGCCAGCGTGCAGTCGGCGAGCCCGCCCCGGATCGACTGTGCCGCAAGGTAGAGCGCGGTCGAGCCGGTGGAACAGTTGTTGTTGACGTTGACCACCGGGATGCCGGTCATGCCCAGCTCGTAGACCGCGCGCTGGCCGGAGGTGGATTCGCCGTAGACGTAACCGACGTAGGCCTGCTCGACCAGGTCGTAGGCGATGCCCGCGTCGGCGAGCGCCTTGGTCCCCGACTCCCGCGCCATGTCCGGGTAGTCCCAATCGGTGCCGTCTTCGTTCTTGCGGCGGCCCGGCTTCTCGAACTTCGTCATGCCGACGCCGACGACGTAAACCCTGTTCGCCATCGAACTCCTCACGTTGGTGCCTGCCCGGCGTGCTCCGCCGGGAACCGCCCGCAGGCGGCGTGACCGATCCGTCCGGATCCAGCTGAAACAAACATACAGAGATGTATGTAAGTACGCAAGGCGGTCAGCGTTACCGGAAGTTGCGGATATCGAATAGCCAGGTGGTAACGCCCGGCCGCCGACATACAGCCGAACGGGTAAGTCTTGCCAGTTCAGGCTGGTACGCATGCCTTTCCGGCGACCCGCGCGCGACGTTCACCGCATTGCTGTGACGTGACTCACTGCCCTCGATGACGTAACAGCCGCGTAATCGTTCGGAAATTCCCCGTCCACAACCGTGTACGACCGTCGAACGGTTGCTGTTGTTGATGCGGGGATGAGGAGTAAACGTGGTCGAGCTCGATACCCGATCGTCGAATGCGGACGGGATCGCCGCGGCGAAGGAAACACTCGAGGACTACACCCTGCGGTTCGCGCCACGGAGTTACCGGAAATGGAGCCCGGCCGTCGTCGGGATCTCCGCCCTCGGTGGCATCGCCTACCTGGCGGACTTCGCCATCGGCGCGAATATCGGTATCGCGCACGGCACCGGAAACGCATTGCTCGGAATCGGTTTCTTCGCGATCGTGGTGATGCTGACCGGATTTCCGCTCGCCTATTACGCGGCGCGCTACAACCTCGATCTCGACTTGATCACGCGCGGTAGCGGATTCGGTTATTACGGCTCGGTGCTCACCAATGTCGTGTTCGCCTCGTTCACCTTCATCTTCTTCGCGCTGGAGGGGTCGATCATGGCCCAGGGGCTGGAACTCGGCCTCGGCGTGCCGCTGTGGCTCGGCTATCTCGTATCGACGGTGCTGATCTTCCCGCTGGTCATCTACGGCATGAATACCCTGGCCACCCTGCAGGTCTGGACGACCCCGCTGTGGCTGCTGCTGATGGTGCTGCCGTTCGGGTTCCTGCTGGTGCGCCACCCCGACTCGGTGTCGTCGTTCTTCGCCTACGGCGGCGAGAACGGTTCCGGGGTAAGCATTTCCGGCACGCTGCTGGCCGCCGGCGTGTGCTTGTCGCTGATCGCGCAGATCGCCGAGCAGATCGACTACCTGCGTTTCATGCCGCCGCGCACGCCGGAGAACGCCCGCAAGTGGTGGGGCTGGATGCTGCTCGCCGGACCGGGCTGGGTGGTGTTCGGCGCGCTCAAGCAGGTGGTCGGGCTGTTCCTCGCGGTGTATCTGATCGCGAATCTGCCTGCCGCGCAGGGCATCGCGAACCAGCCGGTGCACCAGTTCCTGGAGATCTACCGGGACATGGTGCCGGGTTGGCTGGCCATGACGCTGGCTGTGGTGCTCGTGGTGATCAGCCAGATCAAGATCAATGTCACCAATGCGTACTCGGGATCGCTGGCCTGGACCAACTCCTACACCCGGGTCACCAAGTCCTACCCCGGCCGGCTGATCTTCCTCGCGGTGAACCTGGTGATCGCGCTGATCCTGATGGAAGCCAACATGTTCGACTTCCTCAACAACATCCTGGGCTTCTACGCCAACTGCGGCATCGCCTGGATCGTCACCGTCGCCACGGATATCGCGGTCAACAAGTACCTGCTGAAGATCTCGCCGAAGCAGCCGGAGTTCCGCCGCGGCATGCTCTACGACTTCAACCCGGTGGGCCTGGTCGGCTTCGGGCTCTCGGCGGTGCTGTCGATCATGACGTTCTTCGGCCTCTTCGGTGACCTGCTCAAGCCGTACTCACCGATCGTCGCGCTGGTGGTCGCGTTCGTCGCTACCCCGCTCACCGCGCTCGCCACCAAGGGCAAGTACTACCTGCGCCGCAGCGACGACGGCATCGACCTGCCGATGTACGACGAGCACGGCAACCCCTCCGGGGAAACCCTCACCTGCCACGTCACCGGCCTGGAATTCGAACGCCCGGACATGATCGCCTCGGCGCTCCCCGGCCCCGAGGGTGAAATCCAGTACATCAGCTCGCTGGCGCTGTCGACCGACAAGCAGGGTCACCACCTGCTCCCCCACCAGCACTGATCGCCGAGCAGAGACATGGCCGCGCAGGCCGCCGCCATGTCCCTGCGCCGTAGCAACACCGTCCCGATGGCGCCGCAAGCCGCTCTGTCGCTGCGATTTCGGCTAGAGTCGATGGCACATTGCCCACCCAGGGGGTCGGATGTTGTTGCGGCGGTTCGGGATTGCACTGGTTTCCGCGATCGTGCTGGTCGGCTCGGCAGCGACCGGCGCGGTGGCCACTCCGGCGGTCACCGACCGGGCACCGCTGCGACAGGCGATGGACGAGCTGATCGCCACCGGTGCGGCGGGTATCCATGTGCGGGTGCACGATCGGCACGGCGAGTGGACCGGTGCCGCCGGCGTAGCGCAGGTGGACCGCCCGGAGCCGGTGCCGGTGGACGGCCGGTTCCGTATCGGCAGCATCACCAAGATGTTCGTGGCCACGGTGCTGCTGCAGTTGGCGGGCGAGGGCAGGCTCGGGCTGGACGATCCGGTGCAGCGACACCTGCCGCAATTCGGCCTCGACCCGCGCATCACCGTCCGAATGTTGTTGCAACACACCAGCGGCCTGTTCAGCTACACCGGCGAACTGCAGCCCGACGGCACCTTCGAGGAGGGAATCCTGCCGATCTCGGGCAAGACGGCCGTGGACGCCTTCCGCCGGGATTACCGGCCCGACGAACTGATCCGGTCGGCTCTGGCCGAACCGGCGCTGTTCGAGCCCGGCGCCGACTGGTCCTACTCCAACACGAACTATCAGCTAGCCGGACTGCTGATCGAGAAGCTCACCGGTCTGCCGTACAGCGTGCAGATCTACGCCCGCATCGTGGCGCCACTCGGGCTCTGGGAGACCTTGGTGCCGGGCAGCTGGCCGGAGATCATCGGACCGCACGCACACGGCTATCTCTCCTTCGGCGACGGCGACGCAGAGATCACCGCCGATATGACCAGCCAGAATCCGACCTGGGCCGGGGCCGCCGGTGAAATCATCTCCTCCACCCGGGATCTCGACACCTTCCTGACCGCGCTGCTCGGCGGCCGCCTGCTCGCGCCACCACTGCTCGCGCAGATGCGGGCGACCCATGCGATCGCGCCGGGCGTGGCTTACGGCCTCGGGCTGATGGAACTGGAGTTGGGCCCGGACTGTGTCGGCCTCGGCCACAACGGCGGCGTTCCCGGCTACTACTCGGACGCCTACAGCACGGCCGATGGCAGTTCGCGCATCGAGGTGTCGATCACTACCGGTCCCGGCATGCGGATGGACGACCTCGAGCAGGTGGCCGAGCTTTCCACGAAAGCGCAGTCGGTGCTCGCCAAGGGGTTGTGCGGTCAATAGCGTCAGTCGGCCGCGCGGACGTCGGCGAGGGCGGCTTCGGCGATATTGCGCAGGTGCGCGGTTGCGCGGCGCCAACGGCGTTGCGCGCGTTCGTTGTCCGGGTCGACGAAGTTGGAGATCAGGATGCCGCGCAGGGCATCCATCGCGGTGTAGATGAAATCGCGGGCCTCTTTGCGGCGGATCTCGTCCGGCACGAACCGGGCGACCGCCATCAGCACGGCGTTGTTGACGAACGGCTCGACCTTCTCCATCGCGGCGGCCAGCACCGGATCGGTGCGGCCGGCCACCCACAGCTCGACGGTCGCGATGAACAGCGGGCCCTGGTGCAGCTCCCACAGGAACTCCAGCGCCGCGGCGACCGGATCGTCGCCGCGCTCGACCTTGGCCATCTCCCGCATCGCGGTCTCGGCACGCAGTTGCGCCAGGTGGCTGATCGCGGCAACCACCAGATCGGTCTTGGAGCCGAAGTGGTGCACCTGCGCGCCGCGGGTGACCCCGGCGCGTTCGGCGACCCGCGGCGTGGTCGTGCCCGCGTAGCCGTACTCGACCAAGCAGTCGATGGTCGCGTCCAGCAGCCGGGTGCGCATCTCGGTGCTGCGCTGTTCCTGGGTGCGGCGCTGCGGTTTCGCGACTTCGGTCCTGGCCATCCGGCGATTCTACACTTACATACAGTTCTGTATGTTCAGATGACGCCGGGTGTCAGGCGACCAGCGCGGCAGCCGCGACCAGGCGAGCGTCCCGACGGGCCACCGCGACGGTGATCGCGAACAGCAGCACGCCGACCACGGCGAGGCCGGCCCCGACCATGGCGGGCGCGGTGTAACCGAGACCGGCGGCGATCACGGCCCCGCCGAGCCACGCACCCGCGGCGTTGGCGATGTTCAACGCGGCGTGGTTCAGCGCGGCGGCCAGGGTCTGCGCCTCGTGCGCCACGTCCATCAGCCGGGTCTGCAGTCCGGGCGCCAGGGACGCACCGGTCGCGCCGACCAGGAAGGCGCCGATCGCGGCGGTGTACGGGTTGTGCGCCGCCGCAACGAATACGGCGAGGATGACGGCCATGCCGATCATCGAGGCGTAGATGGCCCGGTCGACGCCGCGGTCGGCGAGCACGCCGCCGACGATATTGCCGACCACCATGCCGACACCGAACAGCATCAGTACCACCGGCACCAGGGCGGCGGACATCCCGGCGACGCTGGTGAGGGTGGTGGTGATGTAGGTGTAGACGGCGAACATGCCGCCGAAGCCGATCGCCCCGACCAGCAGCGTGAGCAACACCTGCGGACGGCGCAGGGCGCCGAGCTCGGTGACCGGGTTGGTCATGGTGATGCCGGTGAGCTCCGGGACGTACCTGATCAGGGCGGCTACCGTCGCCAGCCCGATGACCGCGACCACCACGTAGGCGTCGCGCCAGCCGAGGTGCTGGCCGAGCCAGGTCGCGGCGGGAACGCCGACGACATTGGCGGCGCTCAACCCGAGCATAACCGCGGCAACCGCTTTCGCGCGCTGTCCGACCGGGGCGAGCGTGGCGGCGGCCAGCGAGGCCACCCCGAAATAGGCGCCGTGCGGCAGCCCGGACACGAACCGGGCGAGCACCAGGGTGTGGAAGGTCGGCGCGAGCACGGTTGCCACGTTGCCCAGCGTGAACGCCACCATCAGGGCGATGAGCAACTTCTTGCGGGACACCCGCGCGCACAGGGCGGCGAGCACCGGCGCGCCGATCACCACGCCGAGCGCGTAGGCCGACACCGCGTGCCCCGCGGTCGGCTCGGAGACATGCATGGCGCGCGCGATGTCCGGCAGCAAACCCATGGTGACGAATTCTGTTGTGCCGATACCGAACCCGCCGAGTGCCAGCGCGAGCATGGCAGGCAGATGCCAAGTCGTCCGCGCGGCTTCGGGGCGTGCGGGGGCCTGGGCGGCGAGGGGAGTGGTCACGTATCCATGAAACGCTTCCGCAGGCGGTTTCGCTTCCCGAGTAAACGTGAGGTGAGACACGCCGCCGTAAAGAAAACGTGCAGGTCAGAATGTAAAACCGCGCAATAGGGACACCTATCGTGGCACGACCTGGCAAATACCATTCGGAAACAATGCCGCACCCGGCAAGGCTCCCGGCAGCCGACCGGCCGGATGTGGGCAGCGTCATCGGATTCGCTTACGCCGTCGAGCCATTCGGCTCAGGCGGCCGGTGACTCGCGCTGCTCGAAGGTGCGCCGATACTCGGCGGGCGTGACCCCGACGACCGCCGCGAAGTGGCGGCGCAGATTCGCGGCGGTGCCGAAACCACACAGCCTGCCGATCCGCTCGATGCCGAAGTCGGTGGATTCCAGCAGTGCCTGCGCACGGGCCAGCCGCTGGGTCAGCAACCACTGCTTCGGCGTGACCCCCATGGACTGCCGCATGCGCCGGTGAAAAGTGCGCGGACTCATGGTGGCGCGCGCCGCGAGCGCTTCGACGGTGAGCGGCTGATCCAGATGGGCGACGGCCCATTCGAGCGCCGGACCGAGGTCGGCCTCGGCACGGGCCTGCACGGACAGATCCACGAACTGCGCTTGGTCGCCCGACCGTCGCGGCGGGGTCACCAGGCGCCGGGCCAGCCGGTTGGCGACGGCGGCGCCGAAGTCGCGGCGCACCAGGTGCAGCGAAAGATCCACGGCGGCGGTCATTCCGCCGCTGGTGAGGATGTCGCCGTCATCGACGTAGAGCGCCGTGCCGTCGACCTGGACGGCCGGATGACGACGGGCCAGGATCGGCGCGTGCTCCCAGTGCGCGGTGACCCGGCGCCCGTCCAGCAGGCCCGCCGCGGCCAGCGCGAACATGCCGTTGCACAGGGCGACCATCCGCGCTCCCCCGCGATGCGCCGCGCGGAGCCCGTCGAGTAGTTCCGGCGGCACCGGACGGTCGCCGGTGACGCAGTCGTAGGCGATCGAGGGCACGAACACGGTATCGGCGCGCAGCAGTTCGTCCGGACCGTACTCGGCCCGCAGATAGGCGCCGCCGCCGATCGCCGACTCGGCCGCGGCGGGCAGCACCGAGCACACCCGCAGTTCGTACCAGGGATCGGCGAGGTCGGGGTGCGGGGTGCCGAAGACCGCGGCGATCACGCCGAGCTCGTAGAGGTCCCAGGGATGCAGTGCCCCGGGCGTGACGGCGATCGCGACGACATGACCGGTCATGGCCGCCAGCTTATGGCAGGAAACGTTCGGTCGAGGTCGGTCCTGCCACTCACACCCCGGCGGTCCGAGCTTGAAAACTGGTCTGCGGGCGCCCACTTCATCAGCACGCACGACATCGACGGAGGAATCATGACCAGCGACCACACACCGGTGACCGTGCTCGGTCTCGGCCGCATGGGCGCGGCGATCGCCCAAGTCTTTCTGCGCAACGGCCACCCCGTCACGGTGTGGAATCGCAGTCCTGATCGGGCGCCGCACCTGGATGGGCTCGGCGCGGTCCGGGCGGTTTCGCTCACCGAGGCGCTGAAGGCCGGGGAACTGATCGTCGTCTCGGTGCCCGAGACCGCGATCGCGGCCACCCTCCTGCACACCGCACCAGAAGCACTGGCAGGCCGCACGGTAGTGAATCTGTCGACGGGACGCCCGGCCGAGGCACGCGACCTCGAAGCCTGGATCGCCGAACAAGGTGGGCGCTTCCTGGACGGTTCGATCCTCGGCATGCCGGAGACGATGGGCACGCCGGAGTCGACGATCATCTACAGCGGTTCGCCCGAAGCGGCGACCGACCAGCAGGCCGTGATCGCCGAGCTGGGCACGGCGAAGCACCTCGGGGCAGACGCCGGGCTGGCCAGTGTGCACGACTTAGCGGTACTGGCAGGCATGTACGGCCTGTTCGGTGGCTTCTTCCAAGCGGCCGCCATGCTGCGCGGCGCGCACCGGGACACGGCGGAACCCACCGGTTCGCTGCTGGTGCCATGGTTGCGTTCGGTGATCGATACTTTGCCCGCACTCGCGGCCCAGATCGATAACGGTGAATTCCCGCCGATCATGGCCAGCGTCGATGAGCATCAATTCATTCTGCGGATGCTGCTGGACGCGAACCGCGACGCGGACGTACCCACCGACCTGCTCGATCCGCTACTGCGGTTGTTCGATTCAGGCGTCGAGCACGGCATCGGCGCAGACAGCCTGACGCGAGTAGTTCCGCTACTGCTCAACAGTCCCGCCCGCGCCTAGAAACAATCCGGGCACCCGTACCACCGAGTGGTGCGGGTGCCCGTCATTCAGAACAGCTTGCCCAACCAACTCGGCCTGGGCGGAGGAGCTCATCCCCCGGCGCCGGATCAGCTCCAGCGCCGGGTTTGTTCACCGACTCAACGCAGTGCGCGAGCCAGGTTCGCGTCGAGCGCGCCGAGGAACTCCTCGGTGCTCAGGTAGCCCTGGTCACCGCCGACGAGCGAGGCCAGGTCCTTGGTCATCTGGCCGCCTTCGACGGTCTTGATGACGACATCCTCGAGGGTCTGCGCGAAGCCGATCACCTCGGGGGTGTTGTCGAGCTTGCCGCGGTGCTCGAGCCCGCGCGTCCAGGCGAAGATCGACGCGATCGGGTTGGTCGAGGTCGGCTTGCCCTGCTGGTGCTGACGGTAGTGCCGGGTGACGGTGCCGTGCGCGGCCTCCGCCTCACAGGTCTTGCCGTCCGGGGTCAGCAGCACCGAGGTCATCAGGCCGAGCGAGCCGAAGCCCTGCGCCACGGTGTCGGACTGCACGTCACCGTCGTAGTTCTTACAGGCCCAGACGTAACCGCCCTCCCACTTCATGGAGGAGGCGACCATGTCGTCGATGAGGCGGTGCTCGTAGGTCAGGCCCGCCGCGTCGAACTGGGTCTTGAACTCGGCATCGAACACGTCCTGGAACGTGTCCTTGAACATGCCGTCGTAGGCCTTGAGGATGGTGTTCTTCGTCGAGAGATACACCGGGTAGTTCTGCTGCAGGCCGTAGTTGAACGAGGCCCGCGCGAAATCGATGATCGAGTTCTTGAAGTTGTACATGCCCATGACGACGCCGCCGTCCTCGGGCATCTTCACGACCTCGTGCTGGATCGGCTCGCTGCCGTCCTCCGGCGTGAAGGTCAGGGTGACCGTGCCCGCTTGGTACACCTTGAAATCGGTGGCGCGGTACTGGTCGCCGAACGCGTGCCTGCCGATGATGATCGGCTTGGTCCAGCCGGGCACCAGGCGCGGCACGTTCGAAATGATGATCGGCGCGCGGAAAATGGTGCCACCGAGGATGTTGCGGATGGTGCCGTTGGGCGACCGCCACATCTTCTTCAGGCCGAATTCCTTGACGCGGGCCTCGTCCGGGGTGATGGTCGCGCACTTGACGCCGACCCCGTGGCGCTTGATCGCCTCGGCCGCGTCGACAGTGACCTGGTCGTCTGTCTTGTCCCGGTACTCGATGCCCAAGTCGTAGTACTCGAGATTCACATCGAGATACGGATGGATCAGCTTGTCCTTGATGAACTGCCAGATGATCCGGGTCATCTCGTCGCCGTCGAGTTCGACGACGGTACCTTCAACCTTGATTTTGGACATGGATCTTCGTGTCCTCCTAGGATGGTGCCCTCATTGCACGGCCAGGTGAACACGCTTGTGAGCGGACCCCAGCTGTTCCAACAGACAACGTATATGCCCCGCGTTGTCCGCGAGACGTGTGGTGCAAACAAGACAAGCGTACTGCTGCCGATGATCGTGGTGTGCGGGCAGCCCCCCGAGTGAGAAACCCCACGAACTTACTGACTGGTAGGTCATTGCGCAATTCGCAGGTCGCCGCGCCGGACGCACACGGTCCGCGCACCGCCGGGCAGGCGACACGCGGACCGCGGGGTGGTCTTGTCGATCAGACTCCGACGTGCACCGGGCGGGCACCCTCCTCGGAACCCTCGATCAGGTTCTCCGGCCGGTCCCGGATCATCAGCGCGATCACCGGGACTGCGGCGAGGAAGAAGCCCGCTCCGACATAGAACGCCACGTCGTAGCTGTGGATCGAGGCGCGGGCGACCAGGTTGTCGATCGTCGGGTGGTTCTCGGCGTAGGTCTTGGCCGTCTGCACCGAGATGGTGGTCAGCAGCGCCGTGCCGACCGCGCCACCGACCTGCTGCGCCGCGTTCAGCAGCGCACTGGCCACGCCGGAATCCTCTTCCTCCACCTGATGCAGCGCGACCGTCTGCATGCCGACGAACAGCGGACCCATGCCGAGCGCGATCAGCACCTGGGCGGGCAGCACGCTCGTCGCGAAGCTGTCGCCGAAGTCCAGCTGCGCCAGCCACACCAGACCGACCACGCCGAGCACCGCACCGGCCACCATCAGCGGCCGCGGACCGATCTTCGGTAGCAGCGCGCTGGTGATGCCCGCGGAGATCGCGATGCCTGCCGGGAAGGGCAGGAACGCGAAGCCCGCCTTCAGCGACGAATAACCCAGCGTGATCTGGAAGTAGTAGCTGAGGAACAGGAACATCGCGAACATGGCGATCGGCACGAGCAACGCGGCGAGGAACGCGCCACCCCGGTTGATCTCACCCGGAATATGCAGCGGCAGCAGCGGATTGGCCGAGCGCCGTTCGATCACCACGAAGGCGATCAGCAGCGCGGTCCCGGCGACGAGCAGGCCGAGGGTGCTACCCGCCAGCCAGCCGTCGTCGGCGGCGCGGCTGAAGCCGTACACGATCGCGATCAGACCGAGCGTCACAGTGACCGCGCCGGGCACGTCGTAGCCGCCGGTGCGCGGCGTCGGCACGTCCTTGACCACCCACACCAGCGCGCCGAGCAGGGCGAGCAGCGCGATCGGGGTGTTCACCAGCAGGCACCAGCGCCAGGAGGCGTACTCGGTGAGCGCGCCGCCCGCGATCAGGCCGAGCGCGGCACCACCGGCGGAGATACCGGCGAACACGCCGAATGCCGTTGCGCGCTCACCGGGTTCGGTGAAGGTCACCGACAGCAACGACAACGCGGCGGGCGCGAGCAAGGCCGCGAACGCACCCTGCAGCGCGCGCCCGGCGAACATCTCGGCGCCGTTCTGCGCCAGACCGGCAAGTGCCGACGCGGCGGCGAATCCGACCAGACCGATGATGAAGATCCGGCGTCGCCCCAGGTAGTCGGCGAGCCGACCGCCGAGCAGCAGCAGGCCGCCGAAGATCAGCGTGTAAGCGGTCAGCATCCACTGCTTGTTGCCGTCGCTGATGCCGAGATCGTGCTGCGCGAACGGCAGCGAGATGGTCACGATGGTCGCGTCGAGAACCACCATGAGCTGGGCCAACGCGATCACCGCGAGAGCAAACCAGCGGGCGGAACCGCCTTGTTTTGTCACCGTGGACTCCTCATCTTTGGACACTGTGCGGCTATCCTGGCATCAGACGACATTTGGCGTCAAGCGAAAAATGTCGCAATCCGACATTTGGCGGTTAAAGACACGAAACCACTAGGTTGCGATAGGGTGTGAACATGCTCGAGTCACCGACGCCGACGAGCGCGCGTACCGCGGCGGAGACCCCCGCCAGCGCAGGGCCGAACGCCCATCCCGGCCTGCGGGAGCGCAAGAAGCAGAAGACCCGGTTGCGCATCATCGAGGTCGCGCTGGAGCTTTGCGACGCACAGGGATTCGACGCGACGACGGTCGAACAGATCGCCAACGCCGCCGACGTCTCGCCGCGCACGATCAACCGATACTTCGACAGCAAAGAGGACATCGTCCTCGGTCCGATCCAGGACTTCGGCGAGACGGTCGCGGAGACCTTGCGCACACTCCCCGTCACCGGCAACGAGCTGGAGTCGATCCGCGAGGCGTTTCTGCTGGTGATCGACCACGCCGCGAGCGAGTCCGCCGAGGGACCGGTCTCGTTCCGGCAGTTCCAGCAGATGCAGCGGATCATGCGCAGCAGCCCGGCGGTCAGCGCGCGCAGCCTCGAGCACGCCGACAGCAAGAACGTCGCGATCGCCGCGGTGGTCGCCGAACGACTCGACAGCACCCCCGACGCGCTGCCGGTGCGGCTGATCCTCGGCGCCTGGCAGCTCATCGGTCACCTGGCGATGGAGTGCGGTGAGAGCATGTTCGACTACGACAATCCGCAGGCAGCGGCCGCGGCCGGCCGCGACTCCTTCACCACGGCCTTCGACGAGTTCACCCGGGTGTGCGGCGCCGCGCGACCCGGCGCGACCCGCTGAGTTCGGCTCCGGATTTCGGTCGCCGATCGGGCGCCGGTTATGATGCCGTCAGGTCATGAGTGCCAGCGCGAAGCCCCGGCTTGCTGGACGGCAACCCTCCAGCAGCGGTGGGGTGCTCCGGGTGATGACCGGGCTCTCGAAGGTCGAGAGCAAGCGCGCTTTCCAGGAGGTTCCCGAAATGTGTTGTTGTACTTCGCCGTTGACCCGATAACCCGTTAGTTCTGGCGAACAACCTTTTCTTTGGAGCAAAGCTCATGAGTGATTCCACCGTGCCCGCGGCCGACGTCGACCCGACCGCGCAGTGGTCTTTCGAGACCAAACAGGTGCACGCGGGACAGGCCCCCGACAGCACCACCGGCGCCAGGGCCCTGCCCATCTACCAGACCACCTCCTACGCCTTCCGCGATACCGAGCACGCCGCCGCGCTGTTCGGGCTCGCCGAGCCGGGCAACATCTACACCCGGATCATGAACCCCACCCAGGACGTGGTGGAGCAGCGCGTCGCCGCGCTCGAAGGCGGTGTCGCCGCACTGCTGCTGGCCTCCGGACAAGCCGCGGAGACGTTCGCCATCCTGAACCTGGCCTCGGCCGGCGACCACATCGTGTCCAGCCCGCACCTCTACGGCGGCACCTACAACCTCTTCCACTACTCGCTGCCCAAGCTCGGCATCGAGGTGTCCTTCGTCGAGGACCCCGATGACCTGGACCAGTGGCGCGCGGCGATCCGGCCGAACACCAAGGCGTTCTACGGCGAGACCATCGCCAACCCGAGCAGCGCCATCTTCGACATTCCCGGTATCGCCGCCGTCGCGCACCAGGCCGGGCTGCCGCTGATCGTCGACAACACGGTGGCCACGCCGTACCTGATCCAGCCGCTGGCGCACGGGGCCGACATCGTCGTGCACTCGGCGACCAAGTACCTCGGCGGGCACGGCGCCGCGGTGGCGGGCGTGATCGTCGACGGCGGCACCTTCGACTGGACGGTGACCGACGCGCAGGGTCAGCCGCGCTTCCCCGGCTTCACCACCCCGGACCCCAGCTACCACGGTGCGGTGTTCGCCGATCTCGGCGCGCCCGCGTTCGCGCTCAAGGCGCGCGTGCAACTGCTGCGCGACCTCGGCTCGGCGGTCTCGCCGTTCAACGCGTTCCTGATCAGCCAGGGCATCGAGACGCTGAGCCTGCGCATCGAGCGGCACGTCGCCAACGCCAAGGCGGTGGCCGAATTCCTGAGCACGCACCCGGACGTCGAAAAGGTCATCTACGCCGGTCTGCCCTCCTCGCCCTGGTACGAACGCGGCAAGCAACTGGCCCCCAAGGGCCCCGGCGCGATCGTCGCCTTCGAACTGCGCGGCGGTGTCGATGCGGGCAAGAAGTTCGTGGACGGATTAGTCCTGCACAGCCATGTGGCTAACATCGGAGATGTGCGCTCCCTCGTGATTCACCCCGCGTCGACCACACATTCGCAGCTGACGCCCGCCGAGCAACTGCTCGCCGGGGTCACTCCGGGCCTGGTCCGCTTGGCGGTGGGGATCGAAGGGATCGACGACATCCTGACCGATCTGCGCGCCGGTTTCGCGGCGGCGGCGACGTGAAGGTGAGTACCGAACCGAGTGTGGCCCGTTCGTCCGGGGTGGCCCTGCCGCCCCCGGACGGGCGGCTCGGCATCATCCCCATCGGCGATGTCCGGCTGGAGAGCGGCGCGGTCATTCCGCAGGTGCATCTGGCCGTGCAGCGCTGGGGTGAGCTCTCCCCCACGCTGGACAACGTGGTGCTGGTCGAGCACGCGCTGACCGGCGACTCGCACGTGGTCGGGCACCCGGACGACATCCATCCGCTGCCCGGCTGGTGGGACGGGATGGTCGGCCCCGGCTGTCCGCTCGACACCGACGAGTGGTGTGTCGTCGCGACGAACGTGCTCGGCGGCTGCAAGGGCAGCACCGGGCCGTCGACGCTGGCGCCCGACGGAAAGCCTTGGGGCTCCCGGTTTCCGGAGATTTCCATCCGGGACCAGGTGGCCGCCGAAGCCGCGCTGCTGGATCGGCTCGGCATCGCACGGCTGGCCGCCGTGGTCGGCGGGTCGATGGGCGGCATGCGCGTGCTGGAGTGGATGGTCGGCGCACCGGATCGGGTCGGCTCCGCACTGGTGCTGGCCGTCGGCGCCCGGGCCACCGCGGACCAGATCGGCACGCAGACCACCCAGATCGCGGCGATCAAGGCCGATCCGGACTGGCAGGGCGGCGATTACCACGACACCGACCGCGCGCCGATGACCGGCATGGGCATCGCCCGGCGCATCGCGCATCTGACCTATCGCACCGAGGACGAGCTGGACCACCGGTTCGAGAACAGCGCGCAGGGCGCCGAGGATCCGTGGCGCGGCGGCCGATACGCGGTGCAGAGCTACCTGGATCACCAGGCCGACAAGCTCTGTGGCCGTTTCGATCCCGCCACCTACGTGCTGCTGACCGAGGCGATGAACCGGCACGACATCGGGCGCGGGCGCGGCGGGGTGGCGGCGGCGCTGGCCGCGACGCCGGTGCCGTGCGTCGTCGGCGGCGTCGACTCCGACCGGCTGTATCCGCTGCGCACGCAGCAGGAGCTCGCCGAGGGGCTGCCCGGCTGCGATGGACTCGAGGTCGTGCACTCGCGCGACGGGCACGACGGGTTCCTCACAGAGGCTGCGGCGGTGTCGAAGTTGCTGACCGAGACGATGCGGTTGGCGCAGCAGAGTCGTCAGCCTGCTAGCTGAATTCGCCTGCGTCTTTGGACGATGGCGCGCCCATCAGTAGGCCGACGATGGCGTGCACGAATCCTTGCAGGCGTTCGCGGGGATACTCGTCGGGCTCGCTGACCGCCAGCCTGCCGAGCATCTCGGCGACCTGTAGCAGCGAGTTGGTGAGCAGCGCGGAATCCACTCCGGCCCAGCGTGGTTCGAGTGCGGTACCGACGCGCACCAGCGCCTCGGCCTGATCGAAGATGCCCGCGCGGGAATGCCGCAGTGCCTCACGGTATTCGTCGGGGGCATTGCCCGGTCCGGCGAGGATCAGGCGCCAGCGGGTCGGATTCTCCAGTGCCACACCGACGAACGCCTCGACGGTGGCCGAGGCCGCGACCACCGGGTCGGCGCCCATCAGGTCGGTCGGCAAGGTCTCGGCGACCTGCTCGAGGCCGCGCTCGCGCTCCCGTTCCAGTAGTGCCGCAACGAGTTCGGCGCGGGTCTTGAACACGGTGTAGAGCACCGGCTTGCCGACGCCGGCCTCCTGGGCGACCGCCTCCATGCTCAGCTCGTGCAGTTCCACCCGGCTCAACACCGCGAAGGCGGCGTCGAGCAACTGCGCCCTGCGCTGCTCCGGCGGCAGGCGTGGCGCGTAACGCCGGCGCGGCCGGTCCGCCGCGGTGCGCGATGTGGTCACTGCCGCTTCACCTCCATGCGCTCCATCCTGACAGCATCGCGGCCGCGATTCCGCATCCCGTCGGTCACAAATGCTACGCAATCGTTGTATTCATTGCACGCAATTGCTACGGTTGCGTTGTATTCACCCCCGGTGCCGGGGCGATCACCGCAAAGGAGCACGTGATGCAGTTCGATCCGACCACCCTGCGCCGGGACGACTACGGGTTCTTCGGCCCCGATTCACCCAGCTGGAAGGTCTGGACCGCACCCACCGCGGTCATCGGCTTCCAGCGGGCCGTCGTGCTCGAGCACTTCGATCCGTTCCTCACCGCGGCCGTCGCCGACTCCCGCGGCATCTACAGCGACCCGCGCAAACGCCTCGACCACACCTTCTCCTACTTCCTCATCGCCGCGATCGCCGACGGACGCACCGCCATCCAGGCGGCCGAGCACCTCATGCGGATTCACGCGCCGATGACCGGGATCGAGCCGATCAGCGGAAACCGCTACAGCGCGAACAGCCCCGAGACGCAGCTCTGGATCCACATCACCGGCTGGCATTCCGTGCTCAAGGCGTACGAGGTGTTCGGCCCCGGGCTGACGCCGGAGGAGGAGACGCGGTTCTGGCAGGAGTGCGCGATCGCGGCCGAGTTGCAGACCTGCAAGCCCGAGGATGTGCCGCGCTCACGCGCCGAGGTGCGCGCGTACTTCGAGCGGGTCCGCCCGCGGCTGTGCACCTCCGAGCGCGCCGAAGAAGGCATGCACCACCTGCTGTGGACCTCACCGCGCAACGGGGCCGGGATCTCGTATGCCATAGGGAGCAGGCTGCTTTCGCTGACTTCGGTGGCGACCCTGCCGAAGTGGATGCGCAAGCTGGGGCGCTTCGATCGGCTCGGCATCGTCGATCTCGCGGTCCGGCTGCCCGCCAAGGTGCTGGTGTGGGGTTTCAGCCGGTTCAACTCGTTCGGCCTGCTGGTCGCGGCGCCGTTCGTCGCGCCGATGGCGGGACAGATCTTGAAGGAGCACATCAACGCGGCGCCGCCGGCCAGGCTCGAGACGGTGACCCCGGCCGAGGCGCGGGCCCTGTACGGGCGATCCGGGCGGGCCGAACTGGTGGCCGAACCAGCCTGAGTTTCGCGACAACCCGCCGCGTCGAGGGGTGCGGCGGGTTGTTCAGCGGGCCCGGCGCGCCTGCTCGATCAGGTTGATGTTGGTTTCTATCCAATCACGTAGTGCCGCAATGGGTATGCGTCGTCCTGGTCTTCGTCGCCGACCCCACGGCCTGGCAGCACAGCAATGCCGACATTGCCGAACTGGCCGTCCACAACGCGGCCTGGAACGCCGCGTTCACCGCGATGCCGAACTCCCGCAGCGAATTCCATTCGCTGCGCGAACGCGGCCTGCTCCGGGAGAACGCCGTCAAGAACGCGATGATCGCGGCCACCTACGTCATGCTCGCCGCCACCAGCCTCGGCCCCGATGAACGGCTGGGATGCCGACCTGGTCAAGCAGGCCATCGGCATCGGCGACCGCGCCGAGCTGGCCATCGCGGTGCTGGTCGCGGTCGGGTACAGCGACACCGTCCCGCCGCACCCTGGTCGCAGGGCGCGCGATCAGACGGTCTTCACCGAGCAGTACGCCCGCTGAACCCGTTGGCCGCCAAAGCTTCCCGGTACTAGCCGACGCCCAGGGTATTGATGGTCGCGGCGATGAAGACGATGGCGGAGCCGAGCACGGTCAGCGCACCGACGTCGAACGGCTTGCTGCGCACGGCGAGCAAGCCGACCTGTGCGGTCGGCAGGCAGAGCCGGAACGCCGCGGCCAGCAGCGTCGCTCCGCCGAAGAACAGCGCGCCGCGGCGCCACCGGTCCTGCGCCACGAACACGATCGCCACCGCGATGACCAGCGCCACGACCACCATCGGCAGATGGCAGCGCAGGAACGGGGAGCTACTGGCTGCCCGGTGGTCCGCGGTGGACGTGTCGGCATCGGTCACACCCCGATTCTGACAGACTCCCCCGGTCCACCGCCGCCGACGGGCTCAGTCGGCGACCGCGACACCCTCGATCTCGATGAGATGCTCCGGGGTGAACAGGGCGGCCACGCCGACCAGGGTGACCGCGGTTTCGGGGAACTCGTAGTGCACGCGGGCCGCGGCACCGGCCGCACCAAGCGCCTCGAACTTCGACGGGTCCCAATCGACCACGTAGAACCGGACGCTGACGAGGTCGGCGGCCTTACCGCCCGCCGCCTCGAGCGCGCGGCCCAGGTTGAGCAAGGCCTGCGTGGTCTGGGCGGCCAGGCCACCCTCGACCACCCGGCCCGAAGCATCGGTGCCGACCTGCCCGGAAATGTGAATGATCCTGCTACCGGTGGCCGACGTCGCGTGCGCGAAGCCCGGTGCGGGTGGTTGGGTGTCTACCGGATTGTGCGAGGTGCTCACCATCCGCGCATCCTAACCGCCAGATGAGGACGATTGCCGCACACGGGGTTTCGCTCAAAGGCAGTGACCGTTGCGCTGGCGCCCACGGTTCTGCGGTGTCGACCTCCCAGGTGCCGCGGCATAGGCTGCGCGGAATGGGGATGGTGGGCAGACGCATTCGCGCCTTGTGCGTCACGGTGGCGATCGTGGCGGGGGCTGGTGCCGCGGCGGGGCCCGCGCAGGGTGTGGGTGCGGCGGGTTGCGGTGGCTGGCAAGTCGACACCCTTGTACAGGGTTTGGAGCAGTTGGAGAACCTCGAACCGGACGGCCGTGGCGGGTTCTACATGTCCGCGGATTCGAAGATCTATCACCTCGATGGCGCCGGTCAGGTGCGGACAGTGCTGGAAAACCTGCGGGTCCCCCGCGGCCTGCAACTGGTCGGCTCGAATCTGTATTTCCTTGCCGGGGGCCAGTTGTGGCAGCTGGACACCGGGACCGAACGGCTGACCTCGGTGGCACCGCTCGACGGCAACGGTCTGCTGCGGTTGCCGGGCGGCGACCTGCTGACCACCTGGGTCGGCACCGAGGGCGGCCCGTCGAAGGGCCTGACCCGCTATCGACCCGACACCGGCGCCACCGTGCTCAACTGGTCGCCGGTGCCACGCTCCGAAGGCCTGGCGCTCGACCCGGAGCACGGCGCCGTCTACACCGACGACCTGTTCACCGGCCGAGTCATCCGCGTCCCGCTGGACGCCCCCGATCGATGGACCGTCATCGCCACCATCCCCGGCCTGTTCCCCGGCCTCGACGACCTGACCACATCCCGCTCCGGCGCCCTCTACGTCGCCGCCCACACCGCAGGCGAGATCCACCGCGTCGACCCGACCACCGGCGCCACCTGCGTCATCGCCGCCGGGCTCGCGATCGGCCAAGCCGGCCCCAGCTCGGTCCGCATCGCCCCCGACGGCAACACCTGGGCCCTCTACACCACCCTCTTCGACGGCACCCTCCGCCGCCTCCGCCCCCCACCCGACACAGACCTCGCCCCCATCCAGCTCCCCTGACCCCGGCAATCAAGCGTCCCCCCTGTGCCGTATCGGCTGGTCGGCCAGAGCGACGTCAGTCTCGAGTATCGGCGGGCGGTAGGTCGGCGAAGCGCAGCGGCGAACGCCTGATTGACTGTCTGCCGTGTTCCGACTGATGTTTCATGAGCCCGCGATACCCGGAAATACCGGGAATGCGATTCGACTGGTGGCGGGGACCGGGTGTGAGCTGCATCTGGTCGAGCCGTTGGGGTTCGATCTTTCGGAGGCCAAGTTGCGGCGGGCCGGGTTGGATTACCACGATCTGGCGTCGGTGACGGTGCACAAGGATCTGGCGGCGGCGTGGGCGGCGGTGCGGCCGGAGCGGGTATTCGCGTTCACCACGCAGGCCACGACCCGGTACACCGACGTGGCGTATCGGGAAGGGGATGTGCTGCTGTTCGGGACCGAGCCGACGGGGTTGCCCGCGGCGGTGCTCGAGGATCCGCATGTCACCGATCAGCTGCGCATTCCGATGCTGCCGGGGCGCCGATCGATGAATCTGTCCAACGCCGCCGCGGTCGCGGTGTACGAGGCGTGGCGGCAGGTCGGGTTCGACAGCGGAGTGTGACCGCCGCGCACGAATTCGCCGCTGGCGCACGGAGATTGCCAACGAGCTCCGGCCAGGCGCGACGACAGGTGCGCGAAAAGGCCTAATACGCAAGCGATTCAGCGAATCAGCGATCGATCTCGAAACGCTTGAAGCGGGAGGTGGCGCCGGCCGCCAGGCGGACGGCGCTCTTGGGCACTCCGTAATGCTCGGCGAGCAGTTCGATGGCAGCCTTGTTCGCTTTGCCTTCGACGGCCGGGGCGCGCACGTACAGCTGGAGGGTGCCGTCGTCGAGGATTTCGACGAGCGGGCCCTTACGGCTGTTCGGTTTTATGGTCGCCCGGACCGTTGTCGGCACTCTTGTCTCCCGTCGCCGTGCTACCCGCGGCCCCTGCGCTTTCCGTGCCGCCGGAACCGGACTTCGTAGCCGCGCCGGCACCCACCGGTGTCGATTCTGCCGGAGCGCCGCGCTTGCCCCGCCGCAGCACCAGCCGCACGATGCCCCAGACCACGGCGGCGAGCACCACCAGGAAGCCGAGCCACGGCAGCGCCTTACCGGTGAACACGACCGCATCCTTCAGCCAGTCCACCAGCCCGTTCCAGCCGCTGACGATCCCTTCCCAGAAGTTGTCGGCGCGGTCTTCCTCGGCCTTGGTGGTCGCGGTGGTGACGTCGATGGTGAGCGTGGACAGCGCGACGTCGTCGTCGAGGTGGCGCTTCTGCGCGGTCAGGCTGTCGAGTTCACCCTGCCTGCTCGACAGCGCCTGCTCGGCGTTGAGCAGGTCGGCGGTGTTGGTCGCGCCCGCGATGAGCCCGCGCAGCCGGTCGACGGAGGCCTGCAGTGCCCGGATCCTGGCGTCCAGGTCTTCCCACTGCATCGTCACGTCGTCGCGGTTGGTGTGCACCCGGGTGACGCGGCCGAGGCCGCCGAGCCCGTCGATGAACGCGTCGGTCTTGTCCGCGGGCACCCGGACGGTCAGGGTGGCGCTGGGGTCTGCGTCCTCGGTGCCGGGCTGTTCGGTCCGGCTGTCGATCCGGCCGCCTGCCTCGCGCACCCGGTCGGCGATCTTGGCTGCCGCCTCGATCGGTTTGCCCGCGGTCATCTCTACGCTGCCGGTGACGACTTCCTTACGCACCGTGACGGTTTCATTGCCGGTGTTGTCTTTGCGTGGCGCGGCCCCCTGGTCGCGCAGCCCCGGCGGCACGGAGGCGGGCGCCGGCGCGGACTCCACCGTGGCGTAGGTCGACGGCCGGCCCGGCGGCGCTGCTCTTTTGGCGTCGTTGTCGCCGGAGCCGCAGCCGACGAGCAACGTCAGACCGAGCAGACCGATGCACAGCACAGCAAGCTTCCGCATGATTCGCACAGTAGCCCCTGTTACCGCACGAACAGCCCGACATAACTGTTCTCTAGAGCCCTTCTAACACTTCTCTAAAAGTGTGGGCGGCCAGGTCATTCGCCGAGCCGAGCGGTGATCTTCCTGATCCGCAGCGCCAGGGGCGGATGCGTGCTGTAGAGCCGATCGCCCAGCGCGACGAGGCGGGGGGTTGTCTCGGACTCCCAGCTGCGCAGACCGGCCGCCAGTTCACGACCGTAGCCGAGGTCGACGGCCGCACGGTCGGCGGCGTATTCGTCGCGGTGACACTGTGCGCTCCTGGTCAGCGGTTCCACGATCAGCAGGACAACGAACAGGAGCGCGGCACCGAACCCCACCACCGGTGTCAGCACGATGGCCACGACAGGCAGTAGACCCACCGCCGCGACGAATCGAGCGAACGGTGCTAGCGGGCCGAGGATCCTCGCGATCCGCCCGAGACGCCTGCACACCGCCCACAGCACGCGCCCCGGCAGGGCGATCCACATGTCGACCAGTCGCACCCGGGGATCGACGTTCAGGTGGTGCCCGAGTTCGTGCGCGAGCACCGCTTCGAGCTCCCCCGAATCGAGGTCGGTGAGCGCCGAACTCGTCACCGCGACAATACGACTGGGCGCGGCGAGGGCATTCGGGTCATCGGATTGCTCCACCCACAGCGAGTACGGCCACCCGTCCACGCCTGGCGCGCTGGTGACCTGCTCCCATGCCGCGGCGAGGAGCTCGTCCTCCGGTGGGATCGGGTGCCGAAACCCGAATGCCTTGGCGAATTTCGCACGATTGGGCGTGAACCACGCCGCATCGAAGAGGCTGACGCCGAACAACGCCCACACCACGACGGCCGTCACCGCCAACCAGATCCCCACCCACGCGCCGAGGACCAGAATGATTGCGGCACTGAGCAATACGGTCGGCAACGCGAGCAACAGTGTCACGATGATCGCCAGGTAGCGAGGACGCACGGCTGGTGCGGTGGCGCGCCGTGGCGAGCCGGCATCCGAATGCGCTGGCATGGTGTCTCCCGATTTCCGACGGGGCCGCGCTGGCAGAACGCCTCATCCTATGGCGGCGATATCCGGGGAGGAAGACGAGTTTTTCATGGGCTCAGCGGAAGTCGCGCGACTTGGAGTCGACGCGCAGGTCCAGCCGCCGCAGGTGTTCGGCGACGATGCTGACCGCCCCCTCGGCGTTCTGCACGCGACCGCGGATGAGCAGGGCGGGCGCACTCTGCGCCAAGCGGCGGTAGCGGGCCCACAGCCCGACCGAGCAGACGACGTTCACCATGCCGGTCTCGTCTTCCAGGTTGAGAAAGGTGACACCGGCGGCGGTGGCGGGACGTTGCCGGTGCGTCACCGCGCCGCCCACCAGCACGCGCGACCCGTCCCGCACGGCAAGCAGCCCGGCGGCGGGAATCACGCCGAGCGCATCGAGTTGCGGGCGCAGGAATTCGGTGGGATAGCTGCCCGGGGAGACGCCGGTGGCCCAGACGTCGGCGGCGGCCAGTTCGAGGTCGCTCATGCCGGGCAGCACGGGGGCGGTGGTGGCGGCGCCGGTACCGGGCAGCCGATCCGCGCGTTCCCCCGCGGCGGCGCCCGCCGCCCAGAGGGCTTCGCGCCGGGTGCTGCCGAGACCGCCGAGGGCACCCGCGGTGGCGAGTGATTCCGCTTGCACGACAGTGAGTTCCACGCGGCCGGTCAGGTCGAGGAAGGAGGTGTACGGTCCTTGATCTCGTGCGGCGACGATCTTTTCGGCGAGGTCGTCGCCGATGTGCCGGACCGCCGCCAGGCCGAGGCGCACCTGGGTGCCGTCCTGCTCCAGGGTCGGTTCGGCGCGACTGGCGTTGATGTCGGGGCCGTGCACCACGACGCCGTGCCTGCGGGCGTCGGCGACCAGGGATTGCGGGGAGTAGAAGCCCATCGGCTGCGCCCGCAGCAGACCGGCGCAGAAGGCCGCGGGGTGGTGCAGCTTGAACCACGACGAATAGAACACGATCGAGGCGAAACTCTGCGAATGACTCTCCGGGAAACCGAAATTCGCGAAGGCGTAGAGCTTCTCGTAGATCCGGTCGGCCACTTCGCCGGTGATCCCGTGCAGTTCGCGCATGCCACGGTAGAGGCGTTCCTTGAGGCCTTCCATGCGCTCCGGTGAGCGTTTGGAGCCCATCGCGCGGCGCAGCTGGTCGGCCTCGGCCGCGGTGAAGCCCGCGACGTCGACGGCCATCTGCATGAGCTGTTCCTGGAACAGCGGCACACCGAGCGTGCGGGCCAGCGAATTCTCCAGGGCCGGATGGTCGTAGGTCACCGGCTCGGCGCCGTTGCGGCGTCGGATATACGGGTGCACCGAACCGCCCTGGATGGGGCCGGGCCGGATCAGCGCCACCTCCACCACCAGGTCGTAGAACTCGCGCGGCTTCAGCCGGGGCAGCGTCGCCATCTGGGCTCGCGACTCCACCTGGAACACACCCACCGAGTCGGCGCGCGAGAGCATCTCGTAGACGGCGGCTTCCTTCAGATCGAGCTTGTGCAGCTCGACGATCTCGCCGGTGTGCTCGCGCACCAGGTCGATCATGTAGTGCAGCGCGGAGAGCATGCCCAGACCGAGCAGGTCGAACTTCACCAAATCGATGGCGGCACAATCGTCCTTGTCCCACTGCAGCACGCTGCGGCCGGGCATCCGCGCCCACTCCACCGGACAGACGTCGGCGATGGGGCGGTCGCAGATCACCATGCCGCCGGAGTGGATACCGAGATGCCTAGGCAGTCCTTCGATTTCGGCGGCCAGCCCGAGCACCTCGGCGGGAATGTCGGTACCGGTCTCGCCGCCGACGCCGGTCCACCGGCTCACCTGCTTGCTCCACGCGTCCTGCTGGCCCGGCGAAAAGCCCAGTGCGCGTGCGGCATCGCGGACCGCGGACTTGCCGCGATAGGTGATCACATTGGCCACCTGCGCGGCGTACTCACGGCCGTACTTGGTGTAGACGTGCTGGATGGCCTCCTCGCGGCGGTCGGATTCGATGTCGACATCGATATCGGGTGGCCCGTCGCGTTCCGGCGAGAGGAAACGTTCGAACAGCAGGTTGTTGCTGACCGGGTCGACATTGGTGATGCCGATCGCGTAGCAGACGGCCGAGTTGGCCGCCGAGCCACGACCCTGGCACAGGATGTCGTTGTCCTTGCAGAAGGTGACGATGTCGTGCACCACCAGGAAGTAGCCGGGGAATTCCAGCTCGTCGATCACCGCGAGCTCGTGCTCGATCTGCCGGTACGCCTGCGGGTTTCGCTCCGGCGGGCCGTAGCGCGCCGCGGCGCCCGCGAGGGTGAGCGCCCGCAGCCAGGACTTCTCGTCGTGGCCCGCCGGCACGTCGAACGGCGGCAGCTTCGGCGCGATCAGCTTCAGGTCGAAGGCGCATTCGCGGGCCAGCGCGACCGCGTTGCGCACCGCCTGCGGGCAGTCGGCGAACAACCGCGCCATCTCCGCGCCGGAGCGCAGATGCGCGCCGCCGGTGGGGGCCAGCCAGCCGGCGATCTCGTCCAAGCTCTGCCTGGCCCGGATCGCCGCGAGCGCCATGGCCCGGCGGCGCTGACCCGGCCCGGCGAAATGCGCTCCGGTGGTGGCCAATACGGGCAGCCCGAGGCGGTCGGCCAGCGCGATGAGGTGGGCGTTGCGCTCGTCGTCCTCCGGGATGCCGTGGTGGGTGAGTTCCACGCTCACCCGGTCGGCGCCGAACCGCTCCGTCAGGTCGCGCAGCGCGGCCTCGGACCGTACGAGACGCGTACTGCCCGAACGTAAGTCGTGTTCGAGCGCTTGACGCAGATGACCCTTCCGGCAGCCGGTCAGGATCTGCCAGTGCCCCTCGGCGGCCGCGGAGAGCGCGTCGAAGTCGTAGCGGAGGATGCCCTTCTCCCCTGCCGCCATGTGGGCGGCCGCGATCTCCCGCGACAGCCGGCGATAGCCCTCCTGGCCGCGAGCCAGCACCAGCAGGTGTGGCCCGGCGGGATCGGGAGATCCGGTGCGCGGCATGAAATCCGGGATGGTGACAGGCCCGCGGCGCGGGGTCGTCTCCGCCTGCGTGCCCAGCGACAGCTCGGCCCCGAAGACCGTCGGCATCCCGCATTCCCTTGCCGCCTCCGCGAACCGCACGGTGCCGTAGAAGCCGTCGTGATCGGTGAGCGCGATCGCCTCCAGGCCGAGCCGCACGGCCTCCTCCACCAGCTCCTCCGGCTGGCTCGCGCCGTCGAGGAAGCTGTAGGCCGAGTGCGTGTGCAGCTCCGCGTACGGCACCGTCGGCCCGTCGGCGGGCAGCGCGGGCCCGGCCAGGTACTCCCCGCGCTTGCGGGACCAGGCCGGGCTGTCGCCGCCGTCGCCGGGGTACATCGCGTCCGGGTTCGTCCGGCCGGGTCGCCCCGACAGCACCCGCTCCAGCTCGGACCAGGTAGGGGGACCGTTGCTCCACCCCACCGCGGCTCACCTCCTCATACGTCAGCTGGTCGGCAGGGGCGCCGTCGAGCCCTCGGCGAGCGCCGCTTCGACATCGTCGAGGCCCGCGCGGATCAGGGCGCCGTAGGCGTCGTGGGCGAGGACATCGAGGTGCCCGCGGGCGATGGCCAGCTGCATGCGGGCGGCTTCGAAGTCGCCGACTCGCCGGTGGCTGTCGGCCAGGTTGAGATACAGCGACGGCAGGAAACTGCGGAGCCCTTCGTCCAGCGGGATGCCGGGGCCGAACACCGCGGCGAGCGCCCGCCGGTCCCAGAGCAGCGCGGCGGCGGCGGTGTCCTGCAGATCGGCTAGGTGATGCGCGATCACGCAGCGGTGCAAGGGATCACCGCCCTCACCGATCTCGTCCCACAACTTCTCCAGCGCCTGTCGCGCCGCCGCTTGGTCCCCACCACCGAGCCGCACCGCGGCAAAGATGTCCGCCATCCGATCGTCCGCCATGCGCCGAGTATCGCACATATGTTCGATCGATTTCGAGAGGTTGTTCGACCCGTGTTCACCACCTCGACCCCAGCCCCGAAAAGTGAGCAGTGCCACTTGGCGAGTAAACTTACTTCGGAGTAAGTTCATGCCAACCGAACTGCAAAGGAGCAGCGATGAGCGAAGCATCCGCTGACACCGGCCTGCCCGAGACCCGGCGCGGCCGTCGCAGCCGCGACATCACGGGTCGGCATGTCCTCATCACCGGCGCCTCCTCCGGGATCGGCAAGGCGGCGGCGATCGCCGTCGCGGGCAAGGGCGCCACCGTGTTCCTGCTCGCCCGCCGCGCCGACGAACTCGCCTCGGTGGTCGACGAGATCAAGGCCGCGGGCGGCAGCGCCTACGGATACCAGTGCGACGTCACCGATTCCGACTCGGTGGACCACGTCGTGAAGACCATCCTCGACGAGCACGGCCACGTCGACATGCTGGTGAACAACGCGGGCCGGTCCATCCGCCGCGCCATCCACCGCTCCACCGACCGGCTGCACGACTTCGAGCGCACCATGGCGGTCAACTACTTCGGCGCGCTGCGGATGACGCTGGCGCTGCTGCCGCAGATGCGCGAGCGCAAGTTCGGCCACATCGTCAACATCAGCAGCGCGGGCGTGCAGGTGGCGACACCGCGTTTCGCGGCCTACCTGGCCAGCAAGGCAGCGCTGGACAAGTTCGCCGAGGTGGCCTCGGTCGAGACCATGGCCGACGGCGTCACCTTCACCACCATCCACATGCCGCTGGTGCGCACCCCGATGATCACCCCGAGCGGCGACCAGGGTCCCAGCGAATCCCCCGAGTGGGCGGCCGCGACGATCGTGCGCGCGCTGACCGAACGCCCCAAGCGCATCGACGTGCCGCTGGGCACCTTCGCCGAATACGGCGCCCTGCTCACCCCCAAGTTCCGCGACCGCATCCTGCACCGCTACTACCGCGCCCTGCCGGACTCCCCCGCCGCCAAGGGTGAGCAGGTGGAGGACACCGAAGAAGCCGCGGAACCCGCTGTCCCCCAAACTGTCCCGCGCCCGCGCTCGGCGGCCCGCCGGGTCACCGGCACCGCCCTGCGCCGCGCCGCCCGCTGGGTCCCCGGCACCCACTGGTGATCACGACATCGGCCGAGCGAGCCCGGTGATGTCCGGCTCGCCGAACCAGGCCGCCCGAGCAGAGCAGCGAGCTGCGCGGTTCGGCACCGAACGGGACCTCGTTGCGGTACCGGCCGAATGGACGCTCCGTGGCGTCGCGGTTCAGTCGACGGGCAAGGCCTGGATCGTGTCCACCGCGAGGGCGGTTACCGCCTTGGGAGCGGCATTGCAGCTGGGTTGACGCGCCGGAAAAGCGATGGTGCGCACGGTAACCCGCCAACGACGGCCGTCGCGGTGGGTGACCAGTGCGGCGGTGTCGTTGTCGAGGGCAACCGTGAGATCGTCGACGGCGGCGGAAACCCGTTCGCGCACCGCGACTTCCGCGACCTGTTCGACCGGCGAGTAACAGCTGCGGCCACGCAGGCCGGTGTTCGAGACCGCGCCGCGCCGGGCGGCTTCGACCATCTCCGCAGCGGAGGCGGCGTCGAGCCGCCCGTAGGTGAGCCCGGACGGCAGCAGCACCAAGGCGGGCGCGAAGCGGTGACCGCCGGTGTGCGAGCACTCCCACGCCTGCCCAGGGTATTTCGTCGCGAGTTCCGCGGCGATCGGGCGGCCGAGCAGCGCACAGCACTGGTCGCGTTTGCCGTGCGCGCACACCAGCACCAGCGGATCGGCAACGGGCACACCGATTCCGGGCGGCGGACCGGCCAGCAGATTCAGGTCGACATCGAGCAGTTGCTTCAGATCGGTGATCTCGAAACGCTCGCACCAGGACCCCGTCGGCCGCGAGCTGGCGATCAAAACCGTTCGGGTGCCGGTGAATTCATTGCGACCGGGGCGCCGGATCAAGGTCGGGCGCACGTGCGCGGCGGCGGTCCGCACCGCCAGCTCGGGCGTGATCTCCGGGCCGAGCACCTCGTCGCCGATCACATCGCGACCCCAGGCACCGGGGTGTTCGATGCACAACCAGCCGGTCACCTCGGTGGCGCTGCCGGACAGTGGAGTGTGCACCGCGGCGGCGGAGCAGAGCATCCCCTCGAAGCCGGTGTGGTTCACGCTGCGAGGAAAGGATGAACGGCGGCCGCGAAGTCGCGGTAGCGGTCGCGGTGGATGCTGTGACCGCAGGCGAAGGCGGTGACCGTGCAGTCGGCGATGGCGGCGCGCATGAGCGCCAGCTTCGCCGGATCGACCATGCCGCCGGGGCCGCCGCGCAGCACCAGCGTCCGCGCGGTGATGTCGGAGAGCCGATCCCACCACTCCGGGTTCGGCTTGCGGAACTGTTCCAGCGCGGTCCTGGTCATGGACCGGTCGAAGGCCAGCACCGCGCGCGGATGCCTGGCCAGGCTGCTCGTGGCGTGCCACAGCTCGGGCACGGTCGGGAAACGGCGGGTCAGCCGCAGTTCTTCGGCGCCGGACTGCAACGGCAGCGGGCACTCCTCGATGACCAGGCGGCGCACCAGCTCCGGGCGCTCCTGCGCGACGCAGGAGACGGCGTAGCCGCCCAGCGAATGGCCGACCAGATCAACCGTGGACAGTTCCAGCCGGTCGCACAGTTTCAGGACGTCGGCGCCGAATTCGTCGAACCGGTACGAGTCGGTGTGTGAGCTGCGGCCGTGGCCACGCAGGTCGGGAATGATGACCCGGCGGCCCACCTGCACCAGCGCGCGGGCGAACCGGTCCCAGGTGTGCCCGTCCCCGCCCATGCCGTGCACCAGGACCACGGGCACGTCGGCACCCGCGGTCGCCCCCGAATCCCGGTAGGCGATCCGCACGTCACCGAAGGCAAGTCTGGTCACCGCGAGATCCACGATCTTCGAGAGTACTGGGGTTGTCATCTTCCGACCTGCGACTTGTCACACGGATCACGTGAGCCGGGCACCACATCGTAGGTCGCACGCCCTTCGCCGCCCGCGTGTCGAGCGCAGGACTCGGGCGCAATCGCGATGGTCTCGTCGAGCAGGGCAGCCGAAATTGCCTGGCGAATCCCGGTGGGCCGCGAAATACTCCGCGCATGCCGTCATTCGCGGATTACGACCGCCGAAACTACCGCACCGTCGATGTGGCCACCGGATACGACGGATGGGCGCCGACCTACGAGCAGACCGTCATGGACGAGATGGATCTCGCGCTGCTGGCCCGGCTGCGGCGTCCGGGGTGGCCGCGGATACGCCGCGCCGCCGACCTGGGGTGCGGGACGGGGCGGACCGGCGGCTGGCTGCGCACGCAGGGGGTGTCCCATATCGACGGTGTCGATGTGAGCGCGGGGATGCTGGAGCGGGCCGCGGCACGCGGGGCGCACACCACGCTCACCCAGGCGGACGTGCGCGTCACCGGGCTGGCCGACGGCAGCTACGACCTGGTGATCGCCTCACTGATCGATGAGCACCTGCCCGAGTTGGCCCCGTTCTACGCCGAGGCGTGGCGGCTGGCCGCGCCCGGCGCGCTGTGCGTCCTGGTCAGCTTCCATCCGCAATTCATGATGACGACCGGAATGCCGACGCACTACACGCCCCAGGGTGGCGAGCCGGTGGCGATCAGCACGAACCTGCACCTGCTCAGCGAGCATGTGACAGCGGCGCTGGACGCGGGCTGGGTGCTCGCCGAGCTCACCGAGACGCTGATCGACGACACCTGGCTCGCGGCCAAGCCGAAGTGGCGGGACCTGCGCGGGCAGCCCTTCACCATGGCGACGGTGTGGTCGCGGCCCGCTCAGTCGTAAAGTCCTTCGGCGCGCCAGATCTCGTCGTGATAGACGAGCAGTAGCACCCGGACGTCGGGCGGCGCACCGTCCAGCTGGACTTGCGCGCGTGCGGTGAAAGTGGTTGGGGCGTCGGGGTTCTCGGTCGGCTCCGGCACCCACCAGCGCTCGTCCACCGGCCACGGCCCCGCCCAGCCGGTCAGCCGCCACTGCCTGCTGCCCCAGTGCAGGCGGGCGGGGTCGGCGCTGAACAGGGCGCGCTCGGTGACCTGGATCGGCGTGCCGTCCACCGCTTCCAGACGCACCTGCGGCCGATTGAGCAGAAGCAACGCGGGGGCGGGCTCGGGTAACCGGCCCGGCCACGGTTGGGCCGGGTCGGCGGCGGGCACGGGTTCGTCACCGAGCGCGACCAGCGTGATGCGCTCGACGGGCCCGCGGCCGCCGCTGAGCACGCCGACCCGCACCGCTTCGCCACCGAGCAGACCCTGCACCCGGACCAGCGCGCGCCGGGCCCGCTCTTCTTCCTCGCCGACCCCACCCCACAGCCCGAGCTGCAACGCACCCGCCGCCACCACCTCGACCGGTTCCAGGCGCAGCAGGGTGATCGGCGCGGTGGGCCGGTCGCGCCGGGTGAGCCAGCCGTCCAGCTGCCAGCGCACCCGGTCGGCGGTACCGTCCGGGGTCAGCGGTTCCGCGCACCGCCAGATCCGCGAAAGCTCCTCCCCCGCATCGGTTTCCGCGAATATCGATAATCGGGTGCAGGCCAGGCCCGCGTTCGACAGTTCGGCGTGCAGTTGGGCGGCGAGCATGCGGCCCGCGAAAGCGGCGGCATCGACCCGTTCGATCGGCGGGTCGCAGGGATACTGCACCGTTAGATCCTTGGGTGGCTGCCGCGCGGAGGGTGGGCGCTCCGGCTGGGCCTGCGCGCACCGGTGCGCCAGCACCGCGTCGGCGCCGAACCGCGAGGCGACCTCGGCGGGCGACAGCGCGGCGAAATCACCGATGCGGCGTAAACCCAAGCGGTGCAGCAGATCCACCAGATCGTCGCGCTCCGGCGCGGCCAGGCTCGGCTCGACCGCGAGCTCACGCACCGGCATCGGCGCGAGAAACCGCGCACCCGCCCCGACGGGCACGATCGTGCCGCGCCGGGCGGCGATCACCGCCGTGGACAACTCGTCGGCGATGCCGATCTGCGCCTCCACCCCGGTGGCGGCCGCCGCGTCGACGAGCCGCTCGGCCGCCGCCTCCTCGGAACCGAAGAACCGGGCGGCACCGCGCGCTCCGAGCACCAGTAGACCGGGCCGCAGCACCTCCACCCCGGGCACCGTCGCATCCACGGCCGCCACCACCGGCTCGAACAACCGCGCGTCCCGATCCGGATCCGCCTGCGCCAGAAACAAATCGGGACACTTCGCCTGCGCCTCCCGCCGCTTCAGCCCGCGCCGCACCCCGTCGGCGCGCGCGATCGCCGAGCACGCGATCACCCGGTTGGCGAAGAGCACGGCCACCGGCTGGGTCGCGGGCAGCCCGGCCACCGCGGCGGCGGCGACCGCGGGCCAATCCGGACACCACAGCGCCAATACCCGCGCCGCGCCCTTCGCTCGGCTGGGCAGGATCACGGTGCCGCACCGCACAACTCGACCGTCACGACGCCGCCTCCTTGGCCTCCACCGGCACGGCGGTCCGCGTGGGTGTTTCGTGCGCCGCCCATTCGACCCGGCCGGAATTCGAACGGAGGTCGAGGCGGCCGCGCCTGGGCGGGCCCGCCTTGCCGCGCACCTCGACCTCGAGACCGAGGGAGTGCAGGCGGCCGCGGCCGTGCCCGAGGCCCGAGTAGCCGGCGATGCGAGCGTCGAGGTGCAGGGCGGCGCCGGGCCAGCGGCCGTCGGTGACCACCAGGGTGGCGCCCTTGCTGCGGGCGCGGGCGGCGATCACCCGGGTGCGTGCCGGGGCGACGGCGGTGCCGCCGAGGCCGAGCACCACCAGGTCGAGGCCGTCGAGCAGGACGGCGGCCACCTCCACCGGGTCCGGGCCTGGATCGGGGATCACGGCCAGCCGCTCCAGCTGGGCGCCCATCTCCACCGCGGCGAGCAGGCCGAGCCGGGGCACCCCGACCACCGCGGCGTGCCCACCGTCCTCGGTCACCGCGGCGAGCAGGCCGGCCAGCAGCGACCGGGCGCCCGTGTAGGACACGACCGACCCCTTGGTCAGGCCACCGCCGGGCAACAGCGCGGCGAGCGCGGGCGGCACCGCGAGCGACTCCCGGCGCAGTTCGGCGTCCAGCGGTATCCGCTCGGCCGCCGCTTCGCCGCGACCGGGTATCGCCGCCATTCTTCTGCGCAGCTCAGCCACCGTGGGCGGGCTCTCCCGAGCTACCGCCTGCGGTTGTGCCCCCTCCTGCGGTTTCGCATCCGAACCCATCTCTACCACCTACTTCCCACGATGGACCCGAGGCGACGCCACGGAACGAACCCCCAGGTACAGGGGTCAGCACCGATTCAGCTATCGATCCGTATCGAATATACGTTCGATACCTGCTCAGTAGAAACCGACCCCCGGGTTCCGTCAAGAGCCCACCCCCGCACCCACGATTTCGAAATGATGCCGTTGTAAACCGCGGCTCGGTCTGTACGCAGTCGTTATCGCGGCAGCAAGTCAGGACCCGCCCGCGAGCGGGTGTCACAGTGACGACGGCCGCCGACCACGACGCACGCGGCGGCAGACAGATCGACTACCAAGTGCGGCACCGGCGTTCAGGATCGGCAAAAACCAGGGCGCGGTTCGTGTCAGCAAACTCCGTAGGGCACCTTGTTTTCCGCTACCCTCGCACCGTGACCGAACGCGCTCGTCCCATTGTCGGCCCCGACTATCTGGTCGCCGGCCGCTACCGGCTGCAGTCGAAGCTGGGTGGCGGTGGCATGGGCGCGGTGTGGCTCGCGCACGACCGGCTGCTCGACCGGGACGTCGCCATCAAACAGGTCCTCTCGACGGCCGGGCTGCCGGAAGCAGAGGCCAACGAGATCCGCAGCCAGATCATGCACGAGGGCCGGGTCGCGGCCAAGCTCTCGCACGAGCACGCGATCGCCGTGTACGACGTGGTGCTCGAGGCGGGCGAGCCCTGGCTGGTGATGGAGCACTTACCCTCGCGCAACGTGGCCAAGGCGCTCGCGCTGGTGGACACGCTGCCCCCGATCGAGGTGGCGCAGATCGGCGCGCAGGTCGCCGACGCACTGGCCGCCGCGCACGCGGCGGGCATCACGCACCGCGACATCAAACCCGGCAATATCCTTGTCGCCGACCGTGGTCCGATCGTCGGCATGGCCAAGCTCAGCGACTTCGGCATCTCGCGCGGCGCGGGCGAGCACTCCGACGATCCCGACGGTGTCATTGTCGGCACCCCCGCCTACCTGCCACCGGAGGTGGCCCGCGGCGCGCAGCCAACCACGGCCAGCGACGTGTTCTCTCTCGGTGCCACGCTGTACACCGCGATCGAGGGGCAGCCGCCGTTCGGTCTCGACGAGGACAGCGATGTGCTGGTGCACCGCGCGGCCATGGCGCAGATCATCCCGCCGACGCGCAGCGGAATGCTCACCGACGCACTGCTGCACATGCTCGAGCCCGCGCCGCAGCGGCGGCCGACCATGGCCGAGGCCAGGGATGAAATCCTCACCGCGGCTTTCGGTCCCGGTACCGGGCCCTACATCATCGGCGCGCCGGTGCGCACCGAGGACGGCACCATTCCGGCGTGGGCGGCGCGGAATTCGGCCTCCGGCCTGCGCAGTCCGCACTCGACCCCGCTGCCGCGCCCGCACCGCGCCCCGGTGGGCGCCGCGGCGGCGGCCCCCGCACCGCAGCGCAGCAAACCACCGCAGGCCAGCAACGCGCCGCTGGCCATCGCCATCGGACTGCTGATCGGTCTGGTCATCATCATCGCCGTCATCATCGCGGTGATGTAACCTCGGCGCGGATCAGTCGATGCGCCGGTGATGGGCCCAGCGGGTCAACGCATTCCGGTTCGACTGCTGGGTTTTGCGCAGCACATTGGACGCGTGGGTTTCCACGGTCTTCACCGAGATGAACAGGTTTTCGGCGATCTCGCGGTAGGTGTAGCCGCGGGCGAGCAGCCGCAGCACCTCCAGTTCCCGCGGGGTCAGCGAATCGAGTTCCGGGTCCAGCGGTGGCTCGGGCACCTGCGATTTGCCGGTGAACGAGTCGAGCACGAACCCGGCCAGCCGCGGGCTGAACACCGCGTCGCCGCCGGACACCCGGCGGATACCGTCGGCCAGTTCGGCACCCGAAATCGTCTTGGTCACATACCCTCTCGCACCCGCGCGGATCACCGCGATCACGTCCTCGGCGGCATCGGAGACGCTGAGCGCCAGACACACCGGCCCCTCTTCGATACCCGCGAGCACCGCGACGCCACCACCATCAGGCATGTGCACATCGAGCAACACGACATCCGGCTTGGTCGCCTTGATCCCGGCGATCGCCTCGGCGACTCCCCCGGCCTCACCGACCACTTCCATGTCGGTCTCTCGGCTCAACTCCGCCCGCACACCCGACCGGAACACTGCGTGATCATCAACCAGAAAGACCCGCACGGCCAACTTATCCGCCTCTCCGCGTATTCAGGCCAGACCTAGGTGCCGCGATAGTAACGTCGGCGGCTGGCAGTGACGCAGTGGCCAGGTTAGCCCGTACCCGATGAGTTACCCATGTTCGCACGAAATCAGTTATCCGGATGCAGTCCGGTCGCCGCGACGTACGGCGGAGCTGGCGAATCGTCCGGTTTCTCAGCCGAGTTCGCTTCGGCTACCGTTTCCGGCTCACCGGAATCCGTGCGCGGCATCATGATTCGCACCTCGGTGCCGCGGCCGGGAGTGGACAGGATCTCCACCTGGCCGCCGCGGCGTTCGATCCGGCCCCGGATGGATTTCGCCAGGCCCTGCCGGTCCTGCGGCACGGCGGCGGTGTCGAAACCGGCGCCGCGGTCGCGCACGAAAATGCTCACCTGGTGCGGTTCGGTCTCGGCGAACAGGTCGATCTCCGGGACACCCGCGTGTTTGGCGGCATTGACCAGTGCCTCCCTGGTGGCACCGAGCAGCGCGGTGAAATGTTCCTTGGGCAGCCCGGCACCGGTCTCGCCGATATCCATCGACACATCGCCGACGGTCACCGGGGTCACCTTCACGCCGTGCTGATCCTCCACCTCGCCCGCGATGGTGCGCAGCGCGGCGGCCAGGCTCGACTGCGCCGGACCGGCATCCTCGAACAACCATTTGCGCAGTTCCCGCTCCTGGCTGCGGGCCAGCCGCACCACCTCCTGCGGGTCACCGGCCTGGCGCTGGATCAGGGCCAGCGTCTGCAGCACCGAATCGTGCAGGTGCGAGGCGATCTCCTCGCGCTCCTCATTGCGGATGCGCGCGGAGCGCTCGGCGTTCAGTGCCCGCATCATCCGCAGCCACAGCGGAACCGTCAGCAGCCCGGCGCCGACCAGCGTGACGGCCACCGCGATCAACGCGGACCCGAGCGAGCTCAGATCGATCCTGGCCAGCACCACCACGCCGAGCCCGGCCACGATCAGCGTGCCGCCCGCCACGATGCGCGCCCACGTCACCACCGAGGGGCGCGCGGGCAGGCCGAGCAGCGACCTGGGGCCGTCGGCGTCGTACTCCCGCCACACCAGCGCCGCACCGATGGCGACCACGATGATGGGAGCGATCACGCTCGCCGCGGTGCCGCTGAACATCCACGACACCCCGATGGCGAGGCCGACCCCGAGGATGGCGAGGCCGATCGCCTGCCGCCGTTCGGAACCGGGCGCCTTCGCTACATCCGAGCCGCCCGGCGTGAAGATCCACAGCAACCCGTACGCGACGATGCCGGCCCCGGCCGCGGCGAGCAGCACGAACGCCATCCGGACCTTGAACACGTCGACGCCGAGGTGATCGGCGATCCCGCCCGCCACACCGCCGATGATCCGGCCGCCCGAACGCCGCACCATCCGGGCGTGCGGCGGCGGCCCGGGATCGAACACCGGCGCAGGCCCGAAACCGCGCGCGGCCTCGAACCCCCGCGCGGTATCGAACCCTCGGGTGTCGAACGAGGGCGCAGACGGGTACATGCATTCGATAGTGGCACGATCCGCCGACAGCTAGCCATCAGGAATCCCCCTGATCTTCTGCCGGACCTCGGAGGACGACCTGACCGGGCGAGTCCAAAAGGTTCAGTAAATTCTTCAGGGTTATCCCCGATGTGCGGATGTGCTGGTCAGGCACACTATGGGAACCATGACGAAAACGAGCTTCGGGGATCAGCTCCAGCAGATCTGGCGTACGCGCCCGGTGCGATTGCCTCGACAGGGACCGATCGCCGGCGTGGCGGCCGGGTTCGCGCAGCGGTACAACGTCGATCCGGTACTGGTGCGGGTGGCCTTCGTGGTGTCCGCGATCTTCGGCGGCTCCGGAGTCGTGCTCTATCTGCTGGCCTGGCTGCTGTTCAGCGCCGCCGGTGACGAGTCGTCGGCGGCGGAGTCGCTGGTCGGCAAGGGGCACAGCTCGCAGTCGCAGACCAAAACGATCGTATTGATCGTCGCGCTCGCCATCGCGGTGAGCACGATGGGCCCGGTCGGGGTCGGCCTCGGCGGGTCGGGACTGATCAGCATGGCGTTGATGCTGGCCGGCTGGTGGATGATGCACCTGCGCAATCCGGAACCACCGCCGGGGACCACCAGTGAGTTCAGCGGGTACCTCGCGGACAACGGGATCATGGCGACCGGCTACCCGGGTGCGGTCTTCCCGCAGGGTGCGCCGCGCCCCACCAGCGACGTTTATGTACCGCCGACCAGCGTGTACACGCCGTACACCAAGCTGCCGGACGCCTATGTACCGGAAACGTCGGGCACCGAAACCGTGCTGCCGCACCAGGATTCCGGAGCGAGCGAAACCGGCCAAGCCCACGAGGCCGGCACGGACCTGCTGCGCAAGCGAGACGCGAGCGATCAAGGCTCTGCGGCAAGCGATTCCGCGGCTCCGTCCGAAAAGAGCGACGCACCAAGCGGATCCAACGCGACATCGGACACTGTCCTGCTCGACAAGGGCGGCAACACCACCGAGGTCATCGACCAGCGAAGTGCCGCAGCCCCAACGGCTTCCGCCCAGGCCGGCACTCCGTCACTCAGCAAAGCGGCACCGAGCTCGCCCGCCGTGCTGAAGCCGCCGACCCCGGCCACCCTCGGCCGCACAACCCCGCCTTCCTGGGATCCGCTCGGCGTCGCCCCGCTCGCCTGGGATCTGCCCGAGCCGACCCCGGTGCGCACCCTCGTCGCGCCGCCGCCGAGGCGTCCACGCTCCCGGCTGACCCCGGTGGTGCTCGGCCTGGCCATCCTCGCCGCCGCCGGCGCGGGCGCACTGGCCGCCTCGGGTGTCGAGTGGATGACGCCCGGCCGGATCGCGGCCGCCGCGCTGGCGGTGATCGGGCTCGGCCTGGTCCTCGGCGCGTTCCTGCGGCGCGGGTACGGCCTGCTGGTGCTGACCGCTCCGCTGGCCGGGTTCGTCCTGCTCGCCTCGGCGATCGGCCCGATCGACTTCGACCGCGGCGCGATGGGCGAACACGTCTGGACACCGACCGCGGTGAGCCAGTTGGAGTCGCACTACACCGTCAACATGGGATCGGGCACGCTGGATCTGCGCCAGCTGAACCTGACCGAGAACCGCACCGTCGACGTCGAGGTCCGGATGGGCGACTTCCAGGTGTGGCTGCCGAACAACATGAAGGTCGACACCCAGTGCACCCAGACCATGGGTGAGGTCAAGTGCGTCAACGGCCTGACCGGCCCGACCACCGAGGGTGCGCCCGTGCTCGATCTGAATATCAATGTCCGAGCCGGAAACGCGGAGGTGCACCGTGGCTGACAAGTCCAACGAATCCACCGAGTCCCGCCGCGGCCCCTCCGCCTCGCTGCTGATCGTCGGCCTGCTCGCCCTCGGCGTGAGCGCCTGGGCCTTCGTCGGCCCGTCGTCGTGGCCGACCACCAGTGTGGTCCCGGTCGGCTGGATCGTGGTGCTCGCCGCCATCATCGTCGGCATCGTGCTGGTGGTCTCCCCACGCAAACGCGGCTGATCGAAGCGAAACAAAGAATGGCCCGTCCATCGGACGGGCCATTCTTGTTGCGCTAGTAGGGATTCACTCCCATTCGATGGTGCCGGGCGGCTTGCTGGTCACATCGAGGACGACCCGGTTGACCTCCGGCACCTCGTTGGTGATCCGGGTGGAGATCCGCTCGAGCACCTCGTAGGGCAGCCGGGTCCAGTCGGCGGTCATCGCGTCCTCGCTGGACACCGGGCGCAGCACGATGGGGTGACCGTAGGTGCGGCCGTCGCCCTGCACGCCGACGCTGCGCACGTCCGCGAGCAGCACCACGGGGCACTGCCAGATCTGCCGGTCCAGCCCCGCCGCGGTGAGCTCCTCGCGCGCGATGGCGTCGGCCTGGCGCAAGGTGACGAGCCGGTCCTCGGTGACCTCACCGACGATGCGGATGGCCAGACCGGGTCCGGGGAACGGCTGGCGGCCGACGATCTCCTCGGGCAGCCCGAGCTCGCGGCCGACCGCGCGCACCTCGTCCTTGAACAGCAGGCGCAGCGGCTCGACCAATTCGAATTCCAGGTCGTCCGGCAGGCCGCCGACATTGTGGTGGCTCTTGATGTTCGCGGTGCCGCTGCCGCCACCGGACTCGACGACGTCCGGGTACAGCGTGCCCTGCACCAGGAATTCGACCTTCGGCACGGTGCCGCCGCCCTGTTCGACGACGACCTCGGAGACCGCGTCCTCGAAGGACCGGATGAACTCGCGCCCGATGACCTTGCGCTTCTCCTCCGGGTCGGTGACGCCCTTCAGCTCACCCAGAAACTTCTCGACCGCGTCGACGGTCACCAGCTTGGCGCCGGTCGCGGCGACGAAGTCCTGTTGGACCTGCTCGCGCTCACCCGCCCGCAGCAGGCCATGGTCGACGAACACACAGGTCAGCCGGTCCCCGATGGCCCGCTGCACCAACGCGGCGGCCACCGCGGAGTCGACACCGCCGGACAGCCCGCAGATCGCGTGCCCGTCGCCGATCTGCTCGCGCACCGCGGTGATCAGCGAATCCGCGATATTGGCCGGGGTCCAGGTGGCGCGGATGCCCGCGATCTCATGCAGGAAGCGGCTGAGCACCTGCTGTCCGTGCGGCGAGTGCAGGACCTCGGGGTGGTACTGCACGCCGGCCAGGCGGCGCGCGCGGTTCTCGAACGCGGCGACCGGTGCGCCCGCGGTGGTGCCGGTGACCTCGAAACCCTCGGGCGCGTCGGTGACCGCGTCGCCGTGGCTCATCCAGACCGGCTGCAGGGTGGGCAGTCCGCCGTGCAGCACGCCACCGTCGACACTGATCTCGGTGCGGCCGTACTCGCGGGTGCCGGTGTGCGCGACCGTGCCGCCCAGCGCCTGCGCCATCGCCTGGAAGCCGTAGCAGATGCCGAAGACCGGCACGTCGAGATCGAACAGCCGCGCGTCCAATTGCGGTGCGCCCTCGGCATACACGCTGGACGGGCCGCCGGACAGGATCACCGCGAGCGGCTGCTTCTCGGCGATCTCCTCGACGGTGGTGGTGTGCGGAATCACCTCGGAGAACACACTCGATTCGCGGACCCGCCGGGCGATCAGCTGTGCGTATTGCGCGCCGAAGTCGACGACGAGGACCGGTCTCTGTGTATCTGCCACGGCCATAGTTTAGTGAGCACACTTTGTGCCCGAGCCATCGGCACAGCACCGACGCCGAGCCCAGCTCCAGCAAGCAAAAAGGCGAGCCAGCAAATCGCCCCACCCGCCCCCGCACCGCTGGCTATCCTCGTGCTCGTGCCATTCGCCCGCGCGATCGACGCCGACATCCACTACGAGGACAGCGGCGGGAGCGGCCCGGTGGTGCTGCTAGCACATGAATTCTTCATGGACCGGACGATGTTCGCGGCTCAGATGGCCGCGCTGGCACCGGAATTCCGGATCGTCTCGTGGGACGCGCGCGGTCACGGCCGCACCAGGGACGAGGGCCTGCCGTTCACCTATTGGACTGCGGCCCGCGACGCGCTGACCGTGCTCGACCACCTCGGCGCCGAACGTGCCGTGGTCGGCGGCACCGCACAGGGTGGCTTCACCGCGCTGCGCACCGCGCTCATCGCGCCGGAACGGGTGTCGGCGCTGATCCTGATCAGCACCGAGGCCAACGGCCCGACACCCGAGCAGTCCGACGCCACCCAGCAGTTCCTCGAGCAGTGGTACGACGACGGATCCCGCCAGCAGGCGGCAAATCAGCTGGCGTCCTGGCTGATCGGCGACGACAAGTGGTACCGGACCATCTGGACCACCCGCTGGATGCTGCGCGACTGCCGCGGCATCGAGGTCGCGGCGGGCTGCCTGCTCAGCCGGGATTCGGTGCTGGAGCGGCTGTCCGAAATCACCTGTCCCGCCTTGGTCATCCACGCCACCGACAGCGGCATCCCGCCCGACCGGGCCAAGCAGCTGACGGAGGGGCTCACCGGCGCCAGCTACGTCGAGATCGCGGGCGCCCGGCTCGCGGTCACCATGACGCACCCGGAGCCGGTGAACGTCGCCATGCGGCAGTTCCTGCGCGAGCGGATCACGCCCTCGCACGCACGGTAAGGCTCACGCGCGAACGCTGAGCCCGACCTTCTGGAACTCCTTGAGGTCGGAGTAGCCCGCCTTCGCCATCGAACGACGGAGCCCGCCAACCAGATTCAGCGAGCCGAACGGGTCGTCCGAGGGGCCGAACAGCACCTGCTCCAGGCTGGGGCGCACCGCGTCGCCGGTGCCCTCCTCGAGCTCCCATTCGACGCCGAGCAGCGAACCACGCGGCACCGAGGGGTGCGCGGCGGCGGACGGCCAGTACCAGCCGCGCCCGGGCGCCTCGGCGGCCAGCGCCAGCGGCACGCCGAGCATCGCGGCATCCGCACCACAGGCGATCGCCTTGGCGAGCTGCCCGGAGGTTTCGACGTCACCGTCGGCGATGACGTGCACGTAGCGCCCGCCGGTCTCGTCGAGGTAATCACGGCGCGCGGCCGCGGCATCGGCGATCGCGGTGGCCATCGGCACGCCGATACCGAGCACCTCGCGGGTGGTGGTCGCGCCGGGGAACGAGCCGTAACCGACGATGACACCCGCCGCGCCGGTGCGCATCAGGTGCAGCGCGGTCCGGTGATCGCTGACCCCGCCCGCGACCACGGGCACGTCCAGCTCGGCGATGAAGGTCTTGAGGTTCAACGGTTCTCCGTCGCCGACATGCTCGGCGGAGATGATGGTGCCGTGCACCACGAGCAGGTCGACGCCGGCCTGCACCAGCGCGGGCGTGAGCGCACGGGCGTTCTGCGGGCTCACCCGGACCGCAACCGTCACACCGGCCGCCTTCACCTGCGCGACAGCGGCAGCGAGCAGCTCCGGCTGCATCGGCGCGGCATGCAGCTCCTGCAACAGCGAGACGGCACGCTCGTAGCCGCCCTTACCGACGAGCTCGAGCAGCTGATCGATCTTCGCGGCGACATCCGCGTGCCTGGCCCACAGCCCCTCGCCGTTGATCACGCCGAGCCCGCCCAGCCGGCCGAGCTCGATCGCGAACTCCGGCGACACCAGCGCGTCGGTGGGATGCGTCAGGAACGGGATCTCGAAACGGTAGGCGTCGAGCTGCCACGACAGCGACACCTGCTTCGACGAGCGGGTCCGGCGCGAAGGAACGATGTCGACATCGTCCAGCTCGTAGGTACGCCGGGCGGTCCGGCCCATGCCGATCTCGACCATGTCGCGCACGTCTGTCTCCTATCTATTGGCCGCGCGGGCGCGGCGTGTTCGTGGCCCCCCGTGTACCAGCATCGCGTAGCGATTCGATGAGGGGTGGCGGTCGGGCGGCGGGTGGGCCTTGTTGCCGAGCGGACGAGACTCGCGCCTGCGGCGCATGCGCTTCGTCCACTCGGCAACAAGACGGGCCACGAACGGCGCTCGCAGAACTCGCGCTGTGGTGGCCGTGCTCGTGATGGGAGGCTGCGGCTCAGGCTAGCCGTCGGCGTTCAGCAGCTCGTCGCGTGCGCGGTCGGCGCCGGGTGTCGGCGGGCTGGTCCGGGCATGGGCGTACGGCTTCGTGTGCCATAGCCCGATCCCGAGCAGGTCTAGTTCCTGCACGGACCTTGCGGTCTCGTGCAGGACCATCATGCGGGCTAGCCGCGACCAGTGTAGTTAGGGGCCTCGACGGTCATCGTGATGTCGTGCGGGTGGCTCTCTTTCAGGCCCGCCGCGGTGATCTGCACGAACTGGGCTTCCTGCAGGTGCGCGATGGACTGGGAGCCGGTGTAGCCCATGGCCGCGCGCAGGCCGCCGACGAGCTGGTGGATGACCTGGTTGACCGGACCGCGGAACGGCACCCGGCCCTCGATGCCCTCCGGCACCAGCTTGTCCTCGGCCAGCACGTCGTCCTGGAAGTAGCGGTCCTTGGAGAAGGACTTGGCCTGGCCGCGGCCCTGCATCGCGCCGAGCGAACCCATGCCGCGGTAGCTCTTGAACTGCTTGCCGCCGACCAGGATCAGCTCACCGGGCGACTCGGCGGTGCCTGCGAGCAGCGAGCCGAGCATCACGGTGGACGCGCCCGCGGCGATCGCCTTGGCGATATCGCCGGAGAACTGGATACCGCCGTCGGCGATGACCGGGACACCGGCGGGCTTGCACGCGGCGACGGCCTCGAGGATGGCGGTGATCTGCGGCGCGCCGACACCGGCGACCACGCGGGTGGTGCAGATGGAGCCGGGACCGACACCCACCTTCACCGCGTCCGCGCCGGCCTCGACCAGCGCGGCCGCGCCGGCCCGGGTGGCCACGTTGCCGCCGACGATCTGGATCCGGTCACCGACCTCGGCCTTGACCTTGGTGACCATCTGCAGCACCTGCGCCTGGTGGCCGTGCGCGGTATCGACGATGAGCACGTCGACGCCCGCGTCGGACAGCGTCATGGCGCGCGACCAGGCGTCGTCGCCGACACCGACCGCGGCACCGACCAGCAGGCGGCCGTCGCGGTCCTTGGTGGCGTTCGGGTACTGATCGGTCTTGACGAAGTCCTTGACGGTGATGAGCCCGCGCAGCTTGCCGTTGCCGTCGACGATCGGCAGCTTCTCGATCTTGTGCCTGCGCAGCAGGCCGAGCGCGGCCTCCGCGGTCACACCCTCCTGCGCGGTGATCAGCGGCGCCTTGGTCATTACCTCTTCGACCCGGCGGTTCTGGTCGACCTCGAAGCGCATGTCGCGGTTGGTGATGATGCCCACAAGGCTGCCGACCTCGTCCACCACCGGCAGACCGGAGATGCGGAAGCGCGCGCACATGGCGTCGACCTCGGCGAGGGTGTCGTTCGGGCGGCAGGTCACCGGGTCGGTCACCATGCCGGCCTCGGACCGCTTCACGGTCTCCACCTGGGCGGCCTGATCGGCGGCGGCCAGGTTGCGGTGCAGCACACCCATGCCGCCCGCCCTGGCCATCGAGATGGCCATCCGCGCCTCGGTCACCGTGTCCATGGCCGAACTGACCAGCGGGGTCCGCAGCCGGATGTCCCTGGTCAGCTGGCTGGAGGTCTCCACAGAGCTGGGGATGAGATCCGAGGCGGCGGGCAGCAACAGCACATCGTCGAATGTGAGGCCGAGCATGGCGATCTTGTTCGGATCGTCACCACCCGTAGATGGGCGGACAGCGGTGCGTTCGCCCGATACGGGATTACTCATTCGGATCGACCCCTCCTGGACGTCGACAGCGACCGACGCCGGGGTCACCGGCGCCGCGCGCAGTTGATGGGATGGACTGGTGGCTCCGGGAATCGTGTCGGGTGCTCGCCGGGGCCTGACACCATGGTATCTGTCCCGCAAACTCATCGACGAAGTGAGCCCACCGGCGAAACTTGCGGCCTACATAGCTGGCGCAGACCACCCTGTTCTGCGTACCGTGGGGATGTGCGTGACCATCTACCACCTGGCTTGCCGCCGGATCCGTTCGCCGGAGACCCCTCCGACCCGTCCGCCGCGCTCGACGCCATCGAGCCCGGTGAGCCGCTGGATCCCCACGAGCGCCTTGCGGTCGAGGAAGATCTCGCCGACCTCGCTGTCTACGAGGCGCTACTAGCGCACCGCGGAATCCGCGGACTCGTGGTCAGCTGCGAAGATTGTCGGCAGGATCACTACCACGACTGGGACATGTTGCGCGCCAACCTACTTCAACTGTTGGTCGACGGCACCGTGCGCCCGCACGAGCCCGCCTACGATCCGACGCCGGAAGCGTATGTCACCTGGGACTACTGCCGGGGATACGCGGATGCCTCGATGAACGAGGCCTTCCACGGCGACGGATTCGACGGATTCGACAACTGAGGTTCGAGCCACCGAACCGATGACGCGTCCCCCGCCGGGGCTCGCGCACCGCGGCGTACAGCGCTGTGATTTTCACCGCACCGTCACGGGGGCGTGACACCCGGACAAACAGAAAACCGACTGCCCGTTGGCAATCGGTTCGCGTCCTGTTGGAAAGTTTCTCGGTGGTTGCCGGCTAACTGGTGGTCCCCGCGCCGCCGGACCCGGTGGGTACGACGAACGTGGTGCCCGGATTGCCTTGCGTCGGTACCCGAGTCGGTGCGCCGCCGTTGTCCGAGGTCGGCTGAACCGCCGTCGGTTCGGCCACGGTGGTCGGGTTCGGCGGCGGCTGGGTGACGGTCGGCTCCACCGTCGGCGGCGTGGTCACCGTCGGCGGCAGAGTCGGCTTGTCGTTGGTCGGGGTGGGCGGATCGGTGGGGTCGGTCGGCTGGTCGCTCGGATCGGCCGGCTTGGTCTGCTGCACCGGCGGCACCGTGGCGTCGACCGGCGGGACCGGCTTCGGCTTGGCACTGGTGCTGGTCACCGAGTCGGTCGGCTTCGTCGAGGTGCCCTGGTCCAACTGATCGGCCAGGTCGGTGTAGCCCATGGCACGCAGTTGGCTGACGAGTCGCTTCCACTCCAGCATCAACTGGTCGTGCTTTTGGGGGCTGTCCACCTGATCGGCGTTCACCCGCGCCTGCTCCAGGCGTTCCTTGGCCTGCACGGGGTTCTGATTGATCAGCTTCGCCGCTTCGTCCAGATCGGTGCCTGCCCGCTGCGCCACGGTGCTCTGGGCCGCCTGATTGAAGACGACCTCCTTGACCCTCCACAGCGGATCGCCGGGCTCGGAGTTGTAGGAGAACGCCGTCATGCCGCCGAAGACCAGGGCGAGTGCCGCCGCAGCGCCGAGCAGCGGGCGAACCAGCCGGAGCCGGCCACCGCCGCCCTGTGCGCCGACGCGCACCTGACGGGCGCCGATCTCCTGGTTCACCGCGGCAACGATCGCATCCAGATCCGGCGCCGCGGTCATCGGCGGTGCGATGATCTCGGCCCGCCAATCCGCGAGCATGGCCGCGAGTTGATATTCCTCCGCGCTGTCGGTCCGTACCGGGCCATCGCTTGCGATGGCGTCGATCAACGCATCGTCGCGGCGTACCGCAGCGATATCGACCGGGCCGGTGTCTCCGGACGCGTCGGCGTAGGGACCGCTGTTTCGCGATCCAAGCCGCGCTTTCCAGTCACCCCGACCGCGCTCGCCATCCCTAGCCATACATTTCACCTGCCCTCGCCACTTGAGACTTCAGTTTCGCGAGTGCCCTGTGCTGGGCCACTCGTATCGCCCCCGCCGTACTGCCCACGGCGACTGCGGTTTCTTCGGCTGACAAACCCATGACCAATCGCAGGATCAAGATCTCTCGATGTTTTTCGGGGAGTGTCGCGAGCAGACGGTTCATCTGCCTGCTCGTCTCCGATTCGAGAGCTCGTTGTTCCGGACCATGGTCGGTGGATATGACATCTGGTACTTCGGCCATTGCCTCCGCCTTGTTACGGGCGGCATTGCGATGGGCGTCGGCGACCTTGTGCGAAGCGATTCCGTAAACGAAGGCCATGAAGGGCCTGCCCTGGTCTTGATACCTGGGCAAGGCGGTCATCACGGCCAGACAGACCTCCTGCGCAACATCATCCGCGGAGAGCTGCCCACGCTCCGCGGCTCCGATCCGCGCGCGGCAATAACGCACCACGAGCGGGCGGATCATCTCCAGTACCTGAGCTAAAGCGGATCTGTCGCCCTGCGCAGCCGCAGCGACGGCGAGGTCCAACTCTTCGCCCATGTTCGTCATCGTCAGAGAGATTCCCGGCGTTACAAGTGGCACGGTCGTGATGACCAGTGCTTCCGCCGAAGCGGCGGAACGGAACTAACAATAGCGATACAGCGCCCGGAACAAGGCAACACGGTCACCGTTGGAACCATGGGCACCGCGCAACCTGATGCAGCCGGGCTTAACGCCCTACGGTCCGCTACCCCGCCGTGCTCGGCCGGAACCGGCCGCCACGTCGAACGATGGTCGCGGCACAGTCCTCGGCCTCCGCGGCGGCGCCCGGCACGGCCAACCCCGCGCGCAGCATCGCGCTCGCCCAGCGCAGCGGCAGCAGACCGTGTTCGCGGCACTGTTCGGCAACCTGCTCGGCGAGCGCGCGCGACCGGTCGTGGTCGTCCGCCGCCGCGGCCGCCGCGGCGACCAGCAACCGGGATTTGACCAGATGCCGCACCGACGGCGCGCGCTCGGCGAGCGCGAGCGCCGCCGCCGCATGTTCGGTCGCGGGCTCGACAGTGCCTGCGGCAAGGGCGGTTTCGGCGCTGACCCACTGTCGGCGGATGGCGGGCCGCCAGCCGAGCTCGGCCGCGGGCCGCACCGCCGCGCCGCGCGCGAGCAGCCGCCAGGCCAACGCCACCCGCCCGATGCCGAGCGCGTCGGCCGCGAGACCGGTCAGCGCGTCACTGATCGCGTCGCCGCGCTCGAACGGCAGCTCGGAGCGGACGGAATCCACCGCGCGGTCACCCAGCGCTCGCGCCGAGACCAAGGCCGCGGCCCGCCCGTCGCAGGCAGCGGCGCGGGCGTGCCAGCCGAGCTGGCGCAGCAGCGAACCCTCGGTGCTCGCGGCCAGCGAAAGCAGCACCGGATCCGTGCTGCGGGCGCGGACGACGCGCAGTTCGGCACGGGCCGCGGCATAACGACCCTGACCGCCGAGAATCACCGCTCGATACCACGACCCGAGCGCGTCGGGCGCCGTCGGCAACTCGGCAGCGGCGCGGCCGGGGCACGCGCCGAAAGCACTCTCAGCGAGGATCTCGAATCGGATATCTCCGAGCGGAGCAGGTACGAACACGGCCGAAACTCTAGCCGGGGTGCGCTGGAGATGGCCGGGAGAAAGACCGGAGCCCACCAACCGGCAACCACTCAGCATTTCCAACACTTTGCGATGTTTCCATCAGGTAAATCTCGTCCCGGCAATCCCCGAGCGCTCACGATCGGAATTCACACGCGTTTCGCGCAATTAACCTCTGCGCCCCGTTTCCGCCATCTCGGATCCGCTCGCACCACATGCCGTCGTGCGGCACTGTGACTACCCCCACCCGGTGGCCGATGGACTCTGACCGGGCCGATGCCCCTGAAAATAGGGTCTACCAGCGGAAATAAGTCCTGCCTCGGAGCAGCGCCGAGCCATCGGCCACTGGTCAACCGATCAGTATCGCCGGAACCAATGCGAAAAGTAAACAGCTCGGAGGTTAAATTTCGCAGCCTAAGATTTGGGAAACTACTGCGCCGAACTATTGACGGAATTTCGCGGCTGGACCTAACGTAGCTCATCGCCACGGTCGGCGCCGCGCGAAATTGCAGCGACCGCAACGGGCGAGCACAGGGGCACCCGCCGACACAGCGCCGTGGCCTACCACACTTTGCAGAACAACTGCTCGACAACGCTGACGAGCTCGCACCACGAGGAGTTCACACAATGCCCATGCCGACCCACCTCCCCGGGCCGAACGCCGATGTCTGGGATTGGCAGATGCGAGGGTCCTGCCGCGGGCAGGACTCGGCCGTGTTCTTCCATCCCGACGGCGAACGTGGCCGAGCCCGTACCGCGCGCGAGATGCGCGCCAAAGAGATCTGCCGGGCCTGCCCGGTGCTGATGCAGTGCCGCAGTCACGCACTGAAGGTCAGCGAGCCCTACGGCATCTGGGGCGGCATGTCCGAGACCGAACGCGAGATGCATGCCCGGCGCAATCGGCGCCGGATGGCGGTTTAGTTGAAATTCTTCCCATCCATACGGTGCGGTGCGCCGAATCCCTAGCAAACAACCGGCAGGCGATACGCGGTCACCACCGCCACGCCTGCAGCGGCGACCACCCGAAGCCGCACACCCTGTCGAGCCCTGCGTTTCGCGGTTAGCTATCGGCGTGTCACGGCGTGTCTCTTGTTAGAGCCACCTGGCGTGTCGAAGTTTTCCGCAAAGTCGCTGGGCCACAGGTGGTTTGCCGACACCCCAGCCGAAAGGAGGTTATAGCGGCACGCTACGGTGGTGACCGATGACACAGAATGGAGCGTTGTGACAACGCGGCAGCCGGCCGCAGAGGGCGACTCGTTCCGAAGAGATGCCTTCCCACCCGGTGTGGATTCTGCGGTTACGGCCCGCGCCGCCGAGAGCATCGAACTCGCCCTCCTGCTACATCGTTGCGGCGAGTCCGACCAGGAAGCCTTTGCCGAGCTATATGACCGGACGTCCGCGCGCGTCTTCGGTCTGGTGCTGCGCGTGCTGCACGACCCCGGCTATGCCGAGGAGACGACGCAGGAGGTCTACCTGCAGATCTGGCGCACCGCAGCCAGTTTCGACGCCGACAAGGGGTCGGCCGTGACGTGGTTGATGACGCTCGCCCATCGGCGCGCGGTGGACCGGGTACGCGCCGAGCAGGCGCACACCCAACGCGAGGTCGCCTACGGAATTCGGGTGCTCGGTAACGAATTCGATGAAGTAACCGAAGAGGTAGAGCGAAGGCTCGAACAACAGGCCGTCCTCGAGGGACTCGCGACACTGACCGAGACCCAGCGGGAGGCCATCTCGCTCGCCTACTACGGCGGGCGGACCTACGCGGAGGTCGCGCATTACCTCGGAGTAGGGTTACCGACCGTTAAGTCCCGAATTCGGGACGGATTGACACGACTCAAAAGAAGTTTGGGGGTGACGTGAGATGAACGAACGCCAGGTCGATCTCGCGCACACCGTCGCGCTCGGATCGATCGACGACGTAGACCACCATGAGGTGCAAGAACTGCTCGACACCGAGGACCCCGCCCTACGCGCGGAGTTCCTCAGGGAGATCGGGCAGACGAGAGAAGCACTCGCCGTGCTCGCCACCGCGACGGCGACCCCACCGCCTGCCACTCTGCGCACCCGGTTGCTCGCCGCCATCGCCGCCGAACAACCGGCTCCCCCGCCTCTCCGCGTATTCAGGCCATACGAGTAAGTGCCCCAAGACTCGCGTTCAGGGCCGGCGGTCGAGTGCCGAGCAGTTTTGGACGTTCCCGACGAGTTACCCATGTACTGACGAAATCAGCAGTCACGATCGCAAAACGAAAGCCCCCGGACCGAAGTCCGAGGGCCTTCTTGGTTTTTGGCCCAGCTCAGTGGCTGTGGCCGTGGTGGCTGTGGTCGGGCGCCTCATCGGCGGGCTTCTCCACAATCGCACTCTCGGTGGTGAGGATCATCCGCGCCACCGACGCCGCGTTCACGACGGCCGAGCGGGTCACCTTCACCGGGTCGACCACACCGTCGGTCAGCAGGTCTCCGTAGGTGAGGGTGGCGGCGTTGAAGCCGTCCTTGCCCTCGGCGACCTTGCTGACCACCACGGAGCCGTCCACGCCCGCGTTGGTGGCGATCCAGAACAGCGGCGCCGACAGTGCGGTCCGCACCACCTCGACGCCGACGGCCTCGTCGCCGGAGAGCGAGTCGCGCAGCTCGATCAGCTTGGCGGCCGCCTGCACCAGCGCGGAGCCGCCACCGGGCACGATGCCCTCCTCGACGGCGGCCTTGGCCGCGCTCACCGCGTCCTCGACCCGGTACTTGCGCTCCTTGAGCGCGGTCTCGGTGGCCGCGCCGACCTTGATCACCGCGACGCCACCGGACAGCTTCGCCAGGCGCTCCTCGAGCTTCTCGCGATCCCAGTCGGAGTCGGTGGCCTCGATTTCCCGGCGCAGCTGCGCGCTGCGGGCCGCGATGTCCTCTTTGGTGCCGACACCGTCGACGATGGTGGTGTCGTCCTTGGTGACGACGATGCGCCGCGCCTGGCCGAGCACGTCCAGGCCGGCCTCGCGCAGGGTGATGCCCAGGTCCGGGTTGATCACGGTGCCCGCGGTGACCACGGCCAGGTCGTCGAGGAACGCCTTGCGGCGGTCGCCGAAGAACGGCGCCTTCACGGCGACGGCCTTGATCGTCTTGCGGATGGAGTTGACCACCAGCGTGGACAGGGCCTCGCCCTCGACGTCCTCGGCGATGATCAGCACCGGCTTGCCGGATTCGGCGATCTTCTCCAGCAGCGGCAGGAAGTCCGGCAGCGAGCTGATCTTCTCGCGGTGCAGCAGGATGAGCGCATCCTCCAGCACGGCCTGCTGGCTGTCGGTGTCGGTGACGAAGTAGGGCGAGAGGTAGCCCTTGTCGAACTGCACGCCCTCGGTGACCACGAGCTCGGTCTGCGTCGTCGAGGACTCCTCGACGGTGACGACGCCGTCCTTGCCGACGACGGTCAGCGCCTTGCCGACCATCTCACCGATTTCCTCGTCCCGCGAGGACACGGTGGCGACCTGGGCGATCGCCGTCTCGCCGGACACCGGGGTGGCCGCGGCGAGCAGCGACTCGGAGACCGCGTCGGCCGCCTTGGCGATGCCGGAGCCGAGCGAAATCGGATTCGCGCCCGCGGCAACGTTCTTCAGGCCGGCCCGGACCATCGCCTGGGCCAGCACGGTCGCGGTGGTGGTGCCGTCGCCCGCGACATCGTTGGTCTTGGTGGCGACGCTCTTCACCAGCTGCGCGCCGAGGTTCTCGAACGGATCTTCCAGGTCGATCTCGCGCGCGATGGTGACACCGTCGTTGGTCACGGTCGGGCCGCCGAAGGCCTTCGCGAGCACCACGTGGCGGCCGCGCGGGCCGAGGGTGACCTTGACGGCGTCGGCGAGCTTGTCGACACCGCGTTCCAGAGCCCGGCGAGCCTTCTCGTCGAACTCGATCTGCTTTGCCATAAGTCCTATTCCTTGGATTTAAGAGCTGAGACGACTCTGCCCCGGTCCCCGCTCAGGGGAACCGGGGCAGTGTCATGACGACTCGATCCCGGCGGTCGGGTGAGCATGGAACGTCACCACTCGATCCCGGCTCACGCCGGAACGACCGCGCGGAGCGCGGGTCACTTGGTGACGACGGCCAGCACGTCGCGCGCCGACAGGATGAGGTATTCCTCGCCCTGGTACTTGATCTCGGTGCCGCCGTACTTGCTGTAGATGACGGTGTCACCTTCCTTGACGTCGACCGGGATGCGGTCACCCTTGTCGGTGACGCGTCCTTCGCCGACGGCGATGACGGTGCCCTCCTGCGGCTTTTCCTTCGCCGTGTCGGGGATGACCAGGCCGGAGGCGGTCGTCGTCTCGGCCTCGTTGGCCTGGACGAGGATCTTGTCCTCGAGCGGCTTGATGTTCACGCTCGCCACGTTGAGCCCTCCACTTTCAGGGGATGTCGTCCGCAACTGTTGTTCCGGACCATCGGTATCAGGTTTTGGTGCTGACCCTGTCGCATAGCCCCGTCGTCGCGGGTGCCGGGACCCCTGCTCAGAAGTCAAAACTGCTTGGCACAAGCACAGTGCGTCGACCGGAAGAACCGGCCGTACGCGTTCAGCAGTGCCGACTAGCACTCTATACATGAGAGTGCCAGCGCTCAAGGCCGGGATGTGCCAATTTCAGATCGCGCGGCCTTCCGGCATTCGCTCGCGCGAGCGCTCCGACAGACACGCGTGGTCGCCGACACGCCCAACGCACGCCCGGAGGGGTTTTCAACAGATCTGGAAAACTGTAACGTTCGGATAACGGATTGTGACAGTATTGACGACGGTCGCTGTCCGACCGCTGTGTTCGTCACGAACCAGTGCCGTCGGAGACCAGGGGTTGTCACAGAACGTACGTCGCTACAGCGCTCGGCGTCACCGAATACCTCAGCGTGATCCGAAGTTCCGGCGTCATCGAACACCCTGCGTCACAGAAGAACCAGCGTCACCCGAAGTACCCGCGCCACCAGAGCTGCATCAGAGAGCTAGCCACACGTGATCCATCGCCGGTCCCCGCGACCTATCCGGACTACGGGACCGCACCGGTTCCGCAATCCGAATCGTTCGTCGAGTACCCGGCGACCGGGCAGTCCATTCGAGATGGTCGGTGACACAGAGCGCTCGCAAGGGGCGAGTGCTCGTGCCGCACAGGACCATCCGCTCGAAGGGAGGTGAATGAACATGCGAACATCCCTCGGCATCTCGGCCGGGTCCGAGGTCGTGTGCTCGGCGCTGGTCGCCACCGCGTCGAACGGCGCGCAGAGCTTCGACTACCGCGTCGTCTCCGCCGACGCGGCCCACTCCGACCTCGGCGACCTCGTCGCGTCCTCGATCGAGCTGATGACCACCCAGCTGCCGACCACGCAGCTGCACGACGTCGGCTATCCCGTCGGCGCGCGCTTCGCGGGCGCGCACCCGCGCACCCCGGAGCCGCCGACCAGTCGCCCGCCCACCAGCGTCGCCGTCGCGTACCGCAGCAAGGAGCAGGCGCAGGCGATCCGCTCGGCCACCGGCAAGCAGCGGGAACTGCGGCTGGTCCCGGAGGGCACCGCCGCGCTGACCTACCTGCGCCACACCGGCCTGCTCGACCGCTACGACACCGTCGCCATCGTCGATCTCGGCGCGACCGGCCTCACCGTGACCGTCGCCGACCAGGCCGACGGCACCGTGCTCCGGTCCGAGCGCACCATCGCGATCAGCGGCAACGCCATCGACGACCTCATCTACCACCACCTGGTCGACCTGCACTACGCCCGGCGCGGCACCCGCCCCAACCGCGGCATGCTGACCAACCGCGGCCGCGCGGCCAAGGAACACCTGTCCATCGCGCCCGCCGTCACCATCGACCACGTCGCAGGTCGGCCGCTCAAGCTGACCAGGGCCGACTTCGAGGAGCTGATCTCCGACCTGCTGCGCGAGGCCGCCGTCTTCGCCGCGGCCGTGTTCGCGCGGGCGCCCAAGTTCCCGCAGGCGGTCACGGTGATCGGCGGCGGAGCCAACATTCCCGCCGTCGTCGACACGCTCGGCGACCAACTCGACGTGCCGGTGTTCACCGTCGAGGATCCCGACGCCGTGATCGCGAAAGGCGCCGCGCTGGTTGCCGATTCGGTGCAGCCCTCGGTGTTCCCGGTGGCCGCGCTCGGCGCCGACGCGCCGGTCGGCACGTTCACCAAAGTGGTCGGCACCCTGGCAGGCGCGATCGTGGTGGTCGGGCTGATCATCGGCTACGGCGTGAAAACCTTCGCACCCACCTCGGACGACGAGGTCTCCCCCGCCGGCACCACCAGCAGCGTGTCGCAGCTACCGCCCGCACCGGGCAACGGCGTGCCGCCCACCGGGGCGGGCACCTCGACCAGCGGGCGCAATCAGGAGAGCACCAATCGTCCGCCCGGCGGCAACCTTCCGTCGATCACCCAGGATCGCGGTCAGCCGTCGAACACCCCGACACCGGTCCCCGTCACCCCGCCGACCCAGCCCACGCTGCGTCCGGACCCCAACCTCCCGGTCATCCCGTTCCCCGAGCTGCTCGGCCCGCTGTTCGGCAATTCCCTCGGCCCCCAGGCTGGTTCGTCCGACCAGGACAAGAACAAGCCCGGCACCCAGACACCCACCGCACCGAAGTCCGCGCCGACGCAAGCCCCGGCGCAGTCCCACCTGCCGGTGCTGCCGCGACAGAATTCGGGTTCAGTGCGTCCCGGTGGGACGAATCCGGAACCGTCCGGCGAGTCCGACTGACCCACTTTTGGCCCCAGCAAAGCCCTGGGGCACAACCGTTCAGCTGACGCGGCTGATGGAGACGGGGAGGCCGGGGTCGGTGGCGACCGTCAGCGCAGACGGTTTTGCGCCGCCGGCGATTACATGGGCGCCCAGTGCGGCGATCATTACCCCGTTATCCGTGCACAGGCGGGGCTTGGGCACGCGCAGCGTCAAACCGGCGGCCGCGCAACGCTCCTCGGCCATCGACCGGATACGCGAGTTGGCGGTGGCGCCGCCGCCGAGCACCAGCGTGTCCACGCCGACGTCCTGCGCCGCGCGCACCGCCTTCATGGTGAGCACGTCGGCGACCGCCTCCTGGAACGACGCCGCGATATCCGGGATCGGCAGATCCTCGGCGGTCAGCCCGCTGCGCTGCGCGGACTCGACATACCGGGCGACAGCGGTCTTCAAGCCGGAGAACGAGAAGTCGTAGCGCGCGTCCCGGGGACCGGTCATGCCGCGCGGGAATGCGATAGCCCGCGAATTCCCCTTGGCCGCAGCGGCATCCAGCGCGGGACCGCCCGGGAAACCGAGTCCGAGCAGCCGCGCCACCTTGTCGAACGCCTCACCCGCCGCGTCGTCGACGGTGCTGCCGAGCTCGACGATCGGCTCGGCCAGATCGGTGACGTGCAGCAGATGGGTGTGCCCGCCGGAGACGAGCAGCGCCACGCACGGCGGCATCGGACCGTGCTCCAGCGTGTCCACCGCGACATGCCCGCCGAGGTGGTTCAGCGCGTAGAACGGCACATCCCACGCCGCCGCATAGGCTTTCGCGGCCGCTACACCGACCAGCAGCGCGCCGGCCAGGCCGGGGCCGATGGTCACGCACAGCGCATCGGGCTTGGCGATACCCGCCACGGCGAGCGCCCGGCGCATGGCGGGCACGATCGCCTCCAGGTGCGCGCGCGACGCGATCTCGGGCACCACGCCGCCGAAGCGCGCGTGCTGGTCCACGCTGGAGGCGACCTCGTCGGCGAGCAGCTCACAGGAGCCGTCGGCGTGCCTGCGCACGATGCCGACTCCGGTTTCGTCGCAGGAACTTTCGATGCCCATGATGATCACGAGAGGACCTCGTCCGGGAGAGGTAGCGCGCTGAGCGCGGGCCTGCGCATGGTGTAGGCGTCGGCGCCGCTGGGATGGTAGTAGTTCTTGCGCAGGCCGATGATGTGGAAGCCGTGCTTGGCGTACAGCGCGATCGCAGGCGTGTTGTCGGTGCGTACCTCGAGGAACACCGGCCCGCCGCGCTTGCCCGCCTCCGCGAGCAACGCCTCGAGCAGCAACGTGCCGATGCCCGCGCGCAGACAGGTCGGGTCGACACCGATGGTGTGTACCTCGGCCTCGGGGTGTTCGTCATCACCGAGCAGCGCGACACCGGCGTAGCCGACCATTCGCCCGTCCCCGTCGCGGGCGGTGATGTAGCGATTGTGCGGTGCGGCCAGTTCCGACTGGAACGCCACCGCGTGCCAGGGGTCGTCCTCGGGAAACAGCAGCTGCTCGAGTTCGACGCAGCGCTCGATGTCCGCGGCGACCATCGGCTCGATTCGGATGCTCACCGGCTTACGCTCCCGTCCGGTCGAGCGCGCGGTAACTCTTCTCGACGGCATCGGGCCTGCGCAGGTACAGCGGAACCAGTGCGGCGGGCACCGCGCGCGCGAGCAGGTCGGCCGCGGCGGCCTGCACCAGCCCGGCGGGTGAGGGCGTCTCCACCGGGAGCACGGGTAGGTCGAAGAAGTCGACATGCGAGGCGGATCCGGCGACCACCGTGGCCTGCGCCATATCCACGTCGCTCGGCTTGGCCACGTCCGGCCCCGCGACGCGCACACCGTCGCGGTAGCGCGCCCAGTACACCTCGCGGCGGCGCGCGTCGGTGACCACCAGCAGCTCGCTGCCCGGTGTGAGGTCGGACACCGCGTCGGCGGCGATCGCGTCGAGACTGCACACGCCGTACACCGGAAGTCCCAGCGCGTCACCGAAGGCCGCGGCCGTGGCCATGCCGACGCGCAAACCGGTGAACGGACCCGGGCCGATGCCGACCACGATCGCGTCGAGGTCGGCCCTGGAACGGTCTGCCTCGGTGAGACATTCGAGGATCTGCGGGGTCAGCACCTCGGCATGCGCGCGGGGGTCGACGCGGACGCGGGAGGCGAGCGTGCGCGCCTTCGCCGGGACGGCGGCGCCCGGTGCGGCCTGCTCCAGTTCCACCAATCCCGCTGTCACGGCGGGTGTCGCGGTGTCGACACTTAATACCAGCATGATTGACCCAACGATACCGGTTGGTAGCTGCCGTCGGTGCGGAGCTACCTAGTAGTTAATCGACCCATTCCCATTCGGCGGTGCGCACGTCCGAATCCGGTTCGCGCGAAAGCAGCACCCGCAGGTGCCGGTCGGTCAGGTGTTCCACGACCCCGCGACCCCACTCCACCACGACCACCGCTTGATGCAGATCGGTGTCGAGGTCGAGAGCGTCCAGCTCGTCCAAGTCGCCGCCGAGCCGATAGGCGTCCACGTGCACCAGCGGCACCGCGCCGTCACCCTCGCCGGCCCGGTGCTGGCGGGCGATGATGAAGGTCGGCGAGCTGACCCGGCCCTGCACCCCGAGCCCCGCGGCGATGCCCCGGGTGAGCGCGGTCTTGCCCGCACCGAGCGGACCGTCCAGCACCACCAGGTCCCCCGCGCCGAGGCCGGCGGCGAGCTCGCGGCCGAGCGCCTCGGTGTCGGCGACGGTGGGCAGGATCCGCTGCTGCCGATCAGCCACTTGTCACCTCCGAGACGCTGTCCTGCGTCGACTCGATCGCACCCGCGCGCACGAGCAATCGATCGAGCGCGTCGTTGACGATATCCGGGAACTGCAGGTGCGGCATGTGCGCGGCGTCGTCGAACCGGATCAGTTCACGGTTCGGCAGCTGGCGGGCCAGGGCCAGCGAGTTGCGGAACGGGATCACCAGGTCGTGCACGCCGCCGAGCACCAGCACCGGCAGCGGCGCGATGGTGGGCAGCGCGGCCGATTCGTCGTGCAGCTCGATGGCTTTCAGGAATTTCACGACGGTCTCGACCGGCGTCCGGTCGATCATCATGGTGGTGAACCGGGACAGCGTGGGACTCACCGGACCGTGGAACGAGCTGACGTGCAGGATCGGCGAGATCACGTGGCGCGCCGTGGTTCGTCCCGCCTGGGCCAGCGCCGGTGCGGCGAGCACGGCCATCCGCACCCGGTCGATCGCGGGATTGCTCAGCAACTGCGTGATGCCCGTCTCGGTGACCTCGGCGGCGGCCGTGCAGAACAGCGCGACCCCGATCACCCGCTCCGCGAACAACTCCGGGAACTGCGCGGCGGCGGCGAGCACCGCCATGCCACCCAGCGAATGACCGACCAGCACCACCCGGCCGGTCGGCGCGCTCGCCTTGATCACCGCGGCGAGATCGCGGCCGAGCTGGGCGACGGTGCAGCTGTCGGTCTTCGGCGTGCCCGAGCGGCCGTGCCCGCGCAGGTCGAACAGCACGATCCGCGCGCTTGCGCCCCAGCGCTTTTCGAGGTCACGGCGCTGAAAGTGGAAGGACTCCATGGTGTTGCAGAAGCCGTGCACGAAGATCACGGTGACCGGCGCGTCGGTGGGACCGCACTCACGGGTGGCCAGGCGGACACCGTCCTCGGTGAGCACCGCGCCGGACCGATCCTCGTCGATGAGATCGAAGTTCTCGTCACGATATTCGTCGCGGCGAGCGGGCCAGAGCACCCGCGAGCCCATCCGGCGCAGGGCGTGCGCACCGGCCAGCGCGCCGACCACGCCCGCGGTGGCGAGGCCGCCGCGGACCGCGGTGATCCGGCGGCGGCGCTTCATCGGTCACCACCTACATAGCGGCGGACGGCTCTGCCGCGCGGCGAGCAGACCACCTCGTAGTTGATCGTGTCGAGCCGGGTCGCCCAGTCCTCGGCGCGCGGTTCGCCTTGGCCGCCGCCGAACAGGACGGCGACGTCACCCTCGCGGACGTTCGCGGCGTTGTCGCCGAGGTCGACGACGAACTGGTCCATACAGACCCGGCCGACGTTCGGGTGCCGCGCGCCGCCGAGCCATACCTCGAATCGTCCACTCAGCGGCCGGAATACACCGTCGGCGTAGCCCGCGGGGATCAGTGCGACCGTGGTGTCGCGCGGGGCGATCCAGGTGTGCCCGTAGGAGACACCCTCACCGGCCGCGACACGTTTGACCTGGACGACGTGCGCCTGGAAGGTCATCGCCGGGCGCAGCCCGAAGTCACCGAGCTCGGGCACCGGGGACAGTCCGTAGACAGCGATGCCCGGGCGGACCATGTCGAAAGCGAGGTCCGGGCGGGTCAGCGTGGCGGGCGAGTTGGCCAGGTGCACCAGTTCCGGTTCCAGGCCGTGTTCCTTCGCGGCGGCGATGGCCTCCAGGAAGCGGTCGCGTTGCAGATTGTTGGTCGGGTGCTCGGGTTCGTCGCCGCGGGCCAGGTGGGAGAAGATCGCGCGGAAACGCACCGCTTGCTCGTCGACCAGCGCCCGCAGTTCCGCCAGCGCCTTCGGGTATTCCTCCGTCGACAGGCCGTTGCGGTTGAGGCCGGTGTCCACCTTCAGGGTGACCGTCGCGGTGCGGCCCGTGTGCCGGACCGCCGCCTCCACCGCGCGCAACTGGGACAGCGAGGAGACGCCGATCTCGATGTCGGCGGTGACCGCGGCGGCGTAGTCGGCACTGGAATCGTTGAGCCAGCTCAAGATCGGCGCGGTGATCCCGCCCTGGCGCAGCAGCAACGCCTCATCGATCGTCGTGACCCCGAGCTGGGCGGCACCCGCGGCGAGCGCGGCCTTGCCAACCTCGACAGCGCCGTGGTTGTAGCCGTCCGCCTTGACCACCGCCATGACGGCGGCGTCGCCCGCGTGGTCACGGAGGATGCGCACGTTATGGGCAATGGCATCCAGATCGATGACCGTCTCCACCTGCGCGTGCATGCCTGTTCCGCCTCTCCGGATATTCAAGCCGGACTCAGGTGCCACGAGCGTGGCGCCGGCGGCCGGCAGTGAGATCGTGGGCGAGGTCAGCCCGTACCCGACGAGTTACCCATGTGCTTTCGATATCAGTTGTCTCGATGTGTTCGGTGGAAGTCTATTCGCGTGGCCATGGCTGGTTGCGGTGAGTGGTCGCGGCCGTGTCCGGTGGCACAGGCGGGGCCGCTGGACTATTACCCAGTGAGCTCGGGTCGGGCGAGGGCTCGCAGGGTGCGGATGGCGGGGCGGAGGTGGTGGAGTAGGGGGGTCGCCGATATGGGGGCGGCTTCGGGGTGGCCTTCGTGCGCGGCGAGGTTGGCGGCGAGCGAGTGGGCACGGGCGGCAGATGCGGCGGCCCGAGCGGGGGTGTGGCCGGCGGCGAGTAAGGCTCCGATGATGCCGGAGAGGACGTCGCCCGCGCCTGCGGTGGCGGCCCAGGATGCGCCTGCCTCGTTGACGAGGACGGGGGCATCGGGGGTGGCGACGAGGGTGGCTCGGCCCTTCAGCAGGACGGTGAGCTGCCAGTCCTCGGCGAGGGCGCGCGCCGCGGCCACTCGGTCCGCGCCGATGTCCGCGCCGGTCAGTCGGGCGAATTCGCCTGCGTGCGGGGTCAATACGGTCGGGGCCGAGCGGCCGCGTACCAGCTCGGGCTCGGCCGCGAGCATGGTGAGGCCGTCGGCGTCCACCACGACGGGCAGGTCGGTGGCGAGGATTTCGGTGAGCCGTTTGCGGGCGCCGGCGTCGGTGCCCGCACCCGGACCGAACACCCAGGCCTGGACCCGGCCGACCTCCGAGACATGCTGGGTGGCAATGACTTCCGGGAACTCGGCGAGCACGTCGGCGCTGCCGGTTCCGGCGTAGCGGACCATGCCCGAGGTCGCCAGCACCGCGGCACCGGTGCACAACACCGCGGCACCCGGATAGTCGGCGCTGCCTGCGCAGACGCCGGTGACGCCCTGGGTGTACTTGTCGTCGTGCTCGTCCGGCACCGGCCAGCTCGTACCGATCGACGCGGGCGCCAGCGCCGCCAGCTTCGGCTCCGGCAGCCGTAAACCGATGGGCACCAGTTCGATTCGCCCGCAGTGCGGCGCGGCGAGCACGTGCACCGGCTTGTACGCGCCGAACGCGACGGTGACGGCGGCACGGACGGCCGGACCCGTGATCGCGCCGGTATCCGGATCCACCCCGCTGGGCAAATCCGCGGCAACGATCGGGACATCCAGTGCGGCAACGAGTTCCGCGGCATCCGGGCGCAACGCACCACGACCGGAGATGCCGACGATGCCGTCGATCACCAGGTCGGGCGAGCCGACCTCTTCGCGCACCCTTCCACCTGCCTTGCGCAGCGCCGCAAGACCTTTCGCATGGGCGCGGGCCGGGTTCAGCAGCACCGCGGTCACCGCGACCCCACGACGGCGCAGCATCGATCCGGCCCACAGTGCGTCGCCGCCGTTGTCACCGGAGCCGACGAGCAGGGTCACCGAGCGTCCGGCGACCCCGCCGGTGCGCGCCCGCAGCTCGCCCGCGACGACGGTGGCCAGGCCGTGGGCCGCGCGCTGCATGGGGACACCGTCCGGCACCCGGGTGAACAGCTCGGCCTCGGCCGCGCGCACTTCGTCGGCGGTGAAATAGCCCCGCTGCGTGGACATGGTCGATCCTCCACTGGGTTGTTCGGCACTGCTTGTCGATCACCGCGGGTGTGCCGAGGCGCCGAGAGCGCCGCGCAGGCCCGCAACTCCAGCAGACTACGCTTGGCCATCATGTCTATGGTCAAGCGCCGTGCCAGGTCAACGCAGGTAGTCACCGGATGCGCGCTGGTAGCGGCGCTGCTGGTAGCCGGGTGCGGTGGGGGCGACACGGATTCCGCCGCGACCACCACGAAGCGGTCGCCGCAGTCGACGACCTCGGCCACGACGCCGCCGGGCGATACGAAACCGGCGGCCGTCACGGTCGCGGTGGACGACATGAAGTTCGCCCCCGCCGAGATCACCGTCAAGACCGGCGACACCGTCACCTGGCACTTCGCCGACAAGGCCCCGCACACCGTGCAAGGCATCGGCGACAAGGCCATGGGTCTCAACAGCCCCATCATCGACAAGGGCGACTGGAGCTACACCTTCACCGTTCCCGGCACCTACCGCTACCTCTGCTCGCTGCATCCCGAAATGCGCGGCACCATCACCGTTCAGTAGTCCACGCCTGCGCCAGGTCCCGCCCGACGCCCGACCGGGTCAGACGGGACGGTACTGACGAGTGCGCGGACTTCGCGCCGAGCTCGTGTTCAGGGCTTCGACAGCAGCCACGAGTGGTGCAAGCTCGGGATCGGCCGCGGCTTGGCCGAGGGCACTCGCGAGTGCGGCGTCGTGCGTGGGCCTGGCCTGTTCCAGCAGCGTCAGTCCCGGCGGTGTGACGTCGGTGTAGATGCCGCGGCGGTCGTCGGGGCACAGGTAGCGCTGCAGCAGCCCGCGGTCCTCCAGCCGGGTGACCAGGCGGGTCGTCGCGCTCTGACTCAGCACGACCGCCTCGGCGACCTGGTTCATCCGTAGGTGACCGCCCGGCCCGTCGTGCTGACGGCTGAGCACGACCAGCAGCGAGTACTCGCGGACGCTCAGATCGTGGCCCGCCTGTAGCGCCCGTTCGATGTGCGCCTCGATCCGATCGTGCAGCAGCGAGAGTGCGTACCAGCCATCGGCCAGGCCGGTCAGGGCGGCATCCGCGGTCATTGCGTTCCTTCCGCGTAGGGATTGTCCCTCCAGGGTAGATGACTATCGCGATAGCCCGCGCTTGCAATTATCACGCGTCTGCAATTATTGTTGACGCCCGTAAGGCTCAGGCGCAACTTATCGTGGAGGCCCTCGCTCATGCCGCTCGCACTCCTCGCCCTGACACTCGGGGCATTCGGAATCGGCACCACCGAATTCGTCGTCGTGGGACTGCTCCCCGACATCGCCGACACCTACGCGGTGTCCATCCCGACCGCCGGGATGCTGGTCACCGGGTATGCCCTCGGCGTCGTGGTCGGCGCGCCGCTGATGACCGGGCTCGGCACGCGGGTCTCCCGCAAGCGCATGCTGCTCGGCATGCTGCTGCTCCTGGTGGCCGGCAACGTATTGTCCGCCGTCGCACCAACTTTCGGACTGATGCTGACCGGCCGCATCGTGGCCTCGCTGGCGCACGGAGCGTTCTTCGGCATCGGCGCGGTCGTCGCGGGCACCGTGGTGCGGCCGGATCGGCGCGCCGGTGCGATCGCGATCATGTTCACCGGACTCACCGTCGCCACCATGGTCGGCGTGCCGGTCGGCACCCTGCTCGGCCAGCACTTCGGCTGGCGGCTCACCTTCCTGATCGTCGCGCTGGTCGGGCTGATCGGCTTGCTCGGCGTCGCGCTGCTGGTGCCCGAACAGCCCGCGCCGCAGGACGCGAGGCTGCGCACCGAACTCGCCGTCTTCCGCAACCCGCAGGTACTGCTCGCGATGGCGATGACCGTCCTCGGCTTCGGCGGTGTCTTCGCCGCGATCACCTATCTCGCGCCGATGATGACCGAGGTCACCGGCTTCGCCGACAGCTCGGTCACCTGGCTGCTGGTGCTGTTCGGGCTCGGCTTCTTCGCGGGCAATCTGATCGGCGGCAAGTTCGCCGACCGGCACCTGATGCCGATGCTCTACCTGTCCCTCGGCGGCCTGGCCGTGGTGCTCGCCCTGTTCACCCTCACCGCGCACAACAAGATCGCCGCCGCGATCACCGTCGTGCTGATCGGCGCGCTCGGCTTCGCCACCGTCCCGCCGCTACAGAAGCGCGTGCTCGACCAGGCTTCCGGCGCACCGACTTTGGCCTCGGCGGTCAATATCGGCGCGTTCAATCTCGGCAATGCCATCGCCGCTTGGCTCGGCGGCCTGGTCATCGCGGCAGGCTTCGGCTACACCGCTCCTAACTGGGTCGGCGTCGTCCTGGTGCTCACCGCGCTGGCCCTGGCCGTCTGGTCCGGTGCTTTGGAACGCCGCTCCACCGCCGAAACGGCCTCGGCCCCAGCAGAATCCCTGGTAGTCGCCCGTCCCTGACGGGCATACCCGGTGCCGTCGGGTTCGGTGTCGTGAGCGGCACACGACAGAAACACCACTCGCGCTTTGCCGCTCCGGAGGCGAGTCCACCCCGAACGCGAAACACCCCGAACCATTGGATGGTTCGGGGTGTTTCGGCGAACGGACTATTCGACGGTGACGGACTTGGCCAGGTTGCGAGGCTTGTCCACGTCGTAACCGCGCGCCTGGGCAACCTCGGCGGCGAAGATCTGCAACGGCACCGTCGAGAGCAACGGCTGGAACAGCGTTGGCGCCGAGGGGATCTCGATGAGATCGTCGGCGAACGGACGGACCGTGTCGTCGCCCTCCTCGGCGATCACGATGGTGCGCGCGCCGCGAGCCTGGATCTCCCGGATATTGCTGAGCAGCTTGGAGTGCAGCACCGCGCGACCCTTGGGCGAGGGCATCACCACGATCACCGGCAGCCCCTCCTCGATCAGCGCGATCGGGCCGTGCTTGAGCTCACCCGCCGCGAAACCCTCGGCGTGCATGTACGCCAACTCCTTGAGCTTGAGCGCACCCTCCAGCGCCACCGGATACCCGACGTGGCGGCCGAGGAACAGCACCGTCGACACGTGCGCCAGCTCGCGCGCGATCGCCCGCACCTGCGGCGCGGTCTCCAGCACCCGGGCCACCAGCTTCGGCATCGCCTCGAGTTCGGCGAACTCGCGGGCCACCTCGTCCGGGTACTTGGTGCCACGCGCCTGCGCCAAGGCCAGCCCGACCAGATAATTCGCGGTCACCTGCGCCAGGAACGCCTTGGTGGAGGCGACACCGATCTCCGGCCCGGCCCTGGTGTAGAGCACCGCGTCGGACTCGCGCGGAATCTGCGCGCCATTGGTATTGCAGATCGCCAGCACGCGCGCCTTCTGCTCCTTGGCGTGCCGCACCGCCTCGAGCGTGTCGGCCGTCTCGCCCGACTGCGACACCGCCACCACCAGCGTCGACCGATCCAAAACCGGGTCGCGGTAACGGAATTCGCTGGCCAGCTCCACCTCGACGGGCAGCCTGGTCCAGTGCTCGATCGCGTACTTGGCCAGCAGCCCGGAGTGATACGCGCTGCCGCAGGCGACCACGAAGACCTTGTCGAAGTCGCGCAGCTCCTGATCGGCGAGGCGCTGCTCGTCCAGCACGATCCGGCCGCCGCCCTCCTGATCGTGGGTGAAATGCCCGATCAGGGTGTCGGCGACCGCGGCGGGCTGCTCCTCGATCTCCTTGAGCATGAAGTAGTCGTGGCCACCCTTCTCGGCGGCGGCCAGATCCCAGTCGATGGTGAACGGGCGGGTGCGCGCTGTCGCGTCGTCGCCCGCGAAGTCGGTGACCGTGTAGCTGTCCGCAGTGATCACCACGGCCTGGTCCTGCCCGAGTTCGACCGCCTCGCGGGTGTGCTCGATGAACGCCGTGACATCGGAGGCGATGAACATCTCGCCCCGGCCGACGCCGACCACCAGCGGGGTCGACCGGCGCGCCGCGAAGATCAGATCGGGATGATCGGCATGGGTGAAGACGAGCGTGAACGCGCCTTCCAACCGGCGCACCACCGCGAGCGCGCTGGCCGCGAAGTCGCCCGCCGTCGGCCCGTCCGCATAAGCCCTGGCCACCAGGTGCACGGCGACCTCGGTGTCGGTGTCGCTGCGCAGCTCGACGCCCGCTTCCTCCAGCTCGCGGCGCAGCGGGGCGAAGTTCTCGATGATCCCGTTGTGCACCACGGCGACCTTGCCGCTGTCATCGCGGTGCGGGTGCGCATTGCGGTCGGTCGGCGCGCCGTGCGTTGCCCAGCGTGTATGCCCCATTCCGGTGGTGCCCGCGAACCGCGCCACCCCGATTTCGGCGAGTTCGGCCTCCAGATTGGCCAGCTTGCCTGCCTTGCGTTCCACTGCCAACGCGCCCGCGCCGTCGACGATCGCCACACCCGCGGAGTCGTAGCCGCGATATTCCATGCGGCGCAACGCGTCAACGACTACGCCGAGCGCGTCCCGGTATCCGACGTACCCCACGATTCCGCACATGGCTCACCAGAGTACTTATCGGATAACGTTCTCGTCGTGTCGGCGTCTGTGAAATCGCTCCTGAGCACCCTGACCAGCCGCGGCCCCCATCGGGTGCTGCGCGGCAATCTGGCGATCGCCGGGCAGCCGGGGGTGGTGTTCACGCCCGAATCCGGGCTCAACCTGCCCGCCGTCGCGTTCGGGCACGGCTGGCTGACCGGCGCCGCCAACTACCGTGCGCTACTCGAGCATCTCGCGTCCTGGGGTTTCGTCGCCGCCGCGCCGGATACCGAGCGCGGCCCGATTCCGTCACACCTGGGTCTGGCCACCGATCTGCTCACCACCCTGGACATCTGCACCGGCGTGCGGCTCGGTGACGGCTCGATCAGCGTGCACCCCGACCGGCTCGCGCTGGTCGGGCACGGCATGGGCGCCGGGGCCGCCGTCATCGCCGCGACCCAGCGCGAGGTCGCTGCGGTCGCAGCCCTGTTCCCCGCGCCGACCGCGCCGTCCGCGGAGAACCTCGCACCCGACCTCGACACGCCCGCGCTGATTCTCGCCGGTGCCACCGATCTCGCCTCGGTCAGCTCCAACGCCATCCCGCTCGCCACCGCCTGGGGCGGCCCGTCGGTGTTCCGGGCGATCGACGGCGCCTCACACAACGGCATCATCGAGGGTCGCCGCGTGCTGGCCGCCGTCGGCGCGGGCAAGCACGAATCCAAGACCGCCCGCACCACCCGAGCCCTGCTCGCGGGCTACCTGCTCGCCACCGTCGCCGGCGACAAGACCTACCGCCCCTTCGCCGACCCGGAGGCCGAGATCCCGCACACGGTGGTCGTCGATCCGGACGCCGAGGACGAGACCAAGCCGCCGAAGTTGAAGGTCGGCCAGCTCGCAAGCTTGCTCCGCAGGTAGCGCCATGGACATTCGGCTCGGCGGTTAGATCAACCAGGTTTCGCGCTGGTAGAACGCGGCTTCTTCGTCTTCCTGGTCGACGGGGAGCACGTCGCGGTTGGCTTTGCGGGCGGCGATGGAGCGGGCGACGGCTTCGCGTTGCTCGCGGGCTTCGGTTTCCAGGCGTTCTTTTTCTTCAGCCTCGGCGCGGGCCTTGTCCAGCTCGTCCGAGTGCGCTGCCCAGAACTCGCGCAGGGCGGCGGCGGACTTATCGGCGAGTTCCCGGCTGGTGTCCGCGGTCTTGCGGTTGATCTCGTCGAGTTCGTCCAGCAGTTGTGCCGAGCGGCGGCGGCATTCCTCGGCGACGCGCTCGATCTCCTCGGCATAACTCACGATGTCGATTCTCCCCGATCCGCAGGTGGACATCAGCTCGCGGCTCCGCACCGCCGCTCGACGCGACCACTATCCGAGCGCACCGGACTGACCGGGCGCTCGCTCACTTCCTGATTCGACCGCACCTCAGGCCTCCGGCTCCCCCACTGCGCGGTGGCGTGCTCACAGCGGGCCCGCTTCGGCCAGGTCGCCCATCGGGCCTGCCTCGGCCAATTCCGCGCCGCTGTCGAAGGGTGCCTCCGCATTCTGTTCGCCCGGCATGCGTTTGGGCGTGTGCTCGCCGTCTTCCTCGCGCCGCATAGGCGGGGCGCCGGGTCGACCGCCTGGTTGGCCGGTGTTCTCCTCGGCGTCGGGCTGCTCGACCGACTTCTTCTGTTCCGGTGCGGCCGGAGCGGGGTCGGCGTGCGACGACTTGTCCGCAGGCGGCGCGGACGGGCTGGAGTCGCTGGGTGACTTACCCGCGGGCGGCACCGAGTCGGCGGGTGGCGGCTTCTCCGCCGATGGCGCGGACGGGGCGGGATCAGTGGGCGACGGCTTCTCCGCAGGCGAGCCATCTTTCGGCTCGCTCATCTCCAGAACCGGCATCCCGTGCTCGTCGAGCCGCAGACTGAACTCCTGCGTCTTCCCATCGGCTTCGGACATCATCAACGTCAACTGGCCGTCCGGCCCCATCTCGAACTTCAGATGCTTACCCGCAACATCGAATTCGGCGGCGGGCTTACCGTCCGGCTTCCCGTCGTGATCCCGGTCCGCCTGGCTCGGATCGATGACGTCCTCGACCAGCTGCACCGCGCCATCGACGCCGTCCTTGATGATCCCGGTCAGTGAGCTGATTCCCGCGTCGACGAGGTTACTGATCCCGGACGCCAACGGCGACAACTGATTCGCCACCTGACTGAGCGCCGGGAGGCCCTCCAGCGACGAGGTGTTCGGCACCTGCACGGTCGGTGTCGACGGCACGCTGGGTGTCGATGGAGTGCCCTGGTTCGACGTCGACGCCGGCGTCGACGGAGATTCAGGTGTCGATGGCGAAGCAGGCGTGCTCGGTACCGACGGCGAAGCCGGAGTCGAAGGCGTGCTCGGCGACGGCGACGCGGGCGCACTCGGCGCAAGCGAGACAGGTGTCGCCGGCGTGCCGGCCGGAACGGTTGGCACCGTGGGATTTCCGGGCTGGGTGGGCAACGCAGTGTCCTTCGGCGTGCCCTCACTCTTCGGCTGCTCCGGCACCGGCATCCCCGCCGGACGCGGATAAGCCGTGTCGGGCACCTGATTCAGCGCACCGATGAGCGGTTCATAGACGTTCTCGACCCCTTGGTCGGTCAGGTCGCAAACTTCGCTGAACTTGCGCACTTTGGCCGTGTAATCAGGCTGGAACACCTTGTCGAGCCAGTCGCGACACCGCTGCTGGATCCGGTCCCGATAGTCGGTGCCCGGAATCAACAGCACGATGTCTTGCGCGACGTTGCCCTCGGCGAGTTCCGGGAAGATCCGCCACAGCTTGCTGAGCAGGCTGTTCTGGGTGATGTTGCTGAAGGAGATCGACGTACCCGAGATGATGTCGTCGACGTCTTCCGGGGTCTTCCCGTCGATCTTCACCGCCTCGCCATGCTCCAGAATGTGTGCCACGACATCGGCTTTGATCTTCACCGCGCTGCGCAAGGCGGCGATCGAGCCGGCCAGCGCCCGCCAGGCCGTCCCGGCCGTCTTCCAGTCGGCGTCGGCCCGCCCGACCTGCAGATTCAGCATGTCGATCGCGGCATCGGCGGCCTGCCCCTGCCACAGCGACGGCAGCGCCTGCGCGGAAACGCGCTGGCTGTCCACCTGCACCCCGGCGTCCTGCAGCACCTCCTGCAACCTGGCCGAGGCGTTGTACAGCTTGTCCTCGTTCAGCCCGTTCTGCTCGTAGAAGCGCTGGTGCAGCTGCGCATAACTGGCGAGGTCGGCGGGCGGGTCACCGAAGGCGCGGCGGTAGCGCGGCTCGAAATGTTCGAAGTACACAAGACTTCGAGAGCCGATGTCGAGGTAGTCCTTGATCGGCGCGTGTGCGGGCACGGTGAAAACCACGGCTACTCCCCTGCCGTCGCGGTGTTGGCGTCCCGGAGCTCAGGGTTGGATGTCACGGCCGGCCTTCGCGATGTCGCCTGCGGTCTCCTGCACGGTGTCCGAGTACCGCACGACCGAGGCGCCGAGCGCGTCCGCCGTGGTGATCGTCGCTTCGGCCCAGTTCCGCATCCAGTGGCCGATGCGCTCGAAGCCCTGCTGGATCTGTTTGCCGTGCTCGGCGTAGTGCGCGCCGGCATCGCCGGGCCCGAACGCGTTGTCGGTCACGTCTTTCGATCGCTGCGCCACGACCTGCCCGGATATCCGTAGATCGGCGGCGAGCCGTCCCAACTCCCCCGTCTGGACCCCGACCATGCCGCTCGGATCGCCGGTCATCTACGCCCCTCCGTGTTCGCCGAGTGCCGCCATACTTCCTTCGACGCGCGCACCCGGCGTTCGGTTCCATCGAATCCACGGGGTCGCGACGACCCCGCCGACGGAACTACGTGCCGATCTTCCCGTGGTCGGTTCGCACCCACTCCGACGATCCGTCCGGATGCCGGTGGAATTCCCAAGCGGCGTAGTCGCCGTCCTTCTCGACGACCGTGACATGGTCCGCGAGGCCGTCGTGGTCGTAGTCGGTCCACACCTGCATGGCGTCGGCACCGTTGGTGGTGATGGTGTCCAGGGTGCCGTCACCGTCGATGTCCTGGGTGGGGTGGTGCAGTTCGATCGCGCCGAGACCATCCAGCGACGAGGATGCGTCGATGCCGGGCAGTTCCAGACCCGGCAATTCACCCGAGGTGATCATTACTCCTCCTCAGCAGGACTCGTGATGCTGTTCATCCGGTCACCCGACAACAGCGCTATCGCTCCATCCTGACATCCATGGGAGCTCGACGCAGCCCCCTGGGCCTCACTTCTTCGGCATCAGCAGCCACAGCACCAGGTACAGGATGAACTGCGGGCCGGGCAGCAGGCACGAAACCACGAAAAGCAGGCGCACGACATTGGCATTCCAGCCGAGGTAGTCGGCGATGCCGCCACAGACTCCGGCGATCCACTTGTCGTGGGTGGAGCGGGCGAAACGGCGGGCAGGTGCGGTCATGATCTTCCCTCTCTGGTGGTGATCTCTTCGAACTCCACTCTGCCCAGCCGCGCCTGGTCGCGCATCGCTCCGTGGACCGATACCTACCCTGATTTCCCCGTACCCCAGTTCAGGGTGTGACCCCGAGTAAGTCCGACCGGGTGCATGGCAGGCAGCCTTGACACGGCAGACTTAAGACAGTGAGGGAGCGTCAGCGAGTGAACCGAAAATACAGCGTGCCGGTGCGCGCGACGGAGCCGAGCGCCAGCGAGGCGGAGTCGTGAGCACCACTCTGCATGCGCGCGGCCTGTCCGCGGGACACGGCGAACGCACCCTGTTCGACGACCTCGATCTCACCCTGGCACCGGGTGACGTGATCGGCCTGGTCGGCGCGAACGGCGCGGGCAAGTCCACGCTGCTGCGCATGCTCGCGGACCGGCACACGCCAACCGGCAGCATCACGCTGAGCCCACCCGACGCCACCGTCGGTTATCTGGCGCAGGAACCCGAACGGGTACCCGGCGAGACGGTCCTCGAATTCCTCGGTCGCCGAACCGGTGTCGCCGAAGCCCAGCGCACCATGGACGCGGCCGCCGAGCGCATCGCCGACGGCGGCGAAGACGAGTACTCGCCCGCTCTGGAGCGCTGGCTCGCCCTCGGCGGCGCGGATCTGGACCAGCGCGCCGCGGAGATCGCCGCCGATCTCGGCCTGATCGCCAGCCTGCCCAGCGGCCTCGACACTCCGATGACGGGCCTGTCCGGCGGCCAGGCCGCACGCGCGGGTCTGGCCTCGGTGTTGTTGTCGCGCTTCGACATTCTGCTGCTGGACGAGCCGACGAACGATCTCGACCTGGACGGCCTGGCCCGGCTGGAGCAGTTCGTCACCGGCGTCCGGGTACCGCTGGTGGTGATCAGCCACGATCGAGAGTTCTTGGCGCGGACGGTGAATCGCATCGTCGAGCTGGATCTGGCACAGCAGCAGGTAGGCATCTACGACGGCGGCTACGAGGCGTATCTGATGGAACGCGAGATCGCCCGCCAGCATGCGCGCGAGGCCTACGAGGAGTTCGCCGACACCAAGTCGGGTCTGGAGGCGCGCGCCCAGATGCAGCGCAACTGGCTCGAACACGGTGTGCGCAACGCCCGCCGCAAGGTGCGCGACCCGAAGAAGGTCGACTCGGACAAGGCGGGCCGCAAGATGCGCGCCGAGTCCACCGAGAAGCAGGCCGCCAAGGCCAGGCAGACGCAGCGGCGCATCGAACGCCTGGACGTGGTCGAGGAACCGCGCAAGGAGTGGGAGCTGCGGATGACCATCGGCGCCGCGCCCCGCAGCGGCTCGGTGGTGGCCACCCTGTCCGACGCGACGGTCACTCTGGGTGACTTCACCCTCGGCCCGATCAACATCCAGGTCGACTGGGCCGACCGGATCGTGCTGACCGGCGCGAACGGCTCCGGCAAATCCACCCTGCTCGCGCTCCTGCTCGGAAAGATCCAGCCGGACAACGGAACTGCCTCGCTCGGTTCCGGCGTGGAGATCGGCGAGGTCGATCAGGCACGCGGGCTGTTCCGCGGAACCACCTCGCTGGCCGACACTTTCAGTGCGCAGATGCCGGACTGGCCGGACGCGGAGGTGCGTACCCTGCTGGCCAAGTTCGGGCTGCGCGGCTCACATGCGTTGCGCGCCTGCGAAACCCTGTCCCCCGGCGAACGCACCCGCGCCGCCCTCGCGCTGTTGCAGGCCCGCGGCGTGAACCTGCTCGTCCTCGACGAACCGACAAACCATCTGGACCTGCCCGCCATCGAACAACTCGAGCAGGCCGTCGAATCCTTCACCGGCACACTGCTGCTGGTCACCCATGACCGGCGCATGCTGGACACCGTGCAGTCCACCCGTCGCTGGCACATGGAGTTGGGCAAGCTCACCGAAACCACCTGACCGGCGGCGCATCACCGCGATGTGCCGCCGACCGGCGTGGCTCAGACCGAGGCGACGCGCTTGGCGAGATCGTCGGCGAGTTGCCTGGCCTGCGCGGGATCGGTGGCCTCCACCATCACCCGGACCAACTGCTCGGTTCCGCTGGGGCGCAGCAGCACTCGGCCGGAGTCACCGAGGATGCGTTCGGCTTCCTGTACCGCGTCCCGGATTTCGGGCGCCGCCGCGACCACGGCTTTATCGCTGACCGGCACGTTCACCAATACCTGTGGCACCGTCTGCAATACGGTGGCCAGCTCGGCGAGGCTGCGCCGGGTACGGGCCATCCGCGCCATCAGCTTGAGGCCGGTGAGTACGCCGTCGCCGGTGGTGCCGAACTTCGGGAAGATCACGTGCCCGGACTGTTCCCCGCCCAGCGTGAAGCCACCGCGGCGCAGTTCCTCCAGCACGTAGCGGTCGCCAACGGCGGTGGTGAGCAAGGTGATTCCGGCCTCGCGCATCGCGATGTGCAGACCGAGGTTGCTCATCACGGTGCCGACCAGGGTGTTCTTCGCCAGCTCGCCGGCCTCGTGCATATCGAGGGCGAGGATCGCCAGGATGACGTCGCCGTCGACGACGTTGCCGTCGGCATCGGCCGCGAGGCACCGGTCCGCGTCACCGTCGAGGGCCAAGCCCAGGTCGGCGTTGTGCTCGCGCACCGCCTGCCGCACCGTGTGCAAATGCGTTGAGCCGCAACCATCGTTGATGTTGAGGCCGTCCGGCTCGGCATTGATCGCGATCACCGTCGCGCCCGCCTCGCGGAAGGCGGCGGGCCCGACCTCGGCGGCCGCGCCGTGCGCGCAGTCGACCACCACGGTCAGCCCGGACAGATCCTGCGCGGTCGCCTCGACCAGATGCTCGACGTACCGCTCGTGCGTGCTCGCGACGCTGTACTGCTCCGGAATGGCCACGCCGTGGTCGCGCGCGCCGGACGCGTTGACCACCCGCCCGATGCCGCGCCCGGTCGGTCGCAGCGGGGTGTCCTCGGCGAGCAGCGCCTCGATGCGGTCCTCGATGGCGTCGTCGAGCTTGTGCCCGCCTGCGGCGAAGATCTTGATGCCGTTGTCCGGCATGGGATTGTGCGAGGCGGAGATCATCACGCCGAAGCACGCGTCGTAGAGGCCGGTGAGGTAGGCGACGGCGGGCGTCGGCAGCACGCCGACCTGCAGCACGTTCACCCCGGCGGCGGTGAGCCCCGCGGTCACCGCGGCCTCGAGCATCTCACCGCTGGCTCGCGGGTCGCGGCCGACCACCGCGAGGGGACGCTTCTTGCCACTGCTCAAAATCTGGGCGGCCGCACCTGAAACGCGCAGCGCCAGTTCCGGACTCAACGACTCGTTGGCCAACCCACGGATTCCGTCGGTGCCGAACAAACGTCCCATACCTCAGCCCCTCATCGGTGGATCCGCGGCGTGCCCGAAGGCCACAGCCTGTTGCCACGAAGGGCCCCGAGAACGCCGCGGGTTGATACAGCACGAGAGCAGGCGACCAGCCGTGCTGGCGCCTGCTCTCGTACAGCTTGCCCGCCGACCACACCGCCCCCGGCACCTCCAGGGTGCCGGATGACGGTGGTCGACGAGGCCGAAATCAGCGCTTCGAGTACTGCGGCGCCTTACGCGCCTTCTTCAGACCGTACTTCTTACGCTCGACGGCACGGGGGTCACGAGTCAGGAAGCCGGCCCGCTTCAGGGCGGGACGGTCGTCCGGGGTGACCTCGATCAGCGCGCGGGCGATGGCCAGACGCAGGGCGCCGGCCTGCCCCGACGGACCGCCGCCGTGCAGCAGGGCGATGATGTCGAAGTTCTCGGCCCGCTCGACGGTCACCAGCGGCGACTTGACCAGCTGCTGGTGCACCTTGTTCGGGAAGTAATCCTCGATGGTGCGGCCGTTGAGCACGAAGTTGCCGGAGCCCGGCACCATGCGCACGCGGACGACGGCTTCCTTACGGCGGCCGACGGTCTGCACCGGGCGGTCGATCACGACCGGGGCGAAGGTCTCCGCAGCGACCTCGGCCTCTTCGTAGCCTTCGCCGTCCTCGACAACCTCAACGGCGTCGAAGTCCTCGACAACGGCTTCCTCGTTGAACTCCTCAGGAGCGGTCACTGGGCCACCTGCTTGATCTCGAACGGAATGGGCTGCTGGGCGGCGTGCGGGTGGTTCGGGCCTGCGTAGACCTTCAGCTTGCCCGCGATCGCGTTGCCGAGCTTGTTCTTCGGGATCATGCCCTTGACGGCCTTCTCCACGAGCCGATCCGGACGGCTCTCCAACACCTGACCGACAGTGCGCGACTTGAGGCCGCCCGGGTGCCCGCTGTGGTGGTGGATCAGCTTGTCCGCCTTCTTGTTGCCGCTGATGGCAACCTTCTCGGCGTTGATGATGATGACGAAATCGCCACCGTCGAAGTTCGGTGCGTAGGTCGGCTTCGTCTTGCCACGCAGCAGATTCGCTGCCTGCACGGCGAGACGGCCGAGCACTACGTCAGTGGCGTCGATGACGTACCACTGACGGGTCACGTCACCCGCCTTGGGGCTGTACGTAGGCACAGTGCTTCCCTGTCTGTAGTCGGTGTTGCCGGCCAGGCATGTGGTCGAAGCTCCCGGCGGCCGGTGGAGACCCGGGTTTCGATTGCACAGCCGGTTGCCCGGCCATCCATACGCCAACGAGCCACAATACCAGCCCGGATCGGACGCTCTAAATCGCGTCAGATCTGGATCGGCGGACCGGGATCGATGGCCCGCCGCGGACCGGGCAGCAGGTAGCGCAACGTGTCGATGCCCGGCTGCTCACAGTCCTGATCCACGACACCCCGATCGCTGCGCCGGCCACCCGCCGCATGCCCGCGAGCGGACGAGATGCCCGGCCGGACCTCGTTGGTCACGTACGGCGTCAACGGACAGGCGATCGGGTCGGCCGCCGCCAGCGGCCCCGGTGCCGCCGTCAGGGTCACCTCGGCCGCGGTCAGCTCGACGCGCTCACCGCCGCCCGGCAGCGCGACCACGGCCAGCGCCACCGCGCCGACCACCGTGTGCGCCCCGAACAGGTTGTCCTTCATCTTGTTCCAGAGCTTGCCCTTGCGGGGCCGGCCCTCGTCGTCGTCGGATTCGGGCTCCTGCCACGGACTGGGCCGTTCCGGCGCGGCATCGGACTGCGGCGCCTGATACGAGCGCTGGCCGGGTGGCGGCCCACCCTGGCTACCCGGAGCGGCGGGCCGAGCGGGCTGGTTCTCGGGGTACTGCCCCGGCGGCCGGGTGAAGCGGCCGCCCAGCTCGGCGAGGTTCGGCGGAAGCCCGCGCGGCACCTCGTCGCGGCTGATCCGCGTAGTCGGATCCTCGCCGGTCGTCGGGTAGCCGGGCCCGTACTGCACGGGCGGCACCGTTCGTGGCGGGGACGAATCCATGTGGGGTTGCGGGAGGTCCGTTCGGCGCTGCGACGACTCCGCTTGGCGCTGTGCCGATTCGGCCTGCCGATGCGCGGCACCGGCCTGACGCTGTCCTGGCGCGGCCTGCTGCGGCGCGGATTCGGCCCGGTAGTGCCCGGCCGGATCGCGGAACTGCGGGCCAGGATCCTGGAACTGGGTGGGGTCCACCCGCGGCTGCGCCGGTTCGGCGTGCCTGCCCACCGGCTCCGGCTCTTCCGATTCGGTATCGGTCACCAACAGGTGGGCGGCACCCAGCACAAGGGCGTGCATCGGATGATCGGCGACCTGCAGCCGATGGCCGAGGTGATTCTGGAACGCCAACCGCAGCGCGTCGTTGAAACACACGTTGCCCGACAGCAGCACCGTCGAGGTGTCCGCGCCGATCGAGCGGGCCGCGGCCATCACCTCGATCACCACGTTGTCCGCGGACCTGGCGTCGCGCATGGACTCCACGGTCACCGGCACGTCGACCGACTCGGTCGGCTGTTCGTCGTCGCCGTGCACCGCGACCACCAGCATCGTCCGGCCGTCGGAGTACACGCCCGTCGCGCCGATGCCGTGCGGCCTGGCCTGATCCGGCGGGTGCACCAGTCCGAGCGCGCGCACATACCCCGACAGCGCGATGCTCTCCGGCAGCGGCTCGACGGTCACATCGAGCTGCTCCACCAGCGCGGCGTACACCTCGACCTTCTCGTCCGGCCAGCCGTCCGGGTACGGCAGCGCCACCAGGTCCGGCTTGCCGCGCAGATGCTTGCCGATGGCGGCGAGCGGGTTGTACATCCTGGCCCGGAACACCAGCTCCGCGGGCCAGGTCGCGCCGGCCACCACGATCTGCGGGTGGCCGAGGATGTCGCGCACGTCGGCGATGGCCATGCCGAGGTCCGGGCGCTGCCGGTCCACGCCGGCGGTGTGCAACCGTCCCGACGAATCCGCCAGCAGATATGCCGGCGGTGTCCACATGCCCTCCACCTGAACCGGGCGGATCGGTGTGCCACCACCACCCGCGGCCACGGACACCACATCCCAGCCGAGATGTACCGCCCCTACTCGCACCGTCACAGGCATAAGTGTGCCTGGTGTGTGGCCGAGATGCTTGCTGTTGTCCGGAGCCCCCGGTCGGGGCCGCAAAATCGATCGCCCATCACGCGGCCGAGGACTTCAGTCGCAGCCGTCGCCAGGTGATGACGGCGAGCACCAGGGTGATCAGCAACAGCACACCGACGTCCAACGCCCAGATGCTCGCCGTGTGCTGCCACAGAGTGTCGGGCTGTGCGTTGAGGAACACCTCGCGAATGTTCACCGTCGACGCTCCGGCCGCATACCCCCAGCGCGCCGGGAACAGCCAGGACACCTGCTCGAGCACGACGCGACCGGTGACTGGAATCAACCCGCCCGCCATCACCAGCTGCACCATGATGGCGACCACCAGCAGCGGCATCACCTGCTCGTTCGACTTCGCCAGCGACGAAAGCAGCAGGCCGACAACGACACAGCACACCGCGGTCAACGCGATGTCGATGTACAGCTCGGCGCTGCCGGAGGCCAGCACCGCACCCTCGCCCGGCCGCTTCTTGCCCGCGAGCACGATGCCGACCAGCACCGCCGACTGCAGCAGCGCGGTGATACTGAACACCGCGATCTTCGCCGACAGGTACGCCGACGGCAGCAACCCGACCGCGCGTTCCCGCTGGAAGATGGTGCGCTCGCCGACCAGGTCACGCACGGTGAGCGTGGACCCCATGAAGCAGGCGCCGAGAATGAGCACCACCAGCAGCTGCTGGGTCTCGCCGCCGCCGGTCGGCACGAAGGTGCCGTCCGGCAACGCCTTCAACGCCCCGCGCTGGAAACCGTCCTTGCCCGGCACCACCAGCGAGAGCGCGCCGAGGATGAACGGCAGGATCACCAGGAACGACAGATAGCCGCGGTCGGCCAGGATCAGCCGGATCTGCCTGCGGCACAGCGTCGAGAACTGTTTGCCGCCACTGGATTGCGGCGGCGAGCCCGCGGACCCGTATTGCTGCGGCGGCGGGGGTGGCGGTGGCGCGAACGCCTGCCTGGATCGATACGCGGCGAACGCCTGATCCGGATTGGCGGCCACGTTGGCGAAGATCTCCGCCCAGTCGGTGGTGCCGAGCGCGGCACCGACGCCTGCCGGGTTGCCGCAGTAGGCGGTCTTGCCGCCCGGCGCGAGCAGCAGCACCTGGTCGCACATGTCCAGGTGCGCGATGGAGTGCGTCACCACGATCACCACGCGGCCCGCGTCGGCGAGCTCGCGCAGCATCACCATCACCTGCCGATCCAGCGCCGGATCCAGGCCCGAGGTCGGCTCGTCCAGGATCAGCAGCGACGGTCCGGTGAGCAGTTCCAGCGCGACCGACGCGCGCTTGCGCTGGCCGCCGGAGAGCCGGTCCACCCTGGTATCGGCGTGCTCGGTGAGCGAAAGTTCTTTCAGCACACCGTCGATCACCTGCTGCCGGTCGGCCCGGCTGTTGTCCGGCGGCAGCCGCAGCTCGGCCGCGTAGCCGAGCGCCTGGCGCACGGTGAGCTGACGGTGCAGCACATCGTCCTGCGGCACCATGCCGATCCGGGAGCGCAAGGCCTCGTATTCGGCGTGCAGGTTGCGGCCCTCGAAGGTGACCACACCGCCGGAGGGCTGCGTGGTGCCCGCGATCAACCTGGACAGCGTCGACTTGCCCGCGCCGGACGGACCGATCAGCGCGGTCAGCGTGCCCCGGCTGGCCTGCATATTGACGTCGACCAGCAGCTGCTTGTTGCCCTCGACGGTGAATCCGACCCCGTGCACCGCGAGCCCCTGCTCGGCCACCGGCTTCTGCCGCAGGACCAGCGTGCCCTGCTGGACGACGAAGTCGATATTGCCGATGGTGATGATGTCGCGCTCGCGCAGCACCGCCCGCTGTTGCCGGTGGCCGTTGACGAAGGTGCCGTTGGCGGAGCCGAGGTCCTCGATGGTCAGCCCGTCGGCGGCCGCGACGAGACGCGCGTGCTTGCGCGAGGCCAGCGGATCGTTGACGACGATCTGGTTGTCGGTGGTGCGGCCGATCGACAGTCCCCCGGCCGGCAGCCGATCCGCCCTGGCGACCGCCGCGGTCGACGCCCGCGCGCGCACCGGCGGCATGTTCGAGGTGTCGGCCCGGGTCGTCATATTGATATTGACCTGCGGCGGCGCATCCTGCGGCGGTTGATAAGCCGGCCGCTGGAACTGCTGGGCGGGCCGCTGGCCCGACATCGGCTGACCCGGCATCAGCTGACCGGGTATCGGCTGGCCGGGTATCGGCTGCTGACCCGACTGCGGCGGCCGCACCGAAGGGCGCTGCGGGGGTTGCGGATTAGCGGGTAGCAGATGTAGCAGCGGTCCACTGATCGCGTCGCCGAGCCGCACCTGCGTCGGCCGATCGATCGAGACCGCCTGGGTCAGCCGGCGCGCGTCGACGAACACGCCATTGGTACTTCCATTGTCCGACAACACCCAGGCGCTACCCTGCCATGCGAGCGTCGCGTGCACCCGCGAAACGAGCGGGCTGTCGACGAACAGCGTCACCTCCGGCGCACGACCCATGGTGACCTGCTGGCTCGAATCGAAGACTCGTTCGTTTCCATCATGGCGCACGGTGATGGTCTGCGCCCCCGGTGAAGACATGCAGCGGATACTATTCCATCACCCGGACATCGGCGGTGCCCCCGACGCGCCTCATACCCCGATCCGGCGACCGATGTGAACGCGATACCGGCCGATTAGGGGGATCCTTGCCGAAAGTCCGTGCGACGGCGACCATTACCGCCGCGCTGATCGTCGTGCTGCTGGTCGCGGGCTGTACCCGGCTCATCGATGGCCGCGCCGTCTCGATCTACGACGACCCGTTCAAAGTGGCAGGACTGCCAACCACCAGCGGTCCCAGCGGCCCCCGGGACGGTGTCGAGGACAGCACGCTGAAGGCGACCAACGGGGACGGTAGCGCCGAGGACACCTTGGCCCTCAACGCAGTCGAGGACATCCAGACCTACTGGCGCAGCGAGTTCGGCAAGGAGTTCCAGAACGCCGATTTCCAGCCGGTCGAGAAGCTCATCTCCTGGAGCGCGAAGGCGCCGCGCAGTGATTCCGTCGAGTTCTGCAAGGAGACCACCTTTCATCTGGTGAACGCCGCGTACTGCCGCTTGGACAACTCCATCGGCTGGGACCGCTCGGTGCTGCTGCCCGCCATGACGGAGACCTTCGGCAAGATGGCCGTGGTCATGGTGCTCGCGCACGAGTACGGGCACGCGGTGCAGACGATGGCCAAGCTGGTCGGCGCCAAGGATCCGGTGATCGTCAAGGAGCAGCAGGCGGACTGCTTCGCCGGTGCGTTCATGCGCTCGGTCGCGGAGGGCAAGTCCAAGCACTTCACCATCAATACCTCCGACGGTCTCAACTCGGTGCTCGCCGCCACCGTGGCCATCCGCGACTCCGACCCCGACGATCCGGAGAGCGTGCACGGCTCGGCCTTCGAGCGCGTCACCGCTGTGCAGGTCGGTTTCACCGACGGCCCGAAGGGCTGCAAGCGCATCGACATGGACGAGATCACTCAGCGGCGGGGCAATCTGCCGAAGGACTTCAAGGACGACACCGGCCGCGGCGAATACGAGATCAACAAGGAAACCCTGATCGAGCTCAGCAAGGCCCTCGCCGCGCTGCTGCCGACCAAGCCGTCACCGACCTATGACTACTCCGGCGCCAAGATCACCTGCCGCAACGGGGTGCCCACCGAACCGGTCAGCTACTGCCCCGAGAAGAACACCATCGGCACCGACATCCCCGCCCTCGCCCAGCGCGGCACCTCCAACTGGGATGTGGACGACCCGCTGCCGCTCAAGGTGACCGGCGACTACAACGGCTACATCGTCTTCATCTCCCGCTACACCCTTGCGGTGCAGCAGAACCAGGGCCTGCAGCTCGTCGGCGCCAAGACCGGCCTGCGCGCGGCCTGCCTGTCCGGCGTGATCACCGGCAAGCTCGCCCAGCCGGGCCGAACGTCCGGCCAAGGCGACATCAGCTTGGCCGCAGGCGATCTCGACGAAGCCGTCTCCGGCCTGCTCACCGACGGACTGGCGGCCAGTGACACCGAGGGCAATACCGTGCGCAGCGGTTTCGCCCGGGTGGATGCCTTCCGCGCCGGTGTGATCAACGGCGAAAAGACCTGCATGTCAAGGTATTCCTGACCTGAAGATCGGCGCGTCATCCGCCGAACGGTGGCGGGGCCATCGGCTCGAACCGCAGCACCCGATTGCCGAGCATGACCTCGGCGCCCGGGACCAGCACCATGGATTGGTTGGGGGCCAGGCGAATCCAGTCGCGGTAGCCGGGCAGGCGAGTGCGGGTGCCGTTGGTCGAGCCGCGATCCACCACGGTCACATCCCAATTCATGAGGTGGATCTCGGCGTGCGCGCGGGACATGCCGCCCGAGGAATCCTCCACCCGCCACGGGACCAGGCCGCGTTGCGCGGCATCGGAATGCTCTGGGTCGCGGCCGATTACCGCATCCGCGGCGAGCACGAAGGTGATGCCGTCGTCGAGGATCAACATGCCGAGCGGCGGCCGGACCACCTCGATCAGCGGCTGCGTCTGGTCCACCGGCATGCCGCACACCGTGCAGAACGCCGCGCGTGGATCGCTGGGATGTGCTCTGGCGCACTTGAACCCCATCACCTTGACGGTGAGCGCGGTGGACTTCGCGGTCGCTTCCAATCGACGCTGCAGGTCCGGGTCGGGCGGCGGGGCCGGCGTGGTGCCGCGCAGCTGGGTCGGCGCGTGCTGCGCTTCCGGTGCGCCGCCGGTCCGGTGCGCGGCGGTCGCCGCCTGACTTCCGGTGGGCGGCTCCGCTTCTCGCTGCTGCTCCGGTGGCGGTTCGTGGTCGATGCGCGCGGTCGGCAGCGGCGCCTCCTCGTCGCGCCGGTGCGCTCCTTCGCGTACTGCACCGGACCGGGCCCGCGCTCCGTCGGACCAGATGATCGCGCCACCCGCCTGCGCGATGCCCTCGACCAGCCAGCCGATGCCGCGCTCCGCGGGCAACTCGGGGATGCGCCCCTTCGCGTCGTCGACGAACAGCGCGACGGCCCGGGCAGGCACGCCGGCCACCCGATCGACGGTGAACGCCGCGTCACTGCCCCGGTACCGCTCGACCGCGCCGGCCCCGGCCAGCACCGCCGTCACCGCACCGTGCAGGAAGATCGCCACTCCACCGTTTTCGGCGGTGGATAGAATCCCGAAATCGATCGGCTCCCCCGGGCTGATCTGCTCGGCATGCTTCATCAACCAGCGTGTGGCCTCCCGCGCCACCAAGGCCCCCGGTCCGTTCGGCTCGTGCTCGGTGGCCGTACGAACCAATTCGGCCAGCGATTCCAGGGCTAGCGCGGCCGGCGAATCCTGGGTCGGCCTGCCCTGTCCGCGATGCGCGACCACCACCACCGACCCCGCGACGCGCGCCACCGCGTGACTACCGACAACGACCTCGACCTGCCGGTCCATCAAAGGAATCGGCCTCGGCGAAGCGGGCGCTGCGGGGTCTTTTGCACACGACCCAGGGTATTGCAATCCCACAACTATCGGGCCCCCTGTCCGGCGTCCGTCCGGTAACTTCAGTGGCAGCACGTGGAGGAAACGAGGGGCCGGTCATGGTTCGCACATCACGTATCGCGCTGGTCGCATCGTGTCTCACAGTGGCTGGTCTGCTGACCGGATGCGGCGGTGTGCCAGGCACCGCCACCGCAGGTGAGATCGACGTACGCCAGCTGGAAGTCGGTACCTACGCGGTCGACCGCCACCGGTACGACCAGGACGCGGGCGACAAAGCCGCGCTGGTCGAGGGCATGCGAATGTCCGACGCGGTGATCCCGACCGTGCAGATCGATCCGTCGCTGAAGGTCGGCCGGGGCAGCGCCGTGGTCGCCGACGCCGAGCAGGCGCTCGATTTCGTCGCCAAGCCCTCCAAGCCGGTCTTCGACGACCGCAAGCTGATCACCGGCTACGCCGCCAGCGGCGCCGATCGCCCCGACCCCGAGGGGCAGACCAATCCGGCCCCCGAGGCCACCGCGGTCACCATCGCGTTGTTCCGCTTTCCGGACCAGGCGACCGCGAAACTCGCCGCCCGCGAGCTCGAGGACGTCGACATCGCGATCTCACCGGAGAACCGCAAACTGCCCTCCACCGCCTACCCGGACGCCTACATCCATTGGCGCCCCGGCGTTCCCACCGTCGGCACCTTCATGGCCCACAAGGAATTCGTCATCTCCTTGTTCATCCAGCGCCCGCGCCCCGACAGCACCGATCTGGTGGAGTGGGTCGACAAATCCCTCGCCGCCGAGGTGGCTCAGCTGGACAAGTTCCAGGCCACGCCGCAGGAGAAGATCAAGGATCTGCCGGTCGACCCCGAGGGGCTGCTCGCCCGCGTCGCCGTCAGCGACCGCAAGAACCGCACCCCCGACACCGCCACCTTCGCCATTTTCGGCCCGCACCACATGGTGCACCGCGCCGACGACGAATCCGCACACCTGCGCCTGATCCAAGAGGCGGGGGTGGACCGTCAGGCCATCGCCGACGACAGCTACATCGCGCGTACCAGAGATAGCGCCGCCGCCCAGGAACTGGCCGCCGGATTGATGGAAAGCGAAGGCGCACACTACGACACGCTGGGGGCACCGAAGGACGTGCCCGGCGCGAAATGCCTGCAGCTCAACAGCAAAGGCAATCCGGAACGCGAATACAAGTTCCGGTGCTACGTCTCGTACAAACGTTATGTGGGTGTCGTCACCAGCGACAAAGAACCGGATGTCCGGCAGAAGGTGGCGGCCGAATACGCGCTGCTGGCGAACAGTCTGTGAGGCGGTGCAGCAACATTATGGTCAGGTGCTGCGGCACGCGGTGACGTAGGATTCCGCGGGAACCACAGTCGTCAGGGGAGGGACCTTGCAGCCGCACGCGAAGACGATGCCGCGCCGAACGACGTATGCCCTGGTCGCGACGGCAGCACTGGTGGTCGTCAGCGGTGGCTGCGGGTCCGACGAGCAGCGTGCGAACAACCCGCCGCCGGCCATCGATCTCAGCAGGCTCGATGTGGGAAATTACGAGACGAAGCCGCGTCAATTAGGCACCGTGAAAAGTCTCGACCAGGCTCGAATTATCGAAGCGGAACGGCTCGGCAATTTCGTCCCCGCGGCCCTGGACATCGATCCCCGCTTCGTGCACGGCAATCCGTTCATGGCCACGGTGTTCGTCGATCCGGAAGCCGCCCTCGGCAAGGTGATGGCGGTGGACCGGTTCGCCGAGGCCGCGCCGGATTTCGTCGCAGGGTTTCAGAGCTTCGGCCGTACCGAGGCCGAGAACCGAGGCATTGATCTGATGAACGCGGTCATGGTCTTCCCCGACGAACAGAAGGCCAAGGACGCGGCCGCGGCGCTGGAGCGGGTCGATTACGAGGCAGGCGAGCGCAACACTGCCGTGCCGATCCCGAAATACCCGGCGGCACACGCCCATTGGCAACCGAACCAGCAGTCGATCGGATCCTGGTATGCCACCGGCAAATTCGTCGTCTACACGTGGGTTTACGACTATCTGAAGATCTATATCGAGAAGGTCGACCTACCCGCCCTGATCGCGCTGGTGGAGAAGAGCCTCGACGCCGTGGTTCCGTCCATCACCGAGTTCACGCCGACACCGCCCGACCAGCTGATGAACCTGCAGATCGACCTGGACGGCATGCTGAACCGCACCATCGCACGCCCCAGGGAAGACTCGTGGCTCAATCCGCCCGGTGCTTACCACGGCCGCACCGCCATCCATTTCGCCAATAACGCGGCCGAGGTGCTGCGTGACATCGAGAAAGCGGGCGTCGACCGTTTCGCGGCGAATGGGATCGACCTCTATCGGGCCCGTGATGCCGCCGCGGCCACGACCTTGCAGCAAGACCTCGGCGGACTCACGAAGCGATTCAAGACGGCCGACTCCCCCGCCAACCTGCCCGTCGCCGAATGCAAGGAGTACATCGGGCGCGGCAACCTGGCGATCCGCTTCTACTGCTCGGTGTCCTACGACCGCTACGCGGCGTTCTCCGCGTCGCACCAGTTATTGGACGCTCAACAGCGGATCGCCGCCGAATATACAGTGCTGGTGAATGCCCGATGAGGCGCGCGTTCCTGATCCCCTTCGCCGCCTTGCTCGCGGCGGGCCTCACGGCCTGCGGATCCACCATGCCCGGGACCGTCGAACCCGCCGAGATCGACATTCGCACACTCGATACCGGGTCCTACCCGACCGAGCCGCTCAATGCGCACGACGACGATTACCAACCGGATTTCATCACCATGCCGCACATCGCGGCGATGCGGTTGTCGGACTACGTGGTGCCCGCCTACGAAATAGACCCGAAACTGAAATACGGCCAGCTGCCGTTCGAGATCACCCGCGGCTCGCTACCGTCCGAACTCGGTATCGAACCCGACCTGAAACCGATCGCCGCGCGGCACAAACTGCTGTTCGGCTTCCGGACAACCGGTTTCGATCAGAAGACGTCGATCATTCCGTCCGGGTGGCCGGCCAAGACCCGGCAGAACACCACGACGATTTCGACGATGGTCATGCAGTTTCCCGACGTCGAGCGGGCAACGGCGGCAGCATCCGAGTTCCATGACGCCGACTTCGCCGCCAACCGGGACAACCAGCGGGTACCACTGCCGAAGTATCCGGCCGCCCGGGCACAGTGGCGTCCGGATGCGCCGTTCCTGCGCAGCGCCCTGGCCCACGGCCCTTATGTCGTCGCACTGCTCGTCTCTTCCAACGGCCCGGACCTGCCCGCACTGACGGCGCTCGCCGAAAAGACCTACGACGTCCAGCTTCCGGTGCTGGACCAGCTGAAGCCGCTCACCGAAGAAGAGACCTATCAGCTGCCGTGGGACCCGGATCATCTGCTGAGCCGCGCATTGAATCCGAGCAAATTCGAACGACCGGCTATCGGCACGCAAGCGCTCTACAATTTGCGCGGCATCGTCCAGTACGCCGATGATTTGAGCGTCGCGAAACAGCGCTTCAGCGCGATGAACGCCGACCGCTTCGCCGTATCCGACGGAACAATCGTGGCCCGCACCCCCGACGCGGCGGCGGCGAAGAAGATTGTCGCCGAAAGGCTTACCCCCGCTCCCGTCGCACAGGATGCCGCCGCACCACCGAATGTGCCGGATTCGGCCTGTGTCGAGCACAGACAGGAAGCCTTCAACTTCGAGATGAAGCGATTCACCTGCGTCGTCGCTTACCGCCAATACGCGGGATTCGTGACCGGTAACCAGTTGCTCGACGTCCACCAACGCGCCGCCGCGCAGTACGCAATCTTCGCCAACAGCCGGTAATGCGACGCGGCCATCCCATCCCGAGCGGTCCAGTATGCTGCCGCGTGGGGAGCACCGACTCAGGAGATTGTGGATCATGGCGATAAGCCCCGGCACCATCGTGGGCGGGTACCGCGTCCAGGGCGTGCTCGGTGCGGGCGGCATGGGCACCGTTTACCTGGCCAAACATCCCAGCCTGCCGCGAATGGACGCGCTGAAGGTGCTCAGCGGCGAACTCAGCAACGACCACGAGTTCCGCACCCGCTTCGAGCGCGAAGCCAATCTCGCCGCCGGACTCGACCATCCGAACATCGTGTCGGTCTACAACCGTGGCGAAGAAGACGGCCGGCTGTGGATCGCCATGCAGTACGTCGACGGCACCGACGCCTCCGCGGAGCTGACCCGCGACCGGCATTCGATGAATCCGCTACGCGCACTACGCATTACCACCGAGGTGGGCAAAGGTCTCGACTACGCGCACCGAAAAGGCTTGCTGCACCGCGACGTCAAGCCCGCCAACTTCCTGCTCTCCTCCAGCGAGGGCGACGAAGAACGCGTCCTGCTCACCGATTTCGGCGTCGCCAAATCCAACGACGACACCACCGAACTCACCCAGACCGGCAGCTTCGTCGCCACCATTGCCTACGCCCCACCCGAACAGCTGGTCGGCGGACGCCTGGACCATCGCGCCGATATCTACAGCCTCGCCTGCGCCTTCTTCAAGCTGCTCACCGGCCGAAATCCTTACCCGGCAACGCAACCCGCGCTGGTCATGATGGGTCACCTGCACGAGCCACCACCGCTGGCCACCGCCGTCGACCCCGGTCTACCGCCCGCCATCGACCACGTCTTCGCCAAGGCGCTGGCGAAAGACCCCAATGGCCGGTACAACACCTGCCGCGAATTCACCGACGCGGCGGCGAGCGCGCTCACTCCCGGGTACAACCCCGCCCCCACGAACACCTCGCCGACCTATCCCATCCAGGTCTTCGATCCGCGACCGAATACCGATCCGCGCGTAGCGGTTTCGTCGCCACACGCAGTGGTGACCGCTCCGCCCAGTTCTCGTAAACGGTGGTTCGTCGGAGCAGGTGTCGGTGCCGTCGTCGTCGCCCTGGCCGTAGGCATCGGGATCTGGACGCTGGGCGGGAACGACGCCGCCAATACCAGTGCCGCAACCGGCACAGTGGCGGCCGGTTCCACCGTTGCGGTGAGTTCGTTGCCGTCGATCGAACAGGCTCGGGCTACCAATCCGGCATTCCGCGGCAAGACCATCACCGTGGTTGATGTGCCACGGAGCAAACAGGTTTCGATTTTCCTGGGTGGTTCGGCGCAGACGAAGTTCCTCGAAGACTTGGGTTTCGTCTACAACCCGAACTATCCGAAACAGGGTGATGAGCCGTTGCGCTTGCTGCCCAACGCCGAGTCGCTCGAGGTCAACGCGGACAGCTTCGTGCTAGCGGTGCGGACCGACGAAGACGCTGGCAGCGGCGGGCTGCGCGGATTGCCCTATCAAGTCGCGGGTACTCGGGCCACGGTCATTCCGCTGGACGATGCCGAAGCTGTAGCGGCGTTCCGCAATTGGGGTGCCGGCTCGGAGAAGGTGTTGCTCGACAAGCTGGTTCCGCTGTTGCAGAAGCGGGTCAAGTAGGTCCGACCAGCCTCGGCGATGTCGCGGACCATGCGGTCCGGGTGCTATGTTGCCGACTGCGATACGTCGTCGCCGCAGGCTTGACCAGCGCGCGAACGTATTCCGGGGGGATCGCTGTTCGTCGGATGCCCTCCTTTGCCGGTCGATGGAGGGAACGATGCGGAGACCACTCAGAACGCTGGCAGCCGGACTCATCGTCCTATCGGTGGGTACAGCTGGGTGCGGGTCGGATTCACCGCCGCCGCCCGTCGTTGATGTCAGCCAGCTCGATGTGGGTAGCTATGCGACCGCACCGCGCGAGATCGGCAAACCCGGATTCGACCGCGCGAGATTGAGTGAAGGTCAACGCCTCGCCAGCTTTGTCCCGTTGCCGATGGACATCGACCCGCGATTCACCGTCCAGTCCGGCTCCGGCACCAACGTCACCCTGGGATTCATCGAAACCGTCTATGCCCTCGAACTTTCCGCCGATCCTTTCCGGGCGATCACACCAGGTTTCATAGCGGGCTTCTACAGCCTCGGATATTCCGAGAGCGATATATTGATCGCCACTTCACTCACGAATACCGTGCTGTTGTTCTCCGATCAGCAGGCCGCCACACTGGCCGCACCGGCTCTCGCACAGGCAGTCGCCGAGAAGAAGGGACTGAGCGCACCCGTCGCCATCGGCAACCGTCCGGATGCATTCGCGTTCTGGAAACCGGGGACTCAGGAGCTTTACGCGTTCCAGGCGAGCGGGCAGTACGTCATCTACACCACGATCAGAGATCGAGCCAAGATCCTGCTCGAGACCACCGATCTACCCGCCATGGTCGCGCTCACCGAGAAGAGCTTCGATACGGTGGGTACCCGGCTTCGCGAGTTCCGCCCGACGCCACCGGACAAGCTGACAGATGTCCCTCTCGACCGCGACGGCATGCTCGGGCGTTCATTGACTCGACCGAGAGAAGACGATTGGAGCAATCCTCCCGGCCTCTACGACCGCACCGGTGCGCTCCATATGAGCGATGATCCGCTGAGCGATAAGAAGCTCTTCGAGGAAGCCGGGGTCGACTGGATAGCGAACTCCGCCGGAAACGTCTACCGGGCCGAGGATTCAGCAGGCGCGCAACTCATTCGGGACCGGCACAGTGAATTGAGCAAACTATATCGCCGGATCGACCCGCCGAAGAATCTGCCCGACGCACGCTGCCGTGAGTTCCGGGCGAAGAATTCGCTCGTCCTCAGATTCCATTGCGTGGTGTCCTACGACCGCTATACCGCAGAGGTGCGGTCGGGCCAGCTGATCGATGTACAGCAACGGATCTCGGCGCAGTACGCGATTCTCACGAAAGCGAAATGAGCCGCATGATCAACCCACGTATGCGGCACGTGTCCGCTGCCCTCGTGCTGCTCATCGCCACCGGGTGCGGCGCACCGATGACCGGGACACCGCAGCCAGGTGAGATAGATGTCCGTTCCCTCGACGTCGGCCAATACTCTACGGAGCCGCTGGATACCTACTCCGAATACGCGCACTCGGTGCGCCGCGGAACAGCACTGGCGATCTCGCGCCTGGCAAACCATGTGGTGACCGGTATCGATATCGACGCCAAGCTGCGCTACGGCACCGGCGTGCAGGAAATCGCCAAGCCCGACGATGTCAAGAACGTCCTGGCGGAACCGGGTGTGTCGATCGCGGCTCGGCACAAGATGCTGTTCGGATTCGCCTCCGGTAGTAGCGATTTCCGGGCGGAGCCGCACATGGCCGTGCCGCCGGATGCGACGCTCACCACCGTGGCGGTCATGCAGTTTCCTGACCCAGGGTCCGCAGAACGGGCTGCGGCCGAATTCGAAGAGGCTGACTTCTCCGTGGCTTCGGACCAGAACGAGCGTGTGCAGCTCGCGAAGCACCCACGGGCGCATTCCCATTGGCGGCCCGGCACTCCGACGATCGGTTCGGTCGTCGCGCACGGAAACTATGTGGTCAATACCTTTATCTCCACAGCCAGGCCCGACCTCGCCGACCTGACCGCTCTTGCCGAGAAGGTCTACACGGCACAGCTGCCGATGCTCGACACCCTCGCGCCCCTGTCGGCCGAACAGGCCCTGCGATTGGACCTCGACCCCGAGGGTGACATTCGTCGAATCCTCAATCCAGGCAAACTCGATATACCCAGTGTCGGCAGTCTCGCGGCATACAAACTGCAAGGATTTCTACATTGGCAGACAGACCGCACTGCGGCGAAAGATCTTTACGCACAAGGTGAACGTTTCGTCTTCTCGAGCGCCTACTCGTCGACAACGAACAGCTACACCAGGGGAATCGCCCAAAGCTTCGGTAAGGGCATCGGCAGATTCTTGGACGGAGCCATCCTGATCCGAGCGCGGGATATCGACTCGGCGCAGGCTCTTTGGTCGAAGATTCTCGACGCACCGGATACGAGTCAGGCACCGCCCAGAGTTCCGAACAGTAAATGCGCCGAGCTTCCGACGGAGGGGTACGTCAGGGACTGGGTTTGCGCCGTTCGGTACCGCAACTACGTGGGCTATGTCTGGAGCACCCAACTGCAGGACACACAGCAGCGCGCGGCCGCTCAGTACGCACTGCTCGCCAACAGCCAGTAGCACGTCGGCTCCGGCCACACCCCGGCTCTTTCCTTGCCGTTATACCCACGATCTGCTGTAGCGGGAGCCATAGTGGTTGGGTAAGGTACAACCAGCCAGCCCACTCGCCAATCAGAACATCAGCGAGCAGGGGGAAGGAGGGGAGCCGAGCGCTGGCGCTGCAAACATGCCATATCGACCACGTCCGTAGCCTGACGAGCGGCCCATACGCGGCCCCGCCAGCACGGGCGGGCAGGTCGAAGGATGCTGGAGTCTGGTCTCCGTTGGGGGAGATCCAAACTTTCTCGAGTCGGATGGAACCGATCAGACCTACCGAGCGTCCAATCAGATGTACAGGCCAACTGGGGGCTTCTGCCGTTGGCCGAGACGGGAAACCGAGAAGGAGCCAAAATGGCAGGACAGCTCGAAGCGAACGAGATCCTCATCGAGAAGTTCGCACAAAACGCCAGGGATCGTCACGCTGACCTGATGAAGGCGATCACCCTGCTGGATAAGAAGTCGGACGACACGACCATGACCTGGCAAGGCCAGGCACGGGCGGCGTTCGATGCGCTGATGGACAACTACTTCGCCCAGGCGCGCAAGCTGAACGACACGCTGGACCAGACCGCCGACAAGCTCAGCAAGGCGGGTAAGTCCTTCGCGGCTCAGGACGAGCAGTTCGCCCAGCAGGTGGCACAGCAGGCCTCCAGCCTGAACCTGCCCTGATCGCTCAGCCGAACCACCAGATACCAAGGAGAAGCTCCAGATGGTAGCAAACGACCCAAGCACAATTTCCTCCAACTTCGGCGCGGTCGAGGCTGGCGCGCAGTCCATCGTGGCCGAAGCGCGGAACATCACGGCCATGCTCGAGGATTTCCACAAGCAGGTCACCGACTTCGTGACCAACTACTGGAAGGGTGACGCCAACGAGGCATTCGCCCAGCTCCAGTCGCAGTGGAACACCAGCGTCACCCAGCTGAACGCCACGCTGGAGACCGCCGGTCGGGCTGTCAGCAGCGGTAACACCGATCTGCAGGCCACCGACACCAGCCTCGCAGGCCTTTTCTGAGATCCTGTCTCGGCCAATTCGGGCCCCCGGCAAGCACTTTGCCGGGGGCCCGAATTATGTGAACTGCCGCGGTGCTACCCACGCCAGAATTCAGGGAATGACGCGGACAGAACTACCGAAGTTCTCACACGTGGTCGACAGCGCTTGCCAATTATTGTCGGCATATTGGCAGCCGATGCTGACCTGAATTCCATACTCCAGCAACACATGCCAGCGGACAGTAGAACCGTCACCGGGCCGCTCGGTGTAAGCAAGAGTGGAGCGCCCTCCGTAGACGACATCGCGTTTCAGCTCGGACATCACCCCGGCCGGCCGTTGCTTCATCTGCGTCTCGAGCCGCGCCGCAACCTGTTCATAGCTCGACCCAGGTGCTACCGGCGTTTGCGTCACAGTGACACGTAGCCGGGCGCCATCGTCCGGGGAAAGTTCGACCCGAGACCTACCGCCAGCGTCGGGAGCCGACGCCATGTGCCAACCATCCGGCACCTGAAAACGAATGCGCCCATAGGTTTCCGGCCCGACGGCAACAGTGCTGCTAGGCGGGCCGACGGTACTGCTCGGCAGCGATTCGCTACTCGGCACCGAAGGGCCGGGCGCGGCAGTCGGACCGTCATCGGGTCCGTTCAGCAGCACAACCCCACCGACGATAGCGGCACCGACAACGACAATCGCAGCAACAGCCGCGCCCACATAACCGAGCCCGCTGCGCCGAGGCTGTTGCGCCGCAGCGCGTTCGCGCAACGGCTGCATCCATTCGGTCTGCGGCAACGCGGTCGGCAACTCCGGTTGCTGGATCGGTTCGGTCTGGTGCCCGCGGATCAGATCGGGACCGGTCAGCGCCCGCAGCGCGACACCCGGTCCACACCGCTGTTGCACGGCCGCGCGAAGCACATCGAGCTTCGCCGCATCGGTGACACCGACCGACTGCGCCAGATCGGCAGGCTGACCATCGAGCAGCCGGTCGAGCAGCGCGCACAGGGTGGTGAAGCCGCTCGATTCCGGCAGTATCTCGGCGAGCGCGAGAGTTGGCGCGTGCTCACACGATTCGACGTGCACACCCTGATGACTGCGGATGACCGTGCTGGCCGTGGTGGTGAGCGCACCGAATTCCAGCACCAGCGTCCGACGACTGTGGCTGGTGCCCTCGTCCGCCGCGACGGCCCGCACCGCCAACTCCTCGAACACCACGTCCGCGGTGAACCGCCGAGCCGCCTGGTCGAGCACGGAACGCCGAGACGCACCCCATTCCGTCGGACAGATCACCGTGATCCGCTCGCACGGCGCGCTGACGCGCAGGTTCTCCAGCACGGCACCGAACACCGCGACCAAACCGTCGACCACGGACGGGACGCGCGGCAGCAACGCGACAGCCTCGGCGGGCACGTACTGCACCACGGAACTCACCTGCGTCGGCGGTGTCAGCGACTCACCGACCACCAGGTCGAACCCGTTGCTGCCCAACACGATCGACGGCGCCACGTCCCAGTGCGTCGTCGCGCCGCGCGCCCAGACGCGCGTGTCGGTGACCACCAGCTCGACGGTAGCCATCAGGTTTGCGGCGGCATCCAGGCCGTTTGGATCAGGCCCTCGGTGTTGCGCGTGACGTACGTGCCGCGGCCCGGCGGCATCGGGCTCGGCCGCGTCGTCCCCATCAGCACACCCTCGTCCCGGCTGCAGCTCATGATCAGGCCGGCCGACCCGAGGTCCTTCATCCTGGCCAGCGTCGCCTCGAACATGGCACGTCCCGCGCCACCGGAGCGCCGCGCGATGATCAGATGGAAGCCGAGGTCACGGGCGTGCGGCAGGTGTTCCACCAACGCCTGGACCGGGTTACCGCTGGAGGTTGCCACCAGGTCGTAGTCGTCGACGACGACGTACAGCTCGGGGCCGCTCCACCATGAGCGATCCTTCAGCTGCTGCGGCGTCACGTCGGGACCCGGCGTCCGGTTGCTGACGTACGCGGCGAGATCGGCCATGTTCTGCGTGAATTGGGGTGCGGTCGAGCCGTAGCCAGCGAGGTAACCCTCCGGGACTATGCCGAGCATCGAGCGCCGATAGTCGCCCATGATGATCCGCGCCTGGTCCGGGGTGTTCGACGCGGCGATGCCCTCGATGATGGAGCGCAGCAGCGTCGTCTTTCCCGACTCGGTGTCGCCGATGACGATGAAGTGCGGGCTCACCGCGAAGTCGAGGTAGACCGGGGCCAGCTCGGCTTCGTTGATACCGATCGGGATTCGCAAGCACTTGACCGACTGGTCGACCTGGGTCGGCCAGTTGCCCGCCAGGTAGAGCAGCTGCTCGCGCGGCAGCTCCTCGGGCAGCATGCGCACCGGCGGGGCCGGCCGGCCCGGGGTCAGGCGGGCGATGGTCGAGACCGCCTCGCCGACGGCCTGACCGATGTTGGTCGGGTCCGAACTGCCATCGATACGTGGCAGCCCGGTCAGCATGTGCAGGCAGTCCGGCGTCATACCGCGGCCGGGGCGGGCCTGCGGAACCATCGAGGCGAACTTGCGGCCGAGGTCGGAATCCATCGGATCACCGAGGCGCAGTTCGATTCTGGTGGCGATCTGGTCCTTCAGCGCGGGCCGCGCCTCCGCCCACCGGTTCAGCGCGATGACGATGTGCACGCCATACGACAGACCCTGCACCGCCAGGTTCATGATCACCTGTTCGAGCATCTCGAAGTCCTGGCGGATCGAGCCGAAGCCATCGATCACCAGGAACACATCGCCGAACGGATCCTCGTGCGCGCCGGTCGCGGCCGGGCTGCTGGACGGATCCATCGCGCGCAGCCTGCGGAACTCGGTCATCGACTCGATGCCGAGCTGCCGGAACCGGGCCTCGCGCTGCCGCACGATGGTGGTCATCTCGGCGACGGTGCGCCGGACCTGGTCCGCGTCCAATCGGCTTGCGACGGAACCGACATGCGGCAGCCCCTGCAGGCTCATCAGCGTGCCGCCACCGAAGTCGAGGCAGTAGAACTGCACCTGCTCGGCGGTGTGCGTCAACGACATGGCCATGATCAGCGTGCGCAGCGCGGTCGACTTACCGGACTGCGGGCCGCCGACGACGGCGACGTTGCCGCGCGCACCGGACAGGTCGACCACCAGCGGGTCGCGCCGCTGGTCGTACGGCCGGTCGACGATGCCGATCGGCGCGCGCAGCGTGGCCACCGCCGAGTATTCGCCGGTGAGGATGGAGCGCGGGATCAGTTGGTCCAGCGTGGGTGCCTCGTCCAATGGCGGCAGCCAGATCTCGTGCGCGGGACGGCCGTGGCCGTTGATCCGCGAGACCAGCATGTGCACGTTGGAGACCTGGTCGCCGTCCTCGGTCTGCTGGTCGGCGGCGCTGGGCTCGGCGGGCAGCGGAACCCGGTCCACCGCACGGAAATCCACGTGGGTGGCGGTGAACGGCCGGGCCTTGATGTCGATCTCGCCGGACTGGGTGGCGACGGTGATGTCGCGCTGCGAGCCGCCGCCGACGTAGGGGCCGGAGACGTAGGACGCCTGGAAGCGCACGATCTCGCCGGAGTCCGACTTCAGGTAGCCCCCACCGGGGTTGTTCGGCAGGTTGTAGGCGTCGGGCACGCCGAGCACCTGGCGGGATTCGTTGGCGGAGAAGGTCTTCAAGCCGATCCGGTAGGACAGATGGCTTTCCAGGCCCTTCAGCTTGCCCTCTTCCAGGCGCTGCGAGGCGAGCAGCAGATGCACGTGCAGCGAGCGGCCGAGCCGGCCGATCATCACGAACAGTTCCGCGAAATCCGGGTGCTGGGTGAGCAGTTCGGAGAACTCGTCGAGCACGACGAACAGGGCAGGCAGCGGGTCCAGGTCGGCGCCCGCCGCACGGGCCTTCTCGTATTCGGAGACGTTGGCGAAGTTGCCCGCGGCGCGCAGTACCTCCTGGCGGCGGTTCATCTCACCGGCCAGCGCGTCTTTCATACGGTCGACGAGGTCGGCTTCTTCTTCCAGGTTGGTGATGACGGCCGCGACGTGCGGCACGCTGTCGAGCCCGAGGAAGGTCGCACCACCCTTGAAGTCGACGAGCACCAGGTTCAGTTGGTCCGGCGAGTGGGTGGCCAGCAGGCTGAGCACCAGGGTGCGCAGGAACTCCGACTTGCCGGAACCCGTTGCGCCGATGCACAAGCCGTGCGGGCCCATGCCGTTCTCGGCGGCTTCCTTGATATCGAGTTCGACCGGCAGGCCGTCGGCGCCGACGCCGAACGGCACCCGCAGCCGCTCTCGGCCGTAGCGCGGACGCCAGGCGTGTTCGGGGTTGAACGAGCCGATGTCGCCGAGGCCCATCAGCTGGCTCCAGGTCGAAATGACCTCGGAGTCATCGGTTTCCACGTCGCTGCTGCGCTGGGTCGCCGCCCGGTACGGCGCGAGCCTGCGGGCCACCTGCTGCGCCTGCTGCGGGCTGATCCGGTCGATCAGCGCGAAGCGCTCCTGGTTGCCGGTCGCGCCGCGGCCGACGCACTCGCCGTTCTCCACGATCATCTTGATGCCACGCGAGACCGCCAGCCGCGGTGCGTACCCGCACAGGTCGATGATGGTGACGCCCTCGTAGCCGGATTCGCGCAGCTGATCTTCCTCGGCCTCCAGCAGGCCGCCGTCCACGATGATGACGATGTGCACCATGTTCGCGTTGGCAGGCTGGTTACGCGAGTAGCGGACCCGGTTGCCGAGCAGCGGCTGCAGGCCGGCCATCGCCTCCCGGATCGAGCCGTAGAACATGCGCTGGGTGCCGATGCCGTCCTGCGCGTCGGGGTGCTGGGTGTGCGGGAGCCACTTGGTCCATTCCCACTCCCGCGCGGTGTCCGGGCCGCAGACCACCGCGACGAGCACCTGGTCCGGGGCCTGGAACATGCACAGCTGCAACAACATCGCGCGGGTCATGTCCCTGGCCTCGACCCGGTCGCCGTCCAGCGCGATGGTCGCGAAACCCTTGACCGCGATCGCCGTCGGCAGGTCGGGCACGGTCGAGTGCGCGCGCACGAAGCGGCGCAGCGAGACGGCCGCGATGGGCTCCAGCTCTTCGACCGGTCCGGTCTCCGGCGCGACCAGGCGGGTCGCCAGTCGCTGGCCGCCGACGCCGATGCGGGCGTGGCAGAAGTCCTTGTCGCCCGCGCGGCGCTCCCACATGCGGCTGGTGCCGGCGAGCATCCAGATCAGGCCGGGCTCGGGGTGGCTCCATTCGACCGAGGCGCGCTGCTGGGTGGCCGTATTGTCCACGTCCCGGCGCACCTGGTCGAGGTAGCGCAGATAGTCCTTGCGATCTTCGTTCGCCTCGGCGGCCTTGGCCCCCTTGCCGCCGCCCTGACCTGCGAACATGCCGACCATCGAGAACATCATCATGAGCGGGAACATCATGCTCATCGGGTTCGATCCGATGCCGCCGCCCTGGGTGAACAGCAGCGCCATCATGCCGACCATGCCGATGATCATCACGACCGGCATCAGCTTCATCAGCAGATTGCCGGGGGTCACCCGGGGGATCTCGGGCGGCGGCTGCAGCGTGACCTCACCGCCGGGCGAGCGCGGCATCTCCCTCCGCGCGCGGCGCTGGAACCGGACGGTACTCATTCCCGCACCTCGCTACCGCTCGGCGCCGGAATGCGCTGGCACATGATTCGGACGCGACGCTCCCTCATGGTGCGAGAATCCCCCTCCTCGACTGCTGTGATTCCGGCTCAGTGTAGAGGCAGCAGCGGACATGTCGTACAGTTCGACCAGCATTCTGCTGCCCGAAACGTGGGTTCGCAAACTCGACGTCGGCTCTCGAGTTTGCGAAAATACGAGGTAGAAGACGAGTTGGGGGAAGCTTGACGCACGCGCGACTTGACCACATCGATGAAAACTCCGCGCACGGCATCGTCCGCGCACCAGATCTCGCCCGGGTGACGATTCTCGCCAAACACACCCAGGTAGATATGGCGATCCCGGTCGACGTGCCTGTTGCCCTGGTGATCCCGAGTGTCGTCGACATGGTCGCACAACACAGCCGCACCAACGACTTCGACAACGAAGGCGAGCGCTTCGAGCCGGCCGAGTGGGTGCTCGCCCGAATCGGTCATCCCCCGTTCTCCAATTCGCTGAGCCTCGGCGAGCACGGTGTCCGCGACGGCGAGCTGCTCATGCTGGAGAGCGCTTCGCATACCGCACCGACGCCGCTGTTCGACGACATCATGTACAACGTCGCGATCGCCGACACCGACCATTACCGCAGCTGGACCCCGAAGGTCGCGCGGATCACCGGTTCCGTGCTCGCCGCGCTCACCATGCTCGTCGGCTGTCTCGGACTGCTGCTCTCGCCCGATGCCCTGCCCTCCTGGGTCAGCGGTTCGGTCGCGCTCGCGGTCACGATCCTGCTCGTCATCGCGTCCATGGTGCTCAGCCGGATGTACGGCGACACCTCGACCGCACTGGTGCTCGGCGGCTGCGCGCTGCCGCCCGCGTTGACTGCGGGCATGCTCTACGTACCCGATCACTACGGCTGGCCGCACATCCTGCTCGGCGCCGTATTGTTCGGCGCCACCGCGGTTTTGGCGTGGCGGGTCAGCGGCGTCGGCCTCGCGCTGTTCATCGGCGCGGCCACCCTCGCGCTCTACGCGGTACCCGCCGCCCTGGTCGGGATGCTCACCGGGCAGCCGGAACGCGCGATCGGCGCGGGCGCCGCGGCCCTCGGACTCGCCGGCCTCGCCCTGGCCCCGCGAATCTCCATGCTGCTGGCCAAACTGCCACTGCCACCGGTCCCCTCGCCCGGCACCCCGATCGATCCGACCGAAGACGACCCCGACGATCACCGCGCGCTGCCCACCATGGAGGCACTGCGGGTGAAGTCCGAGCGGGCCCGCATGTACCTGGCCGGTCTGGTCGCCGCCACCACCCTGGTCACCGTCGTCGGCGCGCTCGCCAGCACCGACCCGGAGGCCGAGAACCCGTACTGGCAAGGCATCGCGCTCGCCCTGGTCTGCGCGGTGGTCCTGATGTTCCGCAGCCGCACCTACGCGGGCGCCGAACAAGCCGTTGTGCTCATCGCGGGCGGCGCAGGCATCGTCCTGATCATGTTGGTAGGCGCGGGTTTCGCGATGGACCAGCCCCTCGCCGTCTTCGGCGCCGCCATGGTCATCCTCATCTCAGCCCTGATCCTCGGCATCATCATCCCGAACCAGTCGGCCACCCCGCCGATGCGTCGCGGCGTCGAACTGCTCGAATACGCTTTCGTAGCCGCCGTCCTCCCCCTGGTCTTCTGGGTGGCCAGCCTCTACTCCCTCGTCCGCGGGCTGTGAACCGGATCCTGCGCACCGGTGCGGCAGCGGCGGTGCTCGCACTGAGTGTCTCGTTCGGGGTGGGAGCGAGTCAGGGTGTGGCACATGCTGATCGGCCGCCGCCGGTCGACCCTGGGCAACTGCCGGCGGGAGACCCCGCAGTTCCGCCGGTGAAGACTGAGCAGAAGTCCAACTCTGCGTGTGTGAGCACCCAGCAAGGCGGGGAAGGCCTCGCTACTCCCGCACCACAGCTCGCCCTCGATCTGCCCCGGGCCTGGGAATTCTCCCGCGGCGCAGGACAACTCGTCGCTGTCATCGATACCGGCGTCGTACGTCACCCGCGCCTGCCTGACCTCGACGCCGGTGGCGACTATGTCGCCGAAGGTGGCGACGGCACCAGCGACTGCGACGCACACGGCACGGTAGTCGCGGGCATAGTTGGCGCGAAACAGGTTGAAGGCCAAGGCTTTTCTGGCGTCGCGCCCGAGGCCCGGATTCTGACGATTCGGCAAACCAGCAAAATGTTTCAGCGAGCCGGCCGAGAAGGCGAACAACGCCCTGAGGATCCACCAGACGGTTACGGCGATATCAATGCGTTGGCATCTGCGGTTCGGCGGGCAGCGGACAAAGGTGCGACGGTAATCAATATCTCGCTGGTCCTATGCACTCCGGGCTACCACAATCCTGCCGATGGACCGCTGGGCGCTGCCCTGCGATACGCCGCCCTCGAGCGCAACGCCGTCGTCGTGGTCGCAGCAGGTAACAAGGAACAGAATTGCAATGCAGGCAACCCTGGGATCGATCCGCTCAACCCGAGCGGTGACCTATGGAAGAACCTGAGCACCAACGTCACCCCCGCTCGCTACGACGACTACGTCCTCACCGTCGGCTCCATCGACCGTAACGGGCAACCATCGGCTTTCAGCGTGCCCGGACCGTGGGTAGGTGTCGCAGCACCCGGTGAGGACATCGTGTCCCTCGATGCCCGCGGCACCGGCACCATCACCGGTTTCGTCAATCAGCAAGGTGGTGTCACGCCACTGAAAGGCACCAGCTTCGCTGCGCCGTACGTCGCCGGTGTCGTCGCGCTCGTGCGCGCTCGCTTTCCCGAGCTGACCCCGCTGGAAGTAATCAAACGCATCCAAGCCACCGCGCACGCACCCGCTGAGGGATGGAATCCGTATGTCGGTTACGGCGCCGTCGATCCGGTAGCCGCGCTGACCAACGAGGTCCCGCCCACGCTGCCACCGAAGCAGCCGACCAGTCCCCGCAGTATCCAACTCGCAGTCGCCGCACCGCCACCACCGCCGGACAACCGAGCCCGCAATATCGCTCTGGTCGGTAGCGCAACCGTCGCGATCCTGCTCACGCTCGGCATGCTCGCGTCCTTCCCGATCCGCCGCAGATTCGGCGTCACCGGCGACGACATGTGACGCCACAGCATTCTCGTTGAACAACAGTGGGTCTCAGCCGCAATGGCTGAGACCCACTGTTGCGTAGAAGAGGGTTCTGGCATCACTCGCCAGAACCCTCTTCCTTCGTCAGCCGGGTGGCCGGATCGGTGGTCGGCTACCCGCTCGAATGACCTGACTCGAATATCGGTCAGATATCGTTGTACGTGTAGGTGACCTCGTACAGCTGGTTGCCATTTGTGTCGATACCACTGGGGACGCAGCTGAACTTGGCAGACATCGCATGGGTGCCGAGCGGATCCCGGCTCGCGTCATAGTCGGCTTGCTTACGGGACGCCTCATTCCAGCACTGGTCGTACGACATGCCTCCTGCGTGGGCCACACCGGCGCTCAGCACGCCGAGACCGCTGGCTGCGGCAACGACGACGGAGGCGGAGGCGATCGCCTTCAAGGTGTTCTTCATTTTCTTCCCCTCTTCAGTCAACCGAGCGACCCGTTCGCTCGGATTTTCGGCTGAGATCTCGGCGGCAGGCTGGCTGAGCAGCGCTGACGTCACGATCCCCCCACCCGAAACTTGTTCTGACACTTGGTTCGACGCACCAAGATCATGTTCGGTTCCATCGATTCCAGAATTTTTCGGATCCGCTCGTGTCCCGTCGGCGGAGAAGGCTCGGATCGGCGACTCGCGGGTTCGACCGAGGAACGACTGTGCGGCAGGTAGCGTCTGCACAGCGAACTGCGGTACATAAGGTGCCGGATCCGATCAACGCAGGTAGTTCCCATGAAGCAGCAAGAACAAGCACCCGACGGCACGCCCGATACCGAGGGGTTGAGCCGGCGAGAGGCGTGGGAGCAGGCCACCGGCGTGCCGATGATGCTGCTCGCCGTGCTGTTTCTCGTCGTCTACGCCTGGTATGTGCTGGATACCGGCGCCTCGCCAGAGCTGGACGCTTGGCTCAGCCGGGTCGACATTGCCATCTGGGCTTTGTTCGCGATCGACTTCGGGACGCGATTCGTCTTGTCCACTCGACGGTGGGAGTTCCTGCGCACCCATCCCGTGGAGCTGCTGATCGTGCTGATTCCGCCGTTTCGCCCGCTACGGCTGGTGCGCGCCGCGGTGCTGGTGCTCGGCACCCTCAACCGGCAATCGCTGACTCAACGGTCGCGCCTGTCGGTGTTCGTCGGAACCAGTTCGATACTGGTGCTCTTCCTGTGCAGCCTGGCCTTCTTCGACGCCGAATACGGCGTGGAAGGCAGCAAGGTGCTGAGCTTCGGTGACGCCCTGTGGTGGTCGGCGGTCTCGGTCACCACGGTCGGCTACGGCGACGTCTACCCGGTCACCGTGGAAGGCCGGCTGATCTCCCTGGTGCTGATGACCTTCGGCATCGGCCTGATCTCCTTCGCCATCGGCACCACGACCAGCTGGGTGATCGATCAGCTGAAGAGCGTCGAGGAGACCGCCGACCGCACGGATCGGGAGATCGGGGTGCTGGTCGAGGAGCTCCGTTCGTTGCGCGCCGAAGTCGCCGCATTGCAGGACAACTCCGACGGCTCGAATGCCGTTGTCGCGGACGGCCGTTAGCCGATTACTTGGCGGCGACCGGTTGCTTGGCCGGGTTCGGATCAGGGGCGACACCGTCGTGGGCGACCATGGCTTCCTCGCGGCCCATGGTCGGCCCGCCGGCCAGCAAACCCACGATCGGCCATGGCGCGGGCTCCGGCGTCACGCCCGATTCCGGGTCCATACCAAGCGCTTTCGCCGCATCGTTGTTCTTGATGCCGTAGCGGACACCGGTGTCGGACACGTAGAACATGCTGTCCTTGCGGCGACTGTCCGGTTCGATGCCGGTGGTTTGCACGAAGGCGCCCGAGCCGGGCTTGAAGTAAACGGAGTCGACGTTGTCACCCTTGCCGTCGGCCTGGGCGAGCGGTACCAGCTGGGCTTTGCTCGACATCGGCAGGTCGCTGGCGTCGATCACCGACAGGTTCGCGCGCACGGCGACGTCGGCATTACCCGCCGCGCCGGGGATCGGCTTCCACGACAGGCAACTGACCGGACGGGAATTGGCCTGGACGATCGTCGGCGCGGCAGCCGGATAGGTGTCCACCTTCAGCGCCTTCGACGGGCGCGCGTGATTCGCCTCGAAATCGCCGATTGCCGTGTTGTGGTCCGGGTTCGGCTGCGAACTGCGGACAATTTCGGCGGTCAGCGGATTGATCTGCTGCAGTCCGTCGCGCAGGATCACGTAATTCTGATCAGCTTTACCTGCGAGTTGAACTACGGTGCCGATCTTCAGATTGTTGATCGAGTACCCGTCGGGCTGCCCACCCGGATCGTCGATCTTCGGCGGCACGATCGGATTCACTTCGGGAATGGAATTCAGCAGCCCTTCACTGATGGGTCGCGGCGTCGCCCCGCGGATCTTCAGCGGACCGGTGACGGACGGGTCGGTCATGTCGACCCGGGCACGCGTCTTGTTCCACACGAGATAGGTCGCGCTCTTACCCTTGACCAGCAGCGCCTTGTCGTTCCCCATTTCCGCCGCTTTGTCGCCGAGCTCGAGGTCGCCGATCAACACCGATGTGCTGCGGTCGTCGCTGCCGTCCGCTTTCAACGAATCACAGACGGTCCAGGCCCGCCCCTTGCCTGCTTTGTCGAAGATCAGCGAACCAGGCGCACCGGGGATGCCGATGAGCTGGCCGCGCGGCTTCTTGCCCAGCTCGGAATCCTTGACGACCGCAGGCTTGGACGCGTCACCGGCGGCCAGCCGGGCCGAGGCCAGGTTGAGGGTCGGGTGCACGACATCGCCGATCACCACGTAGACGCCGCCGGACTCCTTGGCGATCAGGATCTTGCTGTTGTCGATCTTGGCTTGCGGTCGCAGCAGTGCGAGGACACCGCAACCTGCCAATACCACGATCGCCAGAACGAGCCCGACCGCATAGGCCCGCGACTGCGAACGCATCGGGTCGTGCAGCATCCGCACGTCCCGGCGGACCAGCGCATGCTCCATCCGGCGAACCAGAAAGCGGTAGCCGCTCACCTGCCACCGAGTGGTGGGTTTTGAAGGCATTATTCCTCCCCCGAACAGTGCTCACATTCGCGCAACACAGTACAGTTCCCGAGGACTCTTGTTCAGCTCGCCCACTATTATGGGCCGACACCGGGTACTTGGGGGACGACGATGGCGGAACCTGCCGGGGCGGGACCACGGCCGCTCCTTGGCCGAATCTCGCTGCAGAATCTGTTGATTGCGCAGGTGATCGGCTTCGTCGCGGGGGCGGTCGCGTTGATTGCCGGCCTGCAACCGCTGATTGCCCTCGGGGTGGGCATCGTCGTCGCACTGATTCCGCTGATTCCGATCGCCAAGCGCACCGTGCTCGATTGGATCGGCACCTGGTGGCGCTACCTCACCAAGCGGGACTACACGATCGGCCAGACCGTCGACTTCCGCGGCGCCGACGGACGCTCGCTCGGGCTGTACTGGGACGGCAGCCGAGTTGTGACGGTGGTCGAGGTGCTCGCCCCGCCCGGTGGGCTCACCCGTATCGCTCGCAACACCGTGCACGCCTCGCACCTGCTGCCGCTGCCGGAACTGGCGAAATGCCTGAATCAGCACGACATCCTGCTCAGCGGCATCGATATCGTCAGCCACGGACACCGCAGCCGGTCCGGCACCCCCGCGGGCAAGATCTACGAATCGCTGCTCGGGCCGCTACCCGCCACCGCGCATCGCACCGTTTGGTTGGCGATCAGCTTCGACGCGGTCGCGTGCCCGGAAGCGGCGGCCCGGCGTGGCGGCGGAGCGGAGGGCGCGTCGCGCGCGGTCACCATCGCGACCCAGCGCATCATGCGCACGCTCGAAGACGCCGACTGCAACGCCCGCATCCTGACCGCACCGGAAATCCGCAAGGCGGTCCTGCAGATCACCAGCGGTTTCGATCCGCGCACCCTCGAACATCGTTGGCGCTACGCCGAAATCGGCAACAGCGTGAACATCGGCATGGCCGTCGACCCGAAGCGACTCGGCTCGGACCTGCTCGCCCAGCTCTGGGTGGCGCCCTCGCGCGGCACCACGGTGGCGGTGCGGCTGCGGCCGGGTAGCTCGGCGGAGTCGGTGAGCGTCGGCGCCGCGTGGCGGCTGACCGCGCGGGAACTGCCGGAGCGCCACAAACTCGCGGGGATGGTGTCGATGAACGGCAGGCATCGCGACGGGCTGCTCGCGCACCTGCCGCTCGCCGTGCCCGGCGTGGACGCCACCGTCCCGATGAGCGAATACCCGATCGACGTGATCGATGCGCTACACCTGCCGTCCTCGGGCTGTGGTCAGCTGATCGGCTCCGACGACGAAGGCAACGGCGTCGCGGTCCGCATCGTCGGCGCGGGCATCTCCACCGTCTATGTGGCCGGGGAGCTTTATCTCGCACAGCAATTGGTGTTCCGCGCGCTCGCGGTCGGCGAACGCATCCTGATCCGCACCGACCGGGCGCACGCCTGGGAGAACCTGGTCACCACCATCGGCAATCCGGAGCGACTGACCCTCGCGGTCGAAACCCACCAGTCCGACGCGGGTTTCACCGCGACCGTGGTGGACGGTGTCCTCGCGCCCGCCCCGCACGCGGGTGTCACCACCATCTACGTCACCGGCGACCCGATGGGCTGGCCCGCCACCCGCCCGGACCTGTCCATCCACCAGCCCGCGGCGATCGGCAACCACGTCATCCTGCGCACCGGCACCGCGCAGGTCGACCTCACCCTGGTCTCCATCCCCCGCGAAGCCACCTACATCGGCCACCCGCGCGGTCGTCGCGGCGCACCGGTCGGTGCCACCGGCTGACCCCGCGCATCTTCTGGGCTGACGCCGGTCACGTCACCGCGTCGTGGCAGTGGTCAGCCCGGGTAGGGGTCGACGTTCCGCGCTACCCGCAAAGTTCTTGCCCACCAGGACAATTGGCGGAGCATGCGGGCGGCGGCGTCGATGGCGGCGCCGTCCTGCGTTTCTCCTGCGGCGTCGAATTGCTTCTTGGCCTGGTGGAAGCTGACGGTTTCGCGGATCGAGACCATGTGGATCTCGGCCACCACCTGACGTAATTGCTCCACGGCGCGCAGGCCGCCGGAGAGCCCGCCGTAGGAGACGAAACCGATCGGCTTGGCGCGCCATTCGTGTTTCGCCGTGTCGAAGGCGGTCTTCAGCGAGGCCGGATACCCGTGGTTGTACTCGGAGGTGATCGCGACGAAGGCGTCCGCGGCGGCCAGCCTGGCCCGGTAGTCCGCGACCTCGGGGGTCTCGGTGAGGTCGGCCGGCAGCGGCGTGTCCGCGAGATCTATGACGCCCGTGTCGAACTCGTCATGCGCGCGTAGTGTGCGCAGGAACCAGTCGGCGACCACCGGAGCGAACCGCTCCGGACGCACGCTGGCCACGATGACCTCGAGCCGCAACGGAGTGTCCATCGCGTGAGCTTAACGCGCGCGGAGCACGCCGCCGCCTGCACCGGCTGAGGCGGGTAAGCGGACCCTGTCCACCGTCGGCCTCGACGAGTCAGGCACGATATGCACTGGCTATCAGCCTGACCGTGGCATAGGGTTCGACTCGGGAGGGGGGATTTGTGATACTCGGGCGCTGGTTGCTCATCGAAACGCTCGGACACGTCGACACCTGGTCGCTGCTTGCGGTCGGCACGGCGCCCCGGGAATGGAAGTCGTTCCAGCGCGCCGTTTCCACCCGATTACAGCCCCTCATCGCCACCGCCTACACCACCGGCACCGTCATCGACCAGCAACTGCCGCAGTCCCGGCACGACTGGTCGGGCCAGCGCATCGTGGTAGTTCCGCTGCACGGGCCCGACGAACGGGTGCATGCCGTCCGACTGTGGGTGGGCACCGGCGATCCGCCACCGCCGGTCGGTGTCGCCGCGTTCGCAGTCGACGCGCGAGCCCGGCGGATCGAGGCCCTCCCCTACGACCTCGGACCACATTTCCAAGACGGCCGCATCGTGTGGATCGGCGCCGAATCCTTCGAGCTGATCGAACGTTTCGACGGCGCACTCGATCTCGTCGCCACGCTGGCCAGATCGGCACCCGGCGACCGGTGGCTCGACACCGCGACCGTGCGTGCGCGGACCGGTCCGCGCACGCTGCTGCTCGCCGCCCGTAACCCCGACGAGAACCGGTACCGCTGGCTGGGTCTGGCCGTCGATGTCACCGATAGTGTTGCGCCCCAGCGCAAATCGTTCGAGGCAGCGACCCTGGACCTGCTGCGCGGCGCACAGCCGAACCTCTACCTCGCCATCGTCGACCTGGCCCAGGTGCGGCTGATCCGCTGGGTCACCGAGCCGGTGCCGGGGTTGCGCTGGGGTCGCGGCACCGACGAGCGCACCGTGCCACACCCTGCCGACCGGGAACGAATAGTCTGCGCCCGCAACGACATCCGCTCCGGTGCCGAGAAGGTCACGCTGGCGGCGGTGCGGATGGCCACCGACACCGGCGACTGGCTCGTCGCCGACCTGGAGGCCTCACCGCTGCCCGGCGGAACCACGGGTGCACCGGTCCCCGAATTCGCGTTGGTCCAACTGGAAATCATCGACGACCAGCAACCGTCGGCCACTGATCAACCGCCCGTAACCGAGTGACCTGTCAGCCTGCAACGGCCTTCGCCGTCGCCGCCACGAACTCGGCCAACCCTTGCTGCGGCGCGATCACCGCACTGAAACCCAATGTCCGCCTGGCCCGTTCGGGATCGGCGACGAAATGACGGACATCGCCGATCCGGTATTGACCGGTCACCACGGGCGCGGGACCACCACACGCCTTCGCCATGATCGAGGCGACCTCCCACAGCGTGATCGCCCGCCCGGACGCGATATTCAGCGGAACGAACCCGGGCAGCGCCCGCTCGACCGCCGCGAGCACAGCCACCGCGGCGTCGCGCACATGCACGAAATCTCGGACCTGCCCGCCGTCCTCGAACACATGCGGTGCCCGCCCCTCGTCCAGCGCGGCCCGCACCTGACCCACCATCCCGGCCCGGGCGCCTACACCGTAGACCTGGTGCATCCGCAGCGCGGTCACCGCGCCACCGACCTGCAAACCCCAAGCGAAGGCATAGTTTTCCTGCGCCACCTTGCTCGCGCCGTAGCTGCCGCGCGGGCGCAGCGGTGCGTCCTCACTCACCGGCTCCCAGGTCAGCACGTCGCCGGTGTGCGGAGCCCGGTGGTCGAACATGCCGCGATCCAGATCCGCGCGTCTGCGCAGCCCTGGGAAGAACGGCCCGCCGCGCACGCTGCGGTAGCGGCCCTCGCCGTACACGCTGATCGATGACGCGAGCACCAGGCGGCGCACCTTCGCCCGCTCCATGGCGCCGAGTAGCGCCGCGGTGCCCAGATCGTTGTGTGTCGCGAAGTCGGCCGGACCTGCGCCCGCGGTCACCGCGGCGAGATGGCAGACGACGTCGATGCCCGCGAGCAGCGGCGCGAGCGCGTCGGCATCGCGCACATCGACCCGCGAAACACCGTCGGGCGGCTGCGCGTCCGGCCCGTGCACGGTGTCGAGCATCAGATCGATGCCGACTACTTCATGACCCGCGGAAGACACGACCTTGCACACGTGTGTTCCGAGGAAACCGGCCGCGCCGGTGACCAGCACTCTCATTCACCGCACCCTTGTTCGGCACCCCCGCATGGGTCAGGGTAACGCGAACGGGAGCGACACTCCGGTATGAACGCGGCACCGATCGCAGGTGTCGGTCTCGGTGACCGCGGCCACCGAGCGGCGGATCAGGTCCTTGAACGGCACCAGGTTGCGCTTGAACTCGGCGAAGACATCGACCGCGTGCACGCCGGTACCCTCCTCCAGGCCCGCATCCAGGTCCGTCACCAAAGCGACTGCGGCGTAGCACATCTCGAGTTCCCGAGCGAGCACAGCCTCGGGGTGACCGGTCATGTTCACCAGCTCCCAGCCCTGCCCGGCGAACCAGCGGCTCTCCGCCCTGGTGGAAAAGCGGGGGCCTTGGACGACGACCATCGTGCCCGCGCCCTTCATCGGCAGCACATCGTCGGCGGATTTGATCGTCGCGGTACGGAGCTCGTCGCAGTACGGGTCGGCGAAGGAGACGTGCACGCCACCGCCGTCGAAATAAGTCTGCGGACGGCCGGACGTCCGGTCCACCAGCTGATCCGGCACCGCCACCGTGCCGGGACCCCAGTCCCCGCGCAGGCTGCCCACCGCGCACGGCGCGAACACCCGCCGAACCCCGAGTGAACGCAACGCCCACATGTTCGCCTGGTACGGCAGGGTGTGCGGAGCGAACTCGTGACTCTTGCCGTGCCGCGGCAGGAAGGCGACCGGCCGCCCCTGCACCTCGCCGATCGCCACCGGCGCGCTCGGCGCCCCGTACGGGGTTTCTACCTCGACATGTGTCGCCTCGTTGTCGAAGAAATCGTAGAAGCCGCTGCCGCCGATGACGGCGAGCGCGGGCCTGGCATGCGAACTCATGCCCCGATTCTCCCGTCCCGTGGGCGTCCGCTGCTCAACGGGTACCGCAACTCTGTGCGCACGCCAGGTAGAGCCTTGTCGGTGCACTCGGCAATGATGGCGGACGAGGTGCTCGTGGTCGGCCGCATCGTGCCGGCTCGTGGCGCAGCCGAACATCGGGCTGCCGCTCGGCCGCGTGGCACCGTGGAATAGGCGCTGACCTGACAAGTCGGGCGGGAAACTGTACCCTAGGGGGGTATGAATTCCGGTTCGACCGTAGACCGGCAGCCAGCGAGGAGACATGGTGACAACCAGCCCCCAGGACCACGCCGCGCACGATCATGCCGCGCACGGCTACATCACCGCGAAGGACGACTATCTCAAGCGGCTGCGCCGGATCGAAGGGCAGTCGCGCGGACTGCAGCGCATGGTCGAGGAGGAGAAGTACTGCATCGACATCCTCACCCAGGTCTCCGCGATGACCAAGGCATTGCAGGCGGTGGCGATGGGGCTGCTCGAGGATCACATCAGTCACTGCGTGGTCGACGCCGCGGTGGCGGGCGGGCCGGAGGCGGAAGCCAAGATCAAAGAGGCCACCGACGCCATCGCTCGGCTGGTCCGGTCCTGACCGTCGCACGCTGAACCGTCGAACTGTAAGCAAGCTCTGCGGGAGAGCTGCGACCACTGGTTCCGCGACCAGACGTTGCGGCGGCAAGCCTCGCTTCCCGCACACCTTTTGACATACGCACGCGTGTCGGTGCGGCAAGTCGGTGTGCGGGAAAGCAGAAAGTGTGCGGGATGGGTGCTGCGGCGATCCGCCGGGAGGCTAGCCATGGCAGCGGCGTGAGTTCTTCGGCAAGCCAACGGGAGGCTAGCCGTGCCAGCGGCGGTAGACCTCGGCGGCGCCGGGGTGCAGTGGGACCGGGGCGGTGCCGATGAGGGAACGACCGTCCAGGAATTGGGTGCCCGCCGCTTCGGTGGGCACCAGCGAATCGGCCTGGTACACCAGGAGTTCGACGATCGACGCGGCGATATCCTCGGGCATGGAGGCGGCGGCGAGCAGCAGGTTCGCCACTCCGATGGTGTGTACGGCGACACCGCCGGGGTAGGCGTCGGCGGGGATCTCCACTCGGTCGTACACCGGTCCGAACCGCTCTCGCATCGGCACAGCGAGATCGCCCATGTCGACAAGCCGCATACGCGCGGGGATTTCGAGCACGCTCGTCGGCACGCCACCTGCCCACAGCAACGCGTCCGCCTCCCCCGCTGCCAGCTCCGCCATCGCCGCCCGTAACGGCCGATGCGAAACCTGCACGTCCACTTCGGGGTTCAGCCCCGCTACCCGCAGGATCCGGTCACCGGTCAACGCCGCCCCGGACCCTTCGGCGCCGAGATTCACCCGGGTGCCCCGCAACTGCGCGACGCTGCCGATCGCACTGTCCGACCGCACCACGAGCTGCAGGTAGTTCTCGTACACCCGGCCGAGCGCCAGCACCCGATCCGTCGTATCCCCCACCGAATCCGACAGCGCCAGCGCCGCATCCACCTGCCCACCCGCCAGCATCGCCAAGTTCTCCTGCGACCCCGACGTAGTGACCCGCTCGATCCGCACGTCACCTTCCTGAGCAGCAGCGGCGGCCAGCAATCCTGTGAACGCGTAATAGAACCCGCCCACCTCGCCCGAAGCCAACCGCACCACCGGCCCGCCCCCACTCGACCCGCACCCGGCGATGCCCGCCGCGGCCACGCCGGTCAGCGCGAGAAATCCCCGCCGCCCCATCGTCACCATGGCGCCACCGCTAGCCGGGTTCGGTACTCGCCCACCGAGCCGAGCATCACCCGCCGGTTCCAGCGTTCGGTCAGGTGTGCTCCGCCGACGGCAGTGGAATGCGGGCCGCGACGCCTGCCACGCAGCACACCGAGCATCGCCCGCATCAACCTATTCCAGCGCTCGGTCACGTGCGCGCTACGAAGATCAGCCGAACGCGGGCGACGAGGCCGGCCGAGTGCCACATCGAATGCGTTCTCTATCAACCACTTCCAGTGCACCGTCATGGCTGCTCCGCCGCTGGCAGACGTATGTGGATGGCAAGGCCGTGGGGGTAAACCTTTTCAACGGTGAGGGTCCCACCACGGGCTTGCGAAAGGGCGGCGGCGATGGGCAGGCCGAGGCCGGAGCCGCCGCTGACGGCGGTCGAGCCGCGGAAGAAGCGGGTGGTGAGCCGGTCGATCTCGTCGGCGGGCACACCGGCGCCGTTGTCGTGGACGGTGAGGGTGACCCAGCCGGGCTCGCCCGCGATGGTGACCACGGTCCGCGTGCCGGGTCCCGCATAGCGGCACGAATTGCTCAGGGGCACATCGAGAATCTGGGCGAGCGCGTCGGCGGAGACCGCGACGTCGGCGTGTTCGATCGACGGACCGATCCGCAGTTCCTGCCCCGCCGCGTCGTACGCCGAGCACCACGCGTCGAAGCGGTCGGCGACCACCTGGACCGCATCGCAATGGTTGTCCTCCGCGGCGAGCCGAGCCGCGTCGAAGGCGGCGGGTGTTTCGGCGACGGCGAGGGTGAGCAGGCCGTCGAGCAGCGCGGTCAGCCGCTCGACCTCGGCCGCGGCGCTGCGAAAGGTGTTCGCCGCCTTGTCGGGGATCGCGGGCTCCAGCGAGTCGAGGCGAATCGTCAACGCGGCCAGCGGGTTCCGCATGGCGTGCGCGGTGTCGGCGACCAGCTGACGTTGTGCGTCCACCGAATCGGCGACGGCCAGCGCCATGGCGTCGAAAGATTCGGCGACAGCCCGCATTTCGGGGGGACCGCCGTGATGCGTGGCGATCGACGCCGGATGCTTGGCGGCGACCGTCTCGGCCCGCGGCTTGGGCAGTGTCGCGGTGAGATCGGCGACGGCGTGCGAGAGCGCGCCGAGCGGCCGCAGCACCCAGCGGCTCAAAGTCAGTGCGAGCAAGGTGAACAGCGCCATCGCGATCACGCCGCCCAACACGATCAACGCCCACGTGCGCGCGATGTCGGCGCGGGCCCGCGCGGTAGACGCCTGGATCACCACGGCCCCGCTCACCTGCACCCCGGTGCCGACCGGCCGCGCGACCAGCATGGTCGGCGCACCCCACGGGGTCAGCTGCGCCACCGCGTGCGGACGTTGATTGCGGCGCGCCGCCGCCACCGCGGCACCGATCTCCGGGTCGTCGATGCTCGCGCCACCATTGGCGGTCGTCGCCCCTTTCGCGTCGACCACCAGCACGTTTTCGCCGTACAGCTCGTGATAGCGACCCACCTCGTCGGACAGTGCCCGGCTATCCCCCGAGGTCGCGGCGGCCGCGGCGAGATTCGCGAACCGGTCGGCGTCGCCGGAGCGGGCGAGCACCAGCTGCTGGGTCCGGCTCGTCGCCACCGTCAGCGACAGCGGCACGGCGAACGCCAGCACCGCGATCGCGGCGAACACGGTCAGCGCGATGAGTAGGCGGCGCCGCATGGCCTGCCCCCGGTCATTGCCCCCACCGATACCCGTAGCCGCGAATGGTGGTGATCAGTCCCGGCCGATTCAGCTTGGCGCGCAACCCGGTCATGTGCACGTCGAGCGACCGGGACACCGCGACGAACGCGTCACCCCAGATCCGGTCCATCAACTGCTGGCGGCTCACCGCGGCACCCGGCCGCTCCACCAGCGCCTGCACCAGCTCGAATTCCTTCTGCGTCAATGTGATCGGCGCACCGGCCACCTCGACCAGCCGCGCCTGCAGATCCACCCGCACGTCACCGGTGACGACCACCGCCTGCGCCGGTTGCGCCGCGGCGGCCGCACGCCTAGTGACCGTTTCCAGCCGGGCCATCAATTCCGCGATCCGCGGCGGCTTCACCAGATAGTCGTCGGCGCCGCCGCGCAACCCGCGCACGATCGAACGTTCGTCGCTGCGTGCGGTCAGAATGAGCACCGGCACCTGACTCACTTCACGCAGCTGCCGCAGCACCTGCAGCCCGTCCCCGTCGGGCAGCCCGAGATCGAGAATGATCGCGTCGTAACCGCGGTGCGTCATCAGAATGTCCGCGCCGCGCCGTTTGCGCTCCGCCCGGTAACCACGGGCGTTCAGCGCCTCGACCAGCGCGTCACCGACGCCGTCGTCATCTTCGACCACCGCAAGCCGCACGCGCCGATCCTCCCACGAGGGGCGGATCGGCGCGTGTGCCGGGCCGTCGGTCACGCAGTGGTGAGCCGACGTTCCGGCTCGGCCGTCCCGATACCGGTCCCAGTTCCGGCGTCGGCGGCGGCCTGTTCGGCTTCGATGGTCGAGGAGGCCGAGGTCTCCCGCATGAACAGATAGGTGAGCAGCGAGATCGCGATGCACCCCGCGACGTACCAGAAGTAGACCGACTCGTGGCCCGCCTTCTTCAGCGTCAGGGCGATCGTTTCGGCGGTGCCGCCGAAGATCGCCACGGTCAGGGCGTACGGCAGGCCGACGCCGAGCGCGCGGATCTTGGTCGGGAACAGCTCCGCCTTCACGATGGCGTTGATCGAGGTGTAGCCGGTGACGATCACCAGCGCGCCCATCATCAGTGCCCACGCGCCGATCGGGTTCTTGGTCTGCCCGAGGATCGTCATGATCGGCACGGTGAGCAGCGTGCCCGCGACACCGAAGAAGATGAGCAGCTTGCGCCGCCCGATCCGGTCGGACAACGCACCCGCCAACGGCTGCAGCACCACGAACGCCAGCAGGGCGAAGAAGTTGATCCAGGAGACGGTTTCCTCGGGGATGCCGACGCTCAGCTTCATGTACTTCTGCATGTACGTCGTGTACGTGTAGAAAGCCACGGTGCCGCCGAGGGTCAAGCCGACCACCAGCAGACATTCCCGGGGGTACTGCATCAGCATCCGCAGCGAGCCGCGCGGCGCGGTGCTCGACGCCGTGACCGCGTCGCCCATGCTGTTCACCAGCGGGACCGACTCGGCCGCCGCCGCTTCGAACTGCGCGGACTCGTCCATGCTGCGCCGCAGCCACATCACGATGAGCGCGGCGGCCGCACCGATGACGAACGGGATGCGCCAGCCCCAGTCGTACATCTGGGCCTTGTCGAGGAACTGCTGCAGGATGATCTGCACGCCCAAGGCGACGAGCTGGCCGGCGACCAGCGTCACGTACTGGAAGCTCGAGTAGAACCCGCGCTTGCCCGCCGAGGCCACCTCGGACAGATACGTTGCGCTGGTGGCGTATTCGCCGCCGACCGAAAGGCCTTGCAGCAGTCGCGCCAGCAGCAGCAGAACCGGCGCCGCGATGCCGATCGTCTGGTAGCCGGGGGTCACCGCGATCAGCAGCGAGCCACTCGCCATCACCGTCACCGAGAGGGTCAACGCGGAACGCCGCCCGTACTTGTCGGCGTAGCGGCCGAGCAGCCAGCCACCGAGCGGGCGCATCAGGAAGCCGACGGCGAACACCGCGGCGGTGGACAGCAGCTGCGCGGTCGGATCACCGGACGGGAAGAACGTTTTCGCGAAATAGATGCTGAACGCGGCGTAGACGTACCAGTCGTACCACTCGACGAGGTTGCCGATGGATCCGCGCAGCACGTTCGCGACGACCCGCCGCTCGCCCACGGGCTTTGTCGTAGTCACAAGATCTCCTTCTTCGACGCATCAGCGCGTCAGCCGAGACCGAGTGTGTCTGCTGTCACAGCGGCAAGGGAATGCCCAGAGCCCCTTCCTAACAGTCCCTTAGGAGTGTCAGGGCTCTCGCCGGATCCAGGTGCGATGAAGACCTTTACACAAAGCACCTCGCACAAGGTTGCAGCCTTGTGCGAGGTGCGATTCAGAAGCTTTGCGGCTGTGCCGGCTCAGCCGTTCAGCAGCGGTGCCAGCGTGCGCAGCCCAGCGAGGTAGTCCTCGTTAAGGACCTGCACTGCGACATGGTTGCCACCGGCGTCCAGGTGCGCCGTGAGCTCGGCGGCGACGTGCTCCGGGCTGCCGTGCGCGATGACGGCGTCGAAGACCCGGCTGCCGGGGTCGGCGAGTTCCGCGTCGGTGAAGCCGAGCCTGCGCAGGTTCGAGGCGTAGTTCGTCAGGCCGAGGTAGAACCCGACGGTCCCCTCTGCGACGGCATGCGCCTGCTGCGGGTCGTCGGTCAGTACGACCTTGTGCTCGGACGCGATCAACGCGTCCGGGCCGATCTCCGCCCGGGCCTGCGCGGTGTGCGTGGACGGCACGAAGTAGGGCAGCGCGCCCAAGGACCGCTGCGCGGCCAGCTTCAGCACCCGCGGGCCGAGGGCGGCCACGGCGCGGCGCTCGGCAGGCACGTCCAAAGCGTCCAGGGCGTCGAGATATTCGACGAGGGCGTCGTAGGGCTTGCGGTACTCACCGGTGTGCTCCGGATGCCCCGCACCGATACCGAGCAGGAAGCGTCCGGGGAAGCGCGCGTCGATCCGGTGGAACGACTCCGCGACCTCCTTCGCGGGCACGGCCCAGATGTTCACGATGCTGGTGGCCACCTTGATCGTCTCCGTCGCCTCGAGCAACGGCTCGACGGTCGACAGGTCGGCGGGCGGCGACGCGCCCAGCCAGAGCGTCCCATAGCCGGATTTCTCCAGCTCCTGCGCGTCTTCCGGGCTGAAGAGGTTGTACGCCCGCCATACACCGAATCGTCCGAGACCCTCGATTGTCATGCTTTGCGGAACCACCGTCCCGCCCTTCCTATTCCGGCCGAGATCCACAAAAATTCCTGCCCCGAATTGTTGGTGGTGCCCAGCTACCGGCGCCTACCGCGGTGGCAGGCGCGCCGAACGGGCCAAGCCGCGCCGCATCGAGGTCGCCAGCGGATCGGCGCAGCAGAAGACGATCGAAGCCGGATCGTCCAACTGAACGACTCGGCGCCCGCGCCGCAGCCGACTGCCGGTTGTGCGGCGCGGGCGCAGTGTCGGCCAGGAATTCAGCCCCCGCAACAACTTTCGCCCGACGGCACGGTGCGCACTTCCCTGGTCTGCGCGTTGCGCGCGGCAAGATCCGCGTCGGCGGGATAGTCGACGGCGATCAGGCTCAGACCATGCGCGGGAGCAACGGTGACCGAGCTGGAGCGCTCGGTTTCGTTCAGCAGCCCGCCGACCCAGTCCGGCGTGCGGCGCCCCTCACCCACCGCCAGCACGGCACCGACCAGGCTGCGGACCATGGACCAGCAGAAGGCATCCGCGCTGACGTACGCGGTGAGCAGGTCGCCGTCGCGTTCCCAGTCGAAGCGCTGGAGTTCCCGCACCGTAGTCGCGCCCTCGCGGCGGCGACAGAAGGCCGCGAAGTTGTGCAGGCCCAACAGCTTTCGAGACGCCGCGCGCATGGCATCGATATCGACGTCGTGGCGACAGCCCACAATGCTGCGGGCCTGCAGCGGTTCGGCGCCGTAGGGGGCGGTGGTCAGCCGGTACACGTAGTGCCTGCGGATCGCCGAGAAGCGAGCGTCGAATTCGGCCGGGACGAGGCGAACGTCCTTGATCCGCACATCCTTCGGCAGGAAGCGCGCCATCCGGTGCACCAGCTTGGCCGGGTCGAGCTCGGCGGTCGTATCGAAGTGGGCGACTTGCCCTTCGGCGTGCACGCCGGCGTCGGTGCGACCCGCGACGGTCAGCTGCACCGGTTCGCGGAACACCTTGCTCAGCGACTCCTCCAGCACGCCCTGCACGGTGCGCAGGCCGGGCTGGCGCGCCCAGCCGGTGAAATCGGTTCCGTCGTAACTGATGTCGAGCCGGAATCGGGGCGCCGGACGCGCGGGGGCGCCGACCAGCGTCGCATCCATCGTCGGCTCGGCCGAAACCTGCTCCGGCGCAGCCGAATCCGACGAGCTAGCCGACAGCATCGAGTCCTCCGCGCTCACTTCGATCTCCTGGTCAACGAACGAACCCGCCGACCCGCGGAAAGCGGGCGGCGGGCTCGATCAGAAAATTCCGACGCGAACGCCGGGCATCCTCAGGCCTTGTCTTCGGTGGCCTTTTCGTCGGCAGCCGGGGCCTCGACCTCAGCGGTCTCGGCAACAGCGTCGTCGGCCTTGTCCTCGACAACCTCAGCGGCCGGGGCCTCTTCGGTCTTCTTGGACGAGGCGACACGGCGAGCGCGGTCGGCCTCGTTGGTCACGGTCTTCTCCCGGACCAGCTCGATGATGGCCATCGGCGCATTGTCACCCTTACGCGGCAGCGTCTTGGTGATGCGCGTGTAGCCGCCCTCGCGACCCTCGAACGAGGGGCCGATCGTGGCGAAGAGCTCGTGCACGACGTCCTTGTTGCGGATCACCTTGAGCACCTCGCGACGGTCGGCAAGGGTGCCTGCCTTCGCCTTGGTGACAAGCTTCTCGGCGTAGGGACGCAGTGCCTTGGCCTTGGACTCGGTGGTCGAAATTCGACCGTGCTCGAAGAGCGCCGTCGCCAGATTGGCGAAGATCGCCTTCTGGTGCGACGCCGACCCGCCGAAGCGAGCACCCTTCTTGGGCTTGGGCATTGTTGGTTCTCCTTGTGTGAGGCCGGGCCGGGGTGCCTACCCCGCGTCTGGCCTAGAGCTGTTCGGTCTCGGCGTAGTCCTGCTCGCCACCGTCGGTGTCACTGAACGTGCCGCTGTCGCTCCACGTTCCGGTGCTCGCGTCGTAACCCACCACAGACGAAGGATCGAACGACGCCGGGCTGTCCTTGAGCGAGAGGCCGAGCGCGTGCAGCTTGACCTTGACCTCGTCGATGGACTTCTGGCCGAAGTTGCGGATGTCCAGCAGGTCCGACTCGGTGCGGGCAACGAGCTCGCCCACGGTGTGCACACCCTCGCGCTTGAGGCAGTTGTAGGACCGGACGGTGAGGTCCAGGTCCTCGATCGGCAGACCGAACGAGGCGATATGGTCCGCCTCGGCCGGCGAAGGGCCGATCTCGATGCCTTCGGCTTCGACGTTGAGCTCACGGGCCAGGCCGAAGAGCTCGACCAAGGTCTTACCCGCCGAGGCGAGCGCGTCCCGTGCGCTGATGGAGTTCTTGGTCTCCACGTCCAGGATCAGACGGTCGAAGTCGGTGCGCTGTTCGACACGGGTGGCCTCGACCTTGTAGGTCACCTTGAGCACCGGCGAGTAGATCGAATCCACCGGGATCCGGCCGATTTCCGCACCGGACGCCTTGTTCTGCACGGCGGGGACGTAGCCGCGACCGCGCTCGACCACGAGCTCGATCTCCAGCTTGCCCTTGTCGTTCAGGGTGGCGATGTGCATGTCCGGGTTGTGCACGACGACGCCGGTCGGCGGCACGATGTCACCGGCGGTGACGGTGCCGGGACCCTGCTTGCGCACGTACATCGTGACCGGCTCGTCCTCCTCCGAGGACACGACCAGGCCCTTGAGGTTCAGGATGATGTCGGTGACATCTTCCTTCACGCCGGGGACGGTGGTGAACTCGTGCAGCACGCCGTCGATACGAATGCTCGTGACCGCGGCCCCCGGAATCGAGGACAGCAGGGTACGCCGCAGCGAATTGCCCAGGGTGTAACCGAAACCCGGCTCGAGCGGTTCGATGGTGAACTTCGAGCGGTTCTCGGCAACGACCTCTTCGGTCAGTGTCGGACGCTGTGAAATCAGCATTTAGGATCATCCTCCTGTTTGGGCGCCCGCTATTTGACGCCTCGTTTTAGGGGTTGTGCATGATCTGCCGGTATCAGCAGATCATGCACCGTGTAGCAGCGTGTTACTTCGAGTAGTACTCGACGATGAGCTGTTCCGAGAGCGGCACATCGATCTGGGCGCGCTCGGGCTGCTGGTGCACCAGGATCCGCAGACGGCCCGGGATGACCTGCAGCCAGCCGGGAACCGGCCGGTCGCCGACGGTCTCGCGCGCAACCTGGAACGGCAGCGTGCCCAGCGACTTCTCCTTGACATCGATGATGTCGTACTGGGTCACCTGGAAGCTGGGAACGTTGACGCTCCGGTTGTTCACCAGGAAGTGGCCGTGGCTGACGAGCTGGCGAGCCTGACGACGGGTACGGGCCAGACCGGCGCGGTACACGACGTTGTCCAGGCGGCACTCGAGCAGACGCAGCAGGTTGTCACCGGTCTTGCCCTTGAGGCGGTTGGCCTCTTCGTAGTACCGGCGGAACTGCTTCTCCATGACGCCGTAGGAGAAGCGAGCCTTCTGCTTCTCCTGCAGCTGGAGCAGGTACTCGCTCTCCTTGATCCGCGCGCGGCCGTGCTGGCCGGGCGGGTACGGACGACGCTCGAACGCCTGGTCGCCGCCGACGAGGTCGACGCGCAGACGACGCGACTTGCGGGTGATGGGGCCTGTATAACGAGCCATTTTTTATCTCTTTCCTTTCCCGCTAGACGCGACGACGCTTGGGCGGACGGCAGCCGTTGTGCGGCTGAGGGGTGACGTCGGAGATCGTGCCGACCTCGAGGCCCGCGGCCTGCAGCGAACGGATCGCGGTCTCGCGGCCCGAACCCGGGCCCTTCACGAAGACGTCGACCTTCTTGACGCCGTTCTCCTGCGCCTTGCGGGCAGCGTTCTCGGCGGCGAGCTGCGCGGCGAACGGGGTCGACTTACGCGAACCCTTGAAGCCGACGTGGCCCGAGGACGCCCACGAGATGACGTTTCCGGCCGGGTCGGTGATCGACACGATGGTGTTGTTGAACGTGCTCTTGATGTGTGCGTGGCCGTGCGGGACGTTCTTCTTTTCCCGGCGACGCGACTTCTGGGTCTTCTTGGGGCCGGAGGCCCTGGACTTCGGAGGCATCGGTTATCCCCTACTTCTTCTTGCCGGCGACGGTGCGCTTCGGGCCCTTGCGGGTGCGCGCGTTGGTCTTGGTGCGCTGACCACGCACGGGCAGCCCACGACGGTGGCGCAGACCCTGGTAGCAGCCGATCTCGATCTTGCGACGGATGTCGGCCTGCACCTCGCGGCGCAGGTCACCTTCGACCTTGAGCTCGGGCGAGGTCTCGATGTAGTCACGCAGCTGCGTCACCTGATCGTCGCTGAGGTCCTTGCTGCGCAGGTCCGGGCTGACGCCGGTGGCCGCGAGGATCTCCTTGGAGCGGGTACGGCCGATGCCGTAGATGTAAGTCAGCGCGATCTCCATGCGCTTTTCACGCGGGAGATCAACGCCCATGAGACGTGCCATGTGGCAGGTTCCTTAGCTGTTGCGGAGGTCTGCTCCCTGTCCGTCCCCTCGTCTTGGTGGGGCACCGGCCTCCGTACCGGTGGTTGGCGCACACGCCTTCCGAGCGAACCCGGAATACCGCAGCGTGCGGCTGGAGCTGGGAGTTCTTCTTTAGTTGGCCAAGCCGATCAGTGATCGGTGCCCGGCTGGTGATCGCTGGGAGTTGCCTCCCGCTTGATCAGCCCTGGCGCTGCTTGTGGCGCAGGTTGTCGCAGATCACCATGACCCGACCGTGACGGCGGATCACCTTGCACTTCTCGCAGATCTTCTTGACGCTCGGCTGAACCTTCACGTCCGTCCAATCTTGTTGTGGTTCACACAGGTGTGAACACAGTTTTTCCCCAGCCTTTTCGCTGGGGAAGTCTGTTGTGCCGCTCTGTCGAGCGACGGTCCTTCGGTCCCGCCCGCAGGGGCGAGTGCCGCTCTCACGAGCGACGGCTCGGTCCCGCTTCAACTGGCGAAATCCCGCCCTACCGAGCCCCGTGCGGGGGTCCGGGGGCGAAGCCCGCCGGGCGGGGTGTGGGGGTTGCACCCCCACAAAACACCAAGTCAATCGACCACCGGCGAGCGCTCTCCGCGAGCAGAGATCGCCCGATTCGATTTACTTGTAGCGGTAGACGATCCGGCCGCGCGACAGGTCGTAGGGGGACAGCTCGACGACCACGCGGTCCTCGGGGAGGATACGAATGTAGTGCTGCCGCATCTTCCCGCTGATGTGCGCGAGAACCTTGTGACCGTTCTCGAGCTCGATCCGGAACATCGCATTGGGCAGCGGCTCGACAACTCGACCCTCGACCTCGATGGCCCCGTCTTTCTTCGCCATGTCCTCCGCGATCCCGGTTACGCTCAACCTGGTTTGTTTGGCTTGTTTCTGCTTACATGGATCAATCGGCCGAAACCGACCGACGACATGCAAACAGTCGGCGCATAGGTGCACCGCCGCTCCAGCTTACCGGTACCGGATGGTTCCGGCAAAAATGGGTGTCGGTGGTAGCCCTCGCCGGTACTCTCTCCGCCCCGATCAGAGCACGAAATCAGGGGTCGCAGCGCCCTGGCCTCCTGCCCCTCTGCGGTGTCCGGACGTCGCGTAAACTGACCGCTGTCCAGGTATTAGAGGGTCGAGCAGATCTAGGGGGATCCGTGAGCGAGCGCAGCGAGCGAACCCCAAATGCAGCGCCACCGGGCACGATGGAGCCGAGCGCTAGCGAGGTGGAATCGTGAGCCGGAACAATGACGGCCTCCCCATGCTGCCGCCGTGGCTGTCCGAGAGTGATGTCACACAGGTCGGCTACGAAGCACCGGTGCAGAACCTTCCCTCCGACGATGTGATCGACGAGAGACCCGGCCGCCGACGTCAAGAGAAGAAGCGCAAGGGTTGGCGCCGGGACAAGAACGACAGCCCGGCCACCGAAGAGCAGCAGCCCGAGGCCGGCCCGCACGGTCGCACACCTGATGCAGGTTCCCGTTCGCCGCAGCCCGATACTCCGCGCGCGGACCCGTGGCGTCAGCCTGGACTGGATGCCTACGTCCAACCGCGTACGGACGACGTATGGCAGGCCGGCCCGCCGCAACGTACCGAAGCGCCGGCACAGCGCACCGAAGCACCAGCGCAGCGTCCGGAGGCACCGGCTGCGCGGACCGAGGCACCTCCGCAGCGCACCAGCGGACCCGCACAGGGACTGCCGACCCGGAACCCCGGCCCGCCGCCCCCTGCCTTCCAACCGCTGGGCAGTCGCACCGAGCCGCCCGTCTCGAACGACCCGACCACCCGGCACCAGCCCACCCGGCCCGATCTGCCGCCGCCACCGGCGCTCCCGGATCCGCCGCCGCAGGCGTCGACCCCCATTCCGGAAGCACCGCCGCAAGCCTCGACCAATGTGCCGCAGGCTCCCGCGGAGCGTTACGCACCGCCCGAGCCCGATGGCCCGCCGCCGTGGCTGGCCGGACCGCGGCCCGAGCAGGCGACGACCGCACCGGCCGCGCCGCCGCACCGGCCACCGCTGCCGGATCCCCCGCCTTTGCCCGATCCCCCACCGGCGCAAGGTGGCTCATCGACGGCTCCGTCCGCCGAGCAGACACCGCAGGCACGACCGGACGCACCTGCACGCGCACAAGAGCCGCCTGCCGCGAGCCGGATACCGCAGGCACCGGGCGACAACGCCGCCGAACGACCGGGCACGCCAACACCTTCGGCGCCACCCACCCGACCCGGGCCGCAGGATCAAGGCCGCGCGCCCGGCGACAGCGCCGTTCCCCCGGCGGCGCCCGTAACCGGGCCGCAGGGACGCGCACCGCAGGCGCCGGACCGTGAGCAGCCGGGCGCGGCGAACGTTGCCGGTGCGACAACACCTCCGGCCGCCCAGCCCGGTCAGGAACTTCCGTCCCGTGGACCCGCCGCGGGTTCGGCACCGTCGAGCCCGATCGCCCCGGCAGTGGGACAGTCGTCACCCGGCGACACCGTTGGCGCGCCTGAGCGACCGCTCGGCCCGTCCACCGTTCCACCAGCTGCGAACGGCACCGCGGTACCGCCGCCGCCGGCCGAACCTGCCACACCAGGCACCGAACGCCCGGAATCCAGTCAGCAACAACGCGACAACTCGCTTCAGGCACCCGGTTGGGTGCCCTCGTCCAACACCGGAGCGACACGGCCGTCCGCCAGCGGTCGGCATCGCCTGCCCGCTGAGATCGACGGGCTCCTAGGTACACCCGAGGAGTCGGCGCAGCGCCCCGGCGGACAGCCGCAGCCTCGGAATGACGTCCCGCAGCCGCCAGTTGGGCCGTACGCACCGGCTAGTCAGAGCGGACCAGGCGGCCCGACCGGATATCCGCCGCAGGCGACCGGCGGGCAGGCCCCGAGCAGCGAGCAGCCCGCACCACCGGCACCGAGCGAGCCGTGGCGCAACGCCGCGGCACCGGTGTGGGCGGACGAATCTGTAGTTCGGCCACCGTCCGTCGGCGGGCAGGCACCCGGCAGCGAACAGCCAGGACCGCCCGCACCCGGCGTTCCTTGGCACAACCAAGCAGCACCAGCAGCCCAAACCCCGAGCCGGACAGCACCGTCCGTCGGTGGGCAAGCACCGGTCAGCGAGCAGCCAGGACCGCCGGCGCCCGGCGTTCCTTGGCACAACCAAGCTGCACCGGCAGCCCAAAACCCCGGCCAGACAGCACCATCTGCTGGCGGACAGGCACCAGGCAACGAACAGCCCGGCCCGCCCGCACCTGGCGTTCCTTGGCACAACCAAGCTGCACCGGCAGCCCAAAACCCCGGCCAGACAGCACCGTCCGCGGGCGGACAAGCACCAGGCAGCGAGCAGCCGGGACCACAAGCGCCCGAGGTTCCTTCGCGTGCGCCAGGCGGATTCGCCGGACCTCAGGTCGGTGGCCAGGCACCGGGTGGGTCACCGCCCGCACCGCCGCAACCGCCGGGCCAGTGGGGTCGTCCGCCGGGCGGTCAGTACCAGCCTGGCGTGCAGTACCAGCCGGGGCCGCCGCCATCACTGGACGATGTGCCGATGCGCCGGGCCAAGAAGTCGCCAGGCAGCGGTTGGCGTAAGGCCGTGCATCACGTGTCCGGCGGCGCGATCAATCCTGGGTTGTCCGCGGAGGAACTGCGGTTGCAGGAGCTGGTCGCCCGGATCCGGCAACCCGTGCGCGGCGACTACCGGATCGCGACGCTGTCCCTGAAGGGTGGTGTCGGAAAGACCACCACCACAATGGGTATCGGCTCGATCTTCGCGTCGATCCGCGGCGACCGGGTGATCGCGGTGGACGCCAACCCCGACTTCGGCACGCTGTCGCAGCGGGTGCCGCTGCAGACCAGGTCCACCGTGCGTGACCTGCTGCTCGACCCGTCGATCCAGCGCTACTCCGATGTCCGCAGGCACACCTCGCAGGCCACGAGTCGCCTGGAAGTGCTTGCCAGCGAACGCGATCCGGCGGCGTCGGAGGCGTTCAGCGAGGAGGAATACCGTGCGGTCGCGCGGATCCTGCAGCGCTTCTACAACATCATCCTGACCGACTGCGGTACCGGACTGATGCATTCGGCGATGTCGGGCGTGCTGGATCTGGCGCACTCACTGGTGCTCATCTCCTCCCCCGCGATCGACGGCGCACGCAGTGCCGCAGCGACTTTGGACTGGCTGTCGCTGCACGGACACGATCACCTGGTCCGCAACGCGGTGGTGGTGATCAACTCGCCGCGCGCCGGATCCCCGAACGTCGGCATCCAACAGCTGCGGGAGTACTTCCTGTCCCGGTGCCGCGCCGTGCACATCATCCCGTTCGACGCGCACATGTCCGAGGGCGCCGAGATCGATCTGCACCGCCTGCACAAACACACCAAGCGCGCCTACGTCGAACTCGCCGCCACCATCGCCGACGATTTCGCCACCGATCACCGCCGCTACCAACCCTGAAACACCCTCGTGTCACACCGTCACGTGACAAGTGGGTTGCCAACCCTCGGCTACCGATCGAGCAGAGTCATATGGTCGCCAAAAGATCTTCAGCAGCGACCATATGACTCTGCCGACCTCGAAATGCCCGGCAACGCAACTACACCAGCCGTATCCAACCGCTCGGTGTCTCGCAGACCGTCCATACCTCTCACAGGGCTTACAGTCCTTGCGACAGGTATGGACGGTCTGCGAAACCTCACGAAGCGACCGCGCGCGAAAACTGTTCGCGAACTAGCGGTCTGGCGACTAGTGCGGAGTTACCACTCCGGGAGACGACGTCTGCCCGCGAGGATGTCGCGGACGAGATCGTCGTAGGCATCGGCGAGTTCGGCAAGGTGATGCCAAGCGCCGTGCAGTCTTTCGTCGCGTGCGTCGAGGGTCATCAGCGCGTGGTGCGCGCGCACCGAGGACTCGGCGAGGCGGTCGATGACCGCGCCGACGGTTTCGGTGTGCAGGGTCGCACCGAGCCGGTGCTGGGGCACACTGCGCGCGACCCAGTCATCGATGGCCATGACCAATTCCACTCTGCGGCGCTCGATTTCGAGGACCACCGTCGGGTCGGTATCCACCGAACCACCGCGGCCGACCAGTCGCCGCTCGTGCAGCACCGCGAGATCGCGGGCGAACCAGAGCAACGGACCGCCGACCACGCGGTGTCCACGACACGCCCGAACAAGTAGATCCGAGGTGGGAAGCAGTCCAGGAGCATGTGACTGCACCACCGAATCGGCACACCGCAGGGTGCCGGGAAGAGCCATTACGACTGTTGTATCCGAACCTGCCACGTTGCCTCGCCGTCATCGCCGCACAACACCGGATCAGGACGTTCATTACAATAAACCTCTGAAGGCACCTGTCAAGCGTTACCGGGCCGTAGGAAGTCACGAAGAGTACACTTCGTTACCTGCACGACCAACCGAGGAGCAAGATGGCGGACGGTCCGACGTACCACCGGATCGCAGACCTCCTCCGCGAGGAGATCCGCGCAGGCAAGTGGAAACCGGGTGATCGGTTGCCCAGCCACACGGAGCTGGCCGAGCACATGCAGGTCTCGCTTACCACCGCTCGCAATGCGATTCAGGTGCTTGTCACCGAAAATCTCGTCTACACAGCGACTTCCCGCGGCACCATCGTGCGAAACCAGGAAGTTCTGGAATCAGTTGTCACCGACCATATCCGACACGACCGGCCGAAGTCGCCGCACGACATCTTCGAGGAGATCGCGCGCGCCGCGCACCGGACGCCGTCCAAAGAGTTCAGCGCGAAGATGGAGCCTGCGGGGCCCTCGGTCGCGCTGTGGCTCGGCGTGCCCGAAGACTCCTGGGTGCTGGCCAGGACGGTCGTCCAGTATCTCGACAACGAGCCGTGGTCCTGGGAGGTCAGCTTCTATCCCCGAGACCTGGCCGAGGCCACCGGAATCGACTCACCGCACGACATTCCGGAGGGCACCACCCGCCGGCTGGCCGTCAGCGGGCACGCCGAGACCGCCCATCGCGACACCCTGACGGCACGCCCCGCCACCGCGGAGGAGGCCACCGTGCTCGGCGTGGCGGCGGGCACGATCCTGCTGGACCATCTGCGGATCGGCGCCAACCACGAGCGGGTCACCAGGGCGACCCGGCACCGTTCCATCGCCGCGAGCAACCGGCTGGCCTACCAGCTCGGCGATGCCGAAGGCCTGGCCGTGATCGGGCGCACCCTCGGCGTGCCGTACGGGCCGGGCATCGCGACGGCATGAGTATCATGCTCCGCCAAGCGACAATTGGCGACCTAGGCGTGATCTGCCGTTTGCGCCTGCAACGCACCGCGTGGCTCACCACGCGCGGCTCCGATCAGTGGACGGTCGCGGGTCGCGGCCTGCCCATCGAGATCTTCGCGCGCTCGGTCGGCCGGTCGATGGACGCCGGTGAGACCTGGATCGCGGAGGTCGCGGGCGAACCCGCGGGCACGATCACCGTCAACCGCCATGCCGACCCAGGGCTGTGGTCGCCGTGGGAATTATCCGACGCGGTTGTCGTCCACTACATGATCGTCGACCTCCGCTTCGCCGGACAGCGCATCGGCCAACGACTGCTCGCGCACGCGGGATGGCTTGCGCGCCAACAGGAACGCGACTGGGTTCGCCTCGACGCCTGGACCACCAACACCGAACTGCACGACTACTACCGCAGAGCGGGCTTCCAATTCGCGCGCATCGCAGGCCCGATAGCGACCGGCCCGTCCCGCGCCCTGTTCGAACGTCGCGCCGACAGCTGGGATTTCGACGCCGCGGTCACGGTCCCCGCCGCCCGCGTCACCGGAACCACCCCGAACCTCGGCATCGTCCCACCGAGCTCGACCGCTAATTTCGCTGCGGGCCAACCCAACAACTGACCCGTACCGCGTGATCGCCCACCGAGCCACCACCGCGTCGGCAGCTCGCCCACGGCTACCTCGACTCGGCGGCGGCCCGACTCCTACTGGGTAGGCGGCATATACGCGATCTGCACCATCTCCTGGCCCTTGCTGCGCGAGGCCAGCGTGCCGCGGCCCGGCGGGAGCTTGCTGGGCCGGATCTCACCGATGATCTTGCCCTCGTCCCGGGAGCCGCTCATCACCAAGGTGTCCACCGACAGGTTCTTCAGACCACCGATGATCGGGTCGTAGAGCGCGCGCGACACGCCACCCATGCGGCGGGTGACGACGAAGTGCATGCCGATATCGCGGGCCTGCGGCAGGTATTCGATCAGTGCGGCGAACGGGTTGATGCCGCCGGTGGCCACCATGTCGTAGTCGTCGACGACGATGTAGATCTCCGGCCCTTCCCACCAACTGCGCTCGCGCAGCTGCTGCGGGGTGATGTCGGAACCGGGGATCCGCTTGGACAGGAACTCCGCGACCTCGGCGATCATCGGCCCACAGGTCTGCGACGAGGTGGAGTATCCGGCGAGGTGTTCGCCCTCGACCACGCCGAGCATGGTGCGCCGGTAGTCGATCATGATGATCTTCGCCTGGTCCGGCGTCGAATTCTCCACCACGCCCGTCACGATGTTGCGCAGCAGCGTGGTCTTGCCGGATTCGACGTCGGCGAAGGCCATGAAGTGCGGATCCGTGCCGAAATCCAGCACGAGCGGCTGCAATTCGGATTCGCCGAGCCCGACGACCACCCTGGTCGGGCTGAGCTCGATGCCCTGTTCCCTGGCGATGGCCAGCAGGTCGTCGCGGTTGAACTGCAGCGGCAGCATGCGCACCTCCGGTGCCCGCCTGCCCGCGTGCAGTTCCGCGAGTTCCTGACGCGCCAGGGTGACGCCGTCGGCCAGCGATTCCGGATCGGAGTTGGAGTCCAACCGCGGCAAGGCAACCAACATATGCAGCTGTTCCGGAGTGAGACCGCGGCCCGGACGACCCACCGGAACCTGGAAGGCGGTGCGCCGCCCCATCTCCGAGTCGGTCGGATCACCGAGGCGCAGCTCGAGCCTGGTACCGATCTGGTCCTTGACCACCGGCCGGATCTCGGCCCACCGGGACGCGCCGATGATGAGGTGGATGCCGTACGACAAGCCCTGCGCCGCAATGGCGGTGATCTGCGGCTCCAGCACGTCGAACTCTTCGCGGATCACGGCCCAGCCGTCGATCACCAGGAACACGTCACCGAATCGGTCGTCAGCCAACGGATTACCCGCCGACGCCGCGCCGTCGGGCACGTGCGCCGCCGCGGCGAACTTACGCCGCCGGAACTCGGCCATCGACTCGATGCCGAGTTCGGCGAAGCGTTCCTCGCGCTGACGCATCAGCGAGGTGAGCTCGGCGATGGTGCGCCGGACCCGGTCGCTGTCGAGCCGGCCGGCCACCGAGCCGACGTGCGGCAAGCCGACCAGGCCCGCCATACTGCCGCCACCGAAATCCAGGCAGTAGAACTGCACGTGCTGCGGGGTGTGGGTGGCCGCGGCGGCCATGATGATGGTGCGCAAGGTGGTCGACTTGCCCGACTGCGGGCCACCGACGACCGCCACATTGCCTTGGGCGCCTGCCAGACTGATGGTCAGCACGTCACGACGCTGCTCGTACGGCTTGTCGATCACGCCGATCGGCATCCACAGCTGACCGTGCCGGTTGACCGGCGAGCGCCAGTCCGGGTCGGGCAGCAGCATGTCGACCGTCGGAGATTCGTCGAGCGGCGGCAGCCACACCTCGTGTGCGGGGCGGCCGTGCCCGGTCAGGCGTTTGACGACCACGTCGAGCAGCGAGTCCGGGATCCCCTCGTCCGAGCCGGGCGCGTTGAGCGCCGACGGCGGCGGTGGGAGTTCGAGCAGCGGGTTCGACGGCGACGGCGGCAGATCCAGCGCGGAATCGTCTTCCACCGGTTCCGGCGTCTCCACCGGGGCGGCGGTGAACACCGCGAGCCGCTGGCCACCGACCGGACTGCCGTCCTCACCGGTTACCGTGCCCACCGGCGCCACATAGGGACCGGACACGTAACTCGCGTTGAACCGCAACGGATCCGAGGCGTCGCTCTTCAGATAGCCGGCACCCGGCACGCTCGGCAGGTGGTAGGCATCGGTGATGCCGAGGACCGCGCGCGATTCGTTGGCTGAGAAGGTGCGCAGACCGATGCGGTAGGACAGGTGCGACTCGAGGCCGCGCAGCTTGTTCTCCTCCAGTCGCTGCGAAGCGAGCAACAGGTGCACGTGCAGCGAGCGGCCGAGTCGGCCGATCATCACGAACAACTCGGCGAAATCCGGCTTCTGCGAGAGCAGTTCGGAGAACTCGTCGACCACGACGAACAGCGCTGGTAGCGGATCCAGCGGAACGCCTGCGGCCCTGGCCTTCTCGTAGTCGGTGACGTTCGCGTAGTTGCCCGCCGACCGCAGCAGTTCCTGGCGCCGGTTCATTTCACCGGCGAGCGCGTCTTTCATGCGGTCTACCAGGGACAGTTCCTCTTCCAGGTTGGTGATCACCGCGGCGACGTGCGGCAGTGAATCCAGCCCGAGGAACGTGGCGCCACCCTTGAAGTCGACCAGCACCAGGTTCAGCGCGTCCGGCGAGTGCGTGGTGACCAACGAAAGCACCAGCGTGCGCAGGAATTCCGACTTACCGGAGCCGGTCGCGCCGATGCACAGACCGTGCGGGCCCATGCCGTTCTCGGCCGACTCCTTGATGTCGATATCGACCGGCGTGCCGTCGGGGGTGATGCCGATCGGCACCCGCAGCCGTTCCCGTGCGGTGCGCGGCCGCCATACCCTGGCGGGATCGATCTGCGCCGCGTCCTGGATCTTCAGCAACGCCATCAGCCCCGGGTCGGCCGTCGAACCCTCACCGAGACTGACGATCTGGGCCGCCGTGGCCAGCCGATAACGCGACAATGCCCGCGAAAACGCCTCGGCCTCCGCCGAAGTCACCACGTCGGCGGTGGCGAACTTCTCCACGCCCGCCGCGCTGCGGGCGGACACGTCACCGTCCGCGGCGACCAGCTGGAGTCCGCGGCGCGCCGCGAGGCCACCCTCCGGTGCGGTGAGGTCGAGCACGGTCACCGAATCGAGGCCCGATTCGCTGATCAGTCGTTCGTTGCCGTTGACGTACCCGTCATCGATGATCACCACCAGGTGCAGCCGCCCCTGGGTGGGTTGCGGGTTGCGCATGAACCGGCCGCGCTCCATCAGCTCGGCCGACAGCGCGGTCTCCAGCTCACCCAGCGAGGTATACATCATCCTGGCCGAACCCATGCCGTCGCGCAGGGTCGGATGTTGCAGGTGCGGAAGCCATTTCGCCCAGCCCCAGGCCCCGTCCGGGTCCGCGCAGACGATGGCGACCGCGAGATGGTCGGGCCCGTGGAAGGTGACCAGCTCCATCAGCATCGAACGCGTCAGCATGCGCGCGTCCTCGGTCGGGCCGCCGATGTTGATCGCCGGGAAGGCGCGCAGCGACACCGCGGTCGGCAAGCTGTGCACCACCGAATGGGTACGCACGAACCGGCGCAGTGCGACGGTGGAGACGGGCTCCAGGTCCTCCAGCGGACCGGTCTCCGGCCTGGCCAGCTTCGTGGCCAGCCGATGGCTGCCGATACCGACGCGCACGTGGCCGAAGTCCGGGTCGTTGGGCCTGCGCTCCCACATCCGCCGGGTGCCGACCAGCGAGGGCAGGTCGGCCGGGTCCGGATGGCTCCAGGCCAGCGTCTCCAGCTGCTTGTTGCCGGTGCGCCGCACGTCCTTACGGATCTGATCGAGGTAGCGGAAGTAGTCCTTGCGTTCCTCGTTGAGCTCGACCGCGCGCTTCCCCGTGCCACCGCGGAAGCCCGCCATCATGCCGACCATCGACATCAGCATCATCATCGGGAACATCATCGACATCGGATTGGCCAGCAGATTGCGGCCCATCATCGCCATCATCGCGATCATGCCGATCACCGCGACCACCATGACGACCGGCATCAGCTTCATCATCAGCGGGGCAGGCAGTGCGCGCGGAATCTCCGGCGGCGCGGTCAACGCCACCTCACCACCGGGTGCACGGGGCGGCGCTATCCGCGGGCGCCGTACGAAACCTTCGATAGCCATGAGTCCTTCGATCCGTCGAGCTGTCTGCGGTCGGCACGGAGCCCGCCGCTAGGGGTCGTATTCGGCGTCTATCTCCCTGCGTCTGCGGCGGAACGGAATCGCCACCGCGATACCGATGGCCAGGGCGGTCAGGCAGGTCAGTGAGCCGATCACCGCGATCCGGCGCGGCCGAGGATCGGGACCGGGCGGGATGACCGGCGCGGCGATCACCCGGCCGACATCGGCTCCGGCGTTCACCGGACGATCGGGCAGTTGCGCGGTCAGCGCGGCCAGCGGGTCGATCAGGCCCGCGCCGATCGCGTCGTCGTGGCCGGTGCCCGGCGCCTGCGCGGTGCGCACGATGCGGTCGATCACCTGCTGGGCATCGAGATGCGGGAAACGCGAGCGCACCAGGGCGGCCAGTCCGGCGACATACGGCGCCGCGAAACTGGTGCCGTCCACCGGACGGATGCCCTCGGTGGTCTGCACGCCGTTGACCAACCCGACGCCACCCGGCTTGCTGTCCAGCGACACAATATTGCGGCCGATCGCGCTGACCCCGATCCACGGTCCGTGCAGCGACAGATCCGACGGCTTACCGTCGGCGTCCACCGACCCCACCGCGAGCACATACGGCGAGAACCATGCCGGGCTGGCGACGGTGGTGACCGCGCCCCATCCGGTGCCCTCGTTCTGGTTCTTGCACGGGCCATCGGACTCGACGTTGCCCGCGGCGGCCACCACGACGACATTGCGGTCGTAGGCGTACTTCACCGCGGCACCGAGCGAGGAGTCTGCGGTATCGGATCCGGCTGGGCTGCAGGCCACTTCGGAGATGTTGATGACGGTGGCGCCGAGGTCGACCGCGCGCACCACGGCCGCCGCCAGGGTGAGCACGCTGCCGTAGCCGTCGGCGCGGATGGCGCCGGGCGCCCGGTCACCCGCGCGATCCTTCTTCTCGTAGGCGAGGCTCAGCTGCCGGATGGTGAGGATCTCGGCCTCGGGCGCCACCCCGGCGAACGCGTCGCCCGGACTCGGCTGGGCCGCGATGATGCCTGCCACCAGCGTGCCGTGCCCGTCGCAGTCGACGCTGCCGTCGGTGTCGGAGACATAGTCGCCGCCGGTCTGCATGAAAGGCAATCGCGGATGCCGATTCACTCCGGTATCGATCACCGCGACCTTCTGCCCGGCGCCCCTGCTGAACTGCCAGGCCGAGGGCAACTCGAGGACCCGCTGCGCGATCGGCGGCTCGTTCGGCGGGGGGCCGGTGAGCGCGGGCTCGGCGCACAGGTCGCGCTGTTCGGTCGGCTCCAACGGCGCGGGACGACCGCTCAGCGCCTGGGCGATGGCGAGCGCACCCGGATCGATGACGGGCCGCGAGATCGCGGAGGCGGGCGGCGCCGGTGCACCCACCAGGCCGATCACCGCGGCGACGCAGGCCATCCGCAACAGGCTGCGACGGAAGGCGCTAGGTCTCATCGCTCGCTGCGCTCACGGGGTCTCATGGCTTGCCTGCGCTCATATGTTCCTGGCCATCGAGTAGACGTTCATGATCCAGAGCACCAGCGGGATCAGCATGATGATCAGCAGGTATTCGAAGATTTCGATCATCCGCCTGGTGACCGGGGTGACCTCGATGTGCGGTCCGATCACGCCGAAGCCGACGGTGCCCGCCGCGAAGGCGACCAGCAGGCCGACGCCGAACATCTCGAACTCCGTGTCGCCCATGGCCGTACCGAGGATCAGCGCCACGAAGATGACGATGCCGCCGGCGATCAGCGTCGCGGCCTGGGTGAGATCGGCGAAGGAACGGCCGCGCAGGCACAGGATGATTCCGGTGACGACGGCAAGCGTGAGGCCCTGCCAGCGGGCGGCGCCCAGCGGGTCGGCCGCGCCGAACGCGCCGATCACCGCGCTCAACGTGCACGCGATGATCAAGCCGGATTGGTACTGGTTGGCCGCGCGGGCCCGCTCGCCGAGGCCGGCCGCCGACGGCAGCGCGGTGGCGCCGATCGCGCCGATGCCCTCGATGGTCGGGCGCTGTTCGTGATCGGCCGGGTCGATCGCCGCACCCGCGGTGGGCACCGGCGGGATCGGCAGCCGGGCCAGGCCGGCGGCCATCCGCGGCACCATCGACAGCATCGCGATGCCGACGATCACGAGGGCGGCGGACAGCTTCGGCAGGCCGGGATGCCAGATGAGATACACCGCGGCGGAGACACCACCGATCACGCTGGACGCAGCCGCAGCCGAGAACAGGGTGGCGCCGCTACCGATGAGCTTATAGCCGAGCACGGCGGCCACCAGCGTCACCGAACAGGCGAGCAGCAGATGCGCGCTGCCGAGCGCGCCGGGCACGAAAAGCGCGGCACCGCCGAACAAGAGCAGCAGACCGTCCAGCGACAGCCAGGTGGCGGTCGTCGGGTCCAGATACTTGCGGGCGGCGAAGCCGGCGGCGACGAAGGCGCCGATACCGGCGGCCGACAGTACGAACGCGGGCGCGAGCGGATCACCGTGCCCGCGTGAGATCACCAGCAGCGTCAGCGCGGTGAGCACCGTCAGCACCGAGGTGACCAGGCCCATCCAGCGCGCGGAGTTACCGGTCCAGCTGCGGAATTCCTCGGTGGTGAGCCGGGAGACCGCGTCGATCACGTCGTCGAAGAGCGCGGGCGCTTCCTTCGCGGTGACCGAGCGAAGCACGAGCAGTTCGCCGTCGTGCACGTCCGCGTCGTTGAGCGTGCGGCTCGGCGCGAAGGCCTCTTGACCGATGCGCGCCAGGGTCCAGTGCTGGGCCTGCAGCGGCACCGAGTCGTCTTCGGCGTCGACCTGTTCGGGATTGCGCGATTCGATCAACGCCACCAGGTCGCCGATGAAGCTGGCGATCGGGACGGTTGCGGGCAGCCCGACATCGAGCTGAGTGTTGCCGCCGATGACGGACACTCGACTCAGCTCCGGCTCAGCGGCACGTGTGCCACTGGATGGTGACTCGATCAACGACCCCGGACCCCCGGCCTCTCCACTGGCGATTGTTCACGCCCCAATTGCACTGCATGGAACGTCTTCTGAGCGAACGACTCAGACACAGTCAGACTCTCATGTAGACAACACTTGCGTTGCAACCTCCCGGCAGCTGAACCTAATGTAACGGACAGACCAGGCACTGCGCGATCGGTAGTCTGGGGGGCATAAGAACTTATCCGCTACTACGAACGAAGACTTCGGGGTCCGACAGCCATGACCGGCAATCGCCAAGCACAACGCGCCTTCGACGCCGGAATTCTGTCGCTCGGACTGTCCATCGAAGGGCAGGAATCCGCGCGCGACCTCGAGTACGCGAAACTGGCCTTCCAGCGCGCCACCGAGTGGGACCCCACCATGTGCGACGCGTGGCTCGGCCGCGCGGCCGCCGGTGAGCTCACCAAGGACGTCTTGTTCAACATGCACAAGACCAGCACCAGCACGCTGTACCGGGAGCAGCGCAGGCTCGGACTGCGGCCGCGTGAGCTCGCGGGCCGGTTCCTGCCCGGCCTCTACATCGACTACCCGCTGGCCAGCTACACCGAGATCTGGCTCGCCTGGGCCGCGCAACTGATCACGGACAAGGAGTACGACGAGGCCGAGCGGGTGCTCAACGACCTCGACGCGCACCGCAGGTCCCAGCTGAGCGACCCGGATCGCGAGATCGACAACCGCATCTGCGCTTATGTGCGCGGCGTGCTGCACTACAACACCCAGCGCTGGCCCGATGTGATGACGGTGCTGGCCGGGTCGGCCGAGTGGGACGACCCGTATCTCGCGGCCGGTGCGAACGTCATGGTCGGCACTGCGTGCGCGCAGCTCGGCTTGTTCGGTGAGGCGATCCGGCGGATGGAACAGGCCGAGGCGGGCCCGATTCCGGCGGCCCGGTCCACCGCCATGTTCTGCCGCGGCCTGTGCCTGCGCGAATCCGGCAACGAAGAAGTAGCGCAGGGCCTGTTCGAGAAGGTGTATTCGCAGGCACCGGATTTCGAGGCGAACACCACCGCGATGCGCGACCGCACCTACCGGATCAGCGTCACCTCCCGGGAAACGATCGACGCCCGCACCGACAAGTGGGATGCGGCCTCCGCGCCGTCGATGAAGCAGCTCGAGCAGGCCGAGACCGAAGACCGGGCCAAGAAGATCCTGGCCGAGGCCCGCGCCGAACTGGACTCCCAGATCGGTTTGACCTCGGTGAAGACCCAGGTGGCCAAGCTCCAGTCGAGCGCGCAGATGGCGAAGATTCGCGCCGAGAAGGGCCTGGCCGCCGGGGCGCGCGGTCAGCACCTGGCCTTCACCGGTCCGCCCGGCACCGGCAAGACCACCATTGCCCGCGTGGTCGCCAAGATCTATTGCGGCGTCGGCATCTTGAAGACCGACAAGGTGGTCGAGGCCAAGCGCGTCGACTTCGTCGCCCAGCACCTCGGCGGCACCGCGGTGAAGTCCGAGGCGCTGATCGACAGCGCGATGGACGGCGTGCTGTTCATCGACGAGGCCTACACCCTGATCCAGACCGGTCTGCAAGGCGGCGACTCGTTCGGCCGTGAGGCCGTCGACACCCTGCTGGCCCGGATGGAGAACGACCGCGACCGGCTGGTGGTGATCATCGCCGGATACGACGGCGAGATCGATCGCCTGCTCGCCGCCAACGACGGTCTGGCATCCCGGTTCTCCAAGCGGGTGCAGTTCCCGTCCTACACACCCGACGAGCTCGGTGAGATCGGCAAGGTCATCGCGCATAAGCGGGACTCCCAGCTGTCCGACGAGGCGCACGAACTGCTCGTCAAGGCCTGCACCCAGCTGTACTCGATGCAGAGCACCGACCAGAGCGGTCAGCCGCGCCGCGGCGTCGACCTCGCGGGTAACGGCCGGTTCATCCGCAACGTCATCGAGGCCGCCGAGGAAGAGCGCGAGTTCCGCCTGGCCAACGACGAGACGCTGGACCTGGCCAACATCGACGAGTCGATGCTGATGCGCATCGAGGCCCCGGATATGCACACCGCGCTCACGGGCATTCTCGCCTCGCTGAACGTCGGCTTCACCGGCTGACCAAGCGCCGCACGGGTCCAGCGCCCATGGGCTGAGCGCTGGCCCTGCCGACTATTGCGGCGGCTCGAGCGGCAGCTGATCGCGTGCCGTGAGCGCTTCCTTCGGGGACAGGTTCGCGCCGGGCACCATCTGGCCGATGATGGCCCAGGGCGCGAGGCGCGGGGTGTCCCCCAGGCCGAGCACGCCGGCGGTCTCCATATCCGGAACGCCGTAGCGGACACCGTTGTCGGCGACGTAGAACAGGCTGCCGCGCCGCGGGCTGCCGGGCCCCATGCCGGTCACCTGAACGAACTCGCCGCTGCCCGGCGGGACGTACACCGCGTCCACCCGGTCGCCGGTTCCGTCGGAGGTGGCCAGCCCAACAGTCTTCGCCTTTTCCGCGATCGGCACGCGCACGCCGGCCAGCAGGGTGATCGAGGCGCGTTCGGCCGGGCCGTCGCCCGCGTCGGCCTTGCGGTTGGCCGGGGCGGTGCCGGGTGTCTTGGACCACGCCACACAGGCCACGGGGGCGTCCTCGGCGTTCAGGATCTTCGGGGTCTCGACCGGAAAGTCGTTGACCGGCAACACATGTACCACCGGCACCCGATCGAGCACGTCCGGCGGCATGGTCGGGATCTCGCTCATCCCGTGCGAGTCGGCGAACCGGATCACCTGCGCGGTGAACGGGCTCACCGGCTGCAGCCCCTCGGCGAGCACGGCGTACAGCTGCGGCTTGCCGTCGCCGACATCGCGCACCGAAATCACGCCGCCCACCGGGATTTTCGACAACGGCCCCGGACCGGGCTGGCCCGCCTGCGGGATCTGCGGGGCCGCGAGCGCGGGGACTTCCGTTGTGGCGCCGAGCATTCCGGTGCCGATCGGGCGCGGGCGGTGCATTGTCAGATTCAGCGCGCGGATCAGCACCGAGTTGGCGGGGTCGACCTCGGCCCGCTTGCCGTCGTAGACCAGGTAGGTCTTGTCGCTGCGCTTCACCAGCAGCGCCTCGTCCTTGGTGACCGTGCGGATCCGATCGCCGAGGGCCGGGCGGCCCGCGATGACGGTGGTGGTGCCGCCGGTGGCCGAGGCCGCGCTGCCGCCCTGCGACAGCGGGATCGTCTCGCACAGCGACCATTCCGACCGGGAGCCCTGCGACGACCCGGGCAGGGCGCTCGGCGCACCGGGGATGCCGACCATCGGGCCGCGCGGCATGCTGTTGAGCTTGCTGTCCTTCACGCCGTGCGGCTCGGCATTGCTGCCGGTGATCAGCCGGGCGGAGGCGAGGTTCAGGACGGGGTGCAGCGTCTTGTTGCCGTTGTCGGACTCCACCACCACATACAGCGCGCCGCTCTGCTTACCCGACACGATCAGCGCGTCACCGATAGCGCCCTGTGGCCGCAGGAAGCTCAGAATGGCCGCACCGGCGATAATAAGTATCCCGAGCACCGCGCCGACCCACAGCGAGCGCACCTGGGACCGCATCGGATCGTGCAGCATCCGCACATCGCGCCGTACCAGCGCGTGATCCAGTCGGCGCAACAGGAATCGGTACCCGTTGACCTGGGCTCGGGTAGTCAGCTGTGCCGGCACAAGGTCTCCATCGAACTGTCGAGAACCATCTTCATCGACACGGTACCGTAATTCCAGGACGGCCCTGAACCGATGAATTCATGGCCCATCGGCGGTGGCCGAACAGGTGGCAGACAGGGACTTACGCGGTGACGACAAGTGTGAACGAGACCAGGCCCGCCGGGGCGGACGAAGCGGAAGGCACCGGCGCCTCGACGCGGAATGCCGACCGGCCCTCGGCCTATGACACCCTGCGCGACCCCGAGTTCTGGCTCTTCCGTATCTATCCGCTGCGGGTGCTCGTTCCGGTGGTGGTGCTGGCCGCGACGCTGGCCTGGATCATCCTCGCCACCACGGAATCGCTGTGGGGCGCGATCGGCGCCGGCGCCGCTTTCGCGGTGCTGCTGCTGATCCCGATGCGGGGCCGCACCCCGGCGGCGCGGATCGGCGGCGCGCTGGCCCGGCGGCGCAGCGGGCTGCGCCCCGCCGACCAGCTGGCCCAGGCGCCCGCCTTCGATGTGCCGTTCAGCGAGGGCGGCGGTTACGGGGTGCGCTGGGACGGCGAGCTGCTGCTCACCATGCTGCGGATCGACCCGCCGCCGGACGCGCTGACGCTGCTTCGCCGCGGTTCGCTCAGCACCGACCAGCTGCTGCCGCTCACCGAGATCGCCCGCTGCCTCGATCAATTCGATCTGACGCTGGCCGGGGTCGACATCGTGAGCACGGGCGCGCGCACGGCGGGCACCGGCATCATCTCGCACCTGTACGACCGCATTCTCGGCCCGCTGCCCGCCATCGCGCACCGCACCCTCTGGCTGGTGCTGCGGCTGGACCCGCTGGCCAACGCCGAGGCGGTGGACAAGCGCGGTGGGGGCGGCACCGGCGCCCTGCGCACCGCGATGATCGCGACTCGCCGGGTGGCGAATCGGCTGGCCGCCCACGACATCGCCACCTCGGTGCTGACCGCCGCCGAAATGAACAGCGCGGTCCGCGAACTCACGCACGGCTTCGAGCTCGATCAGCTCAGCGAATCACCCGGCTCGCTGGAGTATCAGGGCCGCTACCTCACCCACTATCAAATCGGCGCGGACATGGTCGGCCCGCGCGGCCTGGCCGATATCTGGACGGTGCAGAGCCTGTCCACCACGGTGACGCTGCGGCTGCGGCCCGGCGCGCACCGGCACGACACCCGGGCCGACCATGTGGGCACCGTGGTGCTCAATGCCGTGGTCCGGTTCGATACCACCTTCGAGCCGGAGGAGCCGCCGCTGCCCGGCCTGCGTGAGCTGCCGGGTAACCAGCTGCGAATCCTGTTGGACACCTTGCCGATCGGGGCGGCGGGCCGCTGGGGCTCGGACGCCGGGTACCGCGGCACCATCGCCGCGCTCACCGATATCGCGGTGCCGACGGCGGGGTGCGGACAGCTGATCGGCGCCGACGAGCTCGGCCAGGGCATCGCGGTGCCGCTGGTCGGCGAGGGCACCCGGCACCTGGAGGTGATCGGCAACCTGGATCTGGCCCAGCAGGTGATCCTGCGGGCGACCGCGCTCGGCGCGCACGCCATCGTGCACACCGCCCGGCCCGACGCTTGGCACACCATGGTGACCAATCTCGATGCGCCGCAGGTGATCTCGATCGCGCCACGGTCGGCGGGCGCCAGCTATCACGCGCCTGCCGCACCGCCCTTGCCCGCCGCGCCCTACCCGAGCACCACGGTCGTCGTCTTCGACGGCATCGCGCCGACCGCGCACGCGGGTGGCGCCACCATCGTGCATGTGCGCACCCCGGATCAGCCGCCGGCACCGATCGATGCCGACGTCACGTTGGTCCAGGATCCACACGCGCCGAACCGGATCACCGTGCGCACCGCCACGGCGAGCGCGACCGTGTTCATGGTGACCACGCCGGACGAGATGCATTACATCGGCGAATCGCTCGCCGCGCGCTGAGCCGGAAAGCACTGCGCTGAACGGAAGCCCGTAGCGCCGGCCTCGAAAACCGAAACGGCCGACCGGAACTGGATGTCCGGCCGGCCGTCAGGTGACGGACATGTCAGAAAGCGGCGAAACCGTCGCCGACCTTGCCATCGGCCTCGAGCGCACGCTGCAGCGCGTTCTCCACCTGGGCGCCGAGGGCGTCCAGCTTCGTCAGCGTGTCCTCGAGCCCCTCGAGGAGCATCTTGTTCTTCGCGTCGAAACCTGCCTTGGCCTCCGCACCGGCCAGGTTGTCGTGGAAGGCGTTGGCGGCCGAGGTGAAGGAGTCGATCTCGCCCTTCATCTTGCCGCCGTAGTTCTGCAGGTCGTCGTACAGCGCGTTCATGGCTACGGGGTCGTAAAGAATGGTCATCTTTTAATTCCTTCGAGCGATGGATTGTGAAATGGAGTGGAGCAGACCGATCAGGACTGGTCCATGGCCTGGAGCTTGCTCTTGCCATCATTGACGGCCTGGGTGAACAGGTCGAAGCGCTTGTTCAGATCCTCGGCCTCGTCGTGCCATTCCTGCGCTACCTGGACGAACTTGGACGACGCGTCGCCCTTCCAGCCCTTGAGCACATCCTGCGCGGCCTGGTCGATCTCCTTGACCGAGGTGCGGAGGTTGTTGATGGCGGTCTCCAGATCGCCGACGACCCTATCGATTCCGGTGGCTTCGACACCAACAGCCGCGTCCGAGCCGCCGAGTGAGGTGAGTGACATTTCTTTGACCTTTCGTCATATGTGCGGACCGTTCCTAGACAAACGGTCTCGTTGATATCCGAGACAACCGAAGTTGCCACCCGAGTACTACTGAGGCAGCCACCTCCCCCCGGGCAGTCCCTCGATCAACGTGGCGACTGCTTGCGCAACCCGGTGGTCGGTACCTGGCGTGACCGTGGACCAGACCTGCTGATCCGGGGAGACCGTTGGCGCGGCGACGATCCGCCCGCGGGCGGTGTCGTACACGGCGACTGCGCCGGGTGCCCTTCTGGTCACGCCGTCCTCATGGGTGCACGCCACGATTTCGGCGTAGGCGTGCGTTGCGCCGAAGGCGAGCCCCAACTTGGTGGCGTCGCGATCGGGGGCACCCAGGGCATAGAGAGCGTCGGTGAGCTCGCTGGCCGTCGCGGCCGAGTCGAGCCGCTCGGCCAGCTGCGCGGCGGGGACGCTGAAATTGGGGATGTCGGCGGCGGGACACGGATCCATGGCGGCGAGCAGCGGCCGCACCAGATCGGTCGCCGAGCCGTCGGTCCACACCTGGCGCACATCGAAGTCGTCGCCGGAGCGGACGGCGACCGCGTGCGTATGCCCGCGTCGCACCACACAGACTCGGCGCGAACCGTGCTCGGTGTAGATGCGCGCTACCAGTTCCTGCTCCGGCAGCGCCAGCGTGAACAGCGTGACCGCCAGCTCCGCGTCTACTTCACCGTGCGCGTCGATCAGGCCGTCGTCGGTCAGGGTGGCCACCGCATGTTCCTGTGCCCGCTGCCATTCCTCGTACGAATCCTGCTGCGGCCCCACCGATAAGGCCAGTGGCAGGGTCTGCACGCCGATCCGGTCGGCGACGGCGAGCAGCGCGTCGTTGGTCAGCGTGGTCACGGCGCACCGCCGGATTCGGTCCGAGTCTCGGTGGGCGCCTTGGCCACCGGCTCGGTACCGCCGAGCACCGCTGGGGCGGCTTGGATTTCGCCTTCGAGCCCGATCTGGTCGGCCTCACCGGCCAGGCTGGCCCGCGGGAACCTGTTCGAATCCTGGGACGCGCCTGCCGCACCCATCGCACCGGGGGCTACCGGCGCGGACTGGCCGGTCGCGCTCGTCGTGCCGACCTGGCTACTGCGGGCCACCGGCTCGGCGGTCGTGGTGGATTGCGAATACACCGGCGCGCGGTAGGCGGACAGCTCCCGCGGCGGCAAGGCTGGCATCGCGAACGAGCCGATCGGCATGCCCGCGAACCCCGGCATGGACTTCGGCGCGGCAGCCGCTGCCGCGGCCGCGGACTGCTCGGCGATCCACGCCTGTTCCGGCGCGATCTTCGGCGGTTCCTGATGCTGCCACGGCGTCGCCAACGGCTCGGCGGCCGTTTCGTAGCTGCGCATCACCCGCGACGCAACGGCTTTCGCGACGTCTGCTTCCGCTTCGTTGTCCGCGGCAATCGCACGAATCGGTGCGCCGAGCATCGCGCCCACGCTCTCCACCGCCTGCTGCACCTGCTTGATCTTCTCGATCTCTGCTGTGTTCGGCATGGCCAGTCTGGCCACCTCGTACGCGGTGACCTGCGCCTGCAGGCGCGCGGCGTTCGAGCTGGCGGTCGCGGCCGCGTCCACCAGCCATTGGCGCAGGGTGGACACCTTCTCCATGACCTCGCCGCTACGCCCGGACTGCCATGCGCCGCGCAGCGCAGCAAGAACCTGCTCGTATTCGAGCACCGCCGCGCCGAAAACCGTGGCGAGCCGCGCCCATTCGGCGGCTGCCTCAGCCATCGGCAAGGAGCCCGGTCCCGTGGTGAGATCCTGCGCGAGCCGCTCCGGCGGCCGAGCCTCCCACACCACGCCGGTGAACCCAGGCTTCGGTGGTTCGATCATTGCTGCGCTGTGCCTTTCCAAGACAGGCCTTTCCAGTGGACTTCGCCTCAGGCGGACCTGCCGCCCGCGGCGCCGAAGTCCGCGACGCTGTCACTTTCGATCTGGCTGAACTCCTTGGTGTGCATCCGCAACGTGGCCGCCAGCTTTCGCATCTCCTCCACGCTGGCCTGCGCGCTCGCCAGGTACGAGGTGGCGACCTCGTTCCCGGTCTGCGCGGCCCGGCCGGAGACTTCGTCGATTCCAGCAGGCTGGATCGTCAATGCCTCCTCGGCGGCCTGTAGATCCGCGGCCAGTCGATCGGCAAGTACGTCCAGGCCATTCGAGGCCTTCCCTGCCGCGGCAGGGTCGAACTGGACGCTCGCGAATGCGTCCCCTATCCCGTCAGCACCCATGAGATTCTCCTAATCGGTCAGAGCGTGAGTTCTTTGTCCGGCGGCGGTTCCGAAGTGCTGTCGGCCGCGCCGACCACCGGCAACGAGACCCCTTCGATGTGGCCCACCACTTCGTCGCCGTGCTGGCTGGTCACCATCTGGCCGCGCAGCGAATCGCTGGTCGACTCGCCGTCCCTGCCCATTCCGGCCATACCGGCCGCACCCGCACCGGCCATCGGCATCATGCCGCCGCTGCCACCGGTAGTGCCGGCGGTCGACATCGACGCGGGCGCAACGGAACTCGACCCGAGACCACTCAGCCCGCTCAGCGACCCGACCGAGCCGCTCGCGACCCGGGTGCCCTGCCACGGGTTCAACGGAGCGGCAGGTGCGCCGGCAGCAACTCCGGGACCGGGGCCTGCGAACGCACCGGGACCGCCGACACCGGCCGCGCTGGCGGCCGCCGCTTTGGCCTTCTCCTCATCGGAAAGTCCCGTGCCCTCATGGGCTTTCGAGTCGACCGTCTTCGGCGCGCTGAGCGCCGAGCTGGCCTGGGCGAGCTGACCGAGCGACTGTGCGGCCGTGGTCGCGGTGCCGATCAGCGGTGTGACCATGCTCATCAGCTGACTGAGCTGGTCGGCACCGCCGGCACCCGCGACGCCCTTGGGCGCGTTGGTGATCGGGACCTTGGTTCCGGCCTTGGTCATGGTGCCGCTGTGGCCGAGCAGTTCGCCCTTGGTCTTGACGGTGATGCCGATCGCCTCGGCCATCGCCTCGACCGCGGACGCGGCCAGAAACACCTGTCCCGCAGGGGTTGCGGCATACAGCGGCGACGCGGCGAGGATGGCGGAGAACTTCGCCACCACCGCGGACATCAGCCCGGCGCCGGTGAAGACGCTGCCCGCCGCTTCCGTGAGCACGACCTTCTCTTCCATGCTCTGGGCTTCCAGCTTGCCCGCGTCCGCCTGGGCCTCGCCCGCCTTCTTCGCCGCCTCCATCGCGGCCATGCCCTGCCAGACCGACATCGCCGTCTGGATCGCGGACGTGCCGACCTGCATGACGGTTTGCATGACGGTCGAGATGCCGGACAACAGCTGGGTCGGGTCGGGCGCAGGCGCGGGCGCCGCCGCGTTCTGCGAGCCTGCGTTCGCGGGAGCGGGCGCTGGTGCGGGCGCACCCAGCTGTCCGCTGCCGAAGGCCGAGGCCAGGTCGGTCAGCGGTCGCATGAGCGCGGTGAGATCCAGCGGCGGCAGCGGCGGCATCTCCGGCAGCTGGATGAACGACGGCATCTCCGGCAGGTTCGGCAGCCCCATGTTGTGCAGGATGTCGTTCACCGGCTGGTCGAGCATCGGGGCAAGGGCACTGCCGCGCAACAGATCCAGCACGGTCGGATCCAGTGGCTCCGCCCCCGGCGGTGGGATGGCCCCGGGCGTCGTCATGACTGCGAGCTGACCGATCCGATGGCCGCACCCGACGCGCCGTCGGTGACCTCGTAGGTGCTCGCGGCCTGATGCGCGGTCAGCGCGGTGCCCGCGTGCACCGCGGCCAGCTCGGCCACCGAGCTCAGATGGTTCGCCTGCGCGAAAGCGAACGAGGCGAGGAACTCCTGGCCGATCAGGCCGAACACCGGCACGACCGTGGCGATGGTCGCCGCCTGGTCCACCGCGCCCGCCGAGGCGACCCCCGCGGCCATCGCGGCCGAGGCGGAGCCGTAGGCCCGAACCGCATCCGGAACAACTTCAATGTGATTCATGACTGACGTCCAATCCCGTAACCCCACATGGGGTTTCGACAAACCTTACCTATCGGAGCAACACTTCGCTGGCACTGTGTGCGCGTCATCCGGTCACGTCACCGCGCTTTCCTCGTTGTACGCCGTGACCAGCTCGGCGCGCTCGGCGAAGGCGCGATATGCCGCCGCCTGTGCGGTGTCCACCAGTGCCTTCTCGAAGTCGGCCGGCGACAGTTTGGCTATCGCACCGCCGAGGCTCAGCCCGACCAGCGCGCCGTTGCCGTCCACCGAGGCGGTGACCGCCCCGTCCGGTGACGTCTCGGTCGCCAGGATCCCGGCGGTCGCGTCGTTGAGGTCACGCAGCCGGTACATCTGCTTCTGCACCCGCGCGAGCAACTCGTCCATCGTCTCGACCATGACTACCTCCCGAATCCCCGTCCCAGTCAGACTGATCGAAGCCAGCTCTGCGGCTCGGTCTCGTACTCCTGCTCTTCGATGATCTCTTGTCTGGCGACTTCCTGCTCGGTGGGCAGACCGGTCATCGACAACATCTCGGGAGTGAATCCCGCTTCCTTCAGCTGCGCCCGGCGCGCCATCCCGGCCCGATTCGCCGACTGCTTGCACAGCCGCAGGATCTCGGCGGCCAGGGCTTCCGGCGCGCGGCGCAATTGGTCTTGGTCGAGCTTGATGCCCAGTGGCAGACCCTGTTCGGTGGTGCGCACCGCGATAGAGCCGGTGAGCGAGGTCACCGTGAATTCCGTCGGAAACTCCTGCGGCGTATCGCCTTCAGGTGTCGTCATACCCGTCCCCTCCCCTCAGATGGGATCAATAACAGCTTCTCACGCATGTCAACTCCTTATGCGCGATCGTCTTTGATGGCCTTGACCACCTCGGCGATGTGAGAATTGATCAACGCTCCCAACCGTTTGGTGTCCGCGGCAACCACCATGGTCGGATTGCCGGGCATAATGACGTATCTTCCGTCGTCCACCAGATCCCGCCACCGCATATACATGTTGGTGATACCGCGGGGGCCGAATCGGGAATGGCCCTGCTGCACCACAATGGTGCCGTCCAACGTCGCGTCCGCCTTATTGAACGCCTCGCTGCGGCTGTCCACCGCGTCGTCGAAATCCTGGATCTTGGAGCGTCCATAGGAATAGTCGAACTCGTCCGCGGCGCGTGGCTCGACCAGTACGAAATCGGACTGCTTTCCCGCCGGAACTTTCGGCAGCGCGGCGGCCACGGTGTCGCCGAGCGAGAGCACCTCGTGTTCGGTCAGCGTGAAACCTTCGGCGTGCCAGAATGTCCGGCCCGGTTTCTGGGTGATCACGTAGGCGAGGTCACCCTTGCGGGCGGCGAGCATTCTGACCACCCCCTTCGGGTTCCGTGGCTCCTGACCGTCGAGGCCACGCACGATCAACCGGATGTCCGGACGAGCGATCGCGGCCAGGATCTCTTCCAACTCGTGACCCCAGCGCGACCGCACACGCGCCCACGCCTCGTGCATCGCCGCGCGGGCGTCGTCGTAGAACTCGGTCGAACTGGTGTACACGAGCGGTTCCGGCACAAGGTCCGCCTGCGTCGCGTCCCACGCCGCGGCGAACTCGAGGTCGGTGAAATCCCAGGTACGGTTCATTGCTCCACAACAGGTTTGACCACGACCGGCGCCTCACCGATCGCTTCTTCCAGATGCTCGGTGGAATCGAGGAAGTCGGCGCGCTTGTGCTCCTTCGTGTTTCCGGCGGCACCGGGGCCGGGGCCGGGGCCCATGCCCATCCCGGCGTTCGACGCGAGACCCGCACGTGCGCCGGTCGCGGTACCGGTGGTCGTTGCCTCGGCCCGCGGGAACAACTTGGACGCCTTGTCCAGGTTCTCGCCCACGCCGGCCCCCTGCGGTATACCGGGGCCGGGTCCGCCACCAGCGCCTTTCGCCGAGGCTGCGCCCATCGCCTTCTTGGCCTGCTCCTCCAGGTCCTTCAGGCTCGGAATGCCGGGCAATCCAGCCATCCCGGCCTGCTGCGCTGCCTGCTGCATCGCACCGGCCAGTTGCTGCCCCATCTGCTGGGCCGCTTGCGCGAGCTGCTGGCCGATCTGCTGCGCCTGCTGCGCGGCTTGTTGGGCAGCCTGCTGGGCGGCTTGTTGCGCAGCCTGGCGTTGCTGCTCCTGTTCGCGGCGCTGCTGCTCCTCACGCGCCTGCTGCATCTGCGCTTCCATGGCCTTGCGCTGCGCTTCCATCTGCTGGCGCTGCTGCTCGGCCTGCTGCTGCAGTTGCCGCTGCTGATCCTGGGTCTGCTTCTGGGAGGGAACCCCGGGAGGTCCGGGAGGTCCGGGCGGTCCAGGGGGTCCGGGCGGGCCGGGAGGTCCGCCGGGTACCTGGGCCTTCACCGGCGGAATGGGATCGGGCAGCGTCGCGATCACCTGGTCGGCATGCTCGACGCCCGGCACATACGCGCCGTTCATCGCGCGAATGTAGCCCTGGCGACGCACCTCTTCGGCGCGAGTCTTGTGCGCCGCCACCGACTCCGGCGGTTTCAGCGGGACTTCGGTCGCGCTGGCCTGCGACAGACCGACATAGGTGGTGTACAACCATTCCGAAACGTATTCGAGATTGTCACCGACCAGGCCCATATTCGTCATCAGCGAATCGGCACCGTTGCCATAAACAGTCATCGCTTTACGCGCACGGTTCGCGGCACCATCGTCACCGGAGCTGCCGGGACTGCTCCAGGACTGCGACGAGGCCGTCATCTTGTTCGACAGCGTGGTGAACGTCGACTTCAATTCCCCCGCCAGCCAACGCCAATCGGCCGCCGCCTGTGCCAAGACGATGGGGTGGTTGGCCATGGAGGTGATGATTTTTTGATAGTCGTCGTAGGAGAAGCTATTGGGATCGTCGGCGCGCACACCCTTGGGCTCGAATGTCACATCTTTCGGATTCACCAAACTGTTCGGCAGGCCCCAATTTTCCTCGGGCTTCCGCTTTCCTGCTTCATTCCAGTCGGGTTGCTTCGTCTTCGGATTTCCGCTCGCCGTCAGGCGGTCGTTGTTCTCACTCAAACCCGCAGGGCCGGGCCGCGGTGAAAGAGTGTCGTGCAGCTTCGGATTCTTGTGGTCTTTGATCCACTTCTCGAGCTTGTCGAAATCGGCCTTGCCGCCCTCGTCCGCACCGCTGTAAGCCTTGGCCGCCGCGACGAAGGTGTCGTTGAGGTCGTCGAGGATCCTGATGTGGTCATCCAGAATCTGCCCGAGCTCGACACCCTTCTGCGAAAAACGTTTGGCCAGGGCTTCGGCCGACGTCAACAGGTCGGCGAACGGTTTGATGCTGTCGACCCGCGCCACTTCCGCGCGGACCGTCGCCACGCGTACTCGGGCACCGTTAGCCGCGTTCACCAGACCTTCGAGGGCACCCGGCTGCAACTCCAGCACGCCGTTGCGCGCCTCACGGACGAAACCGGCCCAGGGGGACGGCGGGGGTTTTTCCTCAGCCACAGGTCACGCTCCTGGCTAATGCCTGACCACTCATCCGCTTACGCCCTCCTCGTAGCCGCGACAGCCGACGTTTCGAGCACACGTCGGCATCGCAGCCAGTTCCTCTAGCGTGCCAATTCTATGGGTACTAGCGTCGACCCTGCATGTACAGACCCGAATCCTGGTGGCACGCTTGCGTAGAACGCGCCATGACCAGCGGGAATGTCCGGCGCGGGCGACGGCGCTCGATCTTGATCACCCGTCCTGCTCGAACGCGCGCTCGACCGCGGCCTGCCGTGCCGCCGCATTGGAGCCGTCCAGCTGACCCGCGAACGCCGCGCGGGCGGCGGCGACCAGTTGCTCGGGGATGCTGGGATAGGCCTCGGCTATCTCCCACAGCGCTGCCACGGTAGGCACATCGAGACCGGTGTCCGTGGCGACGCCTTCCCCGCCGCGGACCGCGTCGAGCGCCTCGTCGAAACTGTGCCGCAGTTCGTCCTCGGTCGGGTGGTCCAACAGCATGATTCCTCCTCGCGGTCAGTGGAAGACACCGGCACATTGTCGCGGGTCGGCCAATACGTCACGGATCAGCAGGCCGAGGTCGGTGCCGCCGCCGTTGATCGGATAGGGGAAGTCGACGATGAGCTCGCCCTCGACGTGCACCAGGAACCGGGCCTGCTCCGGGCCGAGATGCGCCCAGCCGACGGTGACGGCGGGGGCATCGAGGTCGAACTCGTTGGGGCCCAGGCGCAATGTCAGGCGGCCCGCCTTGCGGTAGAACACGGCCAGGACCTCGCCGAAGTAGCCGAGGACGCCGCCCACCGGGCCGGTGGCTGCTGCTGCGGCACGCAAGGATCCCGTTTCCGGATCGAACGTCGCCAGGCGGCCGCCGTCGAGTGGCTGGATGACGATTTGAGTGCTGCGCACCGGGTTCTCGTCGGTCCAGCGGCGACGTTCACCCTCGCGCGGACCCGCGCCACCCGCCGACGGGCCCGCCATCGGCGGCATCATCGGCGGGGCCATCGGGGGCAGCATCGGCTGCTGCTCCGGGTCGCCGGTGGGCGAACCGTTGGCCTGCGCCAAGTGCATCGGCCTGCCGTTCTGCCCGGGGTGTGCGGGCTGGCCGGGGTGGCCAGGATCCGACGGCTGGCCTGGGAGTCGTGAGCTCCCGGGCTCACCCGGGTATGGGGAAAGGTTCGCCTGCAACGGAGATGGGGACGTCGTTGGGCCCGGTTGCACCGGAGATTGTGTGGGCGTCGGTGACTGCGACGGGTCCGGAGACGTCGGGGGTGTGGTGGGCGGCGTGGTCGGGGGTGTCGTCGGCGGCGTGGTGGGTGGCGTCGTCGGCGGCGTGGTCGGGGGTGTCGTGGGTGGCGTCGTCGGCGGTGTCGTCGGCGGCGTGGTGGGAGGCGTCGTCGGCGGAGTCGTCGGCGGCGTAGTTGGGGGTGTCGTCGGGGGTGTCGTGGGTGGTGTCGTCGGCGGAGTCGTCGGCGGCGTAGTTGGGGGTGTCGTCGGCGGAGTCGTCGGCGGCGTAGTTGGGGGTGTCGTCGGCGGAGTCGTCGGCGGAGTCGTCGGCGGTACCGGATTCCGTGGCGGAGCCGGTGGGGTCGGCGGCACGGGCGGCTGCGGCGGCACGGGGGGCCGCGAAGGCTCCTCGGGCTCAGGCAGATCCGGCATCGGCACCGGAATGGCGGCGGTGGGTCCCACCTCCGGCGGGAACTCGAACTCGTATTCGTGTGGTGGATGCGGGATGTGCGAACGGTAGATCGGCGGTTCAGGCAAGCCACCGCGGGAACGGTCGGGATCCCCGTCGTCATTGTTCCCGTCGTCGGACCCGCGATCTCGGCCCGAACCCGAACCACCCGACGGCGCAGCCTCATCGGAATCTTCTTCGGCACGATCGCGATCAGCGTTCCCGCGATCCCGGCCACCGTCGGATTCCGATTCCGCCGTCCGCACGCGATCGCCGTCCTCCTCCGGCGTCGACTCGACGAGCCCACGTTCGCGATCCACCGCCGAGTCCGGATCACCTTGCTGCTCAGCAAGATCGACACCGTCGCCGAGGGGATGCCGGTTCACCGGCGAGCCGGTCTCAGCGGCTTGCTCTCGATCGGTACCGTTGCGATCCGCCCTCGGACCTGAATCACCGAGCGGTGCCTGCTGGTTCGTGTTCTCCGCCGCCGGACGAGTCCGGTCCGCAGCGCCCGTCTCGGGGGACGACAGGGCTTCGACTCGGGACTCGGTGCGCGCCAGTTCCTCCTCGATACGCGCCACTTCCGCCTCGGCGGCCAGGTAGTCGCGGGCCGCCTGTTCCAGTTCGGCGACCTTGGCCAGGCGTGCTTGCTGCTGGGAAACGTCCAGCGTGCGCGCCCGCAGATCCTCTGCGCGCGCGGCGATTTCGCTCTCGGAGTTCAACTCGTTCGGTTCGATCGATAGGCGCAGGGCCTCGGCGGCGTCGGCCCGCGCGGTTTCGGCACGGTCGAGCTCGCGCTGCGCCTGCGTCAACGCCGATTCGAGGTGCTCGCGCTGGTCCTCGACAATGCGCAGTTCGTCGGCATTGCGCCGGGCATCGGCGTCGCGTTGTGCGTCGGCGTCCGGCAGGACTGCCTGCGGCGGCTCCGCCTCGGTGCCGAGCAGCTGTGGCCGCTCGCTCCGCGCCTGCGCACGTGCTTGTGCGAGCTCGGTGTCGTGGCGTTCGACGTGCTGCTCGAGCACCCGCACCACCTCGGCGGCGTCCTCGAAGTCGCGGAAGGCGCGCCCGAGGTCGTCCACTCGCTGCTGACCGGCCGCGTCCGGCTGCTCCGCCCGCAGCTCCGCCAAGCGCGCGTCGAGGGGCTCGGTGGAGCCGAACAACCAGGCCGGGTCGATCCCCAGGCTCTGTTCCAGCGCGAGCAGCGCGTCGGTGCGCGCGTCCAAAGTAGCTCGCGCCTTGGACAATTCGAGCTCGTAACGGTCGCGCGGCAGGAAGGCCTCCGGCTCGCGCAACGGTGCGACCGCGTACGGAATGTCCTTGCGCCAGCCGGTCAACGGCGGGCGGTCCGCGTCCCAGTGGAAGCCGAGACCGACCGCGTGCGTGTTCGCGTCGTGCCAGGTCCGCTTCTTCACGTTCTCCGGGTCACGCAGGAACTCCGATTCGGCCAGCGCGTCGTACAGCAGCACGATGTCCCGCTTCAGCGGCTTGCCCGCGAGCAGTCGGTTGATCGCCTCGGCGACATCGGCCAGCTGATCCATCCGCTGCAACACCAGCCGACCGTTGGGGTCGGTGTAGTCGGTGACCAGATGCTCGTCGTTCATCAGGTGATCGATGATCTGCTGGATCTGTTCGGTGGTGAATTGCGGTGGCGGCAACGCACCTTCAGCAGTGGTGTCGTGCCACATGCGCGGCGCCAGCTCTTCGGCGATCCGGGTGATCTCCGCATCACTGACGCGGCCGGTCTGCTGTGCGTCGATCAGCAGGTTGCGAATGTCGGCGATGGTGTCGCGCACCGCGATTCGGTCGTTGCTGTCGAACATGCCGATCGTGCGACCGGCCAGCTCATCGATCTGCTGGTCGACCCATTTCAATTGCTCGGCGACGTCGGGCCGGGTCGGGTCGATGCCGCGGTGGGTGTCCACCAGTTCCTTGCGGACCAGGTCGATCAGCTTGCGCGCGGCAGCCGTCTGCTGGTCTTCGCCGTAGCGCGCCAGCTGCTCGGCGATCTTGTCGGCCAGCTGGTCGTCGGCGCGGAACTTGTTGTATTCCCGGTCGGCCCAATCCTGGACCCGCTGCCAATCGGCGATCTCCCGATCGAAGGTCTGCTGCAACCAGGCGGGGATTTCGACGTGGTTGTAGAAGTGGGTGTGTTCGTCCGCGTCCCAGCTACGGAACATCGGCTGAATATTGGTCTCGGGCGGCTTGTGCCAATCGAATCCGGACCACACCGTCGCGAACGGCGGCAGCTTCTGCAGCCACGGTCGCGCCTTGATCCAATCCCCGATCGCCGGGTGCCGCTGGATCCACCGCTTCACCATGGGGACATCGATCGCCGCCAGCAGGGTACGGATATCGCGTTGGATGGCATAGAAGTCCGAGCCGATGGTCACTTCGACCAGCGCGTCGTCCGGGACACCGGTCTGGAAGTACTTCGCCGGAATGTTCATCGGATTCATCGGCAGCATGTTCTTCGCCATATGCCCAGGCGGGATATCGGCGAACGGCGTTGCCAGGTCATTGATGTAGTCGGCTAGACCGGCCCACCAGTCCGGGTCACCCGGGTCATAGCCCTCCAGGTTGTCGCCGCGGCGCAGCTTGCCGTCTTCGCCCACATTGACCGACCAGTCGGGCCTGCTCGGGTTGACCGTATGCCACTCGCCTGCACTGTCGCGCCAGCGGACCACCAGCATGCCGGGCTCGCCCCGGAACCAGGGCGTCTCCGTGCGCTCCAGCGACGGGCCAGGATGAACGACCGTATCCCGGCCGGGCTCGGTCTGCCGGTATTCGATCTGCGGGCGACGCAGCATCGCCTGTGCGACTGAGGCATTCGTGCGAATGGCGTGCTCGAGCGCGGCGTCGTGCACGGCTCGCGGATGCCCCGACGCCGGCTGTTGACCGAACACGACGATGCGGGGCCGATCGCCGTCGATGATGCCGACCCGGTCGGTCGCCATCCGGCCGCCCTCCTCAGCGAGGGTGTCGCGCCACTCGGTGATCTCGTGCCAGCGATCGGTGACCTGGGTCATCTGATCCTGCACCCGGCGCATCGAGTTGTCGGCTCTGATCACGTCGGCCGCGGCGTCGGCGAGCACGCGCAGCATCGCGGGCCGGTCGGCATCGGTGCCGTCGTCGGTGCGCAACTGGTGCTGGATCGTCTCGGCCAGCCGGCCCGGATCCGGGCCGAGGTCCGAGAGCGGAATATCCAGGCGCTCCGCGAGATCTTCCATGACCGCGCGGCGTGGCCTGCTGTCCTGGAAGATGGCGGCTCGCCGCGCCGCCAGCCGATCCAGTGCTGCGACAACATCATCGGCCAGCGGGCGGTCCCGGTTCACGCCCTCGCGCTGTAGCTCGGCGAGCCTGCCGTCGATCCGATCGACCACCTGATCGAGCCGGTTGAACTCTTCGACAGCCTGGACGAGTTTGCGGATGGCGCGGTCACGCATCTGGCGCTCCGGTCCGGCCACCGGCTCGTGCACGACCCGGGCGGGACTGTCGAGGTTGGCGGGCACCTGCACCGTCCTGGTGCGCGACTCCTGATGCAGTTCGAGCACCTTCCGGGCGAACGCATCGCCGGTCAGGCCGGTCGCACCGAGCTGCCTGGCGAGTTCGTCCCGCGTCGCGCGCGCGGATTCGCGTTCCCGCGCACGCTCGCCACGCTCATCGAGCAGCCGGTCGTATTCGGCCTCCGCGGTTTCCAGGCGGATCGACGCGTGCTCGGTATCCAGCCGGGCCAGCTCGGCATCCAGCCGCACGATCTTTTCCTCGGTTTCGGGCACCCGGTTGGCCAACCGCTCCAGCTCGCCTGCCCGAATCACGTCGTACGGCAACTGTTCCGGACCGCCGACGCGCTGGGCACGCAGCTCTCGCATCGTCTCGTTCAGATTGTCGCCAGGGCGCAGGGCCGCCCAGTCATCGGCCGGGTCCACACCGAGGAGCGCGGCCAGTTCGTCGCGCCTGCGGATCGCGGCGTCGCGTTCTTCGATGGCGAGATCGCGCGCCTCGGTCAGTTCGGTGCGGCGCTGGGCGATGTCGGCCTCGTGCGCCGCTGGGTCAGGTGGTGGGCCCTGTGGTCGCTCCGCACCGTTGGACTGCGGTGTGCCTTCCTGCCGCGAAGCGCCGTTGGACTGCGGCGGACCCTCGGGTTGCGGTGCGCTGCTTCGATTTTCGGGTGCACCGGGACGCTCGGGACCACCAGGGCGCTGCGGGCCGGCACCGCCCGGCTGCTCGGGACCTTCGGCCGGGGGGGGATCGTTGTCCGGCCGCACGTTCTGCTCGATGAGTGCCAACCGGTCGAGGACGGACCGATGCCAGTCGGGGTGATCGGCGAACGCCGGTGCCAGCGCCTCGACCCGGCGGCGCATCTCGGCGACATCGGCCGCACTCAATTCGTGCTGGCGCCAGTGCCACTCGCCGTCGGCGCCGCGCTCGACGAAGTGATAGGCGAACCCACTGCTGGTTTCGCCGTCCGAGCGACGCCCGTTGCCGAACGCCAGGCTGTGGTCGATGGCGCTGATGAGTCCGTCCGGGGTGACCAGCCAGTTCGTCATGCCGCGGTCCGGCATGCGGATCAGCACGTCCAGCAGGCCGAGTCGGACACCGGCCGGGGTGTCGGTCAATCCGGTCTGCTGCGGGCTCCACGCGCCCGGATGCAGTGCGCTGGCCCAGTCGCCGGGCATCACCTGCATGTAGATCATGTTGTCGCTGACGCGCACGATGTGCGGCACATTCGCGCCGACCGCTCGACCGACCAGTGCCGCAAGCACTTCCGCGTCGGCGTGCAGCACATTGCTGAGCGTCTTGCGGATCAGCTGGGTGTTGTCCGGCAGCGTGATCAGCTCGACCCGCTCCGCCATCTGCAGCGCGCCCTCGCTGAGTATCTGGACCTGGAGCGGCTCGCCCGAGGTGGGCGCGGCCTCGACCCGTGCGACCGCGCGGGCGATCGCTGCCGCGTCGGGGCTCGATTCGCTCGGCTGGTCAGCGCGGCCACGATCCGGCGGACGGTGTGCGCCGTCGTCGCCCGGGTCGCCGGTCGGCGGTGCCGTCGGGGGTTGCGGCGGTTTCTTTCCGCCACCCGCGCCATCGGCGACAGGCTGGGCCGGCTCTTCCGGTGTGGTGGTTTTGACCTCGCCGGGGGTCGATACGTTGTCCGTGCGTGAGCCTTCGCCCGGTTTGTTCGCTCCCGCAACGTCGTTCGGTTCGGTGCTGCGTGGCGGTGCTTCGCCAGCAGGCCGTGCTGGTGTGCCATCGCCCGGCCGTGCCGATGTGCCGCTGGGCTGTTCCGGTGTGCCGCTGCCGCGCGATGCCGGTGTGCCACCAGGCTGGCCCGGTGTACCGCCGCCAGGGCGTGCCGGTGTGGCGCTGGGCTGCTGCGGTGTGGCGCTGGGCTGCTGCGGTGTGGCGCTGGGCTGCTGCGGTGTGGCGCTGGGCTGCTGCGGTGTGGCGCTGGGCTGCTGCGGTGTGGCGCTGGGCTGCTGCGGTGTGGCGCTGCCGTGCGGTGCCGGCGCGCCAACAGGCTGTCCCGGCGTGCCACTGCCCGGAGCGGGTGGGGGTGTCTGCGGGGTAGTTCCGCTCTGTGGGTCCGGGCCACTCGGCGGCACCAGGTCGACGATGGATACTTGCCCCTGGTCGTCGACCAGCACCTGCCGGTAGATGACCTCGACACCCCGTTGTGCCAGCGTCTCGCGCAGGTCGGCGCCGATGACGTGCTCCGGGGCCCGGAACGGCGAGGCCACCAGCACCCGCTGCGGATTGCCCGGAAGGAGGGCGACGCCGTCCGAACCGCCGATCGGCTGCCCCTCCGCGGCGAGCACGTCCCGTGCGATCACGGCCGCTGCCTCGGCGCGAAGGGTTTGCGTGGCCCGCACCGACTCGTGGTACTGGTTGAGCGCCCTCGATACCTCCCCGGTCGCCCGCGCGGTGTCGGCGTAGTGCTCCTGTGCCGCGCGCAGATCGTCGAAGTACTGCACCATCTCTTCGCTCGGCACGTGGGCGCGGTTCTGCAGTTCCTCGGCCCGAGACCCGGCGTTGTTCAGGACATCTCGGGCCTGCTGCTCCAGCTCATGCGGGTTCAGCCCGTCCGGATCCGCGCCGAGCGTGCGTAGCATCGTGCGCGCCTGGTCGAGCAACTGCCGGCCGGTGTCGGCGGACGCGGTGATCCGGTCGACCAGGCCTTCGAACTCCGGTGTCCGGGTGGTCGGGTCGTAGGGTCGTGGGTCGCCGACCGTCGACCATTGGCCGGGCTGCGCGGCTGCGGGCGGACGGTTGCTACCCGGGTCACCGGGCTGCACAGCGCCCTCGGGTGGACGGCCATGGCTGGCGTTGCCTTCGTCGCCGGACGTAGGGGGCTGCGGCGGCCTCTTCGTTCCGTTGTCCGTGCTCGGCTCAGGCGCCTCGGCGACAGGCCTCGATGCCTCGGCAACGGGCTTACCTGCTGTACTGACCGGCTTATTCGCCTCCCCCGCAGGCTCATTCGGCTCGCTGACGGCCTTCTGCGGCTCGCCCGCAGGCTGGTTCGGCTCGCTGACGGGCCTGTTCGGCTCGCCCGCAGGCTTATCCGCTGCGCTGACCGGCTTATTCGCCTCGCCGACGGGCTTGCTCGCCTCGCCCAACGGCGCATTCGCTTCGCCGACAGGCTTATTCGACTCGCCGGCAGGCTTCTGCGCCTGAGCGCCGGGCTCTTCACCCGGCTTACTCGGTGCCGCAGTTTCTTTCGGCGTCGGAGTGTTAGGCACGTCACCCGACTCCGGGGCCTCGCCGGTCGGCGGCTTCTTCGCGGCACCACCGTCGCTCGGCGCGTCGGGTTCTGGGCGGGATGCGGGCAGCGGGGGCGCGTCCGGTGGATCGGTTCGGTGCACCTGGGTGCGGCCGTCTTCGCCGGGGACGAGGCGGAAGACGACGACGTTGTCGCGGTTCGGTCCGACGAGGTCGGCGAGGTCTGGGCGCAGTGCGACAGCGCGATCGATGAACGTTGCGGGGTCGGCGGATTCGCCGCGCACCACCACGGCGACCTGTCGCGGGTCGCCGGGGATGACGCCGACCTGAGGTACCTCGGCGATCGGCTGGGCGCCCGCTTCGAGCAAGGCGCCGTCCCTGAGCTGCTCGGTGAGCAACCGGTCCAGCTCGGCCGCGTCGCGCACGGCATGGCGTTGCCGATCGAAAGCGTCCTCGGCTGCGGCCTGGTCCTGCGCCTGCCGCAGCTGTTCCTCGGCCTCGTCCCTGACGCGCAGCGCCTCGGCCTTTTCGCGCTCCAAGCGGTTGATCTCATCGCGCCGCTGCTGCGCGTCGGCCTCGGCGGCTCGCTGCTGCTGCGCGGACGTCTCCTGCGGCACCGATGTCTCCGGCAGCGCGGTCGATTCCGCTTGCACGGCAGGCAGTTCCGGAACCGCACCGCGAGCCACCGCGCGGGCACGTTCCCGATCGGCGTCGTGCTGCTCGAGGCGCTGTTCGAGGCGCGTCACCTCGGCGCCGGCCTCATCGAACGCGTCGAGCGCACGGGACAGTTCATCGATGCGCCGCTGACCGTCGGCGTCCGGCTGCTGTGCCCGCAGCTCGGCCAGGTGGGCGGCGGGGTCGTCGGTGCCGAACAGTACGTCCGGATCGGCCCTGGCGGCCTGCGCGGCAGCGAGCAGTGCGGTGGTGGTCGCCTCCCAACGAACCCTCGCCTTGGACAATTCCAGTTCGTAGCGGTCCCGCGGCAAGAACGGTTCCGGGGTCGTGAGCGATTCCGGCGTACTGAGCGGTTCCGGCGCGTACGGAATATTCGCACGGGGGCCGGTCAGCGGCGGCCGGTTCGCATCCCAGTGGAAGCCCTCGGCGACCGCGTGCGCGTTCGCCTCGTGCCAGGTCGCGTCCCTGTTCGCGGGATCGCGCAGAAAGTTCGACTCGGCGAGCGCGTCGAGCATGAGGACGACGTCCTCCGGTCGCGGATTGCCGTTCACGATCCGGTTGATCGCCTCCGCCACGTCGGCGAGCTGATCCATTCGCACCCACACCATTTGGGCGTCCGGGTCGGCGTAATCGCGAGCCAGATGCTCGTCGTGCATCAGGTGATTGATGATCTGCTGCAGCTGATCCCTGGTGAACTCCGGGTATTCAGACCGGGGCGGGGTCTGCTCGCCCAAGACGGTGGAGCCGCGCGGGAAGGGATCCGGCTTCGCGTGGTCTTCGATCTTCGGCAGCAGCGGGCGCATGCCCGGGGTCAGTTCGTCGACAATCCGGGTGACGTCCGCAGCGGTGATGGGGCGGTCGTTCCTGATCTCCAGCAGTCGCTGCCTGATGTCGGCGACCGTGTTCCTGACCTCGGCCGGATCGTCGGTCGGGAAGTTGTCGAAGGCATCTTTCGCGATCAGATCGATGGCCTGGTCGATCATCGCCAGCTGCCGGTCGACATCGGGACGGCCCAGGTCGACGCCCTCGTGCGGGTCGACCAGTTCCGTCCGGATGCGATCGACCAAATCCTGCGCACCGACGCGCCGCTGCTCTTCCCGATACTCGGCCAGCGGTTCGACCATGCGATCGGCGAGCTGATCGTCGGCGCGGAACCGGTCGTATTCGCCGTCGGCCCACTCCTGCACCTGTCGCCAGTTCTCCACATCCCGGTCGATCGAGCGCTGCAGCCACTCCGCGATCTCGACCCGCTGCGGGTTGTTCGAGTGCTCGTCGGCGTCCCATCGGCGGACCATCGGCTGAATGTTGGTCTCCGGCGGGCGATGCCACTCGAACGTCCGCCAGACGGTGGCGAACGGTGGCAGTCGCTGCAGCCACGGTCGCGCCTGGATCCAGTCGCCGATCTCCGGATGCCGGTGGATCCAATCCCGCACCATGGGAACCTTGACCACGTCGAGCAACGTGCGCAGATTCCGTTGCACGGCATAGAAATCGCTACCGGCGTGCACGGTGGCGATGTCTTCCGGCGGAATACCACCCTCGAAGTACGTGATCGTCGCGCCGATCGGGTTCATCGGCAGCATGTTTCGCGCTATCTGCCCCGGTGGGATATCCGCGAAAGGCGTCGCCAAGTCGTTGCCGAAGTCGCCGAGCCCGCCCCACCAATCCGGATCACCCGGGTCCTTTTCCTCCTTCGGTTTGCGGCCGACTTCGCCGCGCCATTCGGCTTTGGTGGGATCCACCGCGTGCCACTGACCGCTGTCGTCTTGCCAGCGGACGAGCAGCAGCCCGGGGTTACCGTTGATCCAGCCGGTGGCGGTGCGCTCCATGGCCGGACCACGCATCGGCACCTGCTGCCACGAACCGTCCGGCTCGGTGACAACCTGCCGGTACTCGATACGCGGCTGCCGCATCATCGCATGCGCCACAACGGGTTCGGTAAGGATGGCGTGGGCAAGGTCGCGGTCGTGCCCGGCCCGCGGGTTGTCGAATTCCGCGCGTGGACCGAACACGATGATCCGCGGCCGCTCGCCGAAGATGATGCCGACTCGGTCGTTCACCATCCGGCCGCCCTCGGCCGCGACGAGGTCGCGCCACAGGCCGGTGACCCTGGCCATCTCGTCCTGCAACCTGCCCATGGCGTTGTCGGCCGCGAGCACGTCGCGCGCGGCGTCGTGCAGCGCGTCGAGCAGGCGGTGCCGCTCGACGGACGCATCGGTGTTGTCCACGATCCGGTTCCGGTGCTCCCGCAGCGTTTCTTCCAGCTGACGAGGGTGCGGGCCGAGATCCGATTCCGGAATCCCGAGGTGCCGAGCCAGATCCGTCATTATCGTGCGCCGCGCCTGGACGTCGCGGAAGAGGTCGGCATGCTCGCGGGCCATCCGATCGAGGTCGCCGGTGAGATCGTCGGCGGCCGGTCGATCGCGGCCGACACCCTCGTCGTGTAGTTGCGCCAGGCGCGCGTCCTTGTCGGCGACGGCCGCGTCGAGGCGGTTGAACTCCGCGACCGACTCGACCAGTTGGCGGATCGCCCGGTTGTGCTGTTCCACCTCTGCTCGCGAAACCGGTTCTCGCACAATCCGTTCCGGGGAGTCCAGCGTGCCGGGGATCCGGGTCCGGCGCGTTCTGGCCTCGTCGTAGAGTTCGAGCACCCTGCGCTCGAACGCGTCGCCGGACAGCTCCCGGATGCCGAGGGCGGCGGCCCGCTCGTCGCGGTTCGCCCTGGCCAATTCGCGGTCCCGCGCCAACTCCCGCCGCTCGTCGAGCAGTCGGTCGTACTCCGCCGACGGGGTCTCGCGTCGAATGGCCGCTTCGCGGTCGGCGGCCAGCCGCGCCAACTCGGCATCGATCCTGGCGATCTCGGAATTCTTGTCGACAACCTGGTTGGCCAGCTGCTCCAGCTGGTCGATGCGCGCGAGCTCGCGCGGCATCTCCTCGCGCACCTCCATGGTGCGGCCCCGCAGCTCCTCCAGGGTGCGCTGCAGGTGGTCCGGGTGCAAGGCAACCCAGTCGACCGCCGACGAGACGGTGAGTCGCGCCGCCAGCTCGTTGCGCTGCTGCAGCAATGCGTCGCGTTCGGCGACGACCCGATCACGTTCGGCGTCCAGCGCGGCCTGACGCGCCTCGATCGTGTCTTCGGGCCGCGGGGTGCCCTCGGCCGGAGTCGGCTCCTCGCCGGGCCGCCGGCCGTTGTTAGCGCCGTCCTCTCCCGGATCTCCCACTGGCGGTGGCGATTCCGGCGGCTTCTTGCCGCCGCCGGCTCCCGCGGTCTCCGGCTCGTTGACAGTCTCCGACGGCGGCTCGGCCGCGCGGGGCAGCACGCCGTCGGCGATGTCGCGGGAGAACTCCGCGCGCATCGCCAGCATCTTCGCCGTCCACTCGGCGTGGTCGGCCCGCATCTGCGAGGCCCAGTCGACGGGTTCGATATCGGCGATCCGCCGCATCTCCACCGCGTGCTCGGCGGCCATCCGGGCCCGCCATTCGGCGGTCTCGGCTCGCATGCGCGCGGACCACTCGTCGGTGGTCTCGCGGCGACCGCTGTCGTCGCCCGTGGCGTCCGGGTCGCGCGGCGGATCGGCCGCCATCCTGGCCGGCGCGTCGGCGGCCGGGTGCGGTGCGCCTTCGGGCACCGGAATCCGTTGTGGCCGAGCGCTATCCGCCGGCGGTCCCGCCTCGGCGTCCGGCAGCCGTGGGGCCAGCGCGTCGGGGCCGAGCTCCGCCAAGTCGGTGAGCAGCTTGTGCATGACCCGTGCGGGCTCGCTCGCGCGATCGCCGTTCAGTTCGACGTCGCGGAAGGCGTCGGCGACGGCTTCTCCCGGGTGGAAGACGCCGTTCGCGTCGAAGCTGTAGCGACTGAGCTGGCTCAGCCAATTGTCGTAGCCCGCTTTGGTATTGGGGAGTGTCGGGTCCTGCGCGGCCAGCTGCTTGTAGTGGTCCTGCAGCACCTGGTCGACATAGGTCAGCGAGTGCGGGTCACTCGGATCGATCGGTCGCAGGCTGGCCCGCTGCCCGTGGAAGTCCACCACGTGGCCGTATTCGTGCAGGATCATCTGGAAGACCGGACGATTCGTGAGGGACTGGTCGAATCGTCCCTTGTTCACGCCCAACTGGACTTCCTGGCGGAAGGTATCCAGGCTGCCGACGAAATCCCTGCTGATCTTTATCGATTGGGCGTACCGCGCGCCGGTCTCGGGGTTGATGGCCGGCATGACCTGAGCCAAGGTCCGGTGCCGGAACGGTCCGATGCCGACACTGCCCAGCTCCACGTGCGGGTACTTGGTCCGCATTTCGACGACGCCCCTGGCGATTTCACGCGCCACCGCGGGATCGACACCGGGTTGGTCGAACCCGTACACCAGCAGACCGGTGTCCTTGGCCAACTCCTCGGCGACCTGCGTGGCGTCCATCGGCGTCCACTTGTCGACGATGGACGACTCCGGCTGACCGCCGTCGGGACGGTCCACGCCGTCGGTCACGTCCAGCGGGGCCGCCGGATCGCGCGGCGTCAGCTGCGAAGCGGACTCTCGGTCGCGCGCCAGATGATCGGCCGACATCTTCGCCGGATCGTCCGCTGCCGGACGCAGCCGCGGCTCGGCGGCCGGATCTCTCGGCCCGCGATCGCTCGATCCGTTCTCGTCGGACGGACGCGGGCGTGAACCCGAACCATCCTGCGCGCCAGGATCTTCAGGGCCGCGATCCTTCGTCGACTCTGCGTCGACCGGAACGGTCTCCGCCGGTTTGATTACCAGGTAACCCTTCTCGCGCGCCTGCTGCTCGCTGAAAATTCCGGCGACATCCTTGACCTTCGGGATCGGGCTCTGTCCCTCGTGCACGTCGACGAGCTTCATCAGCCCCTCGGGCGTGGTGGCCGCGACGTCGAGATCGCTATCGGCACGGAACGGCGCACCCGACTTCTCCGAGATGCCCGTCTGCCGACTGCCGAAAATCACCAGTGGCTCACCGGTTTCGGCGACCGATCGCCGTGCGGCGTCCAGCATTTCCGGCGTCACGCCGGGGCCCGGTTCACCGATCACTTCGACGTGGGGAAGATCCGCATCCTGCCGTCCGCCATCGATCCGGTCGGGCTCGGCGGTATCGGCGGGCGGTGACGTGTCGGTGAGTTCGTGGCGCGGAGTTCCGGTGCCGTCGTGCGGCCTGCCATCGAAGGCCTGGCCGATTCGCCGGTCGAGAACGGGTGCCTCGGCCGCGGCCAGCAGGCGGGCGCGCTCCACCGCACTGAGGCCGTTCTCCGGCTTGCCCTGCCCGTCGAACACAATGGCGCGAGTCCCGCTCAGATCCCGCGGCACCCGCGGCGGATAGCCGTGGTCGGCCAGTCCGGCGCCGAGATCGCGGATCACGATCTGGCCGCCCTCGTTCACCATCAGGTACGCGTGCGCGCCGACGCCGTGGTTGTCCCGATAGCCCGCATAGGCGTCGACCACCAGCGCGGACGCCCCCTCGCCCAGGTCGATCAGGCGCTGCTGGAGATTGTCGTGCGTGGTGGTTTCCAGTCGGCCGCCCGCCGCGGCCATCAGTTCCCCGGCGGTCATCCCGTCGGGGCCGATCACGCGCTGCGGCAGCTGAACATGGTCGTCGCCGTACATGGCACGCAGTTCGGCCAGCGACAATTCGCCACAGCGGCCGCGGCGATCGTCCTGGTAATTGAACGCGTCGTCGGCGGCACGGTGCTCGGATTGGAAGCCGCCCAGATTGTCCATCGGAACGGGAACGCCTTGGCGATCCAGATCGAATCTGGTGATCGTCACCTCGCCCTTCATCGAGGTGTGCGCCTTGTAGTACTCGACCTCGAGGGTGCCGTCGCGGTGCGCCTTCAGCAATTCCTCTTTGGCTTTGAGGAAGGCCTTGCCCTCGTCACTGTCGGGATCGAGGCCGCGCGCGAGCATCTGCTCGGCAGTCTCGTTGAGAACCTGCTTGAGGTTCTTGTCGACGGCGAGCGTGTTCCGCAGATACTCCGGGGAGCCCTGTTCGGCGCGGCCCCAGGGAGTATCGGCGCCCTGCAGGTCTGAGCCGACACCCTTGGCCTCGATCACCACGAGCTTGGGCGGGGGGCCGGGCACGAACATGGCGCGGTCGACCGAGAAGTTGCCGTCCCAAGCGTCGGTGAACGGGCTGATCTGCACCGCCCCGTCCGGCATTTGGCCGAAGGATTGCGCACCCAGCTCACCCAGCAGCTTCGACGTCGCGTTCATCTCGACGCCGAGGTCGTTGTATTTCCTTGCCTCGGTCGCCATTTCGTTCAGGCGCTCGAGCTTGGCCACCTTTTCCGCGTCGGACAGGTCGGAAGCAAGGATGGCGTTTTCCAGCTTCTCCAGCTGGGTCTTGAGGTTGCTTTCCGCCACCTTGTGGACATCGGTCTTGCCGTTCTCATTCCGCAGATCGAACTCGTCCAGGTACGGCTCGAGTACCTTGCGTAAGGCGTCACGTTCTTTGCCCTGCCGTTGCCTCTCCGCAGCAGCATCTGCCAGATCCTTGATGATCTCCGGGTCCGTGGGCGTGTGCGGCTCCGGTTGGCCGGGTTGCGCCCGATGGTCGTAGTCCCGGCTGGCATTGCTGTTCGGATCGTGGGTGAAGCCTTTGCGATCGCGCAGCTGGTGCGGATAGTCATCGCTGCGCCAGGTATCGGCCCGGTCACCGAACTTGTGCAATTTGCCGTCGGGCGTGCGGTAGTGGTCGGGTAGGTCGCCGGGCCGACGTAGGTAGCCGTCCGAATCGCGATTCATGCCCGGTGGGACCGGCGCATCGGCCGGATGCTGAGGCGGCATGTCCGGGCCGGGCGTATTACCGATCCGCCCCGCATCGGCGAGATCGTCCGGGATGGCGAGCAGTTCGTCCCTGATGCGGGTGGGCACCTTGTCGACCGGCGTGCCGTCCGGCTTGATCATGATGGCGCTGACGCTGTCCAGGTCCCTCGGCGTCAACGGCGGGAAGCCGTGCTCGGCCCCGGTACCCGGGTCGATCACCTTGATCTGGCCGCCCTCGTTCACCATCAGGTACGCGTGCGCGCCGACGCCGTGCTCGTCGCGCGGACCCTGATAGGTGTCGACGACGAGTGCCGTTGCGCCGTCGCCCATTCGGAGCAGCCGCTGCTGGATGGCGTCGTGGCCGCCCTCGAACTGGCGCAGTTGCCCGCCAGCCGAGCCGACCAGCTCGCGGGAAGTCATGCCGTCCGGGCCGATTGTCCGCTCCGGCAAGCGAATTCGATCGCCGAACATCTCCTGGAGACCACGCAGCGAAAGCTCGGCGCACCTGCCGCGGTTCGGATCGTCGGGCCGCAGCGGCCCGCCGTCCTCGTTGTCGCCGTCGCGCCGTGGTGTGCCGTCGCCGTCGGCTCCCGGCTGGCGCGGTGCCGCGCCGTCGGCTCCCGACCGCGGGTGTGCGGGTGCGTTGGTGTCGACGACCGGGATGATCTGCACATCGTCGGGACGCGGACGGCCGTCGGCGTCGTCGTCGGAACGCGGGCGCCCGTCGGCGTCGGCACGCTGCGCCGGGTCCGCCTCGCCCGGCCTGTTCGGCGAATCGCCTACCGGGTCGGAGTCGTTCGCACGCGGGCGTCCCGCATCGTCGCCACCGCGCGGTTCGGTACCTGCTCGCGGCCGATCCGATTGCGGCGCATCGTCTTCCGGCTTGTTCCTGGCATCCGGGTCGTCCGAATCCGTACGGGGCGGCGAACTTTCGTCCGTATCGGCGCGCGGGCGGGCGTTGTCATCGGAATCCGTACGCGGCGGTGCACTTTGGTCGGTATCCGTGCGCGGTCGAGCGCTATCGTCGGAATCCGTACGCGGCGGCGAACTTTCGTCCGAATCCGGTCGCACCGGGGCACCTTCGTCCGAACCCGGCCGAACCTGAACGTTCCCGTCGCCCGCGCCGTCGACCCGCTCCGGCGTCCTGGGGACCTCGGAACCGCTGGACTCCGCGCGAATACCTGGGGTCGAATCACTGCCTGCCCGAGCAGGATTCGCGTCGGAAACGCCCGCGCGCGAATCACCGCGCGGACGATCGGCGCCGGGCCGGGTGTCCGATGTCGCGGCCCGCGAATCGCCTGTCTGCGGCCGAGCCTCACTGCCACGCACCGGATCGGCGCCGCCCGGACGACTCGCCGCATCACTACTGGGCCGCGCCGTCGAACCATCGCTGCTGGACCGAGCGGCTGAACCGTCCGCACCGGGCCGCGCTGCCGCACCGTCGCCGCCGGGCCGCGCCGTCGCCGCCTCGCCGCCGGGGCGAGCCGCAGGGGCGTCACCGCCGGTGCGGCCCATGTCGCCCGAAGTATGCACTGGCGCAACACTTCCCGGCTGAGTACCGGTGTTCTGCGGCGACGTCGACGATCGATCGGCGCCGCTTCCCGTCTCGCTGGTGCCGCCGTCGTGCGCGCTGCCACCGTCGGCAATACTGGCCCGGCCGCGGTCTCCACCGTCGGACCCGGCCGTGTCGACTCCGGCGCGCGGCTCCGAGCCACCCCGACTCTCCGGGGCGCCGCTCTGCTGCTGCCCGGCATCACCGGACCGACTCTCCGAGCCGCCATGTTGCTGTCCGCCGTCGGTACCACGACTCTCGGACCCGCCCTGCTGCTGCCCGGCGTCGCCCGCGCGACTCTCCGAACCACCCTGCTGCTGCCCGGCGTCGCCCGCGCGACTCTCCGAACCACCCTGCTGCTGCCCGGCGTCGCCCGCGCGACTCTCCGAACCACCCTGCTGCTGTCCGCCGTCGGTGCCGCGGCTCTCCGACCCGTTCGTCTGCTGCGCGGCGGGGTCGGCACTGCTGCGCGACTGGTTCGGATCGCCTGCGCGAGAAGAGTTTTCGTCGCCGCGCGCGGTGCCGTCGTCGGGACGGGCGGAGGATCCGTCCCCGGCGCCACGGTTACCCGCGCCGCCGCCTGCAGCGTTCTCGCCGCCGGTCCCGGTGCCGCTGTTTCCCTGATCTCCTTGTCCCACAGCACCATTCGGCTGCGTACCGACGCCGTTGACGCCGGCGGGTTGCACACCGGGGCCGCCGTTTGTGGTGCCGGGGGTGCCGAGACCGTTCGGCCCGAGACCCGCATCTCCGATCCGCGGCCCGTTGACCGGACCGACGCCGGTCGGTATGCCCATGCGGTTGAAGTGAAAGCCGGTGGCCCGCCCCTTGTTTCCGCCCGACATCGCGCCGTTCGACAGGCCTGCGGTGATCATTCGTGGATCGAAGTTGCTGAACGCGGCGCCCCAGCCGTTGTTCATCACGTCCATTGCGAATTGCGGGACGAACCCGGCGACCGAACCGGCGAGGCCCGCGCCGACTCCGGTGATCATGCCATTCAGCCCGCGGCCCAAATCGAAGTGCTTCAGACCGGCGCCGACCAACTTGGCGCCACCGGCACCGCCGAGCGCACCGGCCGCCGAGGAGATCGCGGTCGTCCTGACCTGATCCCAGTTGATGTCCTTGCGGTTGCCCTGCTCCTTCTGGATCCACTGGATCCCCAAGTCCTGGATGGTTCCCAGCGCGAGGTCGAGGGCGATGTGGCGGAAGATGAACTTGGCGGTGGCGGTGATGGCCATCTTGATGACGTGCTTGGCGGCCGCCATCAACGAGGTCCGCGCAATCATCCGGATCGCCACCCGGGTCGCAGCGATGGCCAGCAGCTGGACGGCGGGCGCGGTGGGCGGAAACAGCCACGCCGCAGCGAGTTCGATCGCCAGCAGCCCCAGCGAGGACCACATCATCCACTTGGCGTACTCGATCTCGGTACCGAGGCCATCCGCGGATTCGGCGATCTTGTCGAAGAATTCGGCGAGCTTCTTGAGATTGTTGTTGGCCTGGTCTCCGCTCGCACCGGTGCCGTCGCGCATCTTGTCGAACGCGCCGGCGATCTCGATGCGCGCAACGCCCTCGGGGTACGCATTGAGCGCAGCCTGTTTCGCCGCGTCGATGTCGGCCATGATGCCGCGCAGCTCTGCGGCACCCTTGCGCCAGTCGTCGGCAAGCCCTCGCATGCCGGTCTCGGAGCCCTCGGGCCAGTCGCTACCGGCGACCCACCCGAGAGTTTCGAGCAGTCCGTCCCAGAAGTCCACCTAGATCACCAACCGGAATCGGTGACCCCACGCTTCCGGGACTTCACATTGTCGAGCGGCTCGACGTTGCTGAATGTCATGGCGGCGCTGTCGGTGTCGGCAGCGGTGGCGCGCTCCAACGAATCGGGTTTGCTCATCGGGGCGTGTGTCGGCGCGGGCATCTGGCCACTGAGGTCCGGCATTCCTTCCACCAGATCCGACAGCTTCGGCAGTCGCGCCCGCTCCTGCTGGAACGGCGCGAGTAATTCTTCGGACTGGCGTCGCACGTCGGCGGTGGCCTCTTGCGCCGCCTGGGTGACAGCGCGCGCCAATTCCGCGTACTCCAGGTCTTCGACGCCCCGACCGAATTTGGTCTCGATGACGGCGCCGTCGGCGTTGACCACGACGGTCACCCGGCCACCCCGTACCGAGGCCTTGCCGATCAGCGCGGTGCGCTGTTGTTGCAATCGCGCGATGGACTGGAGCTGCGACTGCACCTCTTCCATCAGGTCGGCGACGTCTCCCCGCGAAAAATCGTGTGCCACGGTTACCGGCCCTTACTCACTTCTTGAAGCTATCGCCGTTGCGCTTGTCCAGTTCGGTCTGCAACTGGTCGGCAACCTTGCGCTGGGCTTTGGCCGTGTCCTTGAAGGTCGTACCCATCCCGGTGGTGCCGTCGATGAGGTTCGTCCTGGACGACACGTATCCGTCGGAGCCGCCGGGGCCGTTGGCGAACTGGTTACCCATCTTGTCGTCACCCCAGGGGGCGCCGCGACCGGCGATCGCCGCGGACAGGTTGCTCACCGCAGTACTGATCCGGTCGCCGACGTGGGCCGTCTTACCCGCGGCCTTGCGGAACTCGTCGGGATCGACCTCGAATTTCTCCGCCACAATGCACCCTTTCCCGCAGTGCGAGGGACGCCAACCCCCGGCTCGATCCTGAAATCATTGGCGGAGTTCATGATCAATTCACCCGGCCTCCGCCGCCAGTCAATAAACCGTAACACCATCGCTACTGGTGGACCACTCCAACCGGGCACCCCAGTACTGGGGGCACGCGGGTGCGTGTGGTCCGTCCGCACCCGCTGTGATCAGGCGTCTACCTGGCCATGTCGCCGCTGGAACCGCTGCTCGAACTCGGCGATGTACAGCGACGGCGCCACGGAGGACGACGACTGTTCCAGCACACCATCATCGGCGATGTAGAACAGTGCCCGGCCGATAGCTATCTCACCCGGCGCGGTCGGCACGTACACCATCCAGCCGATGCTGAGCCGATCTGCGCGCAGGCCGTCCACCGGGTAGCGGGACACGTCCATGCCGCTGTCGAGGATGAACTGACGCACCCGGGCGATCGCGTCCTCCTGCGGCATCGGCTCGGGCACCGTCATCGTCACCCCGGCCATGGTCAGCTGGTAGAGGGCGCTGTCGACGTCGAAGGTGCCGTCCTCGCCGAAGACGTCGACCAGGGTGGAGCGGGTGACGACGCCGATCTCCGCGGCGGACACCAGGTTCGCGACCGCTTGCCGCTGACGCGGGCTCGGCGATTCCGCGATCAGCCCGGACACGATGTCGGTCACGGAGTCGGGCGACCACATGCCGGGCACCGCGGCGCTGAGCTCATCGGCGGCCGGCGACATACCCCGATACCAATTGCCGCCTTCCCACCAGTAGCAGAACGTGAGTAGACCATTGGCCGCCCGCGGGTTCAGCACCGGATCGGCTACCCACTCGGGTGCACCCGCGTACAAGGCGGGCATCGGCACGCCGCGGTTGTAGACCGCGTTCAGTTCCGGTGCGTTCCACACCCCGCCCGACAGCACGGCCCGGCCACCAGGCAGCGCATACAGGGTGGAACCGCTGCGCTTGGAACCTTCGAACACGCTCAGTGCGGGCAGAACTCGCGGGCCGAACGACGATCCGGCCGCGACGAAGCCCGCGGCGATCACCGCCCAGCGGGCCCACAGCAGCGGGAACGCCGGGAAGTCCGTGGCCGCCAGCGCCCCGCGCCTGCCCGCGTCCCGGTCCGCGCGGGCCTGGATCGCGGCCTGCCGCGGTGCTCGCAACTGCCGATCGCCGTGCCCGATGTAGGCCGCCAGCCACACCGGCAGCACCTCCCGCGGATACACCTCCAGGTCGGCGCGGTAGATCTCCGGTGCGAAGAGTTGTTCATCCGGGAACGGTTCGTCGCCGTAGTCGTAATCGACCTCGACCTGACCGGTATTGGTGAGGGTCATGATGTAGCGCCACCACGGTCCGTCGCTGAGCTGAGCCGACAGGTGCCGGTGCTGACGGACCAGCGCCAGCACCTCCTCCGTCGGGTAGGCCCGCGCCATGTGGTCCTCGTCGTCGACGAAGACGGCCAGCGCCACCTCGGCCGCGACGGTCACCGCGAAGACCGCCTCCATCCGCGTCCAGCCCTCCGGGCCGTCGGCCGCCAGCACCCGGACGATCTGATGGCTGATCGCCGTGGCGAGCTCGGCAGGATCCTCGATCGGCGGCGGTTCGGCGCCGGCGAGGGTGAAGCCGACATCCGGCTCGTCGTCCGCCTCGGATTCGTGGTCGACCTGCTCGCCGAGTTCTGTGCTGCCGGCCGACTCGCCGAAGGGGGCCAGGAACTGCTTCATGAAAGCCGTTTGGGCAGCGGTGGTCTCGGCACCGAGCTGATCGGGATCCGGGGCCGACTCGTCGCGGGGCCTGTCGTCCGGAGCCTGGTCGTCTGGACTGGTCACGTCGCGGAAATCTCCTCATCTGCACACCCGGACGGTGGCTCTACCCACCGAACAGCGACCTGCCCGAAATGGGTAGACCGCTCGTCACCATCCTGGCACAGCGGGCCGCGCGGCGAGCGGCGAACATCGGGGTGGTGGGCAGCCGCAGACCTCATCGCCGGCGGCGGTCCGATCAACCCAGCGGGGGGATGATCAGTCCAGCGGTGGGATACCGAGCAGCGGCAGATCCAGCTTGCGGTTACCCGCGTTGCCGTTCCATGCCTCGTAATAGAAGTCGGCGAGGTCGGCGACTCGGAAAGCGTCGCGCAACCCGGTCACCACCATCGATGCGAGCCGCTGGTAGGCCGCCGAGTCGATCGGCCACGCCGAATCGAACCACCAGTTGCCGCTGTGCGCGTCGTCGGGCTGATGCCAGCCCGCCTCGGCGAGCAGTCGCGCCCCCGCCTCGCCCGCGCCCTTGTCCGAATCGAGCCAGTCGTCCCCCACCACTTCGGCGAACAACTTGGTGTCGGACTGGAGGAACTGGGCGTACCTCGGCACCTCGGCCGACTCGTCGGACTCGATAATCTTCACTACCGCGCCCGTGGGCAGGGTGGCCAGATGCTGCGCCAAGCCCTCGGCGAACTGATCCCAATCGGTCAACTCTGCCCCTGCTCCAACGCGACCGCTTCGTCATGGGCCGTGAGCCACGAGTTGGCGACCAGCGCCAGCTGGACCGAGACTTCCAGGTCTCGGAGCACGAGCGAGGATTGTTCTCCTGCCCAGCGGAGCTCGGGAGACGAACCCGGAATGCGCGTGGTGGGTTCACCGAGCGCACCGGTCAGCGCGGTGGTTGTCCGGACGAACTCGTCGAGTATCCGAGTTCTACCCGCCGCGTCCTCGGCCACGAAATCGGTGACCCGGATCATGAGCTCCATCGCCAGGCCGTCGCGGCCCTGCACCTTTCCGCTGCTCAAACCGAAGCCGGCATCGAGCATGACCCACTCCGGCCGCGCGGTGATGACCTTCCAGCCGAAAGTCGCCGCCAACTGCGGTACGTCGTCCAGGGGCGAGGGCCAGGTCAATGACCGCAACCGGGTAGCCAACTCGACAATCTCAGCGTCGGTCAACGCGCGCCATTCCGTCATGCGATCACCCTAGCCGTGCGGTCGGACCTCGTCTTTTCTGCGCGATCGACTGTGCCACAACACGTAACCACGCACAACAAGCCAGGGGCTGCTTCAGCTAGGCCGAGAGCGGGCCCCGCTCGGCCTCCGCCCGCTCGATATCGGCGACGAATCGCGCGACCTCGGTCAGGGCGGCGCGGGCCTCCGGCATGACCCGATGGCCCACCTGGAAGACGTGGAACATGCCTGGCCACAGCTGTACCTCGCAGCGGCCGCCCGCGGCGCGTTGCGCGGCGCCGTAGTGCTCGGCGTCGGCGCTGAGCATTTCGCCGGCGCCTGCCTGCAGGAGCATCGGCGGTAGGTCGGGGCCGACGTGGGCGGCCACGTTCAGTCTTGGGTCGTCGAAATGGGCTGTGCCGGTGTAGAGGCCGGTCATTCGGGTGGCGAGGGTGAAGGACATGAAGGCGTCCTTCACCTCGGCGCGGCGGGCGTCGGCCAGTGCCCAGGTGGAATCGACCAGGGCCGAGAAGCCGACGACGGCCTTGGGTTGGGATAGGCCGAGTTCGCGCAGCTGTACGCACAGGCCGAGGGCCAGGTGGCCGCCCGCCGAATCGCCCATGAGCACGATGTCTCGGGCGGCGTGGCCCTGTTCGAGCAGCCAGAGGTAGCCGTTGAGCACGTCGTCGTGTGCGGCGGGGAATCGGTGTTCCGGAGCGCGGCGGTAGCGCAGGGTGAATGCGGAGCGGTCCAGTCGTCGGGCCAGCTCGGATACCAAGCCCCGATGGGTGGCCGGGCTGCAACCGACGTAGCCGCTGCCGTGCAGGTAATAGATCAGCGACTGACCCGGTCGTGGCACCGTGCCGACCCACTCCCCCATGGCGCGGCCACGCGGGCCGGGGACATCGACCGGTGTGGTCGGCAGTGTGCGGTCGAACCAGATCCGGCAGGCGACGGCCAGACCGAGCCGCGCGCCGGCGACTCCGTACCGGTTGGCAGGCAGTCGGGCACCCAACGGGCGGAGGGTGGACTGCATCGCGAAGATCACGCCACGACTGGCCATGGACACCGGATCACCTTTGATCATCTATAGATTGAAGCAATTTCGGTGGTTGCCGGCAATAAGAGTTACAGCAACTCAGCAGAGTGCACAGAAGTCGGGACTACCTGCTGTGTCGTGGCACATGACGGGCGATTCTTTACGTCCGTCATGTGGCCCTGTGCGTCAGGCGAAGATGGTGGCGCGGCGGGTCGGATCGGCGACGACGTCACGGACCAGCAAGCCGAGATCCATGTCGCCGGGCAGCGACCGGTAGGTCAATGTGGCGGCCACGATGCCCGCGACGCTGACCACGAATCTGGTGTTGCGCTGATCTGCGGGGTACCAGTCGACGGTGACCGGGTCGTCCAGATCGATGTCGCGGTCACCGATACGCAACGCCAGCCTGCCGTGGTGGCGGTACAGCACTACCGTGGCTTCCCCCAGATCGCCGTAGACGCCGCCGAGACGACTCATATCGGCGGGCGTCGCGCGCAGCGCACCACTTGCCGGATCGAACTCGGCGAACACGCCGTAGCCGACATAAGGCCGCACGACAATCGTTGTGCCGCTGCGGTTGTCACTGGTGCACGACCGCCGGCCATAGCCATTGCGGCTGCCGTTGCCACCCGCCTGCGGTGCACCGCTCATGGGCGGCAGCGGAGCGAAGGGGGGCACTGGTGGCAGCGACGATCCCGGTGGAACCGGCTCGGCCGGTGTCGGATTCGACGACCCCGGTGACCACGGTGGCGCGGAACCAGGAGGGGCGGGCAGATCCGGGGACGGAGTCGACGGGTGCGGAGATGTCGTCGGTGGTGCCCACGCCTGAGGCGGCCTGGGTTGCTCCGGTGCCTGCGGTGACTGCGGCAGGTTCGGCAGTTCGGGAGGCACAGGCAGGTTCGGTCGCGTCGGCAGCTGTGGGGCGGCAGGCGGTTCCGGTGGCAGCGGCACCTCGTGCGGGGTCGGCGAACCGGATGGCTGTGGTGGGTGCGGTGGGTGCGGCAGCTCCGGCGACACCGGCAGCTCCGGCGATACCGGCGGCTGGGGCGATACCGGCGGCTGGGGCAGCACCGGCGAACCCGGTAGGCCCGGTACCTGTGGCGGCACAGGCGAACCCGGCAGAAACGGCACGTCCGGCAGTTCAGGCGGCAACGGCAAACCCGGCGGCAACGGCGGGTGCGACACGTCAGGCGGCACCGGAACCTGCGGCGGCACCGGCAAATCCGGCAGGCCCGGTACCTGTGGCGGCACAGGCGAACCCGGCAGAAACGGCACGTCCGGCAGTTCAGGCGGCAACGGCAAACCCGGCGGCAACGGCGGGTGCGACACGTCAGGCGGCACCGGAACCTGCGGCGGCACCGGCAAGTCCGGCGGGACAGGTAGACCCGGTGGTACCGGGGCTTGCGGCGGCTGCGGCAAATTCGGCGGGCCCGGTACCTGAGGCGGCACAGGCGAACCCGGCGGCGACGGCAACTCCGGCACACCCGGCGGCACCGGCACCGGGGGAGGCAACGGCAGGTCCGGCGGGGCAGGCAAACTCGGCGGCACCGGAACCGGCGGCGGGACAGGCGGACCCGGTGGCACCGGAACATTCGGCGGCAACGGCAAATCCGGTGGCGCAGGCAGATCCGGCGGCAGTGGCAAATCCGGCGGAGCAGGCGGCACCGGCGGCCACGGAGGTAGCGGTGGGCGCGGCACCTCAGGTGGCAACGGCACATCCGGCGGAGCAGGCACCTGAGGAGGCAGCGGCAGGTCCGGCGGGACAGGCAAATTCGGCGGCACCGGGACCGGCGGCGGGACAGGCAGACCCGGTGGCACCGGAACATTCGGCGGCAACGGCAAATCCGGCGGCATAGGCAGATCCGGCGGCACGGGCAGCCACGGGGGCAGCGGTGGGCGCGGCACCTCAGGTGGCAACGGCACATCCGGCGGAGCAGGCACCTCGGGAGGTGACGGCAAATCTGGTAGCTCCGGCAACTGCGGTGGAATAGGTAGATCTGGTGGCACAGGTAGGCCCGGTGGCACAGGTAGATCCGGCGGCACAGGCAGATCCGGCGGCACAGGCAGATCCGGCGGCACAGGCAGGCCCGGCGGCACAGGTAGATCCGGCGGCACCGGCAGATCCGGCGGCACCGGCAGGCCCGGCGGCACCGGCAGATCCGGCGGCACAGGCAAGTCCGGCGGGTCAGGCAGATTCGGCGGCCACGGAGGCAGCGGCGGGCGCGGAGGTTTGGGGGGTACCGGCGGTTGCGGGGGCTCGGGCGGTACCGGCGGACGCGGAGGCACCGGCGGTTGCGGAGGCTCGGGCGGTACCGGCGGACGCGGAGGCACCGGCGGTTGCGGAGGCTCGGGCGGTACCGGCGGACGCGGAGGCACCGGGGGTCGCGGAGGGACCGGGGGTCGCGGAGGTTCGGGCGGAGTTGGTGGTTGTGGGTCGGGTACGGGCCATGGTTTCGGGGCCGAATTGAACGGCTCGGGGAATTCGAACTCGTAGTCCTTGGGCGGATGCGGGATGTGCGACCTCAGTGCTCGGCCGGGCAACTGTGGAATGCGGTGCGAATCTCCTTGGCTGGTATCGGATTCCGGAGGTTCACCGGCGTTTCCGCGATTCGTTCGTGTACCGCCCTCGGCGGGTTCGGGTCTCGGAGCGGATTCGTCGGCCGATCCTGGCGTGCGCTGGGAGGGGTCGGGATCTGTCGCGGATTCGCTATTGGCCGACGGGTCAGCGTTGTCGACCGACGGATCGCCGCCCGGAACAGGGTTCGGGTGCTGCGACGGGACGCGGGTCGTCGTCCCGTCCGGGTCGGTCTCGGGTTCGCGGCTGGCTGACGGCTCGGAGTTGGTGGCCGAAGGGTCCTTGCCCGCAGCGGGATCCGGATGCGCCGGTGGGATGCGGCCTGCCGATCCCGGCGGGTCCGACGGTGGGTCCTGTGGTGGGACGGCGGTGGTGGGTGGTTCCTCCTCGGGACCGTTGGAGTCGCGGCGCGCGAGTTCGTCGAATTTGGCGGATATCTCGCGGTGTGCGTCCTCGAGATCCGCCATCAGGCGCTGGCGCTCCCCCTGGGCGGCGAGGTCGTTGCGGATCTGTCCCAGGTGGTCCAGGACTCGCCGCAGTTCGGCATCGGCTGCGTCGGCGTGACGCCGGTAGGCCTCGTCCACCTTCGCCAGCTCACGCGCCAACGCCTCATCGATCCGCGAGCGCGGATCGCCCGAATCCGTCTCCGGCACAGCATCATGCATGTCGGCGCGCCCGGATATCTCCCGCCCGACCTGCTCGAGATGATCGAGTACCTGCTGCAACTCGGCGTCAGCTGCATCCGCGTGCCGCCGGTAGGCCTCGTCCACCTTCGCCAGCTCACGCGCCAATGCCTCGTCGATCCGCGACGGCAGTACGGCCGAGTTCGATTCCGGCACAACATCACCGGCGTCGATTCGGCCTGCCAGATCCCGACCGACCTGCTCGAGATGGTCCAGCACCCGCTGCAACTCGGCGTCGGCCTCCGCGGAGTGACGCCGATACGACTCATCGAGTGCGGCCACTTCACGCGCCAACGCCTCATCGATCCGCGAACGCCCGTCCGGTTGCGGGTCCGAACCGGAGCGGTCGTCGCGTACTTCCGGTTTGCCGGTCGACGGCTCCTCGGGGGTGGGCGGCGGTGTCTCGACCGGACGAGTGGGGTCGCCGGGCCTGTGCTCCGAATTCTGCTGTCGTGCAGCGTTATCCGAACCACTGTCTGTCTTCGTCCCGGGTGTTTCTACGAGTGGCTGACCGTTGCCACCCGATCGTTCGGCGGCACCGCCTGACCCGGGTCGACGGGGCGGCGGATCGCTGGGAGTCGAGGTCGGGGCGGGTCCGTCCTCGTTGGGTCCGCCCGACGGAGGCGGCGTGGCAGGACCGTCACCGGGTCGCCCGGACTGCTCGCTCGACCCGAGGGACTCCGGTGCTCGGTAGAACTCCACCGCCAGGTCGGCAAGGTCCCGGATCTGCGCCGCTCGCTGAAGAACCTCGTCGCGCATCTTCGCGATTTCCGCGGCCAGCTCGGCAGGGGTCAGCCCCTCGTGCTTCTCGATCTTTCCATCGCGGTACGCCTCGTACACCTTGCGGAATGTGGCGTCGTCGGCTCCGGCGAGATCGACGCCGACCAGCCGGGCCCAGTCCCGGTTGGGGTCGGGCCTGCTGCGCGCGGGGTCGCTGTCGCGATCCCACGCACCGTCGCCGTCGGGTCGTCCCGGATGGTCCGCGAGCGTCTGCCCGAAGTCGAGCGGATCTCCGGAACTCAGTGCGTCGCGGATGATGTCGCGCAGCGCGTGGATCGCGTCGGGGTCGTGCACCGGCGGCTCTCCGGTCACCCGCGGATCGGCGGACAGGTCACCGCGCGGCACGTCGGAGTAGGGGTCGCTGCTGATCAGTGCGTCCGCGTACTCGGTGAGCGCGTCGGTGAGCAGCTCCTGCTTGCCGTCGCGTTCCATCCGGGCGAGCAGCTTGCGTAGTTTCTTGGGATCGAGGCTGTTCGAGTCCAGCCCGTGCACAAGCCGGCCCGCTTCGTTCTTGGTGTACTTCGGCGGAAACAGCTCCGACGGCTCCACCCCGAGCCGCTGCGCCAGCTGGTCGCGCGCGGCGACGAAGGCGGCCGGATCGAGATCGCGGAGTTGCTTGGCGTAGGCGACGAGGTCGGCGACCTGCTGTGCCCGCAACGCATTGCGGAAGTCGTTGTCGGTCAGCCCTTCCGCGAGGCGCTGCGGGGTCAGCTCCGCTTCGGGAATGCCGAGGCGCAGGGCCAATTGGCTACGCGCATCACTGATGTCGTTGAAGGACGCGATGTCGTTCATCGAGCGCGCGAAGTCGGCGAGCGCCTCGATCTGCCCGGCCCGAACGGCGTTGTCCAGCTGCAGATCCGCGATCGTCTGCGCGAGCCGATCGGGGTGCATCGACTCCGGGCCGAGCCCGAGTGTCTGCGCCAGATCCACCAGCTCCGCGAGGATTTCGGCGCGTGGCCGCGGCGGCGCTTCCGGAGCGTCCCCGGCGGCCGGTTCGCTGAGCGGTACGTCGGCCGGGTCGAGTACGACGGGCCGCCACTGACCGTCGCTGTCGCGCAACAGAGTCACCGCGAGCTCGCGGCCATCGATGGTTTCCCGGTGGTGGTAGACGTCGGGTGTATCGACCGGGTCGAGGTAGATCCGACCGGACCGGTCCGTGCGCGCGGAGTGGTAATCCACTTGAACTTCACCGCGATCGAGCGCCTGCGCGAGGTCCGGGTTCTCGGCGAGCGCCCTGGCCAGTGCGGCGGAGCGATCCTGTGCCCCATCGATGACCACGAGGCGATCCGGCACGCCCTCCCCGACCGGGATGCGGACGACCTGGTCGCCGTACGGCTGCCCGACGGGCGGCTGATCGTCGGATGCGGGATACAGGCGGAACTCGGCGGCATCGGCGAATTCGGTGACCCGCTCGGCGCGGGCCTGGTTCTCAGCTCGCAGCTGGTCGAAGAGCTGCGTGCTGAGCGAGTCCAGGTCGAGACCGAACATCTGTGCCCAGGTAGACAATTCGTCGCGGAGCTGATCGCGGCGCAGCGCATGCTCGAAGAACGCACGCGGCCCTTGGTCACGACCGAGTTCGTCGTCCTCCGGCCCGATATCACCCCATTCCTTCAGTGGGTCCGCGCCGTTGCCAACCGGCGTGTAGTTCTGCACGCCGGGCGAACCGTTGAAGGCCGCGTTGATCTCTTTGAGGAACCGGCCCATCGGGTTTTCGTCGAAGAAGCTGACTTCATCGGCGTACCGGACGGGCTGACCGGCCGGGTCCGGCTCGCCGCGCCGGACGGGACGCTGGTCGGACTCGTCGAACTCGTCGTCGAGGAAGAAGTCCTCGTCGTCGTCCTCGTCGCGCCTGCGCGCGTCGGGCCCCTCGAGCTCACCGGGCGGCCGATTTCGCTGCTCGCCGTCGCCGAGGGCCGGTCGCGAGTCTCGGCCTGCCACATCCTCCGTGGTGTACGGGCGGGTTTGTTCCTCGTTGTAGCGCCGGAACGCGTCCGCGAGGCCTTCGATCGCCGCGGCTTCGCGCAGCGTGCGGTACTCCTGCTCGTCGATGAGCCTGCGGACCGTCGCCGGATCCTCGTCGGGCAGATCGAAGCCGAGCCGATCCGCCAGCTCGGACAGCGACTCGTTCTCCGGTGGCGGCCCATCCGGCTCGGCCACCGGCTCCGGCGGCGGGGGCGGCTCCTGCTCGAGTACCCTGGCCTCCTCCTCGGAGACCAGCCCCAACCGCTCCATATCGTCGACGATCCGCTGACGCTGATCCGGATCGGCAACGGTGAGTGCGTCTTCGAGGACGGCTCTGGCCTCCTCCGCCGAAATCCGTTGCACTTCATACAGATCGGTAATGGTCTGCCGAACCAGCTCCGGGTCCGCGTCGCTGACCCAGAACCGATACTCCGCCCCGTCGGCGGTGCGCGGCGCTACGTAGTCACCCGCCGCGTCGGGAACGCGTCCCGACAGCTGACCCAGAATGGGCACGTGTTCCCGGTTCAGCCACATCGTCGCGCCCTCCTTGAGGATGCGAGCGACGTTGGGCGCGCCGCCCGACCCTTCCGGAGAAGGGGCGGGCCCCATAGTCGGGACGTCCGGGTTCGGCGGCGGGGTCGGCGCAGGGGCTGGGGGCGGCGGATCGAACAGGCCCGGTGCGGCGACGGCCCCATCACGCAGGGCCGTCTGCCCGCGGCCGTCCTCACCCGAGCCCGACGGGTATTTGGGGTTGTCGCCCTGATAGCCGCGTACGTAGGTCCGGTCCCGAAAGCGTTCCCACGCGTTGCGAACTCGTGATTTCTTCTCGACTTCGCCGGAGGCCTCCCGCCGAGCAGGCGCGTCGCCTTCGTCGGCGGGTACTGCGCGCCAACGGTCTTCGCCGTCCGGCTGCAGCGCCAGCGGCACTGGTTCACCGTCGATGTCGAGAGTGAGCGGATGGGCGTCGTCGGCGAGCATTATCGAGTCCGGTTCCAGCACCGAGGGATCGCTGGAGTCGTTGTCCTGCTTCGGTTTCGATGTCGACTCGTCGCCAGGGTCACCGGGAGAAGCCGGCGGTTCGATGGGTGGCTTCCGGGAGCCACCGTTCGAGCCCGATGCCGGTTCGACGGGTCCGCCGTCCGGCTCGGGGGGCCGTTGCCCGACGCCGACTTCGCGCAGCGCCGGTTCCCGTGGCGGCACCTGGGCATCATCGCGCTGCTGCGGAATCCCGTTCTCGTCGAACAGGATCGTGCGCGTGAGCTGAACCGGATAGTCCGAACCCGGCAGGATCGGCGGGAACGGGTGCCGAAGTCCGGCTGCGAGATCGTGCACCACGATCTCGCCGTTCTCCTTGACCAACACGTAGGCGTGCGCGCCGACGTTGTGCTCGTCGGTCTTGCCGTACACGTCCACGACCAGCGCGGCCACCCCGTCGGGGCGCTCGATCGGGTTGCTGTCGGAGTCGAGGATCAGACCTCCGTCCGGCCTTGTCTCGTACATCAGCGCGTCACGAATCTCATTGTGGTCAGCGACATCTCGTAGCGGCGCCTGCGCTGCCCGCTCGATATCGTCCTGGGACACGCCGTCCAGGCCGACCTCCCTGGTCGGCACTTCGATCACCGGGCTGCCGGTGAGCTGGCGGATCAATTCGAGACTGCGCACCGCACAGTCGCGCGGATGGTCGATGTTCGATGGATCAGGTTGGGCTGCGGCACTGTCGTCGTCGGTGCGTGCGACGGTCTCCGCGGTCCGATCCGATCGTGGCGAGGCCTCCGCGCCCGCTACTGCCGCCAGTGGCAGCAGGCCGACCACGTCGAGAGCCGACGGGTCGCCTGCATCTCGAGGTGGCGGACCATCGGCGGGCACCGCGGACTCGACCGTCTGCCGTACCGGCGCGGAACCGTCCGCCTCGGCCCGAGTACGCGAGGGCTGCTCACCGGTGGACTCGGACTGCAGCGCCGACTGGTGGTCCGTGCCGTGCGCCGCGGTGTCTGCGAGGCCCGTGCGGCTCGACTCGGCGCCGTCCGCACGGAGGTCACCGGCCCGGGGTCGATCGCCCACCGGGCGGGACTCGCCGGCCGGGCGGCTGTCCGGGGCGCCAGCCCGCGGTTCCATACCCGCTTGCGGGCGTGGTTGCTCGACCCGAGGCGTGTCAGAACCGGTCTGCGCGCGTAGGTCCGGCGACGCCGCGCGAGGAACAGTGGAAGATGCTGGGGTGCTACGGCTTTCGCCACCACCGGTGGGATTCGCCGTTGTCGGCTGCGCGGGAGTAGACGCCGGGTTTGCGGTGGGCGCGGCATGGGCCGGTGCGGTGGTAGCCAAGCCGTCACCGACGTTGTTGTGCAACGGAACTGGGTCATTGCCGGTAGATGCGGCGTCGATCAGGCCATCGGAGCCTGCCCCGCGCACGGCGTCCGCCTCCGGCGCAGCTCCTGCCCGTTGCGTTCCGGTGTCCGCCGAATCAGACTGTGCGGCAATATGGTCGGCGCTCGGGGGTGCGCCATCGATCGATCGTGTACTGCTGTCGCCTGCCCGCGTTTGCGATTCACCGGTGGAACGAGTGTCCGACGTCTGATCCCCAGCGGCGCGGTCTTCTCCCCGGGATGTGTTGTCGCTCGACCGATCTGCGGCTTCGTTCGATGCGGCATCGTCAGTCGATCCCCTGCCGTCACCCGATCTGTCGGTTGTTCCGGTGGCCTCGCCCGAGTCCCGGCCGTTGGCCGTATCCGCGCCGGCCTGCCGCGCACCGGCCTCTCCCCCGGTACCCCTGCCGTCGGCATCCGAAGCTCCGGCGGGCCGGGTCGTGTCTTCACCCGCCGTACTGCGGCCGTTGTCGCCGGCCGCTCCCCGGTCACCCGCCCCAGTTCGGCCATCGTCACCGGACGTACCCCGTCCGCTGCCATCCCCGGCACCGGCAGGCAACCCGGCACCGTCGGGCCGAAGCCCCACGCGTGCACCGTCATTCGAGCTCGAACCGTCACTGCCCGCCGTGTTGAAGATGTCGTCGAACCGGGATCCGAAACTGGACCTGTTGAACATCTCCGGCCGCATGTTCCCCCAAGCATGCTGTGCCCCAACCTTGTTCACCGCCGACATCGCGCCGTTCGAGGCGCCCGCGGTGAACATCCGCCAGTCGACCTGAGTGTTCTTCAGGTTGTCCCACGCATCGCCCCAGCCGTTCTTGGCGGCGTCGATCCCGAACTGCGTGGCGGTCGCGGCGACGAAACCCGCTCCGGCACCGACCAAACCGGCGGCGGGACCGGTGATCGCGGCCCGCATCCACGGCTTCATCTCCGCGCTGAGCTTGTTGCCGAGCCAATCGCCGAACGGGCCTGCCGCCGCTCCGCCCGCGGCCGAGCTGACGGCGGTGACCGCGACCTGCTCCCAGTTGATCTCCTTGCGATTCCCCTGCGATACCTGCCACTGCTGGACGCCGAGCTCCTGCAGCGTGCCGAGCACCGTATCGATCGCCACGTGCCGCAGCATGAATTTCGCGAACTTCGAGGCGACGAGCTTGCCGACGTGCCGGATGATCGCGGCGACCACCCGCTGGCCGATGATGCGCACCGCCACCCTGGTGATGCCGATCGCGACCGCCTGCACCGCGGGCGCGGTCGGCGGAAACAGCCACGCGGCAGCGAGTTCGGCGGCCAGCAGGCCGAGCGAGCTCCAGTACATCAGCTTCGCGTACTCGATCTCGGTGCCGACGCTGTGCGCGGATTCACCGATCTGGTCGAACAGCTCGGCCAGCTTCTGCACCGACTGATCCTGGCCCGACCCGTCGCCGGACCGCATGCTGTCGAAGCCCTTGATCATCTCTTCGACGCCCTCGCCGACCGGATAGGCGGTCAGCGAGGCGCTCTTGGCCGCGTCGATATCGAAGAGCACGGCGCGCAGCTCGTCGGCGGCGGTGTGCCAGTCCTGGGCCAGCGCCCACATCTGGTCCTCGTTGCCCTCCGGCCACTCCATGCCGACGATCGGCTCGAGCCATTCCAGCCAGCCAGGTAATTCGATCATGTTCGGTTATCCCGCTGTCAGCAGCGCGACACGGTATCCGGGCCGCCGCAGGCGACGACCTCGGCGACCGGGCGCGCTTCGGCTTGCCCGGTCCTCAGCTGCGCACGAAGCGTGGATCAGCTGAAACCATCGCGGTTGCCGCGCTCCATCTTTTCCAGCAGCTTGGCGCTCTTGGTCTGGCCGGTGGAGAAGTTGCCGAGTGAGCCTGCGATGTTCTGCGCGCCCATGATGATGTTGTCCCGGGACGAGGTGTAGCCGCCCGAGCCATCCGCCCCGTTCGCGAAACTGCGGCCGAGAGTGTCGTTGCCCCAGGGGTTGCCACGGGAGTTGATCGAGGCCTGCAAGGTGCTCAGTACCCCGTTGATCCGGTCGCGTGCGTCTCCGGTCTTCTTGGCCGCCTTGAAGAACAGCTCCGACTCGTACTGGACTTTGTCCGCCACCGCGTTCCCTCCGCGTACGTGCGGTCACCCGCACCCACTTCAGCTCGTACGCATCCGACGATGACAGTCGATAGCAACTCCCCTGTTGCCCGCACATGAACGGAGAGTGCCGCGACAGTTACATGCAACAGGTGGGTACACCTAGCCGTTGGTCCAGCGAAATGTGCTATACGCGTTGATGTTCGGCGGGCGGACTGATATCCGTCGGCACCGCGGGGACCGGCCGACGACGGCACGGTCACGTCGTCATAGGAGCGCGGCACGCCGCAGCCGGGAGCGGACACTCGAGCGAGCGGCCCGGCCATAAGGTTCCGGGGGCATGCTCAGCTTGGCGTCGCTTTGCGCATGCCCCCAGATCCCAACCCCGACGCTACATTGAACAACGTACCGCTGTCCAGCGGCAAGTTATAGGCGCGCTCGAGCCCTCGGAGAAAACCGATCCTTCTTACTGACCTGGGAACTCGTCAGCCAACTCAGGGATATCGCGTTCGAGATATTTGGCGACGAATCGATCGACCAGTTCGGCCGCGACTTGACCAGGCACAACCCGAACGGCGGCAACGCGCTCGGCAAGTTCGGCCCGATCCGCCGACGTGCGCCCCGATTGCCGGAACGCCCGCCACGCCGTGCGCTCGAATCCGTCTACGAAACGACGCGCGATCCGGTCGCAATCGCCGCGCAACCGTTCGACCTCGTCGAGCACCTGGGCCGGCGGCGCACCCGACACCGCCAACTGCTGAGCGATCCGAACGAGCTGATGGTCCGCCACGCGATAGGTGGCGGCGTCGAGCGGCTCGTACATGCCGGAGGCGACGACCCGCGCGAGCCCCTGCGGGACATCACGGTAGAGATCCGCGAGTTCCGTTGCGGCAATGACCATTTCACTGACCGCCGGTGGCGCATCGGGATGCATCGGCACCGCGGTCTCGGCCGGCATCGCGACATGCGCGAGGGCCTCCGGTTCCGGAACGCCGAGGATGTCGCCCAGGTCGTCGCCGCGATCCCAGGCCTCGAGCAGTTCCCGGATGCCGTTCAGCTTGATGCCCCGATCCAGCAACCGGCCGATGGTGCGCACCCGGTTGAGATGGTCGGACCCGTAGAACCCGGTTCGCCCCTTCACCTGCGGGGGCGGCAGCACCCCACGCTCGTGATAGACGCGCAGGCTCCGCACGGTCGTACCCGCCTCACGCGCCAGCTCGTCGATCGTAAACTCCGTACCCGCTGCCATATCTCAAGGAAACCACACCGAAACGTGGGTTGATCGCTGGTCCGAGGGTGCGGTACTTCACCATTCCACTGCAGCCATGGACCGCAGGCCGTTCGCTGAGCCCGCTGTCCCGCGCCGATGTGCCGACCGAAGCCGCCCGCAGCGGTTTGCCCTCCGATAGCCGTTGGCTCTCGCCATGTGACGATCTCATGTCCTCAGATGACAATCATGTACGTGTATTGAACGTGCCGTTAAACAACGGTACGTTATGGAGCGTTATGACTGCCGTCACAGGAAAGGCCACGCATGACTATCGTTCGACCTCCCTCAGCGACGCAGGAGCAGGCCGCGCGGGCGCTACACGCCGAGGATGTGGGATATCACAAGGCGCTGCGCCCGCGGCAGCTACAGATGATCGCGATCGGTGGCGCGATCGGCACCGGGCTCTTCCTCGGCGCGGGCGGGCGGTTGAAGGAGGCCGGGCCGGGGCTTTTCCTCGCGTACGCGGTGTGCGGCGTGTTCGTGTTCTTCATCCTGCGGGCGCTCGGTGAGCTGATCCTGCATCGTCCGTCCTCCGGCTCGTTCGTCTCCTACGCCCGCGAGTTCTACGGCGAAAAGCTGGCGTTCGGCGTCGGCTGGATGTACTTCTTCCACTGGTGCATGACCGGCATCGTCGACATCACCGCGATCGCCACCTACGTGCACTACTGGGGCAGCCTGCAGGTCATCCCGCAGTGGACCATCGCGCTCATCGCGCTGGCGCTGGTGGTGAGCATCAACATGGTGTCGGTGCGGTGGTTCGGCGAGATGGAGTTCTGGGCGGCGCTGATCAAGGTGATCGCGCTCATGGGCTTCCTGATCGTCGGCACCTTCTTCCTCGCGGGCCGGTTCCCGATCGAAGGCAACAGCACCGGCGTCAGCGTGATCAGCGACAACGGCGGCCTGCTCCCGAACGGCCTGATTCCGGTCGTGCTGTGCACCACCGGCGTCATCTTCGCCTATGCCGCAGTGGAATTGATCGGCACCGCGGCCGGTGAGGCGGAGAACCCGGAGAAGATCATGCCGCGCGCGATCAACTCGGTCATCGCCCGGATCGCGGTGTTCTACGTCGGCTCGCTGGTGTTGCTCTCGCTCCTGTTGCCCTACACCGCCTTCAAGTCCGGCGAGAGCCCCTTCGTCACGTTCTTCTCCAAGATCGGCATCGACGGCGCGGGCACGATGATGAACCTGGTGGTGCTGACCGCAGCCTTCTCCAGCCTCAACGCCGGGCTGTACTCGACCGGCCGCATTCTGCGTTCGATGGCGATGAACGGCAGCGCGCCCAACGTGGCGGCGCTGATGTCCCGGCGCGGCGTGCCCTACGTCGGCATCCTCGCGACCGGCGCGGTTGCCCTGGTCGGTGTCGGGCTCAATGCCCTGGTCCCGGAGAAGGCCTTCGAGATCGTCCTGAACATGTCGGCCCTCGGCACCATCACGGCCTGGGCGGCGATCGTGCTCTGCCAGCTCAAGCTGTGGCAATGGTCCCGCGAGGGACGGCTGGTGCGCCCCGCCTTCCGCCTGGTCGGCGCGCCATACACCAGCATCGCGACGCTGGTGTTCCTCGCCGCGGTGGTGCTGCTCATGCTGTTCAGCAACAGCGACGTGCAGCGCGGCGCCGTCATCGCGATGGGCGTGATCATGGTTCCCGCCCTCGTCGGCGGCTGGTTCCTCGCGCGGCGCCGGGTCTTGCATGTCGCGGCGATACGCACCGGCTTCACCGGCGCGTTCCCGGTGCTGGCCGAGCGCCCACTGGAGCACCGCGACCACCGCATCGCCGATATATCCGGCGCAAGCAACGGCACGACACCGCACGATGAGGCAGAATCGCGCTAAGGCCGACCTGTCCCGCCCCTCCGCAGCACGGCGACCCACCGGGGCTGCGGGGCGTGGCGGTGTCGGCCCGATGTTGTCTTCGTGGGTGTTGAGAGGGTCGAATGCCGGACTTCAATGGCTCCGACGATCCTCCCCCCGTCGCCCGCGCCGGCACACTGATTCGCGACCCCACCGAAATGGCGTATCGAGCCACCTTCCCCTGGGCGACCCGACGGGTATCGGCGACCGAGGCGTGGTCGTCCGACGACGAGGATTCGATCTCGTCGGAGGCCGAAACCCGCTCCAGCCGCAGCGTTCGGTCCCGCAGCGTGCGCCGCCTCAGCGCGGGCCTGGTCGAGCTGCCGCGGGTGTCGCTGGTCGACCCGGCCACCGCGATGCTGCGCAATCCCGAAGTTCCCGAGGACAAGCGGTTCTGCTGGAAATGCCAGAAGCCCGTCGGCCGCTCGGCCGACAACGGCGACGGCGCGTCGGCGGGCAAGTGTCCCCGGTGCGACTCACCGTTCAACTTCCGGCCGCTGCTGGCCCGCGGCGATCTGATCGCCGGCCAATACGAGGTGCAGGGCTGCCTCGCCTACGGCGGGATGGGCTGGATCTTCCTGGCACTCGACCGCAATGTCAGCGACCGCTGGGTGGTCTTGAAGGGGTTGCAGAACCCGCTCGACTTCGAGGCGCACGTGGTGGCGCTGGCCGAGCGTCAGTTCCTCGCGGAGATGGCGCATCCGGGGATCGTGAAGATCTTCAACTTCGTCAAACACCGGTCCGCGGAGGGCATTCCGTGCGGGTACATCGTGATGGAGTACGTGGGCGGGCAATCGCTGAAGACGATGCTCGATCTCCGTGCGCCAGAACGCATTCCCGTCGCCGAGGCCATCGCCTATGTGATGGAGGTGCTGCCCGCGCTCGATTACCTGCATTCGTTCGGCCTGGCCTACAACGACCTCAAACCCGACAACATCATGGTCACCGAGGACGAGGTGAAACTCATCGACCTCGGCGCGGTGGCGGCCAGGGAATCCGGCGGCAGCCTCTACGGCACGCACGGGTACCAGGCCCCGGAGTTCACCCAGACCGGACCGACCGTGGCCTCCGACATCCATACCGTCGGACGAACATTGGCCGCGTTGACGCTGGACATGCCCACCGAACCGCGCGGCCCGAAACTCCCCGGCATTCCGTCGGCGGAGGAAGAACCGGTGCTGCGTCGCTATCCGTCCTTCGAACGGCTGCTGCGGCGGGCCACCGATCCCGATCCGGCACAACGCTTTCCCTCGGCGTACGCGATGTACCGCCAGCTCGCGGGCGTGCTCCGCGCGGTCCTGGCCGAGGACACCAATCGGGAGTATCCGCAGACCTCCGCTGTATTCGGTTCACCGCGTGGCGATTTCGGTATCGACACGCTGATCCGTCAGAACGTGGGTTTCGTCGACGATGCCCATCGCCTGCCCGTGCTCGACACCGCGAGCGTCGTCGCCGCGCTGCCGGTGCCGTTGATCGACAGCGAGGTTCCGAGTGCGGAGCTGCTGTCGCCGTTGTTGCACGGCGATCCGCGGCAAGCGCTCGACACCCTGCGCCAGAGCACCGCCGACATGAGCGCGGGAGTCGTCGGCACACCCGAAAGCTTCGACCTGGAAGGGACATTGACCGCGGTGCGGGCGCACCTCGATCTCGGGGAGGTCGAGCAGGCGCGGGAAAGCCTGGCGCGCTTGCGGGCCGACTATCGCACGGACTGGCGGATCGACTGGTACACCGGCATCGCCGAACTGTGTTGCGCCGAATACGAATCGGCGTACGAGCAGTTCGATCGCGTGCACTCCATGGTCCCCGGTGAGATCGCGCCGCTGCTCGCGCTCGCCGCGACCGCCGAGCTCCTCTTGCAGACGCAGGAGAACCCCGATGAGCCGGATCGGTGGCACCGGGCGGCGACGGAGCATTACCGGTCCGTCTGGCGGAATACCCGCGGGGTGGCGAGCGCGGCGTTCGGTCTGGTGCGACGGCTGGCCGTCGACGGGGACATAACCACCGCCGTCGCGACGATGCAGCAGGTGCCGGATTCCTCGCGGCACCACAATGCCGCGCGGATGACCGCGTGCCTGCTGCTGGTCACCAGACCGGTGGACGAGCTGACCCAGGCCGACCTCGACGCGGCGGCGGCGCATCTGCACGCACTACCGGACGAGCCGCGACTGATGCAGTTGCGGGCGATAGTCCTCGGCGCCGCGCTGGCCTGGCTGCACAGGGGTGGGCAACCGGAAACGCCCCCCGCCACGATCCTCGGCTTCCGCTATACCGAGGCGGGTCTGCGCGGCGGCCTGGAGTCGGTGTTGCGTGCGGTAGCGCGCACGACACCGAATCGGCTGCATCGCTATGCACTCATCGACTTGGCCAACGAGATTCGGCCTCGTTCCCTGTGGTAGCCGAGGCGCACTGCTTCCACTGCCCTGCCGCACGGCATGATCAATGGCTGTGCGAGTCCTACTGCAACGAGTGACCTCAGCCCAGGTGAGCGTCGACCACGACATCGTCGGCCGCATAGATCCGGCGGCGTCGGGGGTTCCGCACGGGCTCGTCGCCTTGGTCGGCGCCACGCACGGCGACACCGAGTCGACCGCGAAGACGCTCGCCGACAAGGTATGGCGGCTGCGGATTCTCGACGGCGAACGCTCCGCCGCCGACCTGGCCGCCCCGATCCTGGTGGTCAGCCAGTTCACGCTCTACGCCGATACCGCGAAGGGCCGTCGGCCGTCCTGGAACGCAGCCGCGCCGGGTCCCGTCGCCGAGCCCCTCGTCGAGGCGTTCGCCCGAGCGCTGCGCGAACTCGGCGCGACGGTAGCCACCGGTCGATTCGGCGCGCACATGCATGTCGAGCTGGTCAACGACGGTCCGGTCACACTGCTGCTGGAAGGTTGACCGACACCACCGGTGCGAAGCACACTCCGCCCACATCACCCGAGAAAGATCCTCGTGCGCCGAGCCGGTAACCGTGACAGACTCGTGCGCAGAAGGTGCGGGTGGCGCGACGCCGCCGGTTAGCGGAGGATCATGCTGGAAACGAGGGACGCGATGGATCTGGACGCGCTGGAGCGTCGGGTCGCCGCGGATCGGTATGCGGCGCTTGATCGTTCGATCGAGGCGGATCTGCGACTTGCCACCTCGCTCGGCGATCTGGCGAAGGGCTTCATCGCCACCAAGACCGACGGGTCGGTACGGGACCGGACCAGGGACGCACTGGCGCCCGCCGAAGAGGCGGTCGGTATCCGGCTGCGGTTGCTGTCCACCGGACAGGTGCTGAACGCACGCTTGGCCGGCGAGCTGAACGAGGCCCTGCGGTCGGTCGAGCTCGCGGCCAGGCACAGCGGTCGCCGGGAACTTGCGACCACCACCATCCGGCGCGCGTGTGACGCCTACCGGCAAGTGGCACGGATCCATCCGGAGGTCGCGGGGCTCTGCGCCGACGGGCTGTCGAAGTGTGGTGTGTGGCTCGGGCGCCTCGATCAGGACGCCGCCGTCGCGGCCACCGAGGAGGCGGCCCGAATTCGCGCGGCGCTGGCCGCGGCGAATCCGGAGCTCTCGGGCAAGTACCTGGCCAGCTTGAGCACGCTGCTGCGGACCCTCATGGTGGGCCGGTCCCGCAAACAGGCCCTCTCGATGTATCGCGAGCGGTATTCCGCGTTCACCTCGATGAGCATGTCGATCCGGTTGCGCGCGTGCGGGATTCAAGATCTCGATCTGACGCCGAAGTCGTACAAGGCGCTGGCGGAGCTCGGCTGCCGCACGCTGGAGCAAGCCGGACGGCTGACCCAGCAGCAGATCCTGTTCAAATCCTCGGGCGATCTGTCGACCGTCGAGGAGCTCAACTGGAAGTTGGCGCTCGTCGGCCTGCGACCGCTGCTGCCCGGCGCGGAGCCCGATCCGCCGTCGATGCCGGTGCAGATCGGCACCAGTTTCGGCGCGCTCAGCGTGTACTGCCCGGTGCCGGACGCGATCGCGCAGATCCGCGCGGCGATCATCGGCGCGTACGCGACCGACGACGCCTATCCTATGGATCGCGCCAGTTATCTCGGTGAGCACGAACAACATTGGAAGATCACCGACGCGGAGGTCAACACCGCGGAGAAGCTCGGCGACGATGTAGTGCTGATCGATCAGCCCTACGGCGGCTGGGTGACGGTGATGAGTCTGCATTGGGAGCTCACGCCGGTCGGAAAGCATCCGCTCGCGATGCGACTGTCCCAGGACTGGCCGGTGGCCGCGATCACGGTGACCGAGCACGTCGCCTACGAGCTGTGCTGGTACGAGCACGGCGCGGCGACCCAGTACGCCGCGCTCGGCCGACCGGCCGGGCAGGCACCGCTGGATAAACCGTTGGCGCCGTTGGACTTCAAGATGCTGGCCGACCTGAACGCCGACCGCGCCAACGAGACGAAACTGCGTGCGGCGTTCGGCAACACCCAGATGTTCGCCAACCTCACCTATCTTCCGTCGAGCGGTCTGCGGCAGATCAGCGCGACCACTCCGCTCGCAGAGCACGGTGATCGCGTGTTGTTCTTCCGTACGACGCCGTGAGGTGTCAGCGGGCGGTGTTCGGCCGCATCGGCTGAATGGTCGAGTTGCGGCCCCAGAGGAACCACACCACCGGGCCGAGGAACGGGAACGCGAGCAGCCCTCGGGGATGGCCCGGAGTGCGACTTCGGGTGGTGTGCGCGCGTTGTCGGCTTCGGGGTCGCCTGACAATCAAATATTAAAGTACCCCGAGTTCGCAATCTTGCGCCGCGCGACCGACGCCGGGAATCGAGTGGCGACATGCAGCCGCGCGGATCCGCACGTCAACCTGGCAGACGGCGCGAAACTCCCAGGCAAACTTCTCGAGAACTAATTGAACGGAACGTTTATGCCCTGCCATGGAGTGCTCTACTGAGATCACGCCCGAACGGTGTTGCAGGTCACCCTCAGTGTCCATAACGCACCAGCTCGGGCGGCTTCACCAGACACACGATGCTAGTCGAGGCTCTTCTCATGGATCAACTGGCGTTGGCGGAAACCCCAGCCGCCCGATGCGCCTATTACCGACATACCTGCGACCTTCCCGCCGGATTCGTTCCGGAGATCGGCCGGATCATCGTCCGCGCCGGATTCGTCGGCGCGATAACCATGCCCGCGCCGCTGGGTCAGCAGGTCCACGACGATTTGATACATCATCGAAATCCATTGGGCCCCGTCATCTCTCATGTGCGCTCGAAGCGCTGGACCTTTCTGGTCCGGCCGGATCTGCCCGACGACGTACGGCTGTTCGCGGAACTGTTCCGGCTCAACATCTCGATCGTGCCGATCGGTGGTGAGATCGCGCTGCCCTCGCCCGCTGATGCGCACGCCGGGTATCGCGAGTGGATTGTGGCGCCGGAGAACCGCTTTCGGCCCGCCGGTACGTCGATCGTGGACACCGTGCGCTCGTGCCGGAACACAGGTATCCGATGACGACGGGCCAACTCCCCGCGAAACATCAAGTGCTGCAAGCGTGCCGGGGTGAGCACCCGGAGAACAACCCCCTCCTGCGGTGCGCGCACGAACTGACCACGCTGCACGAACGCAGGCTGGGCGCGGGCCGGGAGGTCACCGACGAAATCGACGCGCTCCGAGCAAGTTTGGTGCGCGACATCGACCGCTGGATCACCGTCCAGCTGCCGCCCGCGCACGGTGCCGCGCACGTGCACACCGAGACGGTCGGTGCCGTGATCGACCGGCTCGCCCAGTTCACCGCCAACGCCTACGCCGCGCTGGCGAGTGCCTCCGAGTGGGACCTGTGGGACGCCTGGCAGCGGCTCGCGGAATTGGCCGTCGGCTACGACGACCTCGCCGCCGAGGTGTCCGCGGGCGTGCGCCGATTACCAGGCGCGTCGTAAATCTCACGCGCGCGGCGGCGGCCCGGACTTAGGGTGGGCGCATGGGGAATACGACTGATCGAGATGCGAGCAAGCGTGCCCTGCATGCCCGGCGGGCCTCCTCCTTCGGCGCCCACGCCATGGACTATGCCGAACACCGGCCGGACTATCCCCTGGCGGCCATCCGATGGGCGCTGGAGGCGGTGCCGACCGTACCGGCGCCGATCGTCGTCGACCTCGGGGCAGGCACCGGCAAGCTCACCGAGGGGCTGCTCGCCGTGGGCGCGTCGGTGATCGCGGTGGAGCCCGACGACGGCATGCGCGTCGAGCTGATGCGGCGGCTGCCAGGGGTGCGTGCGCTGGAGGGGTCGGCGGAGGAGATTCCGCTCCCGGACGGGTCGGTGGACGCGATCGTCGCGGGGCAGGCCTTCCACTGGTTCGATCAACAGCGCGCGTTTCCGGAGTTCGCCCGGGTGCTGTGCAAGGGTGGCACCTTCGCGGCGCTGTGGAATACCGACGACATGCGAGTGGACTGGGTCGCCGAATTGGGCCGGGTCGCCCGCTCGGACGCGTCCGCGCCGCCGCCGGAACTCGGTGACGCGCAGCTGCCCGAGCACCCGCTGTTCGAGATCTTCGAACGCGCCGAATTCCCGCATACCCAGCGGCGGACCGCGGAGTCGCTGGCCGCGACCATCGGCACTCATTCGCACACCCTGGTGGTCTCACCGCAGCAACGGGCCGAGGTGCTGCGCCGCGTCACCGAATACCTGCGCAGCAGGCCGGAGACGGCGGAGGGCGAATTCGACCTTCCCCTAGTGACTTTGGTGCTGCGCGCCGAACTTCGAGACAACTGACCGACTGCTACCGGCCCTTCGCACCGTCGGCGTCGACTACCTGCCGCAAGGGAATTCGCACACCACGCGCACTTTCCCGATGCGCGTGCTCGTCGCGCTGCGGGTGACGCGGACCCGAACCGCGTGGTGCGCCAACCGTATTCGAGTAGTGGTCTACTCGCGTCGCCCCCACCCACCCCGACATACGCTTTCAGCAGAGTTCAGGTACCGGAGAAAGTCAGAGTTCAGGTACCGCAGGATCAGGCACAAATGTCGACCTGATTCGACACCGAGCAACGCTGCTCGGCACAACGTCACGGTCGAGCGCAGCAGGCGCAAGGAACGACGACACCGATCCAGCGACACAGCTGGGTATCGTCCAAGATTCGGTAGCGGCAGCAATGTGCCGCAGGCGGATCACGAGGCGAGATCGTCCAGCGGGGGCCGCCACCCCGGCCGGCGTCGGTGCGCATCGACTCCTCGCCGCGCGTGTCACCGACCGCCAGTGTCTGGCGCAAACTGTTGCGCCGCCCGACCTTCCGCGTGGAGGGGCAGGAGTCGAGCGGCGCCTATAGTCGGCGCGCCCGCACTCTGCCTACTCCGGGCGGAGGGTGAGGATGCGTGGGCCGTCCTCGGTGACGGCGACAGTGTGTTCCCAGTGGGCGGCGCGGGTGCCGTCGACGGTGACCACGGTCCAGTCGTCGTCGAGCACCTGGGTCTGCGTGGTGCCGAGGGTGAGCATCGGTTCGATCGCGAGGACCGATCCGACCACGAGTTTCGGTCCCTTGCCCGGGTCGCCCTCGTTGGCCAGGAAGGGATCCAGGTGCATTTCGCGGCCGATAGCGTGCCCGCCGTAACCGTCGACGATGCCGTAGGCGCGGCCGTGCTCCTGCTCGGCGGCGCGGGTGCCGAGTTCGATGGCGTGGGAGACATCGGAGAGCCGGTTGCCGGGCAGCATCGCCGCGATGCCGGCCTCCATGGAGAGTTTGGTCGCTTCGCTCAGCAGCCGATCGGCTTCGATGATGTTGCCGACGCCGAACGTCCAGGCCGAATCGCCGTGCCAGCCGTCCAGAATGGCGCCGCAGTCGATCGAGACCAGGTCACCCTCGGTCAGGATTTCCGCCGCGGTCGGAATCCCGTGTACCACACGGTCGTTCACCGACGAGCAGATCGAACCGGGGAAACCGTGGTAGCCCTTGAAGGACGGCACCGCACCCGCATCGCGGATGAGCTGCTCGGCCACCTCGTCGAGTTCGAGGGTGGATACCCCCGGCTTGGCGGCCGCACGCACGGCGACCAAGGCGCGGCCGACGATCGCACCCGCCGCGGCCATGGCATCGAGCTCGCCCGCCGTGCGGAACGGCACGACCTTCTTTTTACGGTTGAAGACCATTCGGCCTCAGTGTCCCAGCGCACGCAGTGCGCGCGCGTTGACCTCGTCGACCTCGCCGACACCGTCCACCGAGACGACCAGTCCGTCGTAGTGCTCGAGCAACGGCTCGGTCTCCTCGCGGTACACCCGGAGCCGGTTGCGGATCACGCCTTCGTTGTCGTCGGCGCGCCCGCGGGCGAGCATCCGCTCGACGACGGTGTCCTCGGCCACCACGAAGCACAGCACCGCGTCGAGCTTGGTGTCGATGTCCTTGAGGATCTTCTCCAGCGCGTCGGCCTGGTCGACCGTGCGCGGGTAGCCGTCCAGGACAAAGCCGTTCGCGGCGTCGGGCTCGTTGACCCTGGCCTCGACCATGCGGTTGGTGATGTCGCTCGGCACCAGATCGCCTGCGTCCATGTACTTCTGTGCTTCACGGCCGAGCAGTGTCTGCTGGCTGATGTTCGCGCGGAACAGATCCCCGGTGGAGATGTGCGGGACGCCCAGTTTTTCCGACAGGAGGACGGCCTGGGTGCCCTTGCCGGCACCCGGCGGACCGAGCAGTACAACTCTCACTTGAGGAACCCTTCGTAATTTCGATTCATCAGCTGACTCTCGATCTGCTTCACCGTGTCCAGGCCGACGCTCACCATGATCAGCACCGCGGTGCCGCCGAACGGGAGGTTCTGGGTATTACCGGAGGCACCGATGTCGAGGAACAGATTCGGCAGGACAGCTACGAGACCGAGGTAGATCGAGCCGGGGAGGGTGATGCGACTCAGCACATGATTGAGGTAATCCGCGGTGGGCTTGCCGGGGCGGTACCCCGGGATGAAGCCACCGAACTTCTTCATCTCGTCCGCGCGTTCCTCCGGGTTGAAGGTGATCGCGACGTAGAAGTAGGTGAAGAACACGATCAGACCGAAGTAGATCGCGATGTAGACCGGGTTGCCCGGGTTCACCAGGTACTTGGCGATGATCTCCTGCCACCAGCTCGGGTCCGGGTTGTTCTGCGAGGACGTGAGCTGGGAGACCAGGTTGGGCAGGTACAGCAAAGAGGAGGCGAAGATCACCGGGATGACACCAGCCTGGTTGACCTTCAGCGGCAGGTAGGTCGAGGAGCCGCCGTACATCTTCCGGCCGACCACGCGCTTGGCGTACTGCACCGGAATGCGGCGCTGGCCCTGCTCGACGAAGATGACCGCGGTGACGATCGCCAGCGCGGCGACACACACCAGCCCGAAGACCAGACCGCCGCGGCTGTCCAGGATGGACTTGCCCTCGGTCGGGATGCGGGCGGCGATACCGGCGAAGATCAGCAGCGACATGCCGTTGCCGACACCGCGCTCGGTGATCTGCTCGCCGAACCACATGACCAGCGCGGCACCCGCGGTCATCACCAGCACGATGATGATCATGGCGAAGATGCCGTTGTTGGAGATGATCTCCTTGTCGCAGCCCTGCAGCAGCTGGCCACGGGAGGCGAGCGCGACGAGGCCGGTGGCCTGCAGGACCGCGAGCGCGATCGACAGGTACCGGGTGTACTGCGTCATCTTGGTCTGGCCGGACTGGCCTTCCTTGCGCAGTTCCTCGAACCGCGGGATGACGACGGTCAGCAGCTGGATGATGATGCTCGCGGTGATGTACGGCATGATGCCGATCGCGAACACCGACAACTGCAGCAACGCGCCACCGGAGAACAGGTTGATCAGCTGGTAGATACCGGCGTCTTCACCGCCGGACACCTGCTTGACGCACGCCTGCACGTTCTTGTAGTCGACGCCGGGGGACGGCAGCGCGGCACCCAGACGGTACAGCGCGATCAACCCCAGCGTGAAGAGAATCTTCCGCCGTAAGTCCGGAGTCCGGAAGGCCGATACGAAGGCGGAAAGCACAGATCCTCCTGGCGAACGACATGGTCAGGACATGGAAATTTCAAGCAAACCGCAGATCCGACGATTCGGCATCTGGGGACGCTGAAAACCATGACGAGGCTTGGCAGACAACAACTTGAACTCTAACAGTGGCACCGGACGAGCTTTCACTCGTCCGGTGCCATTGATTGTCAGAGTACCGTCAGCCCAGCTCGGTGACGGAGCCACCGGCCGCAGTGATCTTTTCCTTGGCAGCGCCGGTGACCTTGTCGACGGTCACCTGGACCGCGACGCCGATCTCGCCGTCGCCGAGAATCTTCACCAGCTGGTTCTTGCGAACCGCGCCGGCGGCCACGAGCTCGGCCTTGCCGATCTCGCCGCCCTCGGGGAACAGCTTGGCGATGGCACCGACGTTCACGACCTGGTATTCCGTACGGAACCGGTTCGTGAAGCCCTTGAGCTTGGGCAGCCGCATGTGCAGCGGCATCTGCCCACCCTCGAAGGAGGCCGGGACGTTCTTGCGTGCCTTGGTGCCCTTGGTACCACGGCCCGCGGTCTTACCCTTGGAACCCTCACCACGGCCGACCCGAGTCTTCTCGGTCTTGGCACCGGGCGCGGGGCGCAGGTGATGCAACTTGATGGTCATGTCAGACCTCCTCAACTGTCACGAGGTGGCGCACGACGTTGATCAGGCCACGGTTCTGCGGGTTGTCCTCGCGAACCACGGTCTGCCGGATCTTGCGCAGGCCGAGCGTGCGCATGCTCTCACGCTGGTTCTGCTTGGCGCCGATCGTGCTCTTGATCTGGGTTACCTTGAGATCTGCCATTACCTGGCACCTCCCGCAGCCTGGGCGCGCGCACGCAGCATGCCCGCAGGGGCAACGTCCTCGAGCGGCAGGCCACGGCGAGCCGCGACCTCTTCCGGACGCTGCAGCATCTTGAGCGCCGCAACGGTCGCGTGCACGACGTTGATGGCGTTGTCGCTACCGAGCGACTTCGCCAGAATGTCATGGATACCAGCGCATTCCAGCACGGCACGCGCCGCGCCACCGGCGATCACACCGGTACCGGGCGAGGCCGGACGCAGCATGACGACACCGGCCGCCGCCTCACCCTGAACCGGGTGGACGATGGTGCTGCCGATCATCGGGACGCGGAAGAAGCTCTTGCGAGCCTCCTCGACACCCTTCTGGATGGCCGCCGGAACTTCCTTGGCCTTGCCGTAGCCGACGCCGACCAGACCGTTGCCGTCACCGACGATCACGAGGGCGGTGAAGCTGAAGCGACGACCACCCTTCACGACCTTGGAGACGCGGTTGATCGCGACTACGCGCTCGAGCTGGTTCTTCTCGGCCTGCTGGTCGCGGCGGTCGTTGCCACCGCGGCGGTCGCGGCCGCCACCACGCTGGTTGTCGCCGCCACCGGCGGCACCATTCTGCTGTCCGGCGGGTCCGCTGCCGCCGTCACGCCGTTGACGTCCCGGCATCAGACGTTCCTTCCGTTGGTCTTGATCATCAGAACTTCAACCCACCTTCGCGAGCAGCGTCGGCGAGCGCCGCGATGCGGCCGTGGTAGTCGTGACCACCACGGTCGAACACGACGGCCTCGACGCCGGCAGCCTTGGCACGCGCGGCCAGCAGTTCGCCGACCTTCTTGCTCTTGGCCGACTTGTCGCCGTCCAGCGCACGCACGTCGGCCTCGATCGAGGACGCGGCGGCGATGGTCTTGCCGATCGAATCGTCGACCAGCTGCGCGTGCAGGTGCCGCGAGGAGCGGTTGACCACCAGGCGCGGACGCTCGGTGGTGCCTTCGACCTTCTTGCGCAGACGGAAGTGGCGGCGGGTCTTCGACAGACGACGCGTCGTGGACGCGTCCTTGCCGCGCGGCTTGCGCTTGGCGATCTGGTTTTCGGTTTGCGCCATGATCACTTACCCGTCTTTCCGACCTTGCGGCGAACGACCTCGCCGGCGTAGCGGATGCCCTTGCCCTTGTACGGGTCGGGCTTGCGCAGTCCGTGGATCACAGCGGAGATCTGACCGACCGCCTGCTTGTCGATACCGGACACGGAGAACTTGGTGGGCGACTCCACCGCGAAGGTGATGCCCTCCGGCGCCTCGATCGGCACCGGGTGGCTGTAACCCAGAGCGAACTCCAGGTTCGAGCCCTTGGCCTGCACGCGGTAACCGACGCCGAAGATTTCCATCTTCTTCTCGTAGCCCTTGGTCACGCCTTCGACCATGTTGGCGACGAGGGTGCGGGTCAGGCCGTGCAGCGAGCGGTTCTGACGCTCGTCGTTCGGGCGAACGACCTCGAGCTGGCCGTCTTCACCCTTGGAGATGGTGATCGGCTCGGCAACGGTGTGCGACAGGGTGCCCTTGGGACCCTTCACCGACACGCGCTGGCCGTCGATGGTGATCTCGACGCCGGCCGGAATTGCGATGGGCTTCTTGCCAATACGCGACATTTGTCCTACCTCCCCTTACCAGACGTAGGCGAGGACTTCCCCGCCTACACCTTGCTTGGCCGCCTGGCGATCGGTGAGCAGACCGGTCGACGTGGAGATGATCGCCACGCCGAGGCCGCCCAGGACCTTGGGCAGGTTGGTGGACTTCGCGTACACACGCAGACCCGGCTTCGAGACGCGGCGCAGGCCCTGCAGGCTGCGCTCACGGCTGGGGCCGTACTTGAGGTCGACAACGAGGGCCTTGCCCACGGTCGCGTCCTCGGTCCGGTAATCGGCGATGTAGCCCTCGCGCTTGAGGATCTCGGCGATGTTCGCCTTGAGCTTCGAGTGCGGAGCCTTCACCTGATCGTGGTACGCCGAGTTGGCGTTGCGCAGACGAGTCAAGAAGTCCGCGATCGGATCAGTCATGGTCATGGTTAGACCTCGACACCTTTCTCGCTACGGTTCCCATGCAACACCGGCGAGCACAAGGCATGCCGATCGTGGGCCTACAGCAATTGGGCTGGTCCGGTCGACGCTTGCCGACCGGAGTTGAGTTCTCTGAACGAGTTCTCGGTACCAGGGCGGGGCCGCATGTCGGTGCAGTGCACCAAGACATGCAGGCACAGTTGTGCCCAGGCAACCGGTCTAGTGTAGACAACGCCCAGCTGAGACCCAAATCGAGGCTCAGCAGCTCGGACCTACCGGCGCTGCCCCAAGCTACTTCAGAGCCCGCAACCGCGCGCTGATGACTTGCACGTCCTCGATCGAGCCCTTCGCAACCTCCACCATCAGCGCTTCCGCACCGTCGACATCCAGGGGTAACGTCACGCCGTTCAGCCCGAGGAACACGACTGCCGAAATCCATGCCGTGCGCTTATTTCCATCGACCAGCGGATGGTTGATAGTCAGCGACTGCAGTAGCGCGGATGCCTTGTCGAACAGATCTACATACGCTTCCTGCCCGAACATTCCTGAAGACGGCCGGTGAACCGCGGAGTCGAGCAAACCGATATCCCGCACCCGAACGGGTCCACCGAACGCGACCTCCGCGATGTGCAGCACATCCTCCAGATCGAGGTACTCGGTCACTTGAGCCGCTCCATGAGCTCGGCCCACCGGGTCACCTCACCAGCAGCGAGCTCCCGGACCCGGTCCCGGTGAGCGTGCCGAGTCAGGTACTCCTGCACCGCTTTGTTGATCAGGGCATTCATGCTCACGCCCTCGGCGGCAGCCTGGTCGCGGAGTAGGTTGTTCGTCTCGTCGTCGGTGCGGTAGTTGATGGTCGTCATGACACCACCCTACCGGTCCGTGGCCCCAAAATGGCCCCACGGCCCGATTGGCGATGCTGAGAGTTGCGCCAGTGCACAGCACGTCGGCCACAGCCGCGATGAAACCAGCCAAAGCAACCTCGCGGCCCCGCTCTCCAGCCTCGGCCATCACTCGACGCCGAGCTCATTGCGCCGGGCATTACCCAGGTCCACTGGCAAACTTGCAGCTTATTGAACGCAACAAGATCGCAATTCACCTGCCAGCGGGAGCCCTGCTGATCTTCAGCGCCACGGATCCGCGATCCAGCAACCTCCAGAGGACACCTCAGCGAACGTCACGTGACCTCTATTGCGCGGCGATAGAGCTGCGCACACTGGTTGGGTACTCCCGACTGGCGTAACACTCCGAACGCGGGTCACGGTGTACCGACCGGAAGATCTGAAACATCGTTGAGGAGGAACCGCGGGTGAACGTCATGGTCGAAATGACTGCCCTGACTCTGAACCGCCCCACCGCCGAGGCCGGCGATATCGAACGCGCGGCCTGGTACGAGGCGAAAGCCAATCTGCACACCTACCTCGCCGGGCAAGGCGGCTCCGACGCTGCGCGGGAAACCGCCCTGGCAGTCAGCGCGCACCAGCGCTCGCTGGAACTGCTGGGTCAGCAGAACTGAGTCCTCTGCCGTAAACCGCCAGCGGTCGCCCACGCGCAATCAGACGTCCAGATGCGTCTTGATCGCTGGGGCGACTCGGGCGATCAACTCATCCAGGCTTTCCGAGGCGATGGGCTCGACCCGCAGGATGTAGCGCAGATAGGCGATGCCGAGGAGTTGGGCCATCGCCAGGTCGATCCGCAATTCCGCATCCTGGCCGGGTAGTGCCGCCGCGATTTGGGCGTACACCTGGCCTTGGATGAATTGCCGGACCAGGTTGGCGGACTCCTCATGGGTAGCCGCGCCGCGCAGGATCGCCGACAGCGGTGCGCGGGTTTCCGGGCGGTCCCAGGCCTCGAAGAACACCCGCGTCAGCCGCTCCCCTATCCCGCGCGGGTCACCAGCGGTGATCCGGGCCGCGAGGTCCGCGGGCTCGAACGGCCAGCCCATCGTCGCGCGGAACAAGTCCGCTTTGCTACCGAAATAGTGCCTGATCAGCGCGGGATCAACCGCGGCTTCCGCAGCGATCTCGCGCACCGTCGTCTTGTCGTAGCCGGCTTCGGCGAACCGGCGGCGCGCCGTCGCCAACAGGACTTCCCTGGTATCGGCCTTGCCGGGCCGTCGTCCGATCGGAGGCATGGTGCCAGAAACTCTACAAGCGTTGATTTCCTGCCGCCCGCAGCGATACGCTGAAAGCAGTAATTCCACAACTGAGGAGTTCCTGGAATGCCTGCTCCACGCTGGATCGCCCGCGTCAACCGGGTAGGGCTCAACCGGATCACCAAGTTCATCGCGCCCTGGGCGCCGGGCTGGGCAGTGGTGATACATCGTGGACGAAAATCAGGTCGAACCTTCCGGACACCGCTATGGGCCTTCCGGCGCGACGACAGATACGTCATCGCGCTGACGTACGGCCCCGAATCCGATTGGGTGCGAAACGTTCTCGCCGCCGGAGGATGCCAACTCGAATCCCGACGGCGCCGCTACGAGGTCGGCAACCCCCACGTGTACCGCGACGAAACCGCCGCCGAGATGCCACCGTTCATCCGCTTCATGCTCCGCCGAGTACTCGCAGCCCCACACTTCCTCAGCGTCGACATTCGTCGTGAACTGCAACGCTGAACATCGAGCCGCACCGTAGCCGATAGCACGCGGATTCAGTCGGTCTCAGAGATTCCAACCTCCGGATGTACACCAGTCTTGGAAGTCCGCTCTCTGAAGAGGTTTTCGAACTTCTTAGGCTTGATTAGGTACAACGAGCCGGGATTCGCATCCTCGGCAAGCCCTTGAGCTGCAAGGCTTTACGCGCTTGCGACGCAGTCATGACTGGAACGCCCAGCTGAGAGCAAAATCGTGATAGCCCGACGATCCGGCATTAGACATGAAGGAGCCCCAGGCGCGTGATTGCTCAGAGGCGACACTGGGGCGTTCGAAAGCTACGATACCAGCCATGACGGGGGGCGTCGACGACGGCGACACAAAGGTATGGGAACTTCTCTCTGAACCGCGCACAGCGCCGTACCTACGCGCCAGCAACGGGGACCGCGCCGCGGCTCTCGCCTTGTACCTGTGGAGCGCCCGTACCGCCGCTGCATCATTCGAGATGTTGGGCCACCTGGAAGTGTTGCTACGGAACGCACTCGATGGCGCGCTACGTGACCACTGCGACGAGCATTCGTGCGGTATCCCTTGGTTCCTGTTGCCAACGCCGGGCGGCGAGGTCGTATCAAACGCGGTCGAGGTGGTTCGGACACGGCTGCGCCCCCAGGGGCGGGAGACTCGTGATCAGATCGTCGCTGGTTTGAGCTTCGGGTTCTGGTCAGGGCTACTGGGGGTCAAATACGAGCAGCTGTGGCGCGACTGCCTGCACCATGCGTTTCCCAATTCCTCAGGGCGCCGAAAGCAAGTCGCGAGCGCGCTCGAGGGCGTGCGCAAGTTCAGAAACCGTCTCGCACACCATGACTCGATGCTCAACCTCGATGTTCCATTCGAGATTCGCCGAATCATCGAAGTCGCAGGCTATATCGACCACGATGCAGCGAAGTGGCTGACCCATATCAGCGCGGCCATGGAGACATACGCTGAGCGTCCGATCGCGGCATCCGACACAGTAGTTGTGGCTGCACGTTCGGCATGGCCGTTGTACCAGAAGTGTCATGCGTACGTATGCCAAGCAGGTCGCACCTTTCGAGCCATCGAACGAATAGCGTTCTATACCGACTCCGTCATCCAGCCAGATGTGCCGTTGGTTAGGCATCGGCGTGACGGTGTCGACTGGTCGGCGGATTCAGCCCTCAGTCTGAGCGGTTCACAAGATTCGAACGACCGCAAGATCGCATCGGTTATCGAAACGTCCCGGGCGCTCGGCTGGACGGAAGGGGTGTATCAGGTGTTCCTATTATCTCACCAAGGTGACCCGCAACACCGTTCCTTACCCAGCCCGATCAGACATCAGGGCGTAGGCCGTGGATCGGCGTTTACCCAGAGGCAGCGCTATGTTTCGTTGCATGCACTCGAGACGGCGGCTACCACAGCCGACCTCTGAATCTGCCTCCGCTTCGACGATCCACCGAAATTCTAGCGCTCTATCGTGAAACTCTCACTCTCGCCCAACGTGGGCGGTGCCGATAAATCAGCGGACGCAGATTCGGTCAGTCCGAAAAAATCGAAAATCCGCCCAGCGGTAGCTCAGATACTATCCCTTCAAGCGCTTGAGGTCCTCAAACCCTATCGCCCCGGCGGGTGATAAATCCCCTCGAACAGCAACGGTGTTGTCGATGACGGGAAACTCTCCGCTGGCGTCGAGTTCATAGAGGCGATAGGCGATGTAGTCGACATCAGGATCGTTGTGACGCCGCCCCAGCTCCTCGAGAACTGTGAGTAAACCTGCAGTACCCCCGAAGCGAACAAGCACCTCTGCGGCGTCTACCTGCATAGTCACAACATCATCATCCAATAGCTCACGCAGCCGCCGCTGGGCCCGCTGATCGTCGATGAATCTGCCTAGTTCAGGAATCGCGTTGACCCGTGTCAGACCGTCCGCGCTGCGAGAGCGCTCGAGAACCTGCTCGAGTGTAGTGTCATCTTCTTTAGGCGCCGAATTCATCATGGAATCTCCTCGGGCAGGGCGGGTCGAACAGTATCGTTCAGAGTTCTGGCATATATTTCGCCGGTATGAGGATTGACATTCCTTTGAACGTCTACCACGTGCGGTGTCTCTATATAGTTTCCAGTCGATTTGTCGAGGTGCGGCTTCCCAGTGATATCGACACGCTTGGTCGCTATACCGTCAGCATCATAATATGAGTAGTGAGTTATATTGCCGTGCGCATCGCGCTTCACCAAATATCCATGCGGTGGCCCATTTTTCACAGGTAAGCTACCGTTCTTCCACACCAGGGCCTTATCCAGTTCTTGCTTGATCGAAGGCTTGGGAGCCCCTCCAACGTCGTCGCCCTTCTTCCCCAGACGGTCTCGAAGGTCCTCGACCGCCTGTTTGGCCTTCGCCATCGCAGCCTTCGTATCATCGGCCAACCCTTTGAGTTGCAACGCTTTGCGCGCCCGCCAGGCCGTGACGGCGCCTTTGATCTTCTCGGCCCAGCGTCGGGCCGACTCGACGGCTTTGGCGCCGGCGATCACGCCGCCGACGCCGGTCAGGCAGGTGGCGATGACGGTGACCGCCACGGTGATCGCGGCTTCGGCGATGATGGATTCGATGAAGCCTTTGACCTCGTTGCGTAGTTCTTCGATCGATTGCTTGTAGTCGAGGCAGGTCTTGCTGATCTGCTTGCAGGTGTCGAGTAGAGCTCCGATGGAGGTCTCTAGGGTCTTCAGGTCTTCGCGGACCTGTACCGCGTCCTTGGAGATCACTCCGTCGAAGAGACTGGCGGAGATCGTTATTTTGTCTTTGGCGTTGGTGTTCTGGTAGATCGTGCCGAGGCGATCCCAGGCGTCGGCTGCCTTGGTGAGAGTGTCGGTGTTGCCGTCTGGGAGGGGGCAGTTGATGGCGTCTAGTACTTCGATGGAGGTTTTCGCCAGGCCCTGTGGGGTTCCGCCGGCGGCTGAGGCGGGGAGGGCGTAGGGGCCGAAGGTCAGTGTTGATGGGGCGTCGGCCGGGCGGTCGGGCTGGGCCGTACCCTTCAGCGCCGCATCGGATTTGGCGTGTTCGAAACCGAGGTCGTTGAGGGCGGTGCCGTAGGCGCGCAGGGTCGAGAAGGTTTGGTCGAAGAAGGATACGGTTTCGCGGGCCGACTCGTCGTAGGAGGTGGCCCAGGCTCGGCCGTCTTCGTCTCGGCCTGCCATTTGCCCGCAGCTGTTGAGTTCGGCGAAGACGTATTTGAAGCTGTCGTTGAGGGCGGCTGCGGCGTCGAAGCAGTTGGTGGCGGCCTGGTAATAGACCTTGGGATCTACCTCGAGTTTCTCGGTCATATGCCGAGAATCCGGAGGGTTTGGGAGGCGGCGTTGGTGTAGCTTTCGTGGGCTTTCTTCAGGGCCTTTTCCAAGGTTGCGAGCCCGTCTTGCATGTCGGTGACACCCGCGGCCCACTCGGTATGCGCCTCGCTATAGGCCACTGCTGCCGCGCCGACCCACACGCCTTCGACTTCCTTGGCCTTCGCCTCGAGTTCGGCCAAGCGATCTGCGACGGCCGCCTTATACGCGCGCATGCGAGCGGCCAACTCCTCGAGTTTGGCGAGGTCGACCGAGAATGCTGGTGTCTCACCGGTCATGAGATGGCACCCCGATCAAGGAAGGTCCAGGGAGCTGAGGCCGGCGGCGTAGGACTGGTCGGTCCCGCGCAGGGTTTCGGCGGTGACCCCCAGCTTCTCGGCTAGTTCGAACAATGCGTCCCACACCTGATCCGCACCCTCGTGGAACTCGTCCCACGCGGCCGTGAAAGCGCCTGCGTTGTTCCCCGCCCAGCTGTCGATCGTGACCTTCGTGTCGGTGACCAGCGACGAATACCCGGACTTCAACTCGTCCGCGATCTGGTAGGCCATCCGCCCCAACGCTTTCACCTCTTCGGGCTCGACCGATAGATCTCCCATGGCCCACTCCTCTCGATGGTGACGCAGGCGGTGCTTTATCCCCGTTTCTTATATGACGCACCAGGCACCGCTGCGGTTCCGTTGGATTCGCCCCACACCGCGAATAAACGCGCAAAGGCACGGCCTCCACTGGAGGCCGTGCCTTTGTACGGGTTCCCGCTTACGCGGGCGCACTCACGAAGAGCGCAAGCTCACCAGGAGCTCTTGTGCACGCCCGGCAGCTCACCGCGATGCGCCATCTCACGAAGGCAGACGCGGCAGAGGCCGAACTTGCGGTAGACCGCGTGCGGGCGACCGCAACGCTGGCAGCGGGTGTAGGCGCGAACGGCGAACTTCGGCTTGGCCTCAGCCTTGATCCGCAGTGCTTTCTTGGCCATCGTCAGTTCTCCTTGAACGGGAAGCCGAGGTGCTTGAGCAGGGCGCGGCCCTCTTCGTTGTTCGTCGCGGTGGTCACGACGGTGATGTCCATACCGCGCGGACGGTCGATGGAGTCCACGTCGATCTCGTGGAACATCGACTGCTCGCTGAGGCCGAACGTGTAGTTGCCGTTGCCGTCGAACTGCTTCGGCGACAGGCCGCGGAAGTCGCGGATACGGGGCAGCGCGATGGAGACCAGACGATCCAGGAACTCCCACATGCGATCGCCACGCAGGGTGACCTTCGCACCGATGGGCATGCCCTCACGCAGTTTGAACTGCGCGATCGACTTGGTCGCCTTGCGGATCTCCGGCTTCTGACCGGTGATCAGCTCCAGGTCCTTGACGGCGCCGTTGATCAGCTTCGCGTCCCGGGCGGCGTCGCCGACACCCATGTTCACGACAACCTTGACCACGCCGGGGATCTGCATGACGTTGGCGTAGTTGAACTCGCTGTTCAGCGCGTCCTTGATCTCGGCGCGGTAGCGCGCCTTCAGACGCGGCTGGGTCTGCTCAGAGGTAGTCATGTCAGATGTCCTTCCCGTTGTTACGGGAGATCCGGACCCGCTTGCCGCTCTCCTCGTCGGTCCGGTAACCGACGCGGGTCGGCTTGCCATCGGAGTCGACGATCATCACGTTGGACACGTGGATCGGAGCTTCCTGGGTCACGATGCCGCCCGAAGAGGCGCCGCGCTGGTTGGCGGAGTTCGCGACGTGCTTCTTGATCCGGTTCACGCCCTCGACCAGGATGCGGTTGCGCTCGGGGTAGGCCTGAATGACCTTGCCCTTGGCGCCCTTGTCCTTACCCGAGATGACGAGCACGGTGTCGCCCTTGTGCACCTTCATGTCAGAGCACCTCCGGGGCCAGCGAAACGATCTTCATGAACTTCTTCTCGCGCAGCTCGCGGCCGACCGGGCCGAAGATGCGGGTGCCACGCGGGTCGTTGTCCGCCTTGATCAGCACGGCCGCGTTCTCGTCGAACTTGATGTACGAACCGTCCGGGCGACGGCGCTCCTTGGTGGTGCGCACGATGACGGCCTTGACGACCTCACCCTTCTTGACGTTGCCACCGGGGACAGCGTCCTTCACGGTAGCGACGATGATGTCGCCGATACCGGCATAGCGACGCGACGAACCACCGAGAACGCGGATGCAAAGGATTTCCTTCGCGCCCGTGTTGTCGGCGACGCGCAGTCGCGACTCCTGCTGAATCACTTCAGCTCCTCCTGGACCTGGATGTATACGCACGCCGGATTGCCGACCCGACGGGCATGGTCAGTTGCCCTCCGGACGCGTGCCTGCCAGCGGTTTCGTGGCTCTGAATGTGCAACTCGAGAACCAACCACTGGGGGTTCACTGCCGGATTGCGGGCATAGCTCCCGCAGGCAACCGGTCTAGTGTAGGTGAATCCCCAGGTCGTTCCCAAATCGGGGGTCGGTCGGGAATCCAGGAGGTGCGGACGCGCCCCGGGAAACTCGGGCTAGCAGGCGCGCGCCACTACCCTCGGATCGAGCAAGATCAACGAAGCACCGTTCGGCTCGACCGTACCGAAAAGGGGATGCTCTTGAGCTCGTCCGCTCGTCTCGATCGCCGCGCCTTCCTGCTCGCCCTGGCGGCCGCGCCCGCCGCGGCGGCGCTGGCCTCCTGCTCCCAGCAATCACAGGTCTCCGATGTTCGGCTCACCGGCGTCGATCTGGCGGGTGCGAATCCGGCGGTCCGACCGCAGGACGACCTCTACCGCCACGTCAACGGCACTTGGTTGCGCGACTATCGGCTGCCGCCGGACAAGTCGTCGTTCGGGTCGTTCGACGAGGCCAACGATCGCACCGAGCAGCAGTTGCGCGGCATCGTCGAGGGCATCCGCAATCCACAGCCGGGTTCGACGCAGCAGCAGATCCGCGATCTGTACGACGCCAGGCTCGATCGCGAGGAGATCGAGCGACTCGGCATCACACCTGTCGCAGACCTGCTCGCGGCGATCGACGGCGCGGCGACAAAGGCGGACCTCGCTCGCGTGATGGGCTCGCTGCCGATCGCGGGCCTGATCGGCTTGCAGGTCGTGGTCGACCAGAAGAACTCCGCCAATTACATCGCCATGGTCAGCCAGTCCGGCATCGACATCAATCTGGACGAGCAGTACTACCGCGAGCCCGAATACGCCGAGCAGCTCGCGGCCTACCGCACCTATCTGGAACGCATTGCCGCGGGCGCGAAGCTCACCGATCCCACCGGCACCGCGCAGCGGGTGCTCGACCTGGAGACCCGGATCGCCGCGGGCTACTGGGACAGCGTCCGCGATCGGAATCCCGACACCACCTACAACCTGCTGAGCTGGACCGAATTGACCAGGCTCGCACCGCAATTCGACTGGGATCCGTGGCTGACGGGCAGCACCGACCGGCCCAAGCAGCTCTTCGACAGCATCGTCGTCCGGCAGCCCTCGTTCGTCACGACCGCAGGACAACTCTGGGCCGAGGTCGATATCGATCGGTGGCGGGAGTACCTGCGCCTCAGCGTCATCAAGGAATTCGCGCCCTACCTGCCCAAGGAAATTGCCGACGCCGCCTTCGATTTCGTCGACAAGGCACTGCAAGGCCGCGATCAACGCCAGGAGCCCTGGAAGGACGGCCTCGCGACGGTCAGCCTGTATCTCGGCGAGCCCTTCGGCAAACTGTATGTGGAGCAACACTTTCCAGCGCAAGCCAAGGATCGGGCCAAGGCGCTGGTGGCCGATTTGATGGACGCCTACCGGCAAGATTTCACCAACTCGTCGTGGATGTCGCCGCCGACCAGGCAGGCGGCGCTGGCGAAGCTGGACAAGATCGTCGCCAAGATCGGCTATCCGGACAAGTGGATCGACTACTCCGGAGTGAAGATCACCAGGGGCAAGCTGGTCGAATCTCTGCGCGCCGCAAGGGCTTTCGAGGTCAACCGATCCCTCGTCAAGCTCGGCACACCGGTCGACCGGGCCGAGTGGGGCTTCCCGCCCCAGACGGTCAACGCGATGTATGACCCGACCGCCAACGAGATCACCTTCCCCGCCGCCATCCTGCAGTCACCGTTCTTCGACGCCGATGCCGCACCCGCGGTCAACTTCGGCGGCATCGGCGCGGTGATCGGCCACGAGATCGGACACGGCTTCGATGACCAGGGCGCCAAGTACGACGGCGACGGCAATCGACGCGACTGGTGGACCCCCGAGGACATCGCCGCCTTCGAGGCCAAGACCAAACAGCTGATCGAGCAGTACAACGCGCTGGTGCCCGACGGCTTGGATCCGAGCAAACACGTCAACGGCGCACTGACCGTCGGCGAGAACCTCGCCGACCTGCGCGGTTTGCAGATCGCATTCGCCGCATACCGCGCCGCCGCACGGCGCGACGGTACGGAACCGGACCTGAAGACCGTGTTCCTGTCCTGGGCCAGGATCTGGCGGCAGCAGGCGACCAAGCAGACCAAGGAGCGGCTGCTCACCATGGACGTGCACTCGCCCAACGAGTTCCGCGCCAATCAGGTGGTCCGCAATATCGCCGACTTCTACAGCACCTTCGGCGTCGTGGCGGGCGACAAACTCTTCCTCGCACCGGATCAGCGGGTCACCCTGTGAGATGGGGCAGCCGGTAGCACCGCGGGCGGGTAGCCTCGGGCGAACAAATTGCGCCTGACGAGATGCGGCGGACCGCATCGGGAGAGGAATCCGCGTGACACGTCTCGGACAGCTGGACCGTCGTGCCTTCCTGATCGCGCTCGGGGCGGTGCCGGCCGCTGCCGCGCTCGCGTCCTGCGCGAGCGATACCAAGGAGACGAGTAAGACGCTCACCAGCGTCGACATGGGTGGTGCGGACGAGGCGATCCGGCCGCAGGACGATCTGTACCGCCATGTCAACGGGAAGTGGTTGCGCGAGTACCAGTTGCCGCCGGACAAGACGTCCTTCGGCTCCACGAGTGAGGCCTTCGAACGCACCCAGCAGCAACTGCGCGAGATCGTCGAGGGCATCAAGGATCCCAAGGACGGCTCCGAGGAGCAGCAGATCCGCGACCTGTACGACGCCAGGGTGGACTGGGACACGATCGAGCGGCTCGGGATGACCCCGCTGGCCGGGCTGTTCGCCAAGGTGGACGGCGCGGCGACCAAGGCGGACCTGGCCAAGGTGATGGCCGAGTTGCCGATCGGCGGCTTGATCGGACTCGGTATCGGCACGGACCGGAAGAACTCCAACGCCTACATTCCCTCGGTCGGCCAGTCCGGGCTCGGGCTCGGCGAGCAGTACTATCGCAAGCCCGAGAACGCCGAGGTGCTCGCGCAATACCGGGTCTTCCTCGAACGTATCGCCGCGGGTGCGGGTTTCGCCGATCCCGCCGCGATGGCGCAGCGCGTGTTCGATCTGGAGAAGCGCATCGCGCCCGCGCATTGGGACAATGTGCGCAACCGCGATGCCGACGCGACGTACAACCTGTTCAGCTGGAAAGACATGGTCGCTCTCGCACCGGGATTCGACTGGGACCCGTGGCTGGCGGGGAATACCGACCGGCCGAAGCAGCTGTTCGACACCATGGTGGTCGGCCAGCCGTCCTTCATCACGGCGGCGGGCCAGCTGTGGACCGAGGTCGATATCGCCACGTGGCGTGACTATTTGAAGCTGAGCGTGCTGCGCGAGTTCGCACCGTTCCTGCCGAAGGCGATCAACGACGCGAACTTCGAGTTCAAGGGCCGCGTGCTCAACGGTCAGGAAGAGCGGCCGGAGCGCTGGAAGTACGGTGTCGGCATCGTCGACGAGAAACTCGGCGAGCAGCTCGGAAAAGTGTACGTGGAGAAGTATTTTCCGCCCGCGGCCAAGCAGCGCGCGAAGGAAATGCTCGATGATGTCATCGCCGCGTATCGGGAGAACTTCACCAACTCGTCCTGGATGTCGCCCGCGACCAGGGAGGCGTCTCTGGCGAAGCTCGACAAGATCGATCCCAAGATCGGTTACCCGGACAAGTGGGTCGACTACTCCAAGCTGAAGATCACCAAGGGCAAGCTCATCGAATCATTGCTCGCCATCAATGAATTCGAGGTCAAGCGCGCCTTCGCCCGGCTCGGTGGTCCGGTCGACAAGACCGAATGGGGAATGTCGCCGCAGACGGTGAACGCCTACTACTCGGCGAGCTCCAATCAGATCGTCTTCCCCGCCGCCTACCTGCAGCCGCCGTTCTTCGACAAGGACGCCCAGCCCGCCGTCAACTTCGGCGCCGTCGGGGCCACCATCGGCCACGAGATCGGCCACGGCTTCGACGACCAGGGCTCGAAATACGACGGCGACGGCAATAGGCGCGACTGGTGGACCCCTGAAGATCGGGCCGCCTTCGACGCCAAGGCCAAGCAGCTCGTCGACCAGTACAACGCATTGGTGCCGGAAGGGCTCGAGCCGAGCCAGCACGTCAACGGTGAACTCACCGTCGGTGAAAATCTCGCCGACCTGCGCGGCTTGCAGATCACGTTGGCCGCGTTCCGAATCGCCGAAAAGCGGCGCGGCATAGACGATCCCGACTACCGCACCATGTTCCTGTCCTGGGCCCGCAGCTGGCGCGAGAAGCAAACCGAGGAACTCACGGTCCGCTACCTCTCGTCGGATACCCACTCTCCCGCCGAGTTCCGCTGCAACCAGGTCGTACGCAACCTGGAGGAGTTCTACCGCACGTTCGGTGTCAAGGAAGGCGACAAACTCTTCATGGCACCGGATCAGCGCGTCACCTTCTGACCGCAGCCCTCGGCTTCTCGCATGCACCCAGCGTGCGGGAAGCCCGGGCTGCTACGTCGAAAGCGACGTCCGATTAGCGCCGGTCCCGGCCGACGGACCTGGGCAGACTGGGCGCATGACTCGATCCACCACTGATCCGATGACCGTGTTGACCAGCATGTATGCGGCCGAGGCGCAGTACATGGCGGCGGGTGGGCCGGGCAGTGCTTCGTTCGACCTACTCGCCCCGTATTTCGCCACCGATGTGGTGCTGCACCAAGCTGCCGGATTGCCTTACGGCGGAACTTGGCATGGGCACGCGGGCATGGAGCAGTTCTTCCTCGCAATGGCGCGCACCTGGGAAATCTTCGAACTGCTGGAACAGAAGTTCCTGGCAACCGGCGAAACACCGGTGGTGCACACGCTGGTCCGCGCCCGCGCCCGCACAACCGGCCGCGAGCTCACTTTCCCTATCCTGCAGGCGATTACGATCACCGACGGCCGGATCGCGGAGGTTCATCCGTTCTACTGGGACACGGCGGCTATCGCGGCGGCCTGTGCGCCCTAGCCAGAGGACCGTGCCGCTTCCGCAAAGGAAGTCGTTGTGCCGTAACCGCTTTCCGCATCGACCAGTTCATGGATGAAGTCGCGGCTGATCGACATACGTGAAGGCGGCTGCTCGGGCGCGGGCCTTCGGCCACTCGCGGGCGAATTCGAGTAGGTTCTGCAGCTCAGACGTGCGATCGCCGGTCGCGGGCGGTATGGCGTATCGCTCGGGGTCGGCGGCGTAGCCGAACGCGTTGCCGCGTGCTTTTATCTGGACCGCGTAGGCGAGTCGCAGTGCGTAATCGGCGACGCTGGTCTCCGGTCGAATTGCCTGGTCGGTACCCAGATCGGGCATATAGGGCCGCAGGTGCAGCGCGGCGTCTTGGATCTCGACTGTCATGCGATACAGACGTGGCGCGGATTCCTGTTCGGACGCCTGCTCCTGGCTCAGGACCACCTCGGGCATCGCATCGGTGAGGTCGCGCCACAGCGGTTGCAATCGGCGGCAGGCCCGCCCGCTGCTGTCCCAGCCGATCAGCGCCATTATCGCGAGCACCAGCGGGACCGCGATCAGTCCGGCAAGGATCGCGAAGGCCACGCCGGCCGCCGCGATCCACGCGATCCCCGCGTTCTGCGGCGCACTCCCGTGCATCGCCCGCCAGATGGTGACGGTTCCGGTCAGTTCCCAGTAGAGGACAACGACGAGCAAACCCCAGTAGGCCAGCTTTTCCGTGGTCGAAGAACCCGCGGTGCGCAGCTCCCGGACGCAGGCCAGCGCGACAAACAGGCCCGAAACCATCCCCAGCAGATTGCAGCCCAACCACACCACCGTGAACAACGTCGGCGGTCCGACCAGCACTGCGATCGCGACCGCCGCGGCCAGGGCGTGGTAGCGCCGCTGCCGTAGCGGCGCCGCCGCGGTGTCGCCGTCGGCGAGCGTCCGCGCGAAACCATAGAGATTGGCGCCCGCCAGGACGCCGCCGACCAGGAACAGTTGGGGCGCAAGCCCGTCCAAGTGCAGGGTGGCCGCCGAGCCATACAGCGCCAGCGCGCCGACATACCAGCTCAGCGCGGAATTGATGCGACGGTCCAGAGTCGTTTCGTTGACCAGGATCCACCTGCCGACGACCACGGAGATCCCGATTACCGCTATCGGCAGCACGATCCATAACGGGATGTCACTCATCGCTGTCGAGCTTAGAGCCAACCGCTGAGCAGCGGGACCGCCGATCAGTGCGCGGGAACGGGGACGGTGTGTGCGAGTTCTTCGGCCTCGGCAAGCTCGGACTGCTCGTCGTGCACGTATTTGTTGCCCGCGAAGAACGATGCGGCGGCGGCCAGGAACATCATGATCGCGGCAACGACGAACACGACGACCAAGCCGGTGTGGAAAGGACCGGTGAGCAGGTGGGGGAAGAACTCCTGACCGGTGAGGGTGTCGGCCTGCACGCCGGGCCTGGTCAATTCGCCGGTGGGGCCGAGCAATTCCTGGATGGGATTGAAGCCGAGGAAAGCGGCGATCATGCTGGCCACCGGGGGCAGCCCGGCGACGTCGGCGGCGGCCGCCGCGGAAACACCCTGGGCGCGCAGCCCGGCATCCAGTGCCGAGGGCAGGCTGGCGGCGAGGCCGACGACCATGAGCGAGAAGAAGATGCCCATGGACAGCGCGTTGCCGCCGTTGAACAGCGTGCCGCGCATGCCCGAGGCCGCGCCGCGCTGTGCGGCGGGCACGCTGGACATGATGGCCGCGGTGTTGGGCGAGAAGAACAGTCCGCTGCCGATGCCGTTCAGCAGGATGATCGCGGCGAACACCCAATAGTTGAAATCGACGGGGACGACCAGCAACAGCAAGAAGGTCAGTGCGGCGATCAACGCGCCGCCGGTGGTGAACGGACGCGAACCGTAGCGATCCGACAGCCAGCCCGAAATCGGCCCGGCGGCAAGGAATCCTACGGTCAGTGGCAACAGATAGATACCGGCCCACAGTGGGGTCGACTCGAAGCTGTAGCCGTGCAACGGCAACCAGATGCCCTGCAACCAAATGATCAACATGAACTGCATGCCGCCGCGACCGATGGAGACCATCAGATTGCTGAAGTTGCCGAGACCGAAGGCACGGTTGCGGAACAGCGCGAGATGGAACATCGGGTCGGCGACCTTGCTCTCCACCACACAGAACATGCCGAGCAGGGCGATACCACCGATCACCGATCCGAGCACCCAGGGACTCGACCAGCCGGTGGCGTGGCCGCCGTAGGGCTGAATGCCGTAGGTAATGCCCGTGAGCAGCGCGGTGAGCCCGAGCCCGAAGGTGATGGTGCCCGCCCAGTCGAGCTTGCCCGCCGACCGGACGCCGACCTCGTGCAGCGAGCGGTACGACCAGAGCGCACCGAGCACACCGATCGGAACGCTCACCCAGAACACCGCGCGCCAATCCCATTCCGACAGCACGCCACCGATGAGCAGGCCGAGAAAGGAGCCCGCGACCGCCGCAACCATGTTGATGCCCAGCGCGGTACCGCGCTGCTTGGCCGGGAAGGCATCCGTGAGGATCGCGGCCGAGTTCGCGGTCAACATCGCGCCGCCGACGCCCTGGAGCACGCGCCAGACGATGATCCACATCGCACCGGCGCCACCGTGGAACGGATCGAAGGACAGTGCCAGCGCGCAGCAAGCGAAGGCAGCAAAACCCCAGTTGTACACGCGAACTCGGCCGAAGAGGTCGCCGAGCCTGCCGAACATGACGACGAGCACCGCCGTCGCCAGCAGGTAACCCATCAACATCCACAGCAGGTATCCGACATTGCCCGCGTCGAGCGGGTTCAGACCGATACCCCGGAAGATCGCGGGCAGCGAGATCAGCACGATGGACGAGTTGATCGCGGTGAGCAGCACCCCGAGCGTGGTGTTGGTCAGCACGATCCACTTGTAATGGGGGTGATCCCGGTCGTATCGCGCCCTACGGCGCACGGTGCTGACCTCGCCGAAGTCGAGATCGGTGGATGGAGTCGTCACGGCAGCCCCTCACAGATGATTACCTCGGCAAACTATATAATTAGCCGATCTAACTATCAACAGGTGGCCGACCAGCGCGCGAGTTAGATAGGTTAGCCTTGGCTGAATTGCCGGGCGGTATCTCGACCGAACGCGGCGGAGCACTTCCTCGAAGGGGGCCAACTGATGGAGTCTGTTCGGATGTCGCGCTGGGCAAAGGCGACGGTTGCCGTCGTCGCGGCCGCGCTGACGCTGGGCCTGACCGCCTGCGGCTCGTCGAGCGACGACGCGGATGCCGGGGGCGAGCCGGTGACCATCACGCACGCACGCGGCTCGACCACGGTGCCCGGCACCCCCAAAAGAATTGTCACCCTCGGCAATCAATGGCTCGACACCACGCTGGCGCTCGGTGTGACGCCGGTCGGGTACGTGGATAACGTCGCGGCGACGACCAAGAGCACACCGCCGTGGGCGCCGAAGACACTGGATGCCGCGAAGGCGCTGAACACGATTGGCAATATCGCCGAACAGGTGGCGGCACTGGAGCCGGATCTGATCCTCGCCGATCCGTTCGTCGCCGATCAGAAGACCTACGACGAGCTCTCCAAGGTGGCCCCGACCCTGCCCGCGCTCGACAAGAACACGGTGACGCCGTGGCAGGACCTGGTGAGCGCGCTGGGCAAGGTGCTGCGTAAACCGGACGCTGCCGCGAAGGTCATCGCCGACGTCGACCAGAAGGTCGAGGCGATTGCGCAGGCCAATCCCGGACTGAAGGGCAAAACCTTCGCCAGCACCTGGTTGGCGAGCGCCGCCCAGCTCATGGTGCTCATCGATCCCAATGACGGATCCAGCAGGCTGTTCGCGAAGTTGGGCATGGGCATTCCGAAGGACCTGACCGAACTACCCGGAAACCAGGGTGGACGAGTGGCGTTGTCACCGGAGCGCGTCGACAAGCTCACCGCCGACCTGCTGCTCGCCGGCTACTCCCCCGGCCTGGACGAGAAGTATCGCCAGCTGCCCGGCTACGGCGACCTGCCCGCGGTACGCAAGGGCTCGGTGGTGTTCCTCACCACCCAGGAGATCAGCGCGATCAATCAGCCGACGGCGCTGTCGGTGCCCTACATCCTGAACAAACTGGAGCCAGCCTTCGCCGCCGCGGCGAAGTAGCCGACGCTTCCCCACCATCGGATCGACAAGCGGAGGTCAGCGGTTTTGTCCGCCGTCATATATCCCGACCAGACCAGGTACGCGCTGCGTGCGGGTGTCACGTGCCTGACCAGCGCCGCGGGCGCGGTGTTGCTCGATCCGCCGCGCAACGAGCGGCTTTCCGACCTCGATAGCGGGCAGCTGCAGGCGCTGCGGACGCTGAATCAGGGTCCGGCCACGGTGTCGCAACTGTCCGCCGGATCGGGTACCGATGATGTCGCCGGGCTGATGGACCGGCTGACCGACGGCGGCTGGCTGTCGATCACCGTGCGGGACGGCGGTCGCAATCTGTACAGCATCCGGCCGTTCGGGCAGCCGCCCACGCGGCCCGCCACCCGGCTGCCGTGGCGCGCGACGCTGTCGAAATTCGCCGTGCTGCATCGGGATTCGGACGGCTTCGTACTCGAGCACCCGCGGTCCTGGTGCGATGTGCGGATCCACGATCCGAGACTGCTCTCCCTGCTCGACGGTTTCGGCGCAGCCGAGTCGCCGCTAGCGGTCTCGATCAAGTCCCAGCTCGCGGCGGATCTGCACTGGTGTGGATTTCTCGTCGCGGATCCGGACGACGAGGAGCAGGACTTCGCCTCACGCAGCTGGCATGCCGCCGATTTGTGGTTCCACCGTCGCCGGACGCTCGGCGAGCGCTCCACCCCATTCGGCACCCCGACGTGGGGCGAGCAGAGTTTCCCGCAGCCGCCCGCACGGAAGCCGAATTATCCCGGCGAACCGGTGCCGCTCGCGACGCCCGACCTGGCCGCTCTGCGCGCCACCGATCCGACGCTGACCGCGGTATTCGAGGAACTGCACGCCAACCGCGCGCCCGATACTCCCGCCCCGATCACCCGGAACAGGTTGGCCGAGCTGCTGTATCGGACCGCACACACCCGAACTGCCGGTCCCGGTGCGGAATCGGCTGCGCCTTCCGATCCGTCCGGCGGCAGCGGGTACGAATTCGAGTTCTATCCGATCGTGCGGCAGGTCGCCGGGCTGACACCGGGCATGTACCACTACAACTCCGTCGACCACGTGCTGCGACCGGTGGCCGACCTGGATTCGCCTGCGGTGCAGCGGCTCCTGCGCCCACTCTCGGCTACCGGCGCGGATGACGCCGCATCACAGCTGCTGTTGCTGCTCGCCGCGCGGACGGGGACCGCACAGCAGGTGCCCTATGCCGACATCTTGAAGCGCGTCGGAGTCGTGATGCAGACCGTCTCCCTCGCCGCGGCCGCGATGGGACTCGGCACCTGCGCCGAGGGCCGCTGCGACACCACCGCATTCGCCACCGCGGCGGGCGTGGACGAGCTGGTGGAGTGCGCGGTCGGCAGCATCATTGTCGGCTCACCCGCGCGCGACCGCTGACCGAGGCGCGAGCTTTCGGCCAGTGGCGGGCCAGGTCGAGCAGGTGGCCGAGCTCGGAGGTCTTGTCCCGCGCGGACATCTGACGCCGATGCGACGGCTGTGCGCCGACCGGTGGGTGCCCCTCGGCTCGGGCTCGTGCCGCCAGGGCGAGCTGCGTGGCGTAGGTCTCGACGGACGACTCGGGCCCGTCGCCGACGGATAGATGCGGCCTGAGTTGCAGCAAGGCGTCGGTGATTTCCACCCGCATCCGGTACAACCGTGACTCGGGATCACGGCCACGGCCGACACCCGCGGGCAGCACCACCTCGGGTACCGCCGTGGTGAGATCCCGCCAGAGCAGCGCGAGCCTGCGCAGATGTCGACCGGTCCGATCCAATCCGGTGCGCGCAGCGATCATGTGCGCCAACGGCACGGCGATGATGAGCGCCACCAGCACACAGAACAGGCTCGACACCACACTCCACCTGGCCGAGAGGGCGCCGGGTGGTTTGCCGTCGAAGGCCTGCACCATCATCAGGGCCGCCCCGACGAACCAGCCCGTCGTCAACATGAGCAGGCCGAGATACGGAACCCGGGTCAGCAACGAGGCTTCCGCTCGGATATCGCGCACACAGGCCCGCGCGATGTGCACACCGGCCACCAGCAACGGAATATTGAAAACCGCCCAACTGACCACCGTCGACACCCAGAAGTCCGCTCCGCCAACACCTTCCGCCGGACCGGGCAGCACCGCCGTCAGGCCGCCCACAACGGCCATGATGTCGTAGCGGCGCTGACGATCGTGGGTACCCGCCGGGTCGGCGCCGACGAAAAGCTTTGCCACCCCGTAGATATTGGCAACCGACAGCACCGAGCAGAACAGGTAGAGCTGAACCGCTGCCGCTTCGTGGCCCGCGGCGAGCACGCAGTGCTGCATCACCGCCCCGACCGACACCCACGCGGCCGCGCGAGTGACGAGCCGGGCGGTGAGCGTGGCGTCGACCAGCAGCCATCGAGCCAGTGTGACCGCGCACAACGCCGCGATTGCCGCGATGACCACCGGCATCGGTGCGGGCGCAGTCATCGCCGCAGTCCAGCTCGGCGCGCCGAGGCGGGGACCTCGGTCGGCACCAGAGACGACATCGACATTTCCCTACGCGTTCGACTGATCAGCGGGAGCTGATATTACGGGGTCTCCCCGCCCAGGGCTGTGGCGTAGCCGGCAGGATCCGTTCAGCCCTGGGCGGCCCAGGAGTTTCGCAACGCGGCCAGGGCCGCCTCGGACAGACCCGACGTCGACATCGGCTCGTGCCGATGTTCCTCGACGCGTGGTTGTACCGACTCCGTTGCCGAACAGTCCTTGCCCGCCGAGTCCACTGCCGCCGACAGTGCCGCGATGGTGGGATGCTCGAACACCAGCTGCGGAGTCAATGCGAGGCCCGCCTCGGCCGCGCGCGCGGCCAATCGAATCGCGATGACGCTGTCACCGCCGAGCGCGAAATAGCTGTCCGAGCGGTCGATCTCGGTGATCTCCAGCAATTCTTCGAGCAGTGCTACCAGGACTCGCTCGGTGTCTGTGCGCGGCGGTCCGGCCTCGGCGGTCGCCGCGGTCGCGGCATGGCGCACCACGGTGCGCGCGGTGTCCCAACCGTCCGGCCGGATGTCCAGCTCGCTGAGCGACACCTCGGCATCGGACGCGAACGCGGTCATGATCGCCGCCAATGTGTCGGCGAACAGTGCCCCGGTCGCCTCGTCGTAGAGGTCGGCATTGAGTACGACTCCCACCGCGAGCGCGCCGGTGGGTTCGACCAGGAAATCCAAGTGCACATCGACGAAGGCCGCGTCGTACTGCGGCGTGAGCACGGTGACTGTCGTCTCGCCGCGTGGTCCGAAGCCGACCGGACGCGGACGGTGCCCGAACTGCATCATCACCTGGAACAACGGATTGCGAGCCAGTGCCCTTGGCGGATCGAGTGTTTCGACGATCCGCTCGAACGGCACATCCTGGTGCGCGAGGGCGCCGAGCGCCGTTTCGCGGGCGCGATCGAGCACGGTACGCAGCGTCGGGGCACCCGACAGGTCGTTGCGCAGTACCACCATGTCGGCGAACAATCCGACGAGCCGCCCGACCTGCGCGTCGATGCGGTTCGCGATGGTCGCACCGATCGGCACATCGTCGCCACCGCCGAGGGTGTGCAGCAGCACCGCACTGGCCGCCTGGCACAGCATGAACTCGGTCGCACCGCAGGACTCGGCGAGTGCGCGCGCGGCGTGCCAGGTCGCCGCCGGGATGATCCTGGTCGTGGTGAGCCCGGTGTTGCCGAGGACAGCGGGCCGCGGACGATCGTGTGCCACCGCAATCTCGACGGGCAGCCCGGCGAGTGCGTCACGCCAGTAGTCGAGCTGGGCCCGACCGTAATCGCCGAGCTCGTCGCGGCCGGGGTTACGGTCGAAGGTCTGTCGCTGCCAGCTCGCGAAATCGGGAAATTGCAGGCCGAGCGCGGGCCAGTCGGGAGCGGCGCCACCCAGCCGGGCGCGGTAGGCCAGGATGAGATCTTCGATGAAGATCCGGCAGGATTCGCGGTCGGTGATCAGGTGATGCATCAGCACCGACAGCACGTGTGTCTCGGGTCCCAGCTCGAACAACCGAGGCCGGATCAGCGAGTCGCCGGCAAGGTCGAAGACGTGCGCGGCATCGGCGGCCAGCGCATCCGCCAGCCGAGCCGCGATCTGGTCCGGCGCGCCGTCGAGCACGACAGTCGGCACCGGCACTTCGACCGCTTCCCGCACCCATTGGTACGGCGTCCCCTCGTGTTCCGGAAAGACTGTGCGCAGCGCGTCGTGCCGGGTAATGACGTCACCGACCGCCGCGATGAGCATGCCGGTGTCGATCGGCCCGTCGATTCGGATGGCGAACCGGAAGTTCTCCCACTCGAACGCACCTTGCAGTTGCCGCCGCAGCCACAGCGCCCGCTGCGAGTACGACAGCGGAACGCGTTCGGGCCGTGGCTGTGCACCGAGCGTCGAAGCAGGCGCGACCGCGCTGCGGCGCAGCACTGCCGCGTCATCGAGATCTGCACCGTGCTGATCGCGATAACGCTCGACCAGGTGTGCGGCCAGCTCCGCGACCGTCGGCGCGTCGAATGGCGCGCGCACGTCGATCTCGACGCCGAAGGCGGCGCGCACCACCGTGACCAGCCGGACGGCCAGCAGGGAGTGGCCACCGAGCTCGAAGAAGGAGTCGTCGGCACCCACTCGGTCGACGTCGAACATCTCGCCGTACAGCGCGGCCACTCGAACCTCGATGGGCGACTCGGGCGCTCGGTAGCTGCGGGTCAACACCAGTTCCGGCTCGGGAAGCGCCCGGCGATCGAGTTTGCCGTGCGCGCTCAACGGCACCTCGTCGAGCACGGCGAACGCGGCAGGCACCATGTGCTCCGGCAGCGCGGCTGCGACGGCGGCGCGCACCTGTCGCGGATCGATGTCGCTACCAGGTTCCGGTACGAGATAGGCCGTGAGGAGCGGCCCCAGCGTGTCGTGCTCGGTGACGATCGCGACACACTGTGCGACGGTGGGGTGATCGGTGATCGCCGCCTCCACCTCACCGAGTTCGATCCGAAAGCCGCGCACCTTCACCTGCTCGTCGGCGCGCCCGATGAATTCGATCTCGCCTTCGGCGGTGCGCCTGGCGAGATCGCCGGTGCGATACAACCTTTCCCCGGCCAGGAACGGATCGGCGACGAATCGCTCCGCGGTCAGCGCGGGCCGGTCCAGGTAGCCCCGCGCGAGCTGCCGACCGCCGAGATAGATCTCGCCGACCACCCCGGGCGGCACCAACCGCATCGATTCGTCGAGCAGATAGACGTAGACGTTGCGGTTCGGATATCCGATCGGCACTATCCCGGCACCCTGTGGGCCGTCGACCGGCATCGAGGTCGAGCAGACGACCGCTTCGGTCGGCCCGTAGTGGTTGCGCATTTCGGCGTCGAATTGCGCGGCGAACCGGTCGGCGAGCTCACCGGGCAGCGCCTCACCGCCGATCGGTACGTGCCGCAGCGCGCGCCAGTCGTTCGATTCGGGCAGCATCAGCAGGGCCGACAGCAGCGAGGGCACCATCTGTAGCACGGTGATGCCGTGCCGCGCGATCAATTCGGTGACATACGGAATGTCGCGGTAGGGATTGGCTTTCGGGACGACGATGCTCGCGCCCGCGATCAACGGCAGGAAGAGCTCGGGCAGCGACGCGTCGAAACTCACGGAGGTCGCCTGCAGCGCCCGCTCCGGCACGCTCGCGTCCCAGTCGGCGGCGAAACACACGAGATGGTCGGCGATCGCCGCGTGCGAGACCGGCACGCCCTTCGGCTTGCCGGTCGAGCCCGAGGTGTAGATGACATAGGCGAGATTCGATGGGCGCAGCGGCGCCAACCGATCGGCATCCGTCGGATCGGCATCCGGTAACTCGCCCGCTTCGGCTTCGGCCGCCGCGACATCGACGGCATTCAGCGACAGCGTCGGCCGCGCATCCGACAACAGATAGTCGATCCGGTCCTCGGGGTAGGCCGGGTCGATCGGAAGGTACGCGGCACCGGCTTCGAGCACCGCGAGGCTGGCGACGATGAACTCGACGGAGTTCGCCATCCGCAGCGCCACCAGCTGTTCGGGCCCGATACCGCGCCGAATGAGCCAGTGCGCAAGACGATTGGTGCGCTGGCGCAGCGCACGGTAGGTGAGCTCCTCGGTGTCCGACAGCACCGCGACCCGGTCCGGCGTCGCCGCTGCCTGCCGTCGCACCAGCTCGACCAGCGTGGTCGCGGGTGCGTCGATGAGCGGTCCGTGCGACGCGGCGAGAATGGCAGCCCGATCATCGGGGCCGAGCATGTCCATATCGCGCAGCGGGCGGTGCGGATCGCGGACCACGCGATCGAGCAGCCGGAGATAGTGCCGCAACAGCTGAGCCACGAGCGCTCGGTCCAGCTCGTCGACGAGATAGGTGGCCGCCACGTGTGCGCCCGCCTCGTCGAGGACCACCATCAGGCCGAGAGTTTCCTGCGCGACCGAGCTGTCCCACGGCAGTTCGGTGGCGTCGATCCCGGGCAGGTCGAAGCCGTTCGCCCCGCCACGCACGCTGAAACTCAGCTGCACCAATTGGGCGAGGCCGTCACGCCCGCCGACCCGGTCGGGACTCACTTCGCGGACCACGCGCTCGACGCCGACACCCTGGTGTGCGAATGCGTCGAAGCAGGCGTCTCTGGTCGAATCCAACAGGTCCGCAAAGGTTTGCGCAGGCGACGGCGCCGCGCGCACCAGCAGGGTATTGCCGAAGTACCCGATGAGCGCCTCGGCGCCGCGGCCACGGCGATCGGTCACCGGCACCGCGACCAGGAAATCCGTTGCGGCCGTGTATCGCTGAACCAGCGCCTGAAACACGGCGAGTAGCACCGTGAACGAGGTCGCCGAGTGCTCGCGGCCGAGCCTCGCGACCAGCTCGAGCAATTCCGCGGACAGCGGAAGCACACACTTGCCCGCGGCGCGCGTCGCGCCGTCGGCTGCCCGCGCGCCGGGCAGTTCGAGGCGCTCCGGCGCGGGGGTCAGCGTGGTGCGCCAGTACGCCAGATCGGCCGCGTCGTCGGCGGCCCGTTCGGTGAGTGCCACATCGGCATACTGGGAACGGATCCCGGGCAGGACGCCGCCGCGATAGGCGGCGTTCAGCTCGGCGAAGAAGACCGGCCAGGAGTCATCGTCCCAGCCGATGTGGTGGATCACCAGCACCAGCACGTGTTCGGTCGGGCCGGTGCGCACCAGCGTCACGCGCAGCGGCACGTCGGCGGTCAGGTCGAACGGGCGCGCGAATTCCCGCTTGGACAACACCTCGAGCCGTCTGCGCCTGCCGTCCTCGGGAAGGTCGCTGAGATCGTGGTGCTGCCAGGTCGTCTCGGCGACGGCGTGCGAAACCTGGTACGGAATACCGTCGGCGCCGACATGGTAAGTGGTGCGCAGGATTTCGTGCCGTGCGACGACGGTGTCGAAGGCCGTACGCAAGCGTGCAACATCGAGCGGACCATTGAGACGGTAACCGACGCACACATTCAGCGTGGTGTCATCCGGTTCGACCGTCTGCAAGAACCACATCCGTTGCTGCGCAGGCGAAAGCGGACCAGGCTCGCCCGCGCGCCTGACCGATTCTGCGGCGGGAGTCGTCGCCAAGGCGCGTTCCCGCAATCGTTGCTGGAGCAACTGCTTGCGGCGAGCGAGGATTTCGTCTGACATAGCGGTCCTTCGAGGTGTGGATTCGATACGGCTGAACGGCGCGTGGACCGCCGATCAATCGGCGCCGACGGCAACCGTGGCCAGCCCGCGGTCCATGGCGTCGACGGCGGCGTGCCAGAGCTCGCCCAGCCGTCGCGCCGCCTCCGCGGTGAATATCGCGTCGCTCCAACGCAGGTAGGTGACCAACTCCGGACCGTCCGCGGTGGTGCGCACCGCCGCGATGACGTCGAGGGCGTAGCGCAGCGGGAAGTCCGGCTCGGCGACGAGCGGCAGGCAGCCGTGCAGCACCGGGTCGGGGATCGGCGCCCACGGCCTGCCCGCCCCGGTCAGGTCGAAGCGACCGAGGTAGTCGAACAGGACCTGCGGCTGCGGCGCGTCGACCAGCTCGGGTGCCGCATCCAGATAGCGCAGCACGCCGTAGTCGATGCCGTTGTTCGGCATGTCGGCCAAGTGCGTGGTGACAGCATCGAGCAGAGCCAAGGCGCGGCCCGGATCCCGCTGTGCGGTGATCACATCCACGCAATCGCCGCCGACGCCGAGCCGGGCGGGCATGATACTGGTGAACCACCCGATCGTGTGCGCGGTGTCGATGTCCGCGCCGAGCACCGCGTCCTCTCTGCCGTGCCCTTCGAGCGCCAGGTAGGTTCCCGCCGTCGCGTCCTGACCGCGCTCGGTGCGCCAACTCGCCAAGGTCATGGTGAGCGCGGTAAGCAGGAATTCCCGCACGCCCGCGGTGCTGCGACGCAGTCCATCCAGGATCGACGCGGTCATCTCCGCTGACGCGGACACCGGGTGCACCTGATAGGAAGACCAGGTATCGGAGGCCGGATCGGGCAACCGGGTGCCGAGCACCGGGTCGGGCGCGGCAACCTGGCCGATCCAGTACTCCCGCTGCGCCGAAACCGCTGCGGTGCCCGCGCGTTCGCGGAGCCGACGGGCCCATTGCCGGTAGTCGACGTGTTCGACCGGCGGGGTCGCCGCGTGCCCGGCGACGATGCGCGCCCAGCTCGCGGCGAGGTCGGCGCCCAGGACATGCCAGGAAACCGGGTCGATGGCCAGGTGATGGACGGTCAGTAGCAGTACGTCCGGGGCGTCGCGCCGGACGAACCACACCGTCCGCAGCATGTCACCGGTGTGCGGATCGATCTCGTCGAGGACCGCACGACTGCGCGCCGCCAGCGCCGCCGGAAAGTCCGTCCCGACCTCGACCATGGACAAGATGTCCGCTGCCCGCACACTGCCGGGTGCGCGCGTGACAAGCTCGTATCCCGTTGTCGTGCTGGTGAATACGGACCGCAGAAGGTCGTGCCCGTCGAGCAGGGCTTGCAACACCGAGGTCAGCCCGGCTCGGTCGATGTTCTCGGGCAGTTCGAGCAGATTGCTCAGACCCAGCCTGCGATAGCCGCCGTACTCGTGCATCCACGACACGATCGGTACCGGACCGACGACGCCGTAGTCCCGCGTCCTCGGCACCTGTTCGGCGCGCACGGTCGCGTCGACGCGCGCGCCGAGCTCACGAATCGTCGACGCGCCGAGCACCAGCTTCGGACTGATCGAAATGCCTTCCCGGCGTAGCGCGTTCACCAGGGTTATCGCCACGATGCTGTCGAGACCGAGACCGACCAGATCGTCGTCGATTCCGGGCACCACACCGCCGCACAGTTCGGCTACGGCGGCGCACAGGCGCTGTTCGGTCGCGCTGCGCGGTCGCGCCTGCACAGTCTCCGCGGCCGACTCCTCGGCGAGTAGCTCGAGTCGCTTGGCATCGAGCTTGCCGTTGCCGGTCACCGGCAGCTGCGCGACGACCAGGATCCGGTACGGAACCATGTAGGCAGGTAACCGCTCACCCAGCGCGCTGCGCAGTTCCGCAGGGCTCAGTCCGGCACCGACCGCGCAGGCGAGCAATGCGGGTCCACCCGCCTTGCGCACCACGATCACCGCGGCGTTCCGCACGCCGGGCAGCGCGAGCAACGCGCTTTCGATATCGCCGATCTCGATCCGATAGCCGCGAATCTTGACTTGGTCGTCCGCACGCCCCAGGTAGGCCAGCTCACCATTCGGCATGCGGCGCACCAGATCTCCGGTGCGATACATTCGCGCACCCGCTCGGAAGGGGTCGGCGACGAATCGCTCGGCGGTGATTCCCGGCTGCCCTACGTACCCGCGCGTCACCTGGGCACCGGACAAATACAATTCACCGGCCACCCCGATCGGGACCTGGCGTAGCCGCGAATCGACGACGTAGCCGGTCATCCCGGTGACCGGCGTACCGATGGTCGGTTCCGCATCCGGTCCGGCCACCGCGGCGACCACCGCCTCCACCGTCGTCTCCGTGGGGCCGTAGCAGTTGTGCACGGCGATATCGGCGAGGGCGCACAGTCGTTGCCACAGCGGCACACCGATCGCTTCGCCACCGAGCGCGAGGACCGACAGCGGCGTGTCCGCGTCGACCAGCCCGGCCGCGGCGAGCTGAGCGAACATCGACGGCGTCGTGTCGATCATGTCCAGCCGGTGCCGCCGGACGCCGGCGACCAGCCGCTGCGCATCGCGCATGTCCTCGGCGTCGAAGAGGTGGACGGCGTGTCCGTCGAGCAGTCCGATCAGCGGCTGCCAGGACGCGTCGAAGCTCAGCGACCAGGCATGCGCGATGCGCAACGGCCGGCCGAGCCGGGCGACCGCGGGGCGGTACACCCGGTCGCGGTGGTCGGCGAAATACGCGGTCAACGCGGCGTGGGTGCCGAGGACGCCCTTGGGTTCTCCGGTGGATCCCGAGGTGAAGATCAGGTAGGCGCCGTGCTGTGGCCGCGGTGGTTTCGGCTGCAGACCGGACGCGCTGTCGACGAGCTCTGCATACGCCAGCACCCGCGGACGTTCGGCAAGAGTGTCGAGCGCGGGCAGGCCCGCATCGTCCACCACGACCAACCGCGAACGAGACTGGCGCAGAATGGATTCGATGCGGGCGGGGGGCAGTTCACGGTCGACCGGGACGTAGGCCGCACCGCTGGCGAGCACCGCGAGGATCGCGACGATCGACTCCGCAGAACGAGGGAGAGCAAGGGCGACAACATCTTCCGGGCCGACGCCGTGAACGGTCAATGCTCCGGCCATCCGCTCGACAGCGTCGGACAACTCGCGGTAGGTATACCGCCCGCGCTCGGTGCTCAGCGCGAGCGCATCCGGTGTCGCCGCCACCTGGCGGGCGAACAGTTCCGGCACGCTGACCTCACCTACATCCGGCGCGAGCGCTGCCGGGGCTTGCGGATGTTCGCCGGGCAGCAGGATATCCATGGCGTCGGGGCCGAGCTCGCCGATCACGGGCAGTTGCCGCAACACCGAGAGCAATCGAGCGCCGATATCGCGGCCGGACAACGCGCCGAGCACCGCTTGCACGGCCTCGATCGTCACGACCAGATGCCCCTCGTACAGGAACGAGGTGACCGCCAAGGGGTAGTGCGTCAGGCTCTCCGACGTGATCGGCCGGAACCGGGTGCCGTCCGCGGTCACGGTGGGGCGCAGGACATCGGCCATGGGCGCGTTCTCGAACACGAACAGCGTGTCGAAAAGGGCTCCGGAACCGGCAGCACGCTGGATCGACGACAGACTCACGTAGGCGAGTTCGCGCATCGGTGCCGACTCACGCTGCAGCCGCAGGCAGCCGTCCAGCACGGTGTCGGCGCCGACGTGCACCCGGACCGGGATGGTGTTGATGAACAGGCCGATCATGGTTTCCACGCCGGACAGCTCGTCCGGCCGGCCGGAAACGGTGGTACCGAACACGATGTCGCGCCGGTCGCACAACCTGCCGAGGACGACGGCCCAGGCGTACTGCACCACCGTATTCATGGTGAGCCCGTTGGTTCGCGCCCATGCCGTCAACAACGCGGTGTCGGCCGGGTCGAGAGTCGAGGTGTCGATGGTGGGGACGATGGTGTTCACCGTCGCGTCCGCGCGATCGGCCAGGTGCAGTGGGTCGACCTCGGCGAGGTAGGCACACCAGCGGTGCAGTGCGGCGTCGGTATCGCGCGCCGCGAGCCAGCCGATGTAGTCCCGGTACGGACGTGGCGGGGGCAGCGCGTCCGCCGCCGCGCCCGCTTCGTACAGTGCATAGAGCTCGCGGAAGAACACGCCGAGGGACCAGCCGTCCAACAGGATGTGATGCGCGGTCAGCACCATCCGTCGCGACTGATCCGGCAGCGTGAGCAACAGCACGCGCAACAGAGGGCCACGCGCCAGCTCGAACGGGCCGCGGGCTTCGGCGGCGACGACATCGTCGAGTTCGGCTGTGCCGACGCTGCGTTCGGCCCACGGCAGCTCGGCTACGGTGGGTACGATCTGCACCGGTTTCGGCAGATCGCGGTCCCAGAAGGACGCGCGCAGATTGGCGTGCCTGCGCAGGATCATCTCGACACTGCGACGCAGCAGCGCGATATCGACCGGGCCTGCCACCTCGAAGACGAACTGGAAGGAATACAGGTCGCCCTCGCCTGCCAGCCTGGCCAGCGTGAACAGGCCCTCCTGCAAGGGGCTCAGCGCAAGCACGTCCTCGATGTCCGGCACGGTCGCCTGGGTATTCTGCGTCATCCGGCGACTCCTCAGCTTCGGTTCTCGGATACGAGCAGCACGACATCGTCCAGCGAGGCGCCGGCCAGAATCCGCGTCACCGGTACGTCGCGGTCCAGCGTCGACGCGAGCCGCGCGTGCAGGTCGAGTGCCTGCAACGAGTCGAACCCGAGTGCGACCAGTGGGACCGAACTGTCGATCTCGTCGCGGCCGTCGGTGAGCATCACTCGAGCGACTTCCCGCCGAATAATCTGCGCGTAGTCGACGGGCACGTCTGCGGCTCGGACCGATTCCACTGTGGCCTGCGCAGGCTCCGCGAGTACCGGCCGCGGGACCGCAGGCGCCAGTGCGGTCAGCGCCGGCGCGAAAACCGATGCGAGACCGGCAATCTCGATAGTCTCGCGCAGGCGATCCCACTGTGCCGACAGGACAACGCTGTTCGCGCTGCGGCCGGTGAAGCCGGCGGTTATCGCCGCCGCGGCGTCCATCGTGCGCAAACCGGCGCCGAGGACCCGGGTCTCGGCCTCGCCGTGCTCCTGAGCGGACAGCCCCCACAAACCCCACTGCACCGCAACACAATCCAAACCCTGCGCACGTAGCCGCACAGCGAGGCCGTCGAGCATGCGATTCGTGCCCGCATAGAGGGCCTGCCCGCGACCACCGAGGCTGGCCGCGAACGAGGAACACAGCAGCACTGTGCAGTCGTCGGCCAAAGGCACCGCGCGCAAAACCTCGCCGACCCCGAGCACCTTGGCCGCGGTCGCCCGGCCCACCGCCGCGGGATCCAGCTGGGACCACACGTAATCGACCGCCGCATGCACGACGACGCTCGCAGGCCGCTGGGCATAGCGGCGCGCCAAGCCCGCGACCGCGGCCGAGTCGGTGATGTCGCAGGCGACCACCTCGATCTCGGCCGGACCGAGGGCGCGGATCTGCCGCAATCGTTCGGTGAGCGCAGGGGTTTCACCGGTCCGGCTCACCAGGGTGATCCGGTCCGCGCCGTCGCGTACGAACCGTGCGCAGAACTCGCGGCCGACATGTCCGGTACCACCCAGAATCAGCACGTCGCGCGGTGGCGGCGCAGGCGCAGTGGACCGTTCGGCCACGACAAGTCGTTTCGCATGCAACTTGCCGTGTCGTATCGCGACTTCCGGCTCGTCGCCGACATGGACCGCCTGAATGATCTTGTCGGCAACCGCTTGCGGATCCTGGTCACCGACCTCCCCAGGCAGATCGAGATGCCGGAAAGCGACGCCGAGATGATCGAGCCCGAGGCAACGAAACGCCGCGCTGATCGCCGCGTGACCGAGCGCGGGCAGGTCGTCCGGCGTGACCGCCTCCGCTCCAGTGGTCACCAACCAGCATTCGGTGACCCCTGGTGCCAGCGTGGTCAATCGCGCTGCGGCCGAGGCAAACGCGGCGAGTTCGGCTACTGCGCCGGCCTCGTCGGTGGCGCCGACCGTCGGCAGCAACAGCATGACCGTATCGAATTGTTGTGCACTGCTGAATATTTCGGCACTGCTCGATATTTCGGCGCCGAATCGAGGGGCACGCGCGTGCAGCAGCGCCGCCAAGTCGCCGTCGCGCTCGTCGTGGTCGATGAGCAGCACCGTCCGCGGCGCCGTCAGTGATCGCTGAGCCAGGGTGGTCCACTGCTCGTGCAGCCGGACCGGTGCTGCGGCGGCTGTCACGACGGTAGCGGCCTGCGGCTCTGATTGGTACGGCGCCCACAACCTTTTCGTGCTCATCACCGTCGCGGGGAAGTCACGCAGCGGCAGCGAAGGTACCCGCTCGTCAGCCCCACTGCGCAAGCTCTGCCAGGGGTAATGCGCGTCGTTCACCGCGATCTCCGCCACGTTCCTGGTGAACTCGGCCAGACCCACCGCTGTGCGTTGCGAGGTTCCCACGACCAGGAAATCTCGCGCGCTCGATCGCGAACTGGGCGACCGGGCCGACAAGTTCTCCCGTATCGCGGGCTGCAGCGTCGGATGCTCAGCGATCTCGACGAACGTGTCGACGGTCTCGGCGGCCGCCATGATCGCTCGATCGAAACGGACGCGGTTGCGCATGTTCCAGTACCAGTACTCTCGATGGGTCAGGTCCTGCGTGACCACCGCGCCGAGAGTTGCTCCGTAGCAAGCGATCTCGCTCGGCAGGAAGGTGGAGTCGGCGAACTCGTCTTCGAGCAGCTGCTGGAACTCGGTGCGCAAGCCGGTGATCATCGAGGTATGCGCCGGGAAGGACAGCTGGAGCTGCCTGGCGAAGATTCCCTTCGCGGTCGCGAATTGCACGAGGTCGGCGATGGTTTGCCGCTCGCCGGAAACACCGACCAGCCGTGGCGCGTTGACCACGGAGACCTCCGCCCAGCCGGAATGCCTGGCCAGCAGTTCCTCGCAGTCCGCACGACCGGTGCCGAACACCGCCACCGCGTACTCCTGCGGTAGCCGTTGCTCGAGCAACTCGGCGCGATGCGCCACGATCAGCACGGCGTCGCGCGTCTCGAGGGCACCCGCGACCGCACAGGCAGCGAGCTCGCCCTGGCTGTGCCCGACAGTCACCACCGGGTCTACCCCGACGGATCGCCACATCGCGGCCAGGCCGATCAGGTGAAACATCCTGGCGGGCTGGACTTCCGGAAGCGAACCGGCGGGCGCCGCCACAGTGCCGAGCAGATAGCGCAACGCGCGGTCATCGCCGAACCGGTCGCGGTGCAGGGCCGCGCAGTCATCCACCGCCGCGCGATAGGCAGGCGAGAGTTCGTAGTAGAGCTTGCCCATGCCGGCATGCTGGCTACCCTGCCCGGGGAACACGAAACCGATCCGTCGCGGCGCGGCCGGGCCGTCGGAAGTCACCAGGGCGGGGTGCGCGCTGTCCGTGCACACGGCGCGCAGCGCGTCGAGCAGATCCGCGCGCTCGGTCGCCATGATCAGTGCCCGGTATCGGCGCGCGATCCTGGTCCGAAACAATTGGCCGGCCAGGCGTTCCGGCGTGGTGTGCGGGTTGTCGTGCAAATACGCCAGGATCGCCGCCGCCTCGGCGCGCACGCCGTCGGCACTGTCGGAGGAGAGCAGGACCGGGACGGTGTTGTCCGGCAGCCGGTAGTTACCCATTGTTGTCCTCCTGAACGGGCATACCGACGATCGCGTGCGCGTTGGTCCCGGCGACACCGAACGCCGACACCGCCCCGTAGCGGACCCCGTCCACCGGATCCCACGGTTGATATTTCGTGGCCAGGCGCAGGCTGGTGGCGCTCCAGTCGACCGCTTCGGTCGGATCCTCCGACCAAAGGCTCGGCGCCACATGACCGTTCGCCCCGCACAACAGCACCTTGATCAGGCCGAGGATGCCTGCGGCCGCTTGCGTATGACCGATATTCGACTTGGCCGACCCGAGCAGTGGCCCACGCTCACGCTCCGGCGCGCCATAGGTCCGGATCAGGGCCGACAATTCGAGCGGATCCCCCACCGGCGTTCCGGTGCCGTGCCCCTCGACCACTCCGATGTGCTCGGCCGAGAGATCGGCGGCCGCGAGGGTGTCGCGGATCAATCGTTCCTGTGCCCGCGCGTTCGGCACGGCCAGCGGCGCCCCTTTGCCGTTGTGGTTCACCCGCGAGCCGAGCAGCCTGCCGTAGATGTGATGGCCGAGTGCCCGGGCACGTGACTCACGTTCCAGCACAATGACTCCCGCGCCCTCGGCCCACAGTGTTCCGGTGCTGCCCGCGGCGTAGGCCCGGCAGTGACCGTCGGCGGACAACGCCTTGTTCTTGGCGAACTCGACGAACATGCCCGGCGAACCCATCACGCACACACCGCCGGCCAGGGCCCATTCGCATTCGTTGGCCCGGATCGCCGCCGCCGCCTGATGCACGGCGGTCAAACCCGAAGCGCACGAGGTGTCGACGCTGATCGACGGACCGGTCAACCCGAGACTGTGCGAGATTCGTCCGGCTACCGCACCCAGCGTGGTGCCGGTCATCCGATAGCCGCTGTGTTCGGTGACCTCGGCCATCCGTGGGCCGTACTCCAACGGCGTCGCACCCATCCAGCAGCCTGCGGCGTTCCCATCCAGCGCACCGGGATTCAAGCCCGCGTCTTCAACTGCCCGCCAGGCGACGCGCAGTCCGACACGCTGTTGCGGGTCCATGGCGACCGCTTCGCGCGGTGTGATCCCGAAGAATCCGGGATCGAATTCCGCTGCACCCCGCAGAAATCCACCCGCGTCGCACACCTCGGCCCAACCCTGGTTATCGCCGAGGGCGAATAGCTGTTCGAGCGGCCAATCCCGATCCCGCGGAAAAGGTCCGATGAGTTCCCGCGAGCCGGCCAGCGCCGACCAGAATTGCCCTGGACTATCGATGCCGCCGGGCGCCTCGACGCCTATTCCTACGATGACTACGCCGTTTTCGTCCCCCGAAACCGATACTGCCATGGTGCACCTAACGTGAACGAGCGGGTTTATCTGACGTAAACCGCTGCGGAGGAAAGCAATTCGGCAATGCCGTCGATATGGTCGTGCACATAGAAGTGCCCTCCATCGAAAAGAGTCACCGCGCCGCCTCGGCTGCTGTGCTCCACCCATGGCCGCAGTTCGGCGGCGGTCACGAACTCGTCGTCGGCGCCCCCGATCGCCTCGATCCTGGCCGCTACTCGCACTTCCGGATCGCAGACGTAGTTGTCGAACGCGCGGTAGTCAGCCTTCAGCACCGGCAGGGTCAGCCGGATGATCTCGCGGTTGGCCAGCACCTCGGCGCCGGTGCCGTTGAGCGCTACCAGCCGCTCGAGCAGGGCGTCGTCCTCGGTCGGCAGCGGTGGGGTCTGCGCGACCAAAGCCGGCGCGACCGCGCTGGAGGCGCCGAGCAGCGCCACCGGCACACCGGCAGCCTCGGCCTGCCGGACGAACTCGAAGGCCACCATCGCGCCGATGCTGTGACCGAAGACGGTAATCGGAACACCGCGGTGCCAAGGAGATTCGACGAATTCCGCGAGAGTCCCCGCCGCGAGCTCGGCACAACTGGCTGCCAATGGTTCGGCGGCCCGGTCTTGGCGTCCCGGGTACTGCACGATGACAACGTCGAAATCGTCGCTGAGTCGCTTGGAAAAGGTGCGGTAGGTCGATGCTCCCGCGCCCGCGTGCGGAAAGACGACCAACGGTGCCGAGTCCGCCGCGGCGGGTTTATGGAATTTGCGAATCCACCCGAGATTGTTGGACATACGACTCCTCCAGATAACCGGCTACCAGCACCTCGACGGCATTGCCAGCACTCCAACGGCAACCATGCCGCAGCGAACGTTAGCATAGGCTAACCTCACTTCAATGCTCAGTCACTACCCACGGAGCTCGACATGATGAACACCACCGGAACGCGCTACGTCCTGGCCCGCGAGCAGACCGACCTCTCCGACGAGGTGCGCGCCGCGCCTGCCCCGCCGCTGCCGACGGTGTCCGAACCGTTCGGCCTGCGGGTCGCCGATCCGGACGGATCCGACCCGATGATGCTGAGCGAGTGGATGCACCGGCCACACCTGCTGGCAGCCTGGGAACAACCATGGTCGGCCGAACGGCGCGAGCAGGACCTGCGCGCGCAGCTGGCCGGAACGTATTCCCTGCCATGCATTGTCAGCTTCGACTTCGCCGCCGATGACCGACCGGAGCTCGGTCGGCGCGACGTGGCATACCTGGAGCTGTACCGCGCGGCCAAAGATGAGATCGCCCGCCTCTACCACGCCGATCCCTACGATGTGGCAATGCATCTCGCCACCGCGGAGCAGGACTTGACCGGGCGTCGCATGATGGCAGCGTTCGCCGCCCAGTTGTTGCCCGCGATTTTCGCGGCCGAGCCGAAGTGCCGCCGCATCATGGTCGACCCGGACCATCGCAATGTCGCGGTCCGGCGCGTCGCGGAGCGCTTCGGCGCCCCTAGTCTCGGGGAATTCGACATCCGGCCCGATCGCCGGATCACGCTCTACACCCAGCCGCGCACGCCCGTGGACATGCCGACACTGCGACGCTGACCGCGGTAGACGCTGCGCACGCATCCTCAGGTGACAGCTCGCGCGAAGTGCGGCCGCGCTCCCTTGGCCGCTGTCTGCGAACACAGCACCCGATCCGAGAGTTCGCCCAGACAACTGAGATTCGGAAATCCGGGCCCCTGTGCGACGGCGGCCAAATTGGGTAGATAGAGCTTGGCGTCCAGGTTCGCGACCGCGAGGTCGTAGCCGATCGATGCCTCGATTCGCTGGTGGGTCGGCCGACCACCGATGGCCAACTCCAGCAGATCGGTCGCGTCCTGATCGAACAGGTCGAGAAACCACAGCGGTTGCCCACCCGTCGCATCGATCACCAGATCGAAGACGTGCGATTGATCGGGCCGCATGTCGTTGCGCAGCGTCAGCGCGATTCCGTCGCCCTGCTCGGTTACCCGAACAGCACGGCCCTGCAGATGATGCACCCGGCTGTCACCGAGCAGACTTTCCTGGACACGGACCGAGAAGACACCGCGATCGGTTCTGCGGATGACGTCGCGACGTTCCTGGATGCTCAATGCCGCCCACTTGACCGGGTCACTGAACAGCGAGTTCTCGAAATAGCTTTCACCGCGGGTGTAGATCGTGGCCATCGGTGAGACCACCGAGATGGACAGCATGCCGTGGCGGACCAACTCGTCCAGTGCCGAGCCCGCGGTCTCACCGCCACCGATCACCGCGACCCGAGAAGAGACGGGCAGCGCGCGGCGACCGGCCAGGTCCCAGAATTGCGCGATGGTCAGCACCCGCGGATGGTCGGCGATGGCGCGCGAGCTGGCGCCGGGACCGGTGATCATCAACTTGTCGCCGGTCAACTGGACCGGGTCACCGCTGGGGCCGGTCGCGGTGAGCTGCCAGCCGTCGACCGCTGCCGCAACGGATCGCACGGTGCCTGTGACGATTTCGAGGTCGATCCGGCGCGCCACCCACTGCAGATACTTGGCCCAGACGTGATGGTGCGGATTCGGGCGCCCTCGGTCGACCCATTCGGCGTAAGTGCCGTGCTCGACCAGGAAGGAAGTCCAGCTGTAAGCCGTCATCGCCGCGTTGATCTCCGCGTTGCGGCCGCGCGCCCAGGTCGAATGATACGGGAAGCCGATGTCCTTTTCCGGGCTGGTGCCGAGGCGATGTTGACCGTCGGTCCAGCCGCCGCTCGGCAGCCAATTGCCGCCGACCACATGCGCTTCCACGACGACGACGCGCGGGGCGGGCAGGCCGAGTTCGCGGAGCACCTTCGCCTTCGTCGCCACCGCAAGGGCTTTCGGCCCCGCGCCGACTATCAGAAGCGTTTCCACCGATTCTCCACTCTTCTCCGACACGCAAACGGCCGCGTTGCGTGCATTCCGACGCACACGTGTCGGTGCCCACAATCCGAAACTCTTCGTCGCTATGTTTGCATAGCCTTACCTTATATTGAACACCTGTGCCGCAAATAGCGGCGGCACTCACACCCGTGACCGATTGGATGACATTGATGACCAGCAACTCGAACAAGCCGCTTTTACGCCGTGCGGCAACGACATTCGCACTGACCGCTGCCGTGCTCGGCGGCGCGACGGCTACCGCGATCACCGCTTCGCCCGCGCTCGCGGCCCCACTTTCGGCGCCGATGCACGCTGCGGCGCCGAGCGCGGCCGAGCTGACCACCAAGCTGCGCCTCGCCGTGAACACCGGCGCGCCACGGTCCGCCAGGGCCGCTGAGCTCGAATCCGGTGAAGCCGGCGTGGCGACCATGGACAAGATCGGCGCGATACTGCTCGCCGCCCCGCCGAGCCTGCGGTACAACGTGGTCAACCCCTCCGTCTCCGGCGATCGGATCGACGCCCAGTTGCGGGTCACCACCGAGGGCTACCCCGATTTCAACTACGACGCGTCCTGGAAGCAGCTCGACGGCACTTGGAAGTTGAGCCGCGCGTCCGAGTGCAGCATCGCCTCGGCGCTCGGACTTTCCTGCTGAACCCGACCACCTTGCCGCACAAGGTCCGTCGTCGCCGGTCGGGCGACGACGGACCGGCACACAGCCACCGGCGCGACAATCGACTTTCGTTAGGCTAACCTAACGACATGGGTAAGGGATTCAATGGTCTGCTCGTCAAAGCATGGGGCGGCACCGACTACCAGATCACGGTGACGTCGACCGAAGTCGTCACCGACAAGTACCTGCGACTCGGCTTCACCGCAGGTGGTCTGCTCGCCGACAATCCCGTGCATCCGACGCAATGGGTGCGCTGCTGGTTTCCCGACAGCACCGGCGAGAAGCTGCACCAGCGTGGATACACCCTGGTCGACCCCGATCCCGCCGGCGACCGCTTCGCGATCGAATTCGCCATCCACAACGGACATGCGGCTCGGTGGGCCCAGAACGCCGCCCCCGGAGACAAGCTCGACGTGACCGTTCTCGGTTCCGACTTCCAACTGCCCGAGGCGACGCCCAGCGAGTACCTTGTTTTCGGCGACACCGCGTCGATCCCCGCGATCAACTCGCTGCTGGACGCGATCGGTGACGTGCCGGCCAGGGTTTGGCTGGAGTGGCAGTACGAGTCCGACCGGCAGATTCCGTTGCGCGGCAAGCCCCATCACCAGGTGACCTGGGTGCAACGTATCGACGACGGCCGTTTGCTCCGCGAAGCCGCGCACGAGCTCGACTGCCCGGACAATGTGTTCGCCTGGGTGGCCTGCGACGGTCACACCACTCGATCGATCGTCAAGTCGCTCAAGCAGGTACACGGTGTGCCCAAAACCGCCATGAAATATCAGGCGTACTGGAAGTAGTCCGTGCGGCGTAGCTGCCTTCGCCCGATACTCACCCGGGCATCTGATAGGTCATCCCACAGGATGAATCGAATCGCGACCTGCGCCCGACGCGCGGTGCCCCGCCGGTCCGCAAGGCTGACAGTCGGATTCGAGGCCGGTCGCACAGCAGCTCCGTAGCCCGGTATCCGGAGCGGAGGTCAGCTGGATGTCGACCCTGGACGTGGTGCTCGTGCTGGCCACCCTGGCCTTCGCGGTGACCGCGATCGCCGCTCCGCTCCGCGCGCGCCGGATCAGCTCCGTCGCGGTGCCGGGGCTGGTAGCCGCAGGCGTGACGCAGCACCTGATCGAAGGGTTCTACTGGCAGTTCGCGCCCACCTACCTATTGTTCGGTGCGACGGTCGGACTCGTTGTCCGGCAGTCGAAACGACGCGTCGACGGGCCACGCAGTCGGTGGCTGACCAGTGCCCGAGTCGGCGTGGGGTTTCTGACGCTGCCCGCCGTGCTTGCGTGGTCGCTGGTTCCCGTGCCGGCCCTGCCGCGGCCGAGCGGACCGTACGCGGTGGGTACCGAGATCTTTCGCTGGGTCGACCGGGACAGACCCGAGCCCGCAACGGACTCGGTCGAGGACCGGCGCAATGTCGTTGTGCAGGCCTGGTATCCGGCCGACCCGGCAGCGAAGGGTCGATCCTCGCCGTATCTCGACGGGCTGGACCGGTTGCCGAAGCAGGTCTCGCTGCTGCCCGGATACCTCATGCGCGGCTACCACCGTATCGATACCCATACCCGGTTGGACGTCCCGGTCAGCCCGGACCACGAACGCTGGCCGGTCGTGTTGTTCTCGCCCGGATACGGTGCTCCGCGTGGGTTCTACACCGGGTTGATCGCCGATCTCGCGAGCCGGGGCATCGTGGTGCTCGCCGTTGATCATCCGTACGAGGTCGCGGTCACCGAACTCGCCGACGGCACCCTCGCAACACCGCGCCCGCACTTCCTGGACGACGATCCGGACCAATCGCGCTATATGAGCGGACAACTCGACGTTCGCGCGGCCGATCTGCGCTTCGTGGTCGATCAGCTACAACGCCCGAATACGCTGGGGCCGAGCCTTTCCGATCGACTCGATACCGGACATATTGCCGCAGTAGGGCATTCGTTCGGTGGCGCGGCCGCGGCGGCAGCGCTGGCGGGCGACCATCGGCTGATGGCCGCGGCGAATATCGACGGCACGTTGTACGGCACGCTGCCCCAGCAGTCGCTGACGAAGCCGTTCCTACTGGTGCAGAGCGATTATGCGGAGACCGAACACTACGAGCAATTCCTGGAAGGCAACGGATCGTTGCTCGCCCGCTCGACAGCACCGGTCTTCCGGCACGAGATCAGCGAGGCCAACCACTACAGCTTCACCGACGCTCCCCAATTCCTCGCTGAGCCAGTCAGATTCCTGGTGGCCCAACTGATCGGCGGTTCCCGAGGTCCGCGAGAAACGCAGCGGGTGACCAACGACCTGTTGACCGCGTTCCTGCGGGAACCACTCAGCGTGCCCTAGTGCAGTTTCGATCAGACCGCGACCGGCTCCAACCGCCATCCGGCGGCGCGTGAGCGTTCGTTCCAGAAGTCGGCGTAGCGTCCGCCCATCGCCAGAAGTTCAGCGTGCGTGCCGCGTTCGACGATCCGGCCGCCGTCGAGGAACAGGATCTGGTCGGCGTGCGCGATCGTGGCGAGTCGATGCGCGACGACGACTACTGTCTTGCCCTTGGTGAGCTGGTGCACGCCGCGGACGACGACCGCCTCGCTGTGCGGATCCAGTGCGCTGGTCGCCTCGTCGAGCAGCACGATCGGCGCATCCTTGAGCAAAGCGCGGGCGATCGAAACCCGCTGCCGCTCACCGCCGGACAGCGAGACGCCGCCTTCGCCGACCGCGGTGTCGAGACCGTCCGGCAGTCGCTCGACGATCTCGTCCACCCTCGCCGCCTCGGCCACGCGCCACACCTCGGCATCGGTGGCAGCGGGTTTGCCGATCCGAATGTTGTCCGCCACCGAACGATTGAAGAGATAGACGTTCTGAAAGACCAGCGACAGCTGGTTCAACAGCGACTCCGACGGTTGGTCGCGTACGTCGTGTTCACCGACGACGACCCGGCCCGAATCGGCGTCGTAGAAGCGCGCGGCCAGCCGCAACAGTGTGGTCTTGCCCGCGCCGCTCGGTCCGACGATCGCGGTGGTGGTGCCCGCGGGCACGCTGAAGCTCAGCCCGGAGACGACCGGCTCACCCGGTCGGTAACCGAAGCTCACATCATCGAAGACCACGGACGCGACACCGGGTGTGACGGGCGTTGTCGCCTCGGGCAGCACCGGCTCGGCCAGCAGTTCGCCGACCCGGTCGACCGCGGACGCGGCAGCACGCAGGCCGTTGCCGAGCTGAGCGGCCTGATTCAGCGGCTCGATGAATCGGGAGCTGACGGCGATGAGCGCGATCGCGGCGGCGGCCGAGACGGCACCGTCGGTGACCAAGCCCACCACCACATAGGTGAGCACCAGGAAGACCGCCTGGACGAACAGCGAGAACACGATCAAACCAGGTACCGCGGTGAACACCATCCTGGTCATCGCGGAACGCTGGCGATCCAGCGCCGTGTCGAGTGCGCCGCCACCGGTGCCGGGCGCGCCGAACGCCCGCAGCACCGGCTGTGCCTGCGCGAATTCGACCACCCGCGAATCGGCCTCGGACGCGGCGGCGTGCATGCGCTGATCGGACCCGGTATATGCCCGGTTGGCCAGCGTGTTCACCAGGAAGAGCACTGGTGCCGCGAGCAGCATGGCAACACAGATGCGCCAATCGATGAGCAGCATGCCGACCGCGACACCGAGCGGAACCAGGATGCTGTTGAGCACCTTGGCAAGTAGATAGGCGACGGTTCCCTGGATTTCCCGTACGTTCTCCACAGCGATCCTGGAAAGCTTTCCGGCACTCTGGTTTTCGAACCAGCCGAGCGGAAGCGCATTGAGGTGATCGCCGATCCTGGTCTGCAGCCGCAACTGCATGCCGACCGCGATGCGCAGACCGAGCACCGTTTGCAGATAGCCGAAGATCGCCACGCCTGCGACCGCTGCGGTCATCAGCAACGTCCAGAACCAGGCCAGGCCGAGATCATGATCGAGCAGTGCCGCCAGCACCGGAACGAGCATCAGATACGCGGCCGCCTGGCTCAGGGCCTGCGCGGTGATCGCGGCGAACAGTTTCGGTGTCAGCGGGGCGAATTCGGCCGGGACGAGCCCGAGTACCTTACGAATCATCGCGTCGCTTCCTTCTCGATCAGCGCAACGGCATCGAGCGCTTTCTCATTGATTTCCCAGAGCCGCTGATAGGTGCCACCCGCATCGCGCAGACTACGGTGGTCACCCTGTTCCACCACGGTGCCGTTCTCCAACACCAAGATCCGGTCCACACCGGTGATGGTGTGCAGACGGTGCGCGATGACCAGCACGGTACGGCCCGCCACCAGTACGGCCAGGGCGTCCTGCACCGCGGCCTCGGATTCCGGGTCCGCGAAGGCGGTCGCTTCGTCGAGCACCAGCACCGGGCGGTCGGCGAGCAGCGCTCGCGCGATCGAAAGCCGTTGCGCCTCACCACCGGACAAACTGGCATCGACGCCGAACTCGGAGTCGTAGCCACGCGGCAACGCGACAATACGGTCGTGGATCTGCGCCGCCCGCGCCGCCCGCTCCAGTGCCTCGTCGTCCGCATTTCGATCGGCCAGCCGCAGGTTTTCCCGGATCGTGCCGCGGACCAATCGCACATCCTGGAAGACGAAACCAACGGTACGGTAAAGACCTTCGGTCGAGTACTCGCGAATATCGCGCCCTCCGATGGTGATTCGGCCGGAGTCCACGTCGTAGAAGCGGGGCACCAATTTGGCCAGGGTCGACTTGCCCGAACCACTGGGGCCGACCAGCGCGGTGATGGTGCCCGGCGTCAACTCGATATCGACATCGCGCAGCACTTGATGATCCACGCGGTAGCCGAAGCAAACCGACTCGAAACGCACCTCCCCCGCCGCGGCCGACACGGGCGAAGCGCTCGTCCCAGCAACCAATTCGGGTGTCTGCTGCAATTCGTGCAGCCGCAGCGCGGCGGTACCCGCGGTACGCAGCGCCTGACCGCCGTAACCGAGGCCGAGCAGCGCACTACCGAGGCCGAGGCCGACCAACAGGAATGGCAGCACGTCCAGCGGCGTCAGCCAATCCGAGCCGACTCCGACCAGACCGGCGACCACGATCACGATCATCACGAACACCGGCGCGATCGCGATGTCGGCGGCCGCCTGCGATCGGATCATCGGCGACTTCCAGCGGTCCAGACTGCGCGCCTGACCGTCCACAGCCGCCTGGAACTCGTTGTGCGCCTTGCCCGCCTGGCCGAACGCCCGCACGACCTGGATGCCGTCGACGAACTCGATGGTCGCCTCCTGCACCCGACGCTCCCAGCGGTGATAGATGGCCAGCCGATCCCTACTGTCCTGCCCCATCATCTTGCTCAGCACGATCCCGTAGGCCGCCAAGGGAACCAGCAGTATCAGGGTCAACCGCCAGTCGACCGTCACCAGATAGCCGAGGGTGACCACCGGCACGACCAGCGCACCGACGAACTCCAGTCGCGCGTGCGCGACCAGATAGTGCAGCGCCTCGACATCGTCCTGGAGGTACTTCTTCACCTCGGTGGAGGTGCGCTCGCCGAACCAGCCGAGCGGCACTCTGCTCAGCTTGGCCGCGAGCGCCCGACGGACGGTGAGCTGGTAGCCGGCGTCGACCAAGTGTGTCCAGGTCAGCGCCAGGGCCTGCAGCAGGCCGCGCGCCACGAGCACGATCATCGCCGTTCCCACCAGTCGCCACACTCGATCGGTGTCGACCTGGTCGGCGAGCAACTCCCGGCACGCCTCGACGATCAGCACGAACGGCACCACGGCGCAGACCGAGGCGACAGCCATAATCAGGCTCGCGAGCGTCAGCGCCCCGCGCACGGGCGCCAGGATCTCCCTGCGCGCCAAGGCCTCCGCCTTCTTGCGCGCTTGCTGCGCCGCACGCGGCGGCCGGTTCCCCGTCTCCGCCGCGGGCAGCGGCGCGAGCTCCACCGTCATAAGTTGTTGCCTCTCGCCATCATCGCCAGTGCCCCCGAACCGGACCCATCGTCACACACAATGCGCCCGAAAGGTAGGTTAGCCTAACTTTCCTTCGGCGAGGGTGGCGGGCCAGCCCGCTACCGCATCACCGGCAGCACTGCTACTGCGCTCCGCCCGGTCGCGGCCTCGATGAAGTCGGCCGGGTCGGCCACGGCGGCCAACACCTGCACGACGCTCTGCAACGTGGCCTGCGGCACCGGCGGGCCGCCGACCGCCGCGATCAGATCGAGCAGGTGCACGGTGAGGTCGACGACGGCCACCTCGAGCAGGGCCTGAAAGGTCACGGCACCGAGGTACGGATGCGGCAGCACGGTGGCCGGATCGATATCGCCGAGTTCGGCGAGGGCTCGCGGGCCGTCCTCGGTGAAGCGGCGCAGCAGTGCGTCGGTGTCGATATGCTCCGCCGTTTCGCTGGCTTGCACGGCGATGTCGTCGGCTGCTGTGTGCGCTAAACCGCCGGGAGCGTTGAAGATTCGCAGGATCTCCGCTCCGTTGGCGGCTGCGGGCGGGCCCGTCACCCTGGCGTCACGCATCGTGGCCATGATCGCGGGATCGGGCGCTACATGCGCGAACAGTGCGCGCACCGACCAGCCGGGCAGCCGCGTCGGCGTCGCCCATTGTTCCTCCGTCAGGGCAGCCCCACGTTCGGCCCACGCTCGCCAAAGTGCCTCCAGCATCTCGGTGTTCATTCGACCTCCTTCAGAAATGCGCGCGTTTATCGCCGAATAGCTTGTCGCGCTGCGGACTTGTTCTGGTTACCTGCGAAAACGGCTTCGTACACAAGGCTTTCCGATGTCCATCACCTCGGGGAACGCTCCATGAACGGTGGCTCGACCAGGCCCGATAGCGCGGATACATGGCTAGCTTTCACCATACGGAAACACCACATTGGAGTCGTGAATATGTTTGTTACACGGATCATTTCCACAATTTCGTCGTGTTCTATCGACCCGGGTGCGCTGACACCGGATCAGGCCCACCGCGCCATGCAGGTGCATTTGAACTGCAGCGTGGATATGTGCCGGATGCGCCGCCGAGCAAGGCGGACGTTGGTGGAGGCGCGGCGGATGGTTCTCGACGAGCGAGCGACGCCGTAGCCCGATCGCGCACCGATCCGGGATGGACCGGGGCCGCGACAGCCGAAATGCGCCGAACAGGAATCGTCCCGGCTGTCGCGGTGTTGTCCCGAGCATGACCACAACGGCATCCGATCGATCCGCTGCTGCCCCCGTCGTCGATCCGAGCACCGACTTCGGTGCCAAGGTCGCCGAGCGCCTCGACAAAGAACGCGTCATCTGGCTGACCACCGTCGGGGCCTCCGGTACCCCGCAACCCAACCCGGTCTGGTTCCAGTGGGGTGACGACGAGTTCCTGCTGTTCAGCAAGCCCGATCAGGCCAAGCTGCGCAACCTGGCCCGCAACCCGCGCGTTGCGCTGAACTTCAACGCCACCGAGTGGGGCGGCGAGGTCGTCGTGTTCACCGGCACCGCCCGCATCGATGACGTGGCCGCCACGCCTGACGAAATCGCCACGTACACAGCGAAATACACCGACGGGCTGAAGGACATCTCGATGACCGCCGAGCAGTTCTTCACCGAATACTCCGCTGTGGTCCGGATCCGCCCGGATCGCCTGCGCGGCTTCTGAATTCGCGCGCCACAATGTTCGAACCCGTACCGCAGTCGGCCGCCTGGCAGCATCGCGGCGCGCGCACCGGTTTCGAGATCGCCTACTTCAAGGTGACCGAGAGCGGCGTGCAGATCGATGGATGCACCACGGCGGTCGAGGACGGCCGCGCGTGGGCGGTGGACTATCAGCTCACCCTCGACCCGTCGTGGCACACCCGGCGAGCCAGGGTCGCGACCCGGCGTCCCGGCGGCTGGCACACGGTCGCGCTGGACACCGATGGCGCGGGCAATTGGACGGTCGACGGGGTGCCGCACGCCGGGCTGAGCGGTTGCCTCGATGTCGATCTGGCGGCTTCGGCACTGACCAACGCGTTCCCGGTGCACCGGCTCGGCCTCGACGTCGGCGCGGCGATCGATGCGCCGGCGGCCTACGTGCACGCCGTCGGACTGGAGGTGACCCGGCTGGAGCAGGTCTACCGCCGGATCGCCGACGACGGTTCGCACCAGCGGTTCGCCTACCAGGCACCGCAGTTCGATTTCCGCTGCACGCTCACCTATGACGAGTCCGGTTTCGTCCTCGACTACCCGGGCATCGCGATACGCGCCCACTGACCCGGGGGCGCGCGGCGAAACCCCCGGCGACTAGGGTCGATGCCGATGAGAAGGCGGCAGCAACCGCCGTTGCCGAAGCGGCACGGCCTGGACCCGGCCCGGCTCCGGCTGCCGGAGGACGGCGACTGGGCGACGATTCGCGACCATTTGGTCGAGCGGCTGCCCCGGGTGGATCCGGCCCGGATCGATGAGTTGCTGCGCGACGGCGGGATCGTGGATCTCGACGGCCCGATCAGGCCGGACGCGCCCTATGTTCCCGGCGGCGCGGTGTGGTTCCACCGCGACCTGCCGGTCGAGACGCCGGTGCCGTTCGATCTCACCATCGTGCACCGCGACGACGACCTGCTCGTCGTGGACAAACCACACTTCCTCGCGACCATTCCGCGCGGCCAGCACATCCTGCAGACCGCGCTGGTGCGCTTGCGCCGCGACCTCGAGTTGCCGGACCTGATCCCGGCGCATCGGCTGGATCGGGTGACGGCCGGGCTGGTGCTGTTCATCATCAACCCGGCGCGGCGCGGGGCGTATCAGACGATGTTCCACAAGCGGACCGTCTTCAAGGAGTACGAGGCGATCGCGCCGTACGATCCGGCGCTGAACCTGCCGCGCGTCGTGCGCAGCCGGATCATGAAAGAGAAGCATGTGCTCGCGGCGCAGGAGGTCGAGGGCGAGCCCAATGCCGAGACCTCGATCGAGCTGGTCGAGCATCGCGACGGGCTCGGCCGGTATCGGTTGCGCCCGTTGACCGGCCGGACCCATCAGCTGCGGCTGCACATGAACGGCCTCGGCGTCCCGATCCTCGGCGACGACTTCTACCCCGTACTGACCGACAAGCCGGTCGACGACTTCACCCGGCCGCTGCAGTTGCTCGCCGCGTCGCTCGAGTTCACCGATCCGATCAGCAACGTGCCACGCCGCTTCGAGACCACCCGCAAGCTGCAAGCCTGGACCGACCCGGTGGGATGGGCCGGCTGACAAGCACTGGCAGTCAGCCGGCCCGGGGCGCCCGCCGCGGTGGCTCAGGCCACGTCGGGCGCGGCTCCTGTAACTGAAACAAGTTCTAGTCACAGTAACCGGTGCCACGCGCCACCACATCGAGACCGATGGATCCGGCCGATTCGGGTATGCCGACCACAAATGACCGACCACGCGGCAGGCCCGGCACCCATCCGTACACTGGGCGGGATGCTCGCACAGGACCTCGCGGAAACCACTCCGCCCCGCCACAAATTGCATGCATATGCCGACGTGGCCGTGGTTGTCGTGGTCCTGGCGGGGACCAATCTGATCGCGCACTTCACCACCGCCTGGGCCAGCATTGTGACCGTGCCCGTGGCCGCCCTCGTGCTGCTGGCGTTGATGCGCCGCCGCGGCATGAACTGGCATGAATTCGGCCTCTCCCCCCGGCATTGGCGACGCGGCACGCTCTACGCGCTCGGCGCGGTCGGCGTGGTGCTCGCGGCGGTGGCCATCGGGGCGGCGCTGCCGATCACCCGGCCGTTCTTCCTGGCCGATCGCTACGCCACCATCTCCGGCGCGCTGATCGCCTCGATGATCGTGATTCCCTTGCAGACGGTGATTCCCGAGGAGCTGGCGTTCCGCGGCGTGCTGCACGGCACGCTCGATCGGGTCTATGGCGCGCGCGGCGTCTTCGCTGCCGGATCACTGCTTTTCGGGTTGTGGCACATCGCCTCGTCGCTGGGTTTGACCAGTAGCAATCGCGGGCTTTCCGGATTCGTCGGCGGTGGCGTCATGGGGCAGATCATCGGGATTCTGCTCGCCGTCGTCGCCACTGCGGCCGCCGGTGTCGTATTCACCTGGCTGCGCCGGCGCAGCGGCAGTCTGCTGGCGCCGATCGCGCTGCATTGGTCGGTCAATGGCGCGGGAGCGCTGGCTGCTGCCATCGTTTGGCATACCACTATGAATTGAGCGGCCGCGGTGGTCGATCGCGCGCTTTTCTCACCACGCACGCCGCCGAAATCGTGCACGTCGCATAGGAATTCCCGCCTTGTCGGCCGCCGCTTCAGGCGCTAATTCAGCTCGGGTCCAACGGCGTGTTGCTTTAAGCGGCGTGTCACGCGAACGTCCGAGATATTCGCACTGGTTTTCGAGCGTCGGCATTGACCTCGGCCGGTGGCCGGTTTAGCCTCATTGCGATCACACATACGTTCGAGCAAGTAGGTCTGCTGACGATCTGCTCCGGGAAGGCTCGCGATGCGCGACGAACAATCCACCGGTAGTTCCGAGATCGCCGCGTTGGCGCAGCGGGTCGAGACGGCCCGTGGCAAATTGCCGCTGCAGCACGATACGGCGCTGTTCGAGGTGTTGTCCGAGGGGGAAATCGGGGCGGAACGCGAGCTCGCGGAATGGGTTCGGGCGCAGCGGCGTAAGCAGCGGCGGCGGGCGGTCGAAGAAGAGCTGGCCACGGAGAAGCGAGATCGCCGGACGGCGGCCAAGATTCGGCGAGCCGACGAGGCGGACGAGCGGTGGCATCGGCGGGCGCTGGCCGCGCGGCGGCGGGTGTCCAGCGAGGACGCGCGGCTGGCCCAGCTCTACCGGCGCGCCGAATGGTCGTCGCGGGCGCTGATCGCCGTCGTCGTGCTCGGTATGGTGTGGGCGGGTGTGAACGTGCAGCACAACCTGGTGCCCAGCGGCGACATGTCCGATCCGCTGTACTGGTTGAGCTACGGGATCGAGGCGATGATCTCGATTCCGATCATCACCATCATGGTCGCCGCGACCACCGCCGCCCGCTGGGGACGCGAGCTCGCCCGCGGCAAGGTGATCTTCTTCGAGACCGCGCTGCTCGGCACCACCATCGCGTTGAACGCCGGGCCGCATGTGGCCACAGGTTCGTGGGGGCGCGCCGCGGAATACTCGATCGCGCCCATCATGGTCGGCGTCGTGATCTGGTTGCACGCATGGGTTTCCGCGCGTTATGCGCTACTCATTGATGGTGCGCCGGTGGTGGACCGGGACACTACGGTTCGGCATCGGGTCAGCGAACGGGATTCACGGGTCGGGCTCACCGTCGATGCGCCGGATGATCGGCGGTGGTTGCTCGGTGGGGCCGATTCCTACGAGGCGACGGTCGCTGCTCGGGTGCCTGGAGCCGAGCGGGTGGACGCGGGGCCGATGGGTGTCGATCGGCAGTCGGCGGAATCGCGGAGCGGTGAGGCGGATGCGGTGACCGCGCCGACGGCCAACGGGCATGCGGTGCCTACGTTCTCAGCCGAGAGTGCCCACCGGCCGACCCAGGCCCGCGCTGACGATTCTCGCCCTGCGGCCAATGGTCATGCCGTGCAATCAGTTCCGGCTGACGATCAGCGGGAACCGAATTCGGCGCCCATAGCTGGCCGTGCCCCCACCAACGGCCATACCGCAGCGCCGTTCTCGGCCATCAACGGCCATCCGCTGCCCGTCGAGTTGCGCGACCCGCGTACCGCGCTGCCCATCGACAGTGCGCCCGCCGCGACCAACGGATCTGTTCTGCACGCCGATTCGGCCAACGGTGCACCTCAGGACACAGCCGCCACCTCGAGCCCCACCGGAACAGCCGCGCAGCCGCCTTCCCGCACCGTCGCGTCCAGCAACGCCCATCCGTTCGCGACCAACGGCCACGCCGTGACGAACGGCCGCGCGGTCTCCGACGACGAGCGCACCGCGTCAACGAATGGCCAGCCGGTCAATGGTGCCGTCCGCACCACACCCAGCAGCGGCGACACCGCACACACCAACGGACGCGCTGTCGCGCCGCCGAACGGCCAGCCCACACACAACGGGCACGCGATGCCGCTGTTCCCGATAGACGACATGCCGCGTGAACCCGCCGATTCCGGACCCACCGCCCCGGCACCCGGGCCCATCGCAGACGCGTCGCTCGGCGACGAGCCAGAAGAGCCTCACCCTGGTGACCCCATTCGGAAGGCCGCAGCAACGATCGCCGACACTGTCGCACAGGCGATCTCGGGGGAAACGGTTTCTCGCCCCACCACCAGCCGCCGAAAGTCGGCCGCCGCAGGCATCTCCGATGCCGAGATCGAACAACTCGTCTTCGAGGAGAACCCGGAACCGCCGCGCCCCAGCCAGCGCGCCGAGCCCGCCAGCATTGTCGGGCGCGCTCCCATGGCGGACATGGAGCAGGAGCTCCTGGACGACGAGGACGAGATCGATGAGGACGACGAAATCACCGCTCTCGCACACGAGATCGCCCGTCGCGGGATGTCGAATCTCTCCGTCGAGCAGCTCGCCGAGATCCTTCGGCTCGCCGACGAATCCTGGCTGACTCCGGGCATTGCCAATGAGGTCGGCGTCTCCCGTGCGGCCGTAGCCCGTGCGGTAGAGGCGGGGATCAAGGTCCGCCGCCCGTTCGCCATCAGCGGCTGATCGCGCGCGGGTCGTTCCCGCTGGACAGCAGCAGGGCTGCCCGCCGGAGTGACCGGAGGGCAGCCCTTTTCCGCTCGGCACGATCAGCGTGCGGTCGGCGCCGTCACCTCGCTGGTGGCGTGCGCCCTTCGCTCCGCGAACGCACCAGGCTTCTCGTCACCGTGCCCCGGCCACCACGCACGGTGCCCGAGCAACGCCGTCAGCGCCGGGGTGAAGAACATCGCCATCACAAAGGCCGCGATCCCGATGCCGACGGAGATGGCGAACCCCATCTGCGAGAGCACGTTGTTGCCCGCCAACATCATCGAGGCGAAGGTGCCCGCGAGGATCAGGCCCGCGGCCGCGACCGTCGGACCCGTGTGCTGCAGACCGAGCGCCGCCGCCTGCCGCGGATCGCGCCCCTCCCTGGCCTCTTCGCGCAACCGGGCCACCATCAGGATGTTGTAGTCCGTGCCGAGCGCGACCACGAACAGGTACATGATCACCGGCAGCGTGAAGATCAGGCCGGTCTCCCCCTGGAGGTGCTGGAACACCAGCACCGCGGCGCCGAGCGTGGCGGCGAAGCCGAGGAACACCGACGCCATCAGATACCACGGCGCGACCAGACTGCGCAGCAGCAAGGCCAGCACGATCATGATCAGGATCGCCGCCACCGGGAACACGATCGCGTAGTCGTGGTTCATCGCGTCCTGGAAGTCGACGAAGATCGCCGTCATCCCGCCGACGGCTGCGGTCGTGCCGGCCGGCGCGGCCGCATGTGCGGCGTCGCGCAACGGATTACGGACCGTCTCGATGGCGGCGTCCGACTCCGGTGCGGAGGTGAGCGTCACCTGGAAGTTGGCGGTTGCCTTGTCCGCGGACAGCTGCGGCTCCGCCACCTGGCCGACGCCGGGCACCGCGATCAACGCTGTCCGGTAGGTCGCGAGCTGATCGCTGGTCAGCGCGCCGTTGTCGGCCCGCAGCAACACGTCCGACGGCTGGGTGGCGCCGGCGGGCATGCCCTTGAGCAGTTCCTTGTTGTAGACCACCGATTCGGACGCATCCGAGGTCGAGCCCGAACTCAGATCGAATGTCGGATTGAAGCCGACGGCCAGGATGCCCAGCGCGACGAGCAGACCGCCGGAGACCACCGCGAAGGCGGCGGGACGACGGCCGAGCGCCGCACCGAGTGCGGCGAAACGTGCACCCTTCGGCTCCGCCTGCCACGCCTTGGACGGCCAGAACACCTTGGTACCCAACAACGAAACCACGGCCGGGACCAATGTGAGACCGGCCAGCAGCGCCACCGCGACCGCGATGGCCAGCGCGGGACCGAGTGCCCGGAACATGCCGAGCGTGGACAGGGTCAGTGCCATGAACGCGATGATCACCGCGGCCGCTGCGGAGGTGATGGCCTCGCCGACCCGGGCGACGGCGCTGACCATGGCGGTCTTCGGATCTTCCCCCGCCCGCAGCCGTTCCCGGTAGCGGAACATCAGGAACAGGATGTAGTCGGTGCCGACGCCGAACAATACGACCAGCAGGATGGCGTTCACCGAACTGTCCACCTTGAGGTCGAAGGCCTCGGCCGTCATCGCGATCAGCCCACCGACCAGACTGGAGACGGCGCCGATGGTGACGATCGGCAGCAGCGCGATCACCGGGCTGCGGAAGATGATCAGCAGCAGCACGAGGATCAGGACGATCGTCGCGACACCGATGATCGCCATGCCTTTCTCGCTCGACTCCATCTGATCCAGCATCTGCGCCGCCTGACCGGTGATGCCGGCCTTCAGTTCGCCGCCTTGCACTTCCGTCTTCAGCGCGTCACGCAGCGCCTTGACCGCGTCGTTCTGCGTCGTGTCGCCCGCGCTGGTCACCTTCGTCAGCTGCACCGCGATCACTTGGATCAGCCGGTTCTCCGACGGCGGAATCGGCTGCAGCCCAGTGACATCCTTGATGTTGGCCGCACTGAGTTTTGCGCCGACGGACGCCACCGCGGCCGTATCGCTGTCGCTCAACTGCGCTCCGTCTGAGCGGGCGAAGACGATCAGCGCCGCGGGCGCCGCACTCTGCGGAAAGGCCTTCTGTTGCATGTCGAGTGCCTGGATCGACTCGTAATGCGAAGGCAGGAAGTCGGATTGGTCGGTGGTCGATTTGAGTTGCGGCGCCGTCGCCACCACACCGACGATGATGAGCAGCCACAGGCCGATCACCTTCCACGGATGGTGCACGACCAACTGCCCGAGTCGAGCAAACATGGGACTGAGTCCTTTCGGTATCCGAGCTGCCGCTCAGATGTCGAGATCCTCGATGGGAGGGTGCGCGGAAGTGTCGGTGAGTGTGCGAAAGATCTTGGCGGGCACCCGCTCCCGCAGTTCCTCGAACGAATCCACCACCTCCAGCGTGCGGTCGCCCCAACTCTGATTGTCCAGGTCCACCCCGCCACGCCAGTTCTTCTTCTGCATCTTCTTCAATTCCTTGACCCAATCGGCCACCACCGAAAAATCGGTCCACTCCGCACTTTGCTTGTGCACCACGTACTTCCCTTTACGGCTCAGATAGACCCGGACCAGCTCGACCCCGGCCTTGGTGACCTGCGTCGACTCCCCCACCCGCCGCCCGGCAAACCGCTGCACCCGCCCACTCCCGGGCCCCACCTTCAGCACGACTTCCCCAAATCCCTCCGGGTCCGCCTTCTCGAAGTCGACACCCCCCTCGACCACAACCGCCTGCACCGATTCACTACTCATGACGACTCCATCCATACGTAAATGCGCATGCACGCATCGATCCAGAACGACGGGCCCCTCATTCGCCCCGCCGGCCCAGATCCTCAGTCAATTTCCCCGGGCCACTGCACACCAGCACCCGTCGCGATCACTATATGTAGATGTATACGTATAACGCAAGACCTGGTGAAAACCTGACCCCACCACCGATCACCACGGGTCAGCGGGACCTCGCTCGCCCACGACACGGGGACTACCACAGCGGAGTCGTCAGATACGCGAAACCTGTTGTCGACCAGTTGGTTTCGAAGGACGAACCACTGGAATCCCCTCATGCCGAGGCGGGCATTCAGCCACTCATGGCCGAACTACCCACTGCCACAACAGTTCGGTCGAACAGCTCCGATCGGAGGCACATCCGACAGCGGCCCCTGACCGCGATGTCTCGAATACCGGCCGAGGCTCAGGCGCCGACTTGGCTCGGTTGTTTGTCGACGGCTGGGCGGCGGCGGTTGTGCAGGGCGAGGAGGAGGGGGATGCCCAGGCCTATGCCCAGTCCGAGTGCGGCAGCGGCGCCGAAGCCTGCGGGGAAGCCGCCCGCGTCGATGGCGATGCCCGCCATGGAGCTGCCGATGCCGTTACCGAGGGTGAGGGCGGCGCTGTGCCAGCCGATGGCTTCGCCGCGGCCGCCTTCGGGGACGATTCGGCTCATCTGGTCGATGGAGGCGGTAATCGTTGGGGCGCAGAATAATCCGGCGACCAGGCCGGTGATGGCGAGGGAGATGGGGCCGACGGCGAAGGCCATCGGCAGGGTGACGGCCCCGAGCGCGGCGAGCAGGAGGTAGGTGGAGATCTTGCGGTGCAGCGCGCCGTAGGTGAGGCCGCCGACCACCGAGCCGAAGCCCCAGACGGCGAGGACGACGCCGAGCCATTTCTGCGCGTCGAATTCGCGGATGGCGGAGACGAAGGTCAGTTCGGAGCCGGCCAGGACGGCGATGGCCGCGCTCGCGCCGACGCACAGGGCGACGAACTCCAGGCGGAACCAGCTGCGGCGCGGGACGGCGACGGCGTTCGCGCGGTCGGCGTCCTGGGCGGAGCGCAGTGGCGGATTGCGCACCCAGAGCAGGATGCCGGCGAGCACCAAAGTCATTTGCACGAAGAACAACACCATCGTGGTCGACCAGATGCTGGCGGCGGCGACGCCGACGATCGGCCCGACCATGAAGGCGCACTCGACCGACACCGACTCCAAGGCGAGCGCGGGCTGCCGGTTCTGCTCGGTCGTCGCGGCGATGACCGCCTGCCGGACGACGGTGAAGATGGGGACGTCGAAGAGTCCGGCGATCGCGGCGAAGATGAGCAGCGGCACATAGTCGACGAACGGCGCGATCGACCAGCACACCGCGCCGACCAGAATGGACGGCGCGACCGTGCGGCGCAGTCCGAATCGATCGAGCAGGCGCCCGCGCCATGGCCCGCTCAGCGCGATGCACACGGTGGCGATGGTGCTCAGCACACCTGCCTGCACGTAGGAACCGTGCAACGTCTGCACGACGTGGAGTGCGAGCAGCACGGCCCCGGCGAAGAACGGGATGCGCACCAGCGCCCCGAGCAGCAGTACGTTGCGCACATCCGCACTCGCCAAAACCACCCGATAGGACCGCACCAACCGAGCTTGTCACGCGATACCGACAAGCCGCCACCGATTTATCCCATGAATTTTGCCGCTGCCACTTGCTGCCCAATGATCAAGCAGTAGTTGACATTTGCGCTCGGCCGTCGGGCCGGTTCAGCCAGCGAGACCCGCGCGGTCGAGCAGGTAGTCGGTCATGGGTTCGTAGTATTCGGGGAAGACGCCGTCGTCTAGTGGGACGGTAACCGCGATCTTGCCTTCGGCGCGGCCCGCGAACAGGGCCGGGTCGTTGGAGTCCGCGAAGCCGACAGTGTCGATGCCCGCTTCGCCTGCGGCGCCGGCCCAGCCGTGGTCGGCGATGACGAGGTCGGGCCAGGGGTGCGGTTCGGGGCGGTCGCGCAGTTCTTGCAGCATCGCCTGCATGGGGTTCGGGTCGTGCGTGTGCTGCAATCGGCCGCCGGTGCTGAGCGCGGCAACGCCTGAGCTGTAGACGATTTCGCGAATCCGCGAGCCGTTCGCGGTGATGACGGGGTACGACCAGCCCGCGGCGGGGGTGAGCACCTCGCACCCGGCGGCGCGCAACGCGTCTTCGACTGCGCGGTAGACGCCCATGAGCGGCCCGGGGTGCCCGGTGGCCAGCAGCACCGTCTCGTGATTGCGCGCGGCCTGCCCGATTCTGGCGCCCATCTCGTCGAGGGCCTCGATGGTCAGATCCACCCCGATGGTGTCGGTGCCTTGCCGGTGCCGCGGGTCGGGGTTGACCCCACACAGCCGCGCCATCATGTCCAAGGTCTCGTCGAACGTCCAGTCCTTCAACGCCAACCCGAATTGGTACCCGGGATCCTTGGCGACCATTCTGCGGTAATGCGCCAGGTTTCCCTCGCGTGGCGTCGCGACATCGCCCGCTATCCGAGTCTGTAGCAAGTGCTTACGCAGCAGCGCCCGGTCGTATGGCTGCACCAACAATCCCACCTCCGCATCGGCCGGCACTGCTACCGAGGCCAGATGCTTCGACGCAGTGTTCGCCGTCAACACGACACTACAAGGACGGGCGCGACCGGCAACCGCAGTACGCGCCCGCCGGACTGTTCAGTTCTCGCCGCGATCTCCCGCGGGTCCGGATCTGGGCTACCCCGCTCGTTCGAGGAAGGGGTTGCGCACCTCCAGCCCGAGGAAGCTGCGGCCGTGTTGAAGATCTTCCGACAGTAGGTATTTCGCGCCGGACCAGGAAGCTGCCTCGATGATCAATGCGTCCCACCACGACACCATGTGTGTTTCGGCAAGAAATGAAGCGTTCATGATCACCAGCGGGTCGGTGTCGCGCGCGCACCATTCGCTGTAGGTCGCAATGACCCGGCGGGCCTTCGCTGGACTCATCCGTGGCGTCAACTTGCGCGTCGCCACGTTGTAGAACTCCTGCAGCACCTGGGTGCTGAGCAAACCGACGCCGCGACGCCACAGGTCCGCGAGGACATCTCGAGCGATCCGGTGCCGTTCCCCGGCTTCGATGTCGTGTGCGTAGATGAGGATGTTGGTGTCTATGAAGGTGCGCTCAACCGCGATCACGCGTACCTCTGCTCCCCTCGGTCGTAAAGCTCCTCTCGCGTCCACGTGACGCGCCCCCCGTGCCCTTCGGCCTCGGCCATCAGCTGGAGCGCCTGCTGTTTGGCGTACTCGTAGCGCTCGGCGTCTTGAGCGAGCTCGCGCAGGTACTGCGTCACCAGCGCGCTGACCGACGTGCCCCGTTGTACCGCAATCACCTTCGCGGAGGTGATCACCTCTTCATCGAGCTGGATCGTCAGATTACGTTTGGACATGCCACATGTATACCACGTGCGCCACGTGAAAGTAACGTGGATATCGAACTGCCGCGCGAAACGACGAAGGCCCGCCTCCCAACCGGGAAGCGGGCCTTCGCCTTACAGACCGAAAAGACCTACTTGGCCTTCTCCAGCACCTCGACCAGACGCCAGCGCTTGGTCGCCGACAGCGGTCGGGTCTCCATCAGCTGGACGCGGTCGCCGATGCCGGCGATCTCGTTCTCGTCATGCGCCTTCACCTTGGAGGTGGTGCGAATGATCTTGCCGTAGAGCTTGTGCCGGTTACGGTCTTCCAGCTCGACGACGATCGTCTTGGTCATCTTGTCCGAGACAACGTAGCCAACTCGAACCTTGCGGCTGGCGCGCTGCTGCTCTTTCTGTTCGCTCATGCCGCATCTCCCTTGTCAGCGGGTCCGGAGGCCAGACCGAGCTCGCGCTCGCGCATGACCGTGTAGATGCGCGCGATCTCGTGACGAACCACGCGCAGCCGACGGTTGTTGTCCAGCTGACCCGTCGCCATCTGGAAGCGCAGGTTGAACAGCTCTTCCTTGGAGTCGCGCAGCTTCTGCACCAACTCTTCTTCGGTGAGCTCGCGGAGCTCTGCGGCCGGTGTTTCGGTAGCCATCAGAACTGCTCCTCCCTGGTCACGATCCGGCACTTCATCGGGAGCTTGTGCATCGCGCGGCGCAGGGCCTCACGAGCGATCTCCTCATTGGGGTAACTCATCTCGAACATCACGCGGCCGGGCTTGACGTTCGCGATCCACCACTCCGGCGAACCCTTACCGGAACCCATGCGGGTTTCGGCAGGCTTCTTGGTGAGCGGGCGATCCGGGTAGATGTTGATCCAGATCTTGCCGCCACGCTTGATGTGGCGGGTCATCGCGATACGTGCCGACTCGATCTGCCGGTTGGTCACGTAAGCAGGCTCCAGCGCCTGGATCCCGAACTCGCCGAACGCCACCGAGGTGCCGCCCTTGGCCATGCCGGAACGACCGGGGTGGTGCTGCTTGCGGTGCTTGACCTTACGAGGCATCAGCATTGCGTCAGCCCTCCTGTGTCTCTGCCGGAGCGTCCACCACCGCGGTGGCGGCGCGCCCGGCCTCGGTGCTGGTCGCCGTGGTACCGGCGGATCCGGAGCGACGCGGGCGAGACGGACGCTCGCGGCGCGGACGATCGCGATCGCCTGCCGGAGCGGCCGCGGCGGCGAGCTCACGCTTGCCACCGACGATGTCGCCCTTGTAGATCCAGACCTTCACGCCGATGCGACCGAAGGTGGTCTTGGCCTCGTAGAGGCCGTAGTCGATGTCGGCGCGCAGCGTGTGCAGCGGCACCCGACCCTCGCGGTAGAACTCCGAGCGCGACATTTCGGCGCCACCGAGGCGGCCCGAGCACTGCACACGGATGCCCTTGACGTTCGGCGAACGCATGGCCGACTGGATGGCCTTACGCATCGCACGACGGAACGCCACGCGGTTGGACAGCTGCTCGGCCACGGCCTGAGCAACGAGCTGCGCATCCGATTCGGGGTTCTTGACCTCGAGGATGTTCAGCTGCACCTGCTTCTTGGTGAGCTTCTCCAGCTCGGCCCGGATGCGATCGGCCTCGGCGCCACGGCGGCCGATGACGATGCCCGGACGAGCGGTGTGGATGTCGACGCGAACCCGATCACGGGTGCGCTCGATCTCCACCTTGGAGATGCCCGCCCGCTCCATGCCGGTGGCGAGGAGCTTACGGATGGCGACATCTTCCTTGACGTAGTCCGCGTACTGCTTGTCCGCGTACCAACGCGACTTCCAGTCGGTGGTGATACCGAGGCGGAAGCCATGGGGATTGATTTTCTGTCCCATTTACTTTGCCCCTCCCTTCCGGCGGTTGCGAGTTGCTCCACCGGCGGTGGGGATGCTCTCGACCTCGATGGTGATGTGGCTGGTGCGCTTGCGGATGCGGAACGCACGACCCTGGGCGCGCGGCTGGAACCGCTTCATGGTCGCACCCTCGTCGACGTAGGCCGTCGAGATGACCAGGGTGGCCGGGTTCAGGCCGAGGTTGTTCTCGGCGTTCGCCGCGGCACTGGCCACGACCTTGGCAACTGGCTCGCTCGCGGCCTGGGGCGCGAACTTCAGGATCGCCAGGGCATCCTCGACTCGCTTGCCGCGGACCAGGTCCACGACGCGACGAGCCTTCATCGGGGTCACGCGAACGTGCTTGGCCGTCGCGCGTGCAGTCGGATTCTGAGTGTCAGTCGTCATCGCCGCTTGCTCTTCCGGTCGTCCTTGATGTGGCTCTTGAACGTCCTGGTCGGCGCGAACTCACCGAGCTTGTGCCCGACCATGTTGTCCGAGACGAACACCGGCACATGCTTGCGACCGTCATGGACGGCGAAGGTGTGGCCGATGAAATCGGGGATGATGGTCGAACGACGCGACCAGGTCTTGATGACCTGCTTCGTGCCCTTTTCGTTCTGCACGTCCACCTTCGCGAGGAGGTGGTCGTCGACGAACGGGCCTTTCTTGAGGCTGCGTGGCATTTCTTACCTCCTCCTTCAGCGCTTGTTCTTGCCGGACTTGCGGCGGCGGACGATGAGCTTGTCGCTCGGGCGGTTGGGCTTGCGGGTACGGCCTTCCGGCTGTCCCCACGGCGAGACCGGGTGGCGACCACCGGAGGTCTTACCTTCACCACCACCGTGCGGGTGGTCGACCGGGTTCATCACGACACCACGGACGGTGGGGCGACGGCCCTTCCAGCGCATACGGCCGGCCTTGCCCCAGTTGATGTTCGACTGCTCGGCGTTGCCGACCTCGCCGACGGTGGCGCGGCAGCGCACGTCGACGCGGCGGATTTCGCCGGAGGGCATACGCAGCGTGGCGTAGGAGCCTTCCTTACCGAGCAGCTGGATGCTGGATCCGGCCGAACGGGCCATCTTCGCGCCGCCGCCCGGACGCAGCTCCACCGCATGGATGGTGGTACCGGTCGGGATGTTGCGCAGCGGCAGGTTGTTACCCGGCTTGATGTCGGCCGTGGGGCCGGACTCGATCGGGGTGCCCTGCGCGATGCCCTTGGGCGCGATGATGTAGCGCTTCTCGCCGTCCACGAAGTGCAGCAGCGCGATGTTCGCGGTGCGGTTCGGGTCGTACTCGATGTGCGCGACCTTGGCCGGGATGCCGTCCTTGTCCAGTCGACGGAAGTCGATCAGACGGTAGGCCCGCTTGTGGCCGCCACCGCGGTGCCGGGTGGTGATGCGACCGTGCGCATTACGACCACCCTTGCTGTGCAGCGGACGGATCAGCGACTTCTCGGGGGTCGACCGAGTGATCTCAGCGAAGTCCGAAACGGACGACCCGCGGCGACCCGGGGTTGTCGGCTTGTACTTACGAATTGCCATGAGTTCTTCTCTTCTTTCTGGAGTCCCAGGCGCTTACGCGACCGGGCCTCCGAAGATCTCGATGGGCTTGCTGTCGGCCGAGATGGTCACGAGCGCGCGCTTAGTGTTCTTGCGCTTGCCGTAACCGAAGCGGGTCCGCTTGCGCTTGCCCTGACGGTTGGCGGTGTTGACGCTGGTAACCGTGACACCGAAGACCTTCTCGACGGCGATCTTGATCTGCGTCTTGTTGGAATCCGGGTGCACGATGAAGGTGTAGGTGCCTTCCTCGATGAGTCCGTAGGACTTCTCCGAGATGACCGGCGCCAGCAGGATGTCGCGGGGGTCGGCGATGGTGGTCACTTGCTCTCCTCCTGTGCCGCCTCGGCGGGGCCGTGCACGAAGGCGTTGAGAGCCTCCACGCTGAACACGACCTCGTCGCTTTCCAGCACGTCATAGGTGTTGAGCTGGTCCGGCGCGATCGGGTGCACGAACTCGAGGTTCTGCACGCTCTTCCAGGCCGCGATGTCCTCACGTCCGAGGACGAGGAGGAACTTCTTGCGGTCCGACAGCTCCGCGAGGAAGCTCTTGGCCGTCTTGGTCGACGGGTCCTGCCCGGCAACCAGTTCGGTGATCACGTGGATGCGCTCGTTACGCGCCCGGTCCGAAAGTGCTCCACGCAGTGCGGCGCGGATCATCTTCTTGGGGGTGCGCTGGCTGTAGTCGCGCGGCTGCGGGCCGTGCACGACGCCACCACCGGTGAACTGGGGCGCGCGGGTCGAGCCCTGACGGGCGCGGCCGGTGCCCTTCTGCCGGTACGGCTTCTTGCCACCACCGCGGACTTCACCGCGGGTCTTGGTGGAGTGGGTGCCCTGGCGGGCCGCGGCCAGCTGCGCGATGACCACCTGGTGCATCAGCGAGATGTTCGCGGTCGCGTCGAAGATCTCCGCGGGGAGATCGACGGTGCCATTGGTCTTGCCGCCCAGTTCCTTGACCGGCAGGGTCAGGTTGGCCTTCTTTTCGAGGCTGGTCATGCGTGCGCACCACCCTTCACTGCGCTCTTGACGATCACGACATTGCCGCGACGACCCGGGATCGCTCCCTTGATCAGCAGCAGGCCGTTTTCGGCGTCGACCTTGTGAACCGAGAGGTTCTGCGTGGTGACGCGGTCATTACCCATGCGGCCCGACATGCGCATGCCCTTGAACACGCGGCCGGGGGTGGCGCAGCCACCGATGGAGCCGGGGCGACGGTGCACAGCCTGCGCACCGTGCGAAGCGCCCTGACCGGCGAAGCCGTGACGCTTCATGGTGCCGGCGAAGCCCTTGCCCTTGCTGGTACCCGTCACGTCGACGTAGGTGCCCTCTTCGAAGACGTCGGCGTTGATCTCCTGGCCGACCTCGAAGGTGGACGCGTCGGCGACGCGGATCTCGGCAACGTGGCGACGCGGGGTGACACCGGCCTTGGTGAACTGGCCGGAGACCGGCTTGTTCACCTTGCGCGGGTCGATGGCGCCGAAGGCAACCTGGACGGCGCTGTAGCCGTCGCGTTCCACGGTGCGGATCTGGGTGATCACGTTCGGTCCGGCCTTGATGACGGTCACGGGAACGACGCGATTCTTCTCGTCGAACACCTGGGTCATCCCGAGCTTGGTGCCGAGGATGCCCGCCGCGGGCCTGTTCTTGTTGTCAGTCATATCTCCAGTCCCCGTCACTGAATGTTGACGTCGACGCTGGCCGGGAGGTCGATGCGCATGAGCGCGTCGACCGTCTTCGGCGTCGGGTCGAGGATGTCGATAAGCCGCTTGTGCGTACGCATCTCGAAGTGCTCGCGCGAGTCCTTGTACTTGTGCGGCGAACGGATGACGCAGTACACGTTCTTCTCGGTCGGCAACGGCACCGGCCCGACGACACGGGCCCCAGTGCGGGTCACCGTCTCAACGATCTTGCGCGCTGACGCGTCGATCGCCTCGTGGTCGTAGGCCTTGAGCCTGATGCGGATCTTCTGTCCCGCCACGCTAAGTGTCCTTTTCTCCGCTTATACCTTCGTGATCCGGAAGCTGGCTTCCGTACCACCCTCAATTTGCACAGCCCGAACACACGAAGACGTCTCACGTGAGACCACGACCGAGCACGCATGCTTCGGTCCTCGCCGCTGTTCATCTGTCATGGTTCTCCGGTCCACGCGGTCGGGCGTGTCGCCCATCCGCTCATTCTTCGGCACTGGATCGAACTTCATCTCAGGCCTGGAATCGTGTTCCCGGACGTACCCACACCGGATGAACCGGTGAGGTACACGATTGGTACTGCTCGCCTTCCCTAGCCATCCCGTCTCAACTCGGAAACAGGCACGGCCCGGTGCAAGGCAACCCGAACAGTATGCCCGACGCGCTCGGCTACTTCAAATCCGGCCCTCGCGAACGGCTCCGCCCAGGTCATCGGCGTGCCGGCAAGGCAACCAGAGCGGCGGCCGTGCCGATTCCGAGGAACCGGCACGGCCGCCGCCGTTCGTTTTTTCGAAGATCCGACCCCACCCCGCCGGAGGCCGATCAGGTCAGCGCAGCACCTGGACGATCACATACTTCGAGTTGTCGTAGAGCGCCGGATCGACCACGGCGATCGCGATCGAACCACTGCGCGTGTTGGCCGCCTCCGCGGTGACGCCCGCGAACTCGAGGTCGTCGCTGTACTGGATGCCGTCGATCAGCTCGCCGCCCTGATAGACGGACTCCTCGTCGAGGTAGAACAGCCCGTCGGTGGTCAGCGGACCGTTCAGCACGCCCATGAGCGGACTGCGCTGCAACGCGACCGTCTCGTTGTGATCGAGTTCGAGGCCGAGATAGATGCCGTCCTGCGGCGCGATGACCGGAGTGACGGCGGCGGCCTGGCCCGCCCCTGCGGTTGTCGCGAGGACAGCGCCGCCCAGCGCGATACCCAGCGTGGCGGCGATTGTGCGAATACCCATGCTCGAGAACTCCCGGTTCCCCTCTACGCCAACAGAAATGGCGTCGGCCCCCAGTTTCGTCACCGATCGACGCAACGGATCAACATAGCAATTCGGACAGGCGACCAGATAGCCCCCGAGCCCGCTGCCACCGTGATTTGGGGCACACTCGACAGACCGAACTTACTCCGCAGTAAGATGAGCCCCATGACGAAAGCGACCGCGACCTACCGCAGCTGGCAGAAACTGCCGGACAATCGGCTCGGCCACACGCTGTTCTCGCTGGGCATGGTGGCGCGGGTGCCGTATTTCGGCACGGTGCTGCCGAGCGTGGTGCGACTCGAGCCGGGCCTGTGCGAGGTGACCTCGCCGAAGTGGTTCGGCATCCACAACCATCTCGGCACCTACCACGCCATCGCCGCCTGCAACCTGGCCGAGGTGGCCATGGGCATGCTGAGCGAGGCGACCGTGCCGGAGACGCACCGCTGGATCCCGAAGGCGATGAACGTGCAGTACCTGGCCAAGGCCGAGACCGGCCTGCGGGCCGTCGCGAAGCTGCCGGAGGTGCCCGACTTCGCGGCGATCACCGAGGGCCGGGACCTGATCATTCCGGTGTCGGTCTACGACAAGCACGGCCTCGAGGTCGTGCACGCCGACATCACCACCTGGATCACGCCGAAGTAGTCGCACCTGTTCTCAGCAAGGCAGCGGGCGGTTGTCGTTCGCCAGTGCGCCGAGCACCGCTGCGGCCGCACGCGGATCCCCCAGCAGCCCACTGTGATTGGCGATGTCGGTCGGGCAGCCGTCCTGCAGCCAGATATTGCGGTTGTCACCGGTGGGCGCGGTGAGCAGCGCGGTCTCCTGTGGGGTGATGATCTCGTCGGCGCGGGAGGCGAGGGCCGTGTACCGGACACCGGGCACGGTCTCGCCTCCCGCGTTCAGCCGGTTCAGCAGCGGTGACCCAACCACCTGCTGCTGACCCGGAGTTCCGAAGACCTGGGCGGCGATCTGCGCGTTCTCCAGACCTATCGAGGCCAGGTCGGGGTAGTTGTCGCGGAGTCCGGCCCAGGTCGAGCCCCGGTACGGGGTACCGAGCGTGATCACCTGGGTCACCGCGGCCGGGCCGTGCGAGCGCAGGTACTGACGGATCACATTGCCACCGGTGGAGTGACCGACCAGCGCCACCTGCTGCGCGCCGGTGGCCTTCTGCACGGCCTGCACGACGTCGCTCAACTCGGTCGCCATCCGATCGATGTCGGCGACGCCGTAGATGGTGCGGCCGAGCACCGCGGCGCCGACCGGGCCGATACCCACTGCGCTGGAACCGGCTTGGCCGCTGACCACATCACGCAGGCCCGGGGTGGGGCCGAGATTCGCCGCGAAGACACAGTGACCCTCGGCCCGCAGCAGCGGTGCCAGCATCGCGAAACTGTTGGCCGCGTCGGTGCCCGAACCGTGTACGAGCACGACCGGCTGCGGGTGCACCGCCAACGGACGGCAGGCCCAGTCGTTGGCGCCGGCGAAGGCCGGGATCGGCGGGGCGGCCGCCGCGGCGGGCGCGTGCCATACCGCCGCGCAGGCGGCAGCGAACATCAGGCCGGCGATCCGCGCGGCCTGTTTGCGAATCCACATCTCAAATTCCCAACGGAGCAGACAGCGCGGGCCACGAGTTCTTCAACGCGTCTTCCCAATATCCCCAGGAATGGGTGCCGTCCGGGTGAATGTCGTACGTTGCCGGAATACCGAGCGTATTCAAGCGGGTCTGCATATTGCGTGAGCAGTAATTGGTGGCCGCCTCGATGGCGCCGCCCTTGATGAGCTGGGCCGCGATACCGTCGACGCCGGGCAGCGAATACTTGCCGTTCAATTCGTCGTATTTTCCGGGGATGCCGCCGCCGCTGGAAATATAGATGGACTTGCCGCGCAGACCCTCGGCCTGCACGTACGGGTCGTTGGCCGCCCAGCGCGGGTCGTTGGCCGCGCCGTACATGTTGGCCAGCTTCGCCCAGCCCCAGGTCTCCACGGTGAGCTTCATGAACTCCTGGCCGACCGGGTCGCTGATCTGCGCGCAGCCGCTGTAGGCGGCGACGCTGGAGTAGAGGTCGCCGGTGGTCGCGGCGAGCGCGAGCGTGGTGGTGCCCGCCATCGAGAGGCCCGCGATGGCATTGCGCCCGCTGGTCGCCAGATATTTATCGATGAGGGGCGGCAATTCGCGCGTCAGAAAGGTCTTCCACTTCTGCTTGCCCAGGCGCGGATCGTCGTTGATCCAATCCGCGTAGTAGCTGAACATGCCGCCGATCGGCGAGACCACGTGCACATTCTTGTCCGAAAGGAACTGCAGCGCATCGGTTTCCGTCTCCCAGGTGACGCCGTCCTCGCCGCCGCCCGCACCCTGCAACAGGTACAGCACCGGCCGCGGCACGCTGGTGTCGGCCGCCCGCTGGGTCTCCACCTGGATATCGCGCTCCATGGCCGCCGAGTGAATTGTCAAGGTGAGCTTTCGCGCATCATGCTCTTGCACCGCAACAATTGCGGACTCCGCGGGCGCACCGTGCGCCGACGCCGGCATAACCGCGAATACAGCCGCACCGGCTGTGACCGCGAGCACACCAAGCCTACGGAGGGTATTGCCACTCATGATTCCCCTTCTCCTGAACGCGGAAACCACCCGCGTCCGGCACCGAGACTACGGTGTGACACAGCACTTTTTCATCACTGAAGTTGCTGGGCCACCAATTCTGGGGGCACCGTGAAAAGCAATTCTCGGACCGCACGCATTCACCGTGTTCGGTTTAATGCGAGACCCGATTTCCGGGGGCTCGATGTGCGCGGACAGTTGCGTCGGCCCGGCCGCAGCGGATTGAATGCCCTCATGGGTGTCAGCGCGGTCCGAGATGTCGACGTGTGCGTGGTCGGGCTCGGTCCGACCGGCCGGGCGCTGGCGCATCGTGCGCTGCGCGCCGGGCTCAGCGTGACCGCGGTCGATCCGCGGCCCGATCGGCTGTGGCCGCCCACCTATTCCTGCTGGGTCGACGAACTGCCGGACTGGCTGCCCGCGAGCGCGATCGCCAGCACGATTCCGCAGCCCACCGTCTGGACAAAAACGGCGCTCCGCATCGATCGCCCTTACTGCGTGCTGTCGAAAACGGGCCTGCGCGAGGCGCTCCCGCTCGACGAGGCCACCGTGCTGGCGGGCCGCGCCACCCAGGTCGACGCGCACGTCGTCACCCTCGCCGACGGGACGTCGGTGACCGCTGCGACGGTTTTCGACACCCGCGGCCTGCCCACGCTCGGCCGGCGCCGGGCCGCTAGCGCGCACGGCATCTTCGTCGCCGCCGAGACGGCCGCGCCGATGGTCGAGGAGGGCGAGGGGCTGCTGCTGGACTGGCGTCCGGAGAACGGCGCGGGGCCCGACGAGCCGCCGTCGTTCCTCTACTCCGTGCCGCTCGGCGACGGCACGGTGATCTTCGAGGAGACCAGCCTCGGCCTGCGCGGTGGCATGCCGCAGCACGAACTGCGCAAACGGACCCTGAATCGGCTTGCCGCGCACGGCATTCGGCTCACCGGCACGGAACCGACCGAGGCCGCGCACTATCCGCTCGATCAGCGGCCGCCGAAAAAGGGCGTCGCCCAGGCTGTTCCGTTCGGATCACGCGGCGGCATGATGCATCCCTGCACCGGCTACAGCGTCGCCGACTCGCTGGCACTGGTGGACACCGCGATCACCGCGCTACAGCAGGGCCGCGACCCGATCGCCGAACTGTGGCCGCCCCGCGCCCGATTGGTGTACTGGATGCGGATGCGCGGCTTATGGGGACTCGGCCGGCTGACCACCGAGCAGTCCATCGCCATGTTCGACGCGTTCTTCAACGCCTCACCGCGCGGACAGCGCGCCCTGCTGTCCGCCCACGACGACTACACCGCGCTCGGCGCGGTCCTGTTCAACACCGTCGCGCACACCTGGCCGTTCCACTGGCGCTACGACCTGGTCGGCTGGACCCACCGCAATCGCTGGCTCGACTACGACTTCGATCAGGCGCCGGTCTCGGCCGCCCGTCGATAACCGCGCACCGCGGGGTAGGCGAACACCAAGATCAGGCCCAGCGTCCACAACACGGTCTTCATCAGCGGCTCGGCGACCGGTCCGCCGTAGGACAGGCCGCGCATCGCGTCGATCGCACAGCTCATCGGCTGGTTCTGGATCGTCGACTGCAACCAGATCGGATAGGCGAACGCCGGTGCGAAGCCGGTGTTGAAGAACATCAGCAGCGTGTTGATGATGCCGATGATGTTCACCAGCATCACACCCTCGGTGACGGTGGCCAGCGCGGTGACGAGCACGGCGAAGGCGACACCGAACAGCACCGGAATGCCGATCAGGGCAAGGCCGGCGAGCGGGCCCTGGTTGAACCGGAAGCCGAGCAGCAGCCCGACGCCGACGACGAACAGGGTGGTGACCAATACCCGCACCGCTTCGGCCAGCAGGCGTCCGGTCAGCCCCGCCGCCCGATGGATCGGCATGGTCCAGAACCGGCCGAGCAGGCCGGACATCTTCTCGCCCTTGAAACCGAGCGCACTCACCACCGCGCCGGACATCGCCGCGACCAGCGTGAGCAACGCCATCTGCGCGTAGATGCTCGGCTGGCCGGTGTAGTTGGTGATCGACTTGCCGAGCACGATCTTGAACATCAGCAGCGTGAGCGCCGGGTACACCAGCGTCTGGATCGTGGTCGCGGGATCACGCGCCCAGACCAGCAGCAGACGCTTGCACTGGATCAGGCTGTGCGTGAACCAATTGCGCAGCGAGTTCTCGGGTGTCGCCGCGACCTCGGGCAGCGGTGTCTTCCAGGAGATCTTGTCGGTCTCCTCGATGGGCGCCATGGTGGCCTCTACCGAACTCATGATCGCCTCACGCTTGCCCAGATCGACAGTGGGATGAACACGAGCGCGAGCCCGATCACCCAGGTCAGCGGTACCCACAACACCTGCCACGTGACACCGCCCGCGGCCATGTCACGCAGTGCGAAGGAGAACTGGGAGATCGGCTGATTGCGCACGAATCCCTGAATCCATTCCGGGAAGCTGCGTTCCGGGACGAACCCGCAGGACAGCATGCCGAAGATCAGCGTGGGCAGGGTCAGTGCCTGGCTCAGCGATTCCGGGCTCTTGGTCAAACTGCCGAGGGCGTCGGCGCCGAGCGCCAGCGTGGTGCCGACCGCCAACGAGAACACACAGAACAACACCGCCTGCCCGAAGCCCGCGACGAAGCGGAAGCCGATCAGGTGGCCGAAGATGACGGCGGCGGTCAGCGAGGTGACCGAGCGAACCAGCCCGGCGGCGATCCGCGCCGACAACGGCACCAGCATGCCGATCGGCATCGTCTGCATTCGGGTACTCAGCCCGGTCAACGCCTCGAACGCCGCCAGCTGGGCGTTCGACATCATCGTGAAGGCCATGGTCTGCAGCACGATGATCGGCATGACGTACTGGGCGTAGTCGATGCCCTGGAACTTCATCACCAAGCGCAGCGGAAAGTAGAACCCGAGCGTGAACACCAAGGGCGTCACCACCGCGACGATCAGCTCGCCCTTGGTGGCCATGGTCCAGACGATCCGGCCGGACAGCGCGCGCCACTGCGCGAACGAGGACAGTCGAGCCTTGGGTAGGTCCGCGAACAGTGCGGCCGCGTCCGCGGCCCGATCGGGGGCAGTAGCCGTCGTCACGCCGTCCCACCCGAACGTCCGGTGATGGACAGGAAGACGTCGTCGAGCGAGGGTCGGCGCAGCGCGATGTCGGCCAGGTCGATGCCCGCGCTGTCGAGGCGACGCAGTGCCTCGGTGAGCGTGGCCGCACCCTCGGGGGCCGGGATGGAGAGCCGGTCGCCGCCGTTGATGTCGGCGAGTACCGCGGCGGGCACCAGGTCGCCGAGGGCATCGGCGGTCGGGCGCAGCTGCGTCGGGTCCAGCGGGACCACCTCGCAGTAGCTGCCGCCGGTCTTCTCCTTGAGTTCGTCGGCGGTGCCCTCGGCGATCACCGTGCCCTTGTCGATGACGATGATGTTGTCGCTGAGCACGTCGGCTTCCTCGAGGTACTGCGTGGTCAGCAGGACCGTGATGCCTTGGGCCTTCAGCGCGTTCACCAGATCCCACACGCCCTGACGGCTGCGCGGGTCCAGGCCGGTGGTCGGCTCGTCGAGGAACACCACCTCCGGTCGCACCACCAGGCCGCACGCGATGTCGACCCGGCGGCGCATGCCACCGGAGTAGTGGCGCACCGCCCGGCGGCCCGCGCTCACCAGGTCGAACTCCTCGAGCAGGGTGTCGGCGCGCTTACGGGCGGTGCTCTTGGTCAGACCCATCAGGCGACCGAAGAGTTCCAGGTTCTCCCGGCCGGAGAGGTTCTCGTCGAGAGCGGCGTACTGGCCGGTCATCATGATCGACCGGCGCACCCCCGCCGCGTCCTTGAGCACGTCGTGCCCGGCGACCACGGCGGTGCCGGAGTCCGGGCGCAGCAGCGTGGACAGGATCTTCACCATCGTCGTCTTGCCCGCACCGTTCGGGCCGAGGATGCCGAGGACGGAGGCGCGGTCGGCAACGAAGCTGACCCCCTGCAGTGCATGCACATCGCCGAACGACTTCCGGACGTCCGTCACCCGGACCGCTGGCTCACTGGCATGCAGATCTGCTTGGTTCAAGCTCGGCATCAACTCTCCACTATCGGCAATTGCGACGACTCGGGGGCCGCCGGAGCGCGCGCGTATACGTCCCGATGAATGATCCGTAGCGCTTGGCGTGATGTTACCGGCATGCAGGATTCACACCGGGTCGCCCGCGCGGTACCCAACAGGACCGCCGATTAATTGTGTCCTTACTCACACTCGCCGATATCCGTCCGGCGCGGCGCAGATCGGCGCTGGTGGACCGTGTCAAGGGCAGCGTGGCGGCAGCGGACGAGCCTTGTCGGCCCGGCGCGGCGACCATAGTCTGCTAATCGGGGGAACACTCACTCGTCCGCGGCGGCCGCTCCACCGGTGGCCCGCACGCCGATTTCGACACTGCGAGAGGTGATCATGGCCGAGTCCGCGCAGCCACGAGTGGCGGCGCAGCCGGGAGGATCTGGCCGATCGAACGTGCTGACGTCCTACGACCCGCGCACCGGCGAGACCGTCGGCAACTACGCCGTCATGGGCGCCGGGGAAATCAATCGCACCGTGCGTGGTGCCCGTTCGGCCGAAAAATGGTGGGCCGAACTGGGATTCAGCGGACGCAAGCGCTGGCTGCTCGACTGGAAACGCGACATCACCCGCCGCGCAGGCGAATTGGCCGAGATCCTGTCCGAGGAGACCGGAAAGCCGGAGGCGGACGCCGCGATCGAGGTGATGCTCGCCGTCGAGAACCTGGACTGGGCGGCCCGGAACGCGGCGCGCGCACTCGGCAGGCAGAAGCTCGGCTCCACCTGGCTGACCCGCAATCAGCGCGCGTCGGTGGGTTACCTGCCGCTCGGCGTGATCGGGGTGCTCGGCCCGTGGAACAACCCGGTGTTCACGCCGATGGGGTCGATCGCCTACGCGATGGCCGCGGGCAACACCGTGGTGTTCAAGCCGCACGAGCTGACCACCGGCGTCGGCGTCTGGCTGGCCGACAGCTGGACCAGGCTGGCGCCGAATCAGCCGGTGCTGCAAGTGGTTACCGGCGATCAGGCGACCGGCGCCGCGCTGTGCCGGGCCAAGGTGGACAAGATCGCCTATGCCGGTTCGGAGTCCGGCGCGCGCGAGGTGATCGCGCTGTGTACCCAGACGATGACGCCGGTGGTCGTGGAGCGCAGCGGCAAGGGCAGCATGATCGTGCACGTCGACGCGAAGCTCGACGACGCCGCCGAGGCCGCGGTGTTCGGCGCGATGGCCAATGCCGGGCAGAACGCCACCGGCATCCAGCGGGCCTACGTCGCGGAGTCGGTGTACGACCGATTCCTGGAGCTCGTCGTCGCCCAGGCGGTCAAGTTACGGCCCGGCGCGGACAAGCGCGCGTCGTACGGTCCGATGATCCTGGAGTCGCAGGTCGAGGTGGTGCGCAAGCAGGTTCGCGACGCGCTGGCCCGCGGCGGTCGCGCGGTGGTCGGCGGACTGGATTCGATCCGCGAGCCGTATATCGAACCCGTCGTGCTCGCCGAGGTGCCCGAGGAGAGCCTGGCGATCACCGGCGAGGGCATCGGGCCGGTGCTGGTGGTGAACAAGGTGACCAGCATGGCGGAGGCCGCCCAGCGCATCAACGCCGTGGGCAACGATGTCGCGGTCTCGGTCTTCACCAGGGACGTGCACGAGATCGAGACCTTCGCCGAGCACCTGCGCGTCGGCGTGGTCACCATCAACTCCTCGACCGCCTACGCGGGCATCCCCGCGCTGCCCTTCGGCGGCGTCGGCGAGTACGGGCAGGGGCACAGTCACGGCGATCAGGGGCTGCGGGAGTTCAGCCACACCCTGGCCATTGCCCGCAAGCGCTATCAGGCGCCGGTCAACCTGTCGACGTTCGACCGTCACCCACGCCATCTGCGTTTGGCCAGAACCATCTTCCGCATTCGGCACGGTCGCCGCGCCTGAATTTCCGCACACTGCTCGGCTTTCCGTACAGCGACTCGGTGTGCGGAAAGCCGGGTTACGCCTCGGAACCGAGCAGGACCGCTTGCATCAAGGCGGTCACCCGGGCCAATTGCGCAGGGCGGGAGTCGAACCGGAGCAGACGACCGACGTCGATCACCTGACCGATGGCGGCGTGCACCCGGAACCGAGCCTCGACCGGATCACCGTCGAGCAGGTTGGCCCATTCCAGCACGTTCTGGCGTTGAATGGCGCGCAGCTTGTGCTGCTCGGCCTGCGGCAGATTGCTGAACTCGGCGTAGTACACCGGCATGATCTCCGGCATCGCGAAGGTCAGGCGGGCCTGCCGCTCGGCGATCCGGCGCACCGCGTCCTCGCGGCTGGTGGCCTCGGCCAGTGCCTCGGTGATCGCGAGGGCGACCCGATCGCCGGTCCGATAGAACGCGGCGGCGAGCAGGTCGGACTTGCTGGCGAAGTAGCGGTACACGCTGGAGGCGTTGATGCCGACGGCCGCGCCGATCTCCTCGATGCTCGCCTCGTGATAGCCCTGCCTGCCGAAGATCCGGATCGCCTCGGTGAGCAGTTGTTCGCGCTTCGAGGACACCGGCAGGCCCCGCGTGACGGGTCCTGGATCCGGCTCCGGCGGGGCGGGCGGCAACTCGGCGCGCAGGATCGCCCACGACATGTCGTGCAACAACGGCAGCAGCCTGGCCCCCGACAACGCACTGCGATGCGCGGAGATGCTGGCGATCGCGCTGAGCACCGCGGCCGCCAACATGGCGACATCCGCGGGTGGCGCCGCCGGACGCAGCAGTGCGATGGGCTCGGCGAGTGTGCCGTTCAAATCGTCGTAGATCTGCCGGATCCGGACTCGATCTTCGCGTTCCAGGTAGCGCCGCTCCCAGCGGTACAGCCCAGCCTCGCGGCGGATCTCGATGGTGTGTTCGCTGATCGCGCGGATCAGTGCGTCCAGCCGCTGCGCCGGCTCCAGTTCCGTGTCGTCCGCGGCGCGGGCCACGTTCAGCAGGTGGCGCGCGCCCTCTTCGGCCGCCGCGACGAGCAAGGCGTACTTGTTCGTGAAATGCCGGTACAGCGCGGGCCCGGAGATCCCCACTTCGGCGGCGATCTCGTCCACGCCGACCGGGTAGTACCCGCGATCACTGAACGCGCGCGCGGCCGCCCGGATGATCTGCACCTTGCGGTCCTTGGGCCTGCGGCGCACGGGGCTCGCCGCGGTCCGACCGCCACCGCCGCCGGAATCGGCATCCGGCCGCGCGGAAGCGAGGCCGACCTCGCTGCGATCCGCGACCATGCACCTCTCCGTTCTCCGGCGGCGCCGCTGGTTGACAGCGCCCGACAATGGAACCTAAGTTAACCACAATTCGCAAAGTTAACCAGTATTCATGGCAGAGTAGCTGCTGAGTTGCAGCGTAGGAGCAGACATGAGTAATTCCGATTCTGCGGCATCAGTCGCGTCCGCCACGCCTGCCACGGGCTTTTCGGCGGTGCACGACGGCAAGGTGCTGCGGGTGACGATCACCAACCCGAAGCGCAAGAACGCCGTCGACTACGACACCATGGTCGCGCTCGGGGACACCTTCGTCGCGGCCGCCGCGGACCGCTCGGTGCGGGTGATCGTGCTGACCGGCGAGGGCGGCGATTTCTGCACCGGCGCCGACCTCTCGGCCACCGCGCGCGAGGCCCAGCGCGGTATCACCCCGGACATGACCATGGACGCCGCGAACCGTCTGGTGAAGGCCATCGTCGACGCCCCGGTCCCGGTGGTCGTCCGCGTCAAGGGCTCGGCGGCGGGCGTCGGCGTGGCCATCGCGTTGGCCGCCGATCTGGTTTATGCCAGCGAGGACGCCTACCTCCTGCTGGCCTTCATCAACATCGGCCTGATGCCCGACGGCGGCGCGGCCGCCATGATCGCCGCCGCCGCGGGCCGCCCCCTCGCCGCGGAGATGGCGCTGCTCGGCGAACGCCTGCCCGCCACCGCCGCGAAGCAGGCCGGCCTGTTCACCGCGGTGGTCCCCGAAGCCGAACTCGACGCGAAGGTCGAGGCCGCCGCCGCCAAACTCGCCGCAGGCCCGCGCCGCGCCCTCGAACTCACCAAGAAGGCCCTCAACCAAGCGACGCTGACCGCCCTCGACACCGCCCTGGCAGCCGAAAAGTCCGGCCAGACCGAACTATTGACCTCCCCCGACTTCATCGAGGGCGCCACCGCGATGCTCACCAAGCGCAAAGCAGTCTTCACCGACTGACCCATCCACACTTCGGACTCCGCTCCGAGCACCGGACGCCACCGAACATCGGATCCCCTCCAGAACAACTGATTTCGCAAGCACATGGGTAACTCCTCGGGCACGGGCCAACCCAACTCACCACCCGACCGCCGGTCGCCGACGCGACATCCAACGCGCACGAGTCCGGCCTGAAGTCCCGGAGCGGCGGCCCGAGCTAGGCTCATCGGCTATGGGCTACCTGGTTACCGGGGCAACTGGGTTCATCGGTCGGTTCCTCATCCCCGAGCTGCTGAAACGCGAGGGTGACATCCACGTACTGGTACGGCCGGGCGCCGAGTCCGCCGACCGGTTCGCCTGCTGTGCCCGCGAGTGGGATGGTGCGGATCGGGTGCTACCGGTGCCCGGCGACCTCGGTGCGCCCGGGCTGGGTATCGACCCGACGTGGCTGGCCGCGCACCGCGGCGCGATCGACCATGTCTTCCATCTGGCGTCCAGCTACGACCTGGCGGAGCGGGCCGACGGTACCCGGCATGTGGTCGATGTCGCCGAAAGCTTGAAAGCCGGTCTGCTCCATCATGTCTCGACGGTGGAGGTGGCCGGCTCGGCCGAGGGCCTGTTCACCGAGGACATGTTCGACGTGGGCCAGGTGTTGACCACGCCGACGCAGCGGGCCAAGTTCGAGGCCGAGCGGATCGTGCGCGCGGCCGCGCTGCCCTGGCGGATCTACCGGCCCTCGATCGTGATCGGTCATTCCCGGACCGGTGAGATCGACCGGATCGACGGCCCCTACTACTTTTTCCGGCTGCTGCGCATGGGTGCGCAGTTGCCGCGCATCCTGCCGGTGCTGGTGCCCAAGCTCGGCGAAACCAACATGGTCCCGGTCGATTTCGTGGCGCGAGCGCTGGATCACACTGCGCACCAACCCGGCTCGGACGCGACGACCTACCATCTGGTCGATCCCCGTAGACAGAGCGTGGCCGAGGCGTTGAACCTGTTCGCCGACGAGGCGGGCGCGCCGCACCTGGTCGAGGTGATGCCCAAGCGCGCGCTCGACATGGTGTTGCAGGTGCCGGGCGCGAGCTGGGTGCTCCCCCGCGTCGGTGTCCCGCAAGATGTGTTGGAGCACAGCGAGTTCAGCTGCTGGTTCGACTGCCGCAACACCACCGCCGCCCTCGCGGGCACCGACATCAAGGTGCCGCCGCTGGCCGGTTATGCGCCGCTGATCTGGAAGTACTGGATCGAGAACTGGGTCTGACGATCGGACCCCGAATGCCCCGGCGGCCGTACTGCTTTCAGGCGCCGGTGAGCGTCAGATAGATCAGCGCGACATTGAGTGCCGAGATGATGGCGGCGATCAGCCAGGCCAGTGCGGTGGTGACCCGATGGTTGACGTCGTTGCCCATCAGGACTCGATCGCTGGTGAATCGCACCAGCGGGATCAGCGCGAATGGGATACCGAACGACAACACCACCTGGGAAATGATCAGTGCCCGAGTCGGATCGATGCCGACGGCCAGGATCACCAGGGCGGGGATCAAGGTGACCAGGCGGCGCACCATCAGCGGGACCTGCTTGCGCAGCAGGCCCTGCATGATCATCGCGCCCGCGTAGGCGCCGACCGAGGTCGAGGCCAGTCCGGAGGCGAGCAGGCCGATGGCCAGCAGCAGCGCCGCGACCGGTCCGAGCGCGTCGCCGACGGCGGTGTGCGCGTCCTGCAGCGTCTCGATTTCCCGGTCGCGCAGCGTATTCGCCGCCATCAGCAGCATGGCCAGGTTCACCGTGCCCGCCAGCACCATGGCCAGTGCGACGTCCACTTTGGTGATCTTGAGCAGCCGCACCCGCAGCGGCCCGGGCGCCGGATGTCCGTGCCGGTCCCTGGCCAGGCCCGAATGCAGGTACACCGCATGCGGCATCACCGTCGCGCCGATCATGGCCGCGGCGAGCAGCACGCTCTCGGCGCCCTGGAACCTGGGCACCAGTCCGCCGAGGGTGCCGCCGACCGAGGGCGGTGAGATGAACACGCTGGCCAGGAAGCCGATGGCGATGACGGCGAGCAGCCCGGTGATCACCCGCTCGAACGGCCGCTGCCCGCGCCGGTCCTGCACCAGCAGCAGGCCCATCGACACCACGCCGGTGATCACGCCACCGACCAGCAGCGGCAGCTGGAACAACAGGTTGAGTGCGATCGCGCCGCCGACCACCTCGGCCAGATCGGTGGCCATGGCGACGGTCTCGGCCTGCCCCCAGTAGCCGAGCCGGGTCCACTTGCCCGACCGCTCCCGCACCGCCTCCGGCAGCGACATGCCGGTGACCAATCCCAGCTTGGCGGAGAGGAATTGGACGAGACCGGCCATCACGTTGGCCATCACGATGACCCACACGAGCAGATACCCGAACTGCGCGCCCGCGCTGATATTCGACGCCACATTGCCGGGGTCCACATAGGCGATCGCCGCCACGAAGGCCGGCCCCAGCAGGAGGCTGGCCGCACGGGCCCGCTGGGACACAGACTTAGCGGACTCGACCATCGTTGCACTCACGGAACAGAATTTTACGGGTTCCCAAACTTTTTGGTTAGCCCTACCCCTGAAAGCCGACCGCCTGGTCATACCCGAAGGTATAACCAGGCGGTCAGTCCGTATTCAGTTGGTGAAGCGGAGAGCCTCAGATGCCCAGGCCGCGGGCCAGCACCGGCCACGACAGCTGGAATTCGTCGCGCCAGTAGCCCCACGAGTGGGTGCCGCTGTTGCGGAAGTTGTAGGTCGCCGGGATGCCCAGCGAGTCCAGCTTGCCCTTGAGGTTGTTGGTGCAGTAGTTGGTGCCTGCCTCGATCACGCCGCCGATGATGATCTGGTTCGCCAGACCGTAGGCGCCGGGCAGCGCGTACTTGCCGTCGAGGGTGTCGTACTGGCCGGGCAGGCCGTTGCCGGTGGAGATGTAGAGGTCCAGTCCGCGCAGGCCTTCGGCGTGCACGTACGGGTCGTTGGCCACCCACTCCGCCGAACCCTGCGGGCCCCACATGTTGTCGGTGTTGCCGCCGCCCCAGGTCTCGACGGTCAGCTTGACGAACTCCGAGCCGACCGGGTCACTGGTCTGCGCGCAACCGCTGTAGGCCGCGGCCGCCTTGTACAGGCCCGGCTTGGCGATCGGCAGCGCGAGCACGGTGGTGCCCGAGGTGGACAGGCCCGAGATCGCGTTCACGCCGTTGGTGCCGAGCGCGCCGTCGATCAGCGGCGGCAGCTCCTCGGTGAAGAAGGTCTTCCACTTGTTGCGCCCGAGCGCCGGGTCGTCCTTGATCCAGTCGGTGTAGTAGCTCCACTTGCCACCGATCGGCTGCACCACGTTGACGTTCTTGTCCGAAAGGAACTGCAGCGCATCGGTCTTCGCCTGCCAGGAGGCGTCGTCCTGGCCGCCACCCGCGCCGTTGAGCAGGTAGAGGGTCGGGCGCGGCACCGAGGCGTCGGCCGGGCGCTGGACGTCGATGATGACCTTCTGGTCCATCGCCGCCGAGTACACGTACAGCCGGATGTTGCGCGCATCCTTGTACTCGGCCTTGGTGATACGTGATCCGTCCGGGGCGGTCGGGTTGGCGAGCAGACTCTTACCCTCGATGATCGGGTCGGCTGCCGACGCGGTGGTCACGCCGAGACCGGTCATCACTCCCGCAAGGACCGCCGTGGCCGCGATCGCCGCGGCGGCACGTAGGCCGCTGCGCCGGGTCTGTCGACGTATCAATTTCGCACCTTCGCTTCGTCTCGAGATTCCATCTGCATTCCCCTTTGGAGCGCTTGCGAGTCGCGCATGCGCGAGGCCGCGCGCGCCTGCGGTGGATGCCCTGGACACACCACGGCAGACCATACGGCTTATGTAGTCGCGGCAAAAGGGGTGATCGTTACCGCAAGGTTGCCCCATCATGCCTGAACTACCCCGATTCCGGCGCGCCCGACCCACCTTCGCACACACCTAGTGCGCCCGCGGGTCGAGCAGGTCGGACAGGCCCGGCCCGATCTCGGCCAGCGCCTCCGGCGTGGTCATCTGATCGTGTGCGACGCCGACCGGGTGATCTTCGACACGGCCGTCGACGAACGGTTGCCAGTTGGCTGCCGCGGTCTCGTGCCCGGCCGCGCTGTAGTAATCGAGCCTGCCGCGGAACACCTCGGGGCGATGCTCGGCGATGAGCTCGGCCGACCGCACCGCGCTGCGGTAGATCCGGCGCACCCGCTCCGGCGTGAGCACGGCCATGTCCGGCGGGATGGTGGCGTGCAGCGCGGCGAGCGCCTCGTCGCTGAGGTCGTGGATATCGCCCTCGGTGGGCAGCAGCGCGTCGGCGCCGATACCGAGCTCGCTCAACGCCTCCCGGATCGCGGCCCGGAAGTCGGTCACATCGATGTCGGGGTGGCTGTCCAGCATGGCCAGCAGCGCGACTTCTTCACCCGCGGCCTGCAGTTCGGTCGCGACGGCGTGCGCGAGCACACCGCCGAGCGACCAGCCGAGCAGCCGGTACGGCCCGGCCGGTTGGACAGCGCGGATCTCCGCGACGTACCGGCTCGCCATCTCGGCCAGCGACACGGGCAGATAGCCGTCTTCGGTGAGCGCGGGCGACTGCAGACCGAAGATCGGCCTGCTGGCGGGCACGTAGCGGGCCAGACCCGCGTAGCACCAGGACAATCCGTACATCGGGTGCAGGCAGAACAGCGGCTCGGCGGCGGCCGTGTCGTGCGGCACCCTGGTGCGGATCGGCAGCAGCACACCGAGCGCCGCGTTCGAGTCCAGGTCGTAGTCGTGGTCCCCGGCCAGCGCCGCGAGGATGCGGGCGGCCAACGCGCCGGGGGTGGAATCGGTGAAGAACCACTGCACCCAAACCTCGGCGCCGGTGAGCGTGCGCAACCGGCTGACCGCACGAGTGGCGACCAGTGAATTGCCGCCGAGATCGAAGAAGTCGTCGTCCAGGCCGACCCGTTCGACGCCGAGGATCTCGGCGAACACCTCGACGATGGTCCGCTCCAGCGGGGTGGTCGGCGGCCGGTACGGGCGGGCGGCGAGTTCGGGGACCGGCAGCGCCTTGCGGTCGAGCTTGCCACTGGCGTTGAGCGGCAAGGCATCCAGCACGACGAACGCCGACGGCACCATGTACGACGGCAGCGCGCCGCGCGCGTGCAACAGCACCGCGGTCTGGTCGACGGTCTCCCCCGGCATGGCGACCAGGTAGGCGACCAGCCGATCGCCCGACGAGCCGCCGACGAGGGAAACGGCGGCGTGGCGCACCGATTCGTGGCCGAGCAGCACGGTTTCGATCTCGCCGAGCTCGACGCGCTGACCGCGCAGCTTGACCTGGAAGTCGCTGCGCCCCAGGTACTCCAGCGCACCAACGCGCCAGCGGACGATGTCACCGGTGCGATACAGGCGCGTACCGCCCTCGTGCGCGACGAAACGCTCCGCGGTGAGGGCGGGGGCACCGAGGTAGCCGCGGGCCAGCTGTACGCCCGCGATGTACAGCTCGCCCGCGGCGCCGGGCGGCACCGGGCGCAGCTGCCGGTCGAGCACGTGCACCTGCGTGTTGGCCACCGGTGTACCGATCGGAACCGCCAGTGCGGCAGTGTCTTCCACCCGGTAGTCGGTCACCACGGTCGCCTCGGCGGGCCCGTACCAGTTCACCAGCTGGGTATCCGGAATGGTGTCGGCGAAGGTCGTCGCGGTCTCCGCGGACAGCGCCTCACCCGCGGCGAACACCCGGCGCAGGCTCGGGTAGTCCGCCGCCGCATCCGGCACGAGGAAGGCATCCAGCATGGACGGCACGAAATGCACCGTGCTGACCGCGTTCTCGGCGATGACCTTCGCCAGATACACCGGATCGCGGTGACCGTCCGGCTCGGCGACGACGATCGAGGCGCCGGTCTGCAAGGGCCAGAACAACTCCCAGGTGGAGATGTCGAAGGTGATCGGCGTCTTGTGCAGCACCACGTCGCCGGTGTCGTGCGGATAAGCCCGCTGCGCCCAGCGGAACTGGTTGACCATCTGCCGGTGCGTGATCACCACGCCCTTGGGGCGGCCGGTGGAGCCGGAGGTGTAGATGACGTAGGCGACGTTGTCCGGGTGTAGTCCGCTGTCCGTGCGCGCGACTGAATCCAGCGGCAGGTAAAGCGTGTCCACCGCGACGACCGCGATATCGGTGTCGGTGACGAAGGCGTCGCCGGTGGTCAGCACGCAGGCCGGGGCGGCACTGGCCAGCACGTATTCATTGCGCTCGGCCGGGTGATCCGGGTCGATCGGCAGGTAGCCCGCGCCGGCCCGCAGCACCGCGTAGACGGCGACGACCAGGTCGGCACCGCGCCGCATGGCCACGCCCACCAGCGATTCCGGCCCGACGCCCCAGCGGGCGATCTCCGCGGCCAGGGCCCGAGAGCGCAGGTCGAGCTCGGCGTAGCTGAGCGTGACGTCGCCGTAGCGCACCGCGACCGCGTCCGGCGTGCGGGCCACCTGAGCGTCGAACAGCGACAGCAGCGTCGCGTCGTCCCGCAGCTCCGGCACCTCGGTGGCGTTGCGGGCGGCCAGCTCGGCCCGCTCGCTGTCCAGCAGCACGTCGATGTCGGCCACGCGCGCCTGCGGGTTGGTCACGAAGCGGCGGATCAGGGCCGAAAGCCGTTGCGCGAGCGCCTGTGCCGCCGTCTCGTCGAACAGGTCGCGCAGGTACTTCACCGAGACCCGCAGCTGACTGTCCAGCACCACCATCACGGTGAGCGGGTAGTGCGTGCCGTTGACCGCGCCGACGCCGGTGACGCTCATGCCGTCGATGGCGCTGGCCTTGTCCAGGCCGTCGCGGTCGACGGGGAACGATTCGAACACCACCAGGGAGTCGAAAAGCCCTTCCACGCCGACGGTTTCCTGAATATCGCTCAGCCCGAGGTAGTGGTGGTCCAGCAGCCCGGCCTGTTCGGCTTGCAGCTGGCGCAGCAGCCCGCCCAGGGTGTCGGTGGCGCCGAGGCGCACCCGCACCGGGATCGCGTTGAGGAACAGCCCGACCATGCTCTCGACGCCGTCCAGCTGCGGCGGCCGCCCGGAGACGGTGGCGCCGAAGACCACATCGTCGCGATCGACGCTGCGCCCGATCAGCAGACCCCACGCCGCCTGCACGACGGTGTTCACGGTGACGCCGAGACCCGAGGCGAGCCGGGTGAGCGCGGTGGTGTCGGACTGGGCGAGCTCGAAGCCGACTTCGCCCACCCCCGCCGAGATTTCGCGGCCCGGATCGACCGGTGCCAGCGGCGTCGGCTCGGTGATCCCGCTCAGCGCGGCCCGCCAGGCTTCGCGCGCGGCGTCGGCCTTCTGCGCGGCCAGCCAGGCCAGGTAGCCCCGGTAGGACGGCACCTTGGGCAGATGCCGGGAATTGCCGCCGAGCGCGTACAGCGTCAGCAGGTCCTTCATCAGCAGCGGCATCGACCAGCCGTCGATCAGGATGTGATGGCTGGTCACCAGCAGGTGGTACGTGCCGGTGGCGGGTCCGTCCGCGGTCGCGGGATCCGCAGCGGCGGACCGGATCAGCGCGAACCGCAGCAGCGGCGCGGTCCGCATATCGAAGTGATCGGCCAGGTCGGCCGCCTTGATGCCGGCCAGTTCTTCGGCAGCGGCCTCGGGCGCGAGCTGACCGAGATCGATGTAGCGCCACGGCACTTCGAGCGAGTCCTGCACGACCTGCAGTGGATTGCCCGCGTCGTCCTCGGCGAAGGCGACGCGCAGGTTGTCGTGCCGGTCCAGCACGCCCTGTGCCGCGGCGTGCATCCGTCCGGTGTCCACCGTGCCGCCCAGGTCGAGGATGAACTGGGTGGTGTAGACGTCCACCGACGACTCGGCGAGCAACGCGTGGAACAGCATGCCCGACTGGAGCGGGGTCACCGGCCAGACATCGGTGAGGGTCGGGTAGGCGGCGGCGAGCCGGTCGATGGTGGGCTGCTTCAGCCGAACCAGCGTGAAGTCCGACGGCGTATAGGTGACCCCGTCCGCCCGCAGCCCGTGCTCGGCCAGCCCGCCCAGCGCGTAGATCCAGTGCTCGGCAAAGGTTTTCACCTCGTCGGCGGCGAATACCGCGGCGGCGTAGTCGAACCGGGCCACCAGGCCGTCGTCGGCGGCGTCGATTGTCAGGTCGAGCAGCAGGTCGTCGGCCGGGGTGTCGGTGTGCACCCGGGCCGGGCGCAGATCCCGGTAGCGCAGCGCGAATCGACCACGGCCGAGCTCGCTCAGTTCGGCGGCGGTGTCCGCATTGAGGTAGCGCAGCAGGCCGTAACCGACGCCGTGCGAGGGCACCGAGCGGCGCAGCTCCTTGATCTGGGCCAGCGCGGCCCCGGCCGCCGGACCGCCGACGAGCGCGTCGTCGGCGTCGATCCTGGTGAGCCGCAACGGAAGCGGGAACTCGGTGGTGAAGCCGCCGACCATGCTCTCGTCGGCATCGGTCGCGGACCGCTCGTCGGCGGACAGCCGGATCACCGTACCGAGGGCGCGGGTGACGGATTCGCCCGCCGAGGTCTGCAGCGCCAGCGCGACCGCGGTCAGCAGGACGTCGTCCACGGTGGCGTGGTAGGCCGTCGCCGCGGCGACCACCGCGGCGGCACCCTCCGCGGTGATGGCCAGCGAGACCCGGCTGCGCACCCGCAGATCGCGCCCGTCGGCCACATTCCCCTCGGGGACGGTTGCCAGAATCCGCTCCCACCAGCCCAACTCGCCGACGGTGCGCAGATCGTGCGCCTTGGTCGAGAGCGCGCGAATGAGCACGCCGAGGCCCGATTCCGGCGCCGCGGGTGCGGCGTGCCTACCGCGGCTCCAAGCCGCGGTGAGCTGATCGACCATGGTCCGCCACGAGATGTCGTCCACGACAAGGCCGTTGGCGACGACGATCAGTGTGGATCGACCCTCGGGGCCGCCGGTCAGCACGAAGTGGATATTGCGACCCTGCTCGGGATCCAGCGCCGCGGCGGCGGCCTGCACCACATCGTCGACGGGCAGCGTGGTTTCGCCGTGCTGCGCGTCGAGGCGACGGAACGCCTCGCCCGTGCGTTCGTCGGCGGGCGGGATCCGCAGCACCGGGGTGTCGCCCGAACGATCCAGCCGCACCCACAGCATCGGATGCTGATCGAGCACCTTGCCGACCGCGGTGTGCACGGCTTCGACGGCGCAGCTCTCCGGCACGTCGAGCGCGATGGCGCGCACCTCGACGCCGGTGTCGAGCAGCCGGGCCGCGTGCGGCGTCAACGGCAGATCGCCGGATTCGTCGCCCGGCCCGTCCTCGACCGTGGCGGCCTTGGCCAGCGCGGCGACGGTGCGCAGCTCGAAAACGTCACGCGGGGCGAAGGTCACGCCACGGACGCGCGATCGCGACACCACCTGGATGGAGACGATGCTGTCGCCGCCGAGGGCGAAGAAATCGTCGTCGAGGCCCACCCGGTCGATGCCGAGCACCTCGCCGATCACCTCGGCGATGGTCAGTTCCGCCCGGGTCTGCGGTGCGCGGTACGCGGTGGTCTCGCGGGCGGGTTCGGGCAGTGCGCGCCGATCCAGCTTGCCGACCGGCGTCAGCGGGATCTCGTCCAGCACGACGATGGCGGTGGGCACCATGTACTCCGGCAGGACGGCGCCGAGCTCTTCGGTCAGGTCCGCGACATCGAGCGTGACGCCCGTGCCGGGCAGCACATAGGAGACCAGCATCGTCGCGCCCGAACCGGATTCGCGGCCGAGGGTGACCGCGAACTCGACGCCGGGCTGCGCGGTGAGCGCGGCGTCGATCTCGCCGAGCTCGATCCGGAAACCACGCACCTTCACCTGGAAGTCGTTGCGGCCCACATACTCCACCACCGGCTCGCCACCGGAGCGGGCCCAGCGCACCACATCACCGGTCCGGTAGAGCCGCTCGCCAGGAACCCCGTACGGGTCCGCGACGAACCGGCTCGCGGTCAGCCCCGGCTTGGCGTGGTACCCACGCGCCAGCTGGATGCCGCCCAGATACAGCTCGCCCGCAACACCTTCGGGCACCGGACGCAGTCTGCGGTCCAGCACCAGAGACCGCATACCGCGGATGGGGCCGCCGATGGTGACCGGCTCCCCGGGCCGCAGCGGGTCGCTGATGTTGGTCATGATCGTGGTCTCGGTGGGGCCGTAACCGTTGTAGAAGCGCCGGTTCTCGGCACCCGCCCACTTGGCGACCAGGTCGGCGGGCACCGCTTCGCCGCCCGCCACGATCGCCTGCATGCCCGCGAGCGCGTCCGGGTCGAGCGAGGCGAGCACCGAGGGCGTGAGGAAGGCGTGCGTCACCCCTTCGTCCCGGATGAGGTCGGCCAGTTCGCTACCGCCGAACGTCAGCGGCGGCGCGACCACCAGTGCGCCCGCCGAGCCGAGCGCGAGCAGCAGCTCCAGCATCGAGGCGTCGAACGACGGCGAGGCGAAAGCCAGTGCGCGGGTGGACTGGTCGAGTCCGTACCGCTCCACCTGTTCGGCACTGAAGTTGGCCAGGCCCGCGTGCGTGACCACCACACCCTTGGGCAGCCCGGTGGAGCCCGAGGTGTAGATGACGTACGCGGCGTTGCTGCTCCGGATCGGGCCATGGCGTTCGGTGAGGCTGATCGGGCGGTCCGAGCGGGACGCGACGTCGAAGGTGAAGTCGCGATCGTCGAGCACGAACCAGAAACGCCCGCCCGCCAAGGTGGGCAGGGCACCCAGCTCGGCGGTGAGCGTCACGCCCAGTGCCGCACCGGAATCGGCCACCATGTGCGCGATGCGCTCGGGCGGGTAGGTCGGGTCGATCGGCACGATCGCCGCGCCGGTCTTGGCGATCGCCCACAGGGCGAGCAGGGATTCGACCGAGCGCCGGACCGCCAGCGCGACCAGCACATCCGGGCCCGCGCCGCGATCGATGAGTGTGCGCGCCAATTGCGAAGAGGCGGCGTCGAGTTCGACGTAACTGAAGGACCGGCCGCCGACGACGAGGGCAGCACCGGTGGGATTCCTGGTGACCGCCGAGGCCATCAGCTCCGGCAGGCTGCGCGGCGCCACGGCGTCGCCGCCCGAGCGGGTGACCAGCTCGGCCCGCTCCGACTCGTCCAGGATCTCCAGGTCGCCGACGGCGGTGGCCGGATCCTGCGCGACGGCGGCCAGGATGCCGCGGAAGCGGCGACCGAACTCGGCGACCGTGTGCTCGTCGAACAGGTCACGGGCATAGGTGAATTCGGCGGCGAGGCCGGCTTCGGCGCCCGCCTCGGTGCGCTGCTCGCGCACGGTCAGCAGCAGGTCGAACTTGGCGGTGTCCGCCGCCGGATCCAGCGCGGCGAAACTCAGGCCGGGCAGCTCGAAGCTGGTGGCGGCGAGGTTCTCGAAGGACAGCGCCACCTGGAACAGCGGGTGGCGACCTGCGGAACGCTCCGGATCGAGCACCTCGACCAGCCGCTCGAACGGGGTGTCGGAGTTGGCGAAGGCGCGCAGGTCGGTCTCCCGGTTGGCCGCGAGCAACTCGGTGAAGCCGAGGTCGGCGGCGACCCGGCTGCGCAGCACCAGCGTGTTGACGAACATGCCGATGAGATCGTCGAGTTCGGGCTCGCCGCGGCCCGCGATCGGGGTGCCGATGGCGACGTCCTCGGTGCCGGACATGCGCGCCAGGAACACCGCGAGCGCGGTGTGCACGACCATGAACAGCGTCGCGTTGTGCTGTTTGGCCAACCCGACAAGCGCGGCATGCACCTCGGCGTCGACGACGAAATCGGTTTTGCCGCCCGCGAAGCTCTGTGCGGCGGGCCGTGGCCGATCGGTCGGCAGGTTCAGCTCGTCCGGCAGATCGGCGAGTTCGGTTGTCCAGTAGGCGAGTTGGGCGCCCGCGAGGGACTCGGGGTCGTCGTCGCTGCCGAGCACGCTGCGCTGCCAGAGCGCGTAGTCGGCGTACTGGATCGGCAGCGGTGCCCAGGAGGGTGCCTCGCCACCGCTGCGAGCGGCGTAGGCCAGCATCAGATCTCGGGTCAGCGGACCCATCGACCAGCCGTCCGCGCTGATGTGGTGCGCGACGAACACCAGGACGTACTCGGTGGCCGCGAGCTGGAACAGCCTGGCGCGGAACGGCACCTCCATGGTGACGTCGAAACCGGCGGCGACGATGCGCTGCACCTCGTGCGCCACGCGTTCCTCGCCGATCTGCGCGGGGGCCAGATCCACCGAGACCTCGTGCGGCGCGAGGACGCGCTGCTCCGGACCGTCCATCGTCTCCGGGTAGACGGTGCGCATGATCTCGTGGCGCGCGACGAGGTCGGCGACGGCCTGCTGCAACGCGTCAACATTCAGGTCGCCGGACAGCCGGATGGCGGCCGGGATGTTGTAGACGGCGGCGGAGGTGTCGAACTGGTTCAGGAACCACATCCGCTGCTGCGCGGAGGACAGCGGAATGTGCTCGGGGCGCGGCTGGGCGACCAGCGGAGTGCGGGTGGTCTCCGCCGTCGTGTGCTCGACCTTGATCGCGAGTCCGGCCACGGTGGCGGCCTCGAACAGGGCGCGGACGGGAACGCGGGCATCCAGCGCGGCACCGATGCGCGCCGCGACCTGGGTGGCCAGCAGTGAGTTGCCACCGAGAGCGAAGAAGTCGTCGTCGGCACCGACCCGCTCGACACCGAGCACCTCGGCATACACCGACGCGACGATCTCTTCGATCGGTGTCGACGGAGCACGGAACACCTGAGCCTCGAACTCCGGCTCCGGCAATGCCTTCCGATCCAACTTGCCGTTCACGTTGAGCGGCAAGGCGTCCAGCACCACGAACGCCGACGGCACCATGTACGACGGCAACGCTTCGCTCAGCACCGACTTCACCTGCGCCACCTCGAGACCGGCGTCCTCGGACGCCTCGCCATCGGCGGCTTGGGCAGCGAAGGCGGCGGCCTGCACGGCGAATGAGGCGGCGGGCCCGGCCGGGGCGACCGGCTCGGCTCGGCCGACCAGGTAGGCGACCAGGCGATCACCGGTCTTGGGATCGGACTTGGCGACCACCGCGGCCTGCGCGATCTCCGGCAACGCCAGCAGCGCCGCCTCGATCTCACCCAGCTCGATCCGGAAACCACGGATCTTCACCTGGAAGTCGGTGCGGCCCTGGTAGTTCAGCTCGCCGTCGCGGTTCCAGGCCACCAGGTCACCGGTGCGGTACATGCGCTCGCCGGGCTGGAACGGGTTGGCCACGAACCGATCCGCGGTCAGATCGGTCCGGCCGAAGTAGCCGCGGGCGAGCTGAGCGCCCGACAGGTACAGCTCGCCGAAGACGCCGACAGGTACCGGGCGAAGTCGCGAATCCAGCACGTAGACCTGGCTGTTCCACTCGGGCGCACCGATCGGCACGGAGCCGTTGTCGGCCTTGCTCACCCGATGATGGGTAATCGAGACCGCGGCCTCGGTGGGGCCGTACAGATTGAAGAGTTCCGCCTCCGGACGCGTCGCCAGGAAGCGCTGCGCCAGCGCGGCGGGCAGCGCCTCACCGATGGCGAGCACCCGCCGCAACGGCGACGGTTCCGGCGCGGATTCCGTGCCGGTGTGCACCAGCAGCGCGTCCAGCATGGACGGGACGACATGCAGCGTCGTCACCGCTTCCCGGGTGATCAGCTCGTTGAGGTAGGCCGGATCGCGGTGCCCGTCCGGCGCGGCGATCACCAGCTTGCCCGCGCAGGCCACCGCCGACCAGAATTCCCAGACCGAGAGATCGAAGGTGGCCGCCGTCTTCAGCAGCACGGCGTCGCGCTCCGACAGGCCGAATTCGGCTGTCTTCCACTGCAACTGGTTGGCGATGGCGGCGTGTGAGACGGCAACGCCCTTCGGGCGACCGGTCGAGCCCGACGTGAAGATCACGTACGCGGTGTTCGCGGGCCGCAGCGGCGCAAGGCGTTCGGTGTCGGCGAGCGGTCCGCTGGGGAAGGAGCTCAGGACGAGCTCATCGATGGGCACCACGGGCGCGACCTCGGTGTCGAAGCCGGCGTCCGCGTTGGTGAGCACGCACACCGGTGCCGCGGTCTCCAGGATGTAGCCGGTGCGCTCGGCGGCCTGGTCCGGGTCGACCGGTACATACGCGCCACCGGCTTTGGCGACCGCGTACATGGCGACGACCAGGTCCACCGAACGGCGGAAGGCGAGCGCCACCCGCGACTCCGGCCCGACCCCGATCGAGATCAGGTAGCGGGCAAGGCGATTCACCCTGGTGTCCAGCTCGACGTAGGTCAGCTCGTGCCGGGCGCCGTCGGGCAGGTCGGCCACCACGGCGACGGCCTCGGGTGCCGCCGCCAGCACCGCGCGCTGCAGGAACCACGGCAGCGTCACGGCAGCGTCGGCCTGGTGCGCGGTGTCGTTCCACCGGGACAGGACCGCATCGCGTTCGGTAGTGGCGAGCAGGTCGATGTCACCGACGGGAATCGTGGCGTCGGCTACGACGGCGGCGAGGATGCGCGCGAGCCGCTCGGCGAAGCCCTGCACCGTTGCGGCGTCGAAAAGATCTGTCGCATAGGTGAAGAACCCGCCCATGCCGGTGGGCGTGCCGGACTCGTCGTAGCTGTCGCCCACGATCAGGTGCAGATCGAACTGCGACACATCGAGATTCGCGTCGACGCCGGTCACGGCCAGGCCGGGTAGCTCCAGCGCGGTGCGCGCGATGTTCTGGAACGACAGACCCACCTGGAACAGTGGGTGATGGGCGGTCGAGCGGGGCGGGTTGAGCACCTCGACCAGTCGCTCGAACGGGATGTCCGCGTGCGCGAACGCCTGCAGGTCGGTATCACGCTGCTCGGCAAGCACATCGGTGAACGCCGCGCCGCCATCGACCGTGGCCCGGAAGACCACGGTGTTGACGAACATGCCGATCAGGTCGTCGAGTTCCCGCTCGCCGCGGCCGGCCACCGGGGTGCCGATGGCGATGTCGCCGGAACCGGACAACCGGGCGAGCAGCACCGCCAGCGCGGTGTGCACGACCATGAACAGCGTCGCACCATGCGCGCGTGCGAGTTCCACCAGACCGGCATGGGTGGCGGCGTCGATCTGTACGTCCACCCGGGCACCGGCCATCGACGCGATGGCAGGCCGCGGCCGATCCGTCGGCAACTCCAGCAGGTCGGGCAGGCCCGCGAGCTGCTTGCGCCAGAACAGGATCTGCTGCGCGGCAATCGATTCCGGGTCGGCCTCGTCGCCGAGCACCGCCCGCTGCCACAGCGCGTAGTCGGCGTACTGCACCGGCAATGGATTCCACCCGGGCGCCTCGCCTGCGGTCCGCGCGGCGTAGGCCACCATCACGTCGCGCACCAGCGGGCCCATCGAGGACGCGTCCGCCGCGATGTGATGCACCACCACCGCGAGGACGTGATCCGATTCCGCTGTGCCGTCGGTAATTTCGAGCAGGCGCACGCGCACCGGCACCTCGTCGGTCACGTCGAACGGTGTCGACGCCAGCGCATACACCTCGCCGGGCACCTCCGCCGCGGCGACGGGACGCGCGGTGACGTCCAGCTGCACCCGGCTCGCGGGCAGCACCACCTGGATCGGGCCGTCCGCGTTCTCCGGGTACACGGTGCGCAGCACTTCGTGCCTGCTCACCACGTCGTCGAGGGCCGCACCGAGGGCCGCGACATCCAGCGCGCCGGTGAGCCGCAAGGCGAACGGCAGGTTGTAGGCGGCCGAACCCACCGCCGCGTCACCGTCGGACTGGTCGAACCGATTGAGGAACCACATCCGCCGCTGCGCGAGCGACAGCGGCAACTGGTCGGGGCGGGCGATGCTACCCAGCGGCACGCCGCGCGCGCCGTGCGTCTGCGAGTCGATGGCGGCGGCCAGCGACTGCACCGTCGGCGTCTCGAACAGCGTCCGCACCGGGACCCTGGCATCGACCGCGGCACCCAGGCGGGCCACCAGCTGGGTGGCGATCAGCGAGTTGCCGCCGAGGGCGAAGAAGTCGTCGTCGGCGCCGACCCGGTCGAGGCCGAGTACCTCGCCGAACACCTCGGCGACGATCTCCTCGACCGGCGTTGCGGGCGCCCGGAATTCGCGCGCGGTGAAGGACGGCTCGGGCAGCGCCTTGCGATCCAGCTTGCCGCTAGGGTTCAGCGGGAAGGCGTGCAAGGCGACGATGGCCGTCGGAATCATGTAGGCGGGCAGCGTCGCCGCGATCGCGGCGAGCAGTTCCGCCTGCTCGACCCGCTGTCCCGGCCCGGCGACGACATAGGCCACCAGCTGATCGCCCAGCGTGGACCGGCTGACCAGCGCCACCGCCTGGTTCACCGAAGGCTGGGCCAGCAGCGCGGTCTCGATCTCGCCGAGCTCGATGCGCTGGCCGCGGAACTTCACCTGGAAGTCGGTGCGGCCGAGGTAATCCAGCCGATGGGACCGGCCGGCGGCGCGGTCGCGCCACACCACCAGGTCGCCGGTGCGGTACATGCGCTCGCCGAAGCCGAACGGGTCGGCCACGAACCGATCCGAGGTCAGATCGGGACGGCGGACGTAGCCGCGAGCCAGCTGGTCACCGGACAGGTACAGCTCGCCGGGTACCCCGGCGGGGACCGGGCGTAGTCGCCCGTCGAGCACGTAGACCCGGGTGTTCCACTGCGGCAAGCCGATCGGCACCGTACGGATATCCGAGCCGTCGGCCGGCCAGTAGGTCACCGACACCGCGGCCTCGGTCGGGCCGTAGAGGTTGTGCACCCGCGCGTCCGACACCGCGGCGAACGCGGCGACGGTCTCCGGCGGCAAGGCCTCACCGATCACGAAGACGTCCCGCAGGGTCGGGCAGGCACCCGCTGCGGTGTGTGCGGCGAACACGGTGAGCATCGACGGCACGAAGTCGGTGACGGTAACCCGCTGCGCGGCAATGGTTTCCGCGACGTAGACCGGGTCGCGATGCCCGTCGTGGGTGGCGACGACCAGTTTCGCGCCGACGCGCAGCGGCATGAAGAAGCCCCACAGCGACACGTCGAAGGTCGTCGCGGTCTTCTGCAGGTAGACGTCGTCGGGGCCGAGCGGGTACTCCGCCAGCATCCATTCGATCTGATTGTTGATCGCGGCGTGCGAGACCGCGACACCCTTGGGGCGACCGGTCGAACCCGACGTGAAGATGACGTACGCGGGATGCTGCGGCAGCACCGTGCGCACCAGTTCTTCGTCGCGGACCGGTGCACCGTCGAAGGCGTTGGTATCGACCGTATCCAGGGTCAGCACCGTCGTCCCGGCGGGCACCTCGACCGCATCCTTCGACGTGGTCACCACGCAGGCCGGCTGCGCCGTATCGAGGATGTGCGCGATCCGCTCGGCCGGATGATCCGGATCCAGGGGCACATACGCGCCACCCGCGGTCACGATCGCATACATACCGACAACGAGGTCGAGGGACCTCCGAATCGCCAGTCCTACCAGCGACTCCGCACCGACACCCTGCGAAATCAGCAGCCGGGCAAGCTGGTTGACTCGGCGATCGAACTCACGATAAGTAAGCTCGGTGCCCTCGTAAGCCAGCGCGACAGCGTCGGGATACGCCGCCGCCGCCCGCCGGTATCCGTCGAGCAGCAGTTCGGGAGCGACCGCGTGCCGGGTCTCGTTCCAGCCGACGAGAATCCGCGCCAGCTCATCCGGCGCCAGTAGATCGATCTCCCCGACCGCGCGATCCGGGTCGGTGCCCACGGCGGCGAGCAGGCGCTCGAAGCGTTGCGCGAACTCCGCGATGGTCGCCTCGTCGAACAGATCCGTGGCATAGGTGAACTGCGCCGAGAACCCGTCCTCGGCCTTGGGCACCACGGTCAGCTGCAGGTCGAACTTGGCCACCGCGCCGTCGAATTCGACCGCGTGAGCGGACAGGCCGGGCAGCTCGACGTGCGCCTTGCTCATGTTCTGGAAGAACAGCGCCACCTGGAACAGCGGGTGGTGGGCCTGCGAGCGCACCGGATCGAGCACCTCGACCAGCCGCTCGAAGGGTAGCTCGGCATGCGAGAACGCGGCCAGGTCCGTCTCTTTGGTCGCGGCGAGCAGCTCGGCGAACGAGGCGCCGGGAGCGATCGGCGTGCGCAACACCAGGGTGTTCACGAACATGCCGATGAGCCCGTCGAGCTCGCGCTCGCCACGGCCGGCGACGGGGGTGCCGATGACGATGTCGTCGGTGCCGGTGAGCCGGGCGAGCAGTGCGGCGAACGCGGCGTGCACCACCATGAATTCCGAGGCGCCCGCCCGCTGGGCCAGCTCGGTGAGCCCGCGATGGACCGCGGCGGACACCTCGAAGGTGTACTCCGCTCCGGCGTTCGAGGCGATGGCCGGGCGTGGCCGGTCCGCGGGCAGGTCCAGTCGATCCGGGATGCCGGCCAGCGCGTCGCGCCAGTAGGCGATCTGCGCGGCGGCCACCGAGTCGGGGTCGTGCTCGTCGCCGAGCACCTCGCGCTGCCACAGCGTGTAATCGGCGTACTGCACCGGCAGCGGCGGCAAGGCGGGCGGTGCGCCGTTGCGCCGAGACAGGAAGGCGCCGAGCAGATCCCGCAGGAACGGGGCGACCGAGGCGCCGTCGGCGGCGATGTGGTGCACGACCACGACGACCACGTGTTCGCTGGGCGACAGTTCGGCCAATGCGACGCGCAGCGGCACCTCCGCGGCGACATCGAACCCGGCCAGCGCGAGCCCGCGCAGCCAGTCCGCCAGCTCGTGCTCGGCGAGCGGCTTCGGCGCCAGGTCCGGAACAGCCTGTGCCGCAGGAAGAACCACCTGGTAGCCGGTGCCGTCGATGGCCGGATACACGGTGCGCAGCGTCTCGTGCCGTTCGATCACATCCATGATCGCGGCCTGCAGCGCCGACACGTCCAGCGCGCCGGACAGCCGGACCGCGATCGGAATGTTGTTCGCCGCCGACGCGGTGTCGAACTGGTTCAGGAACCACATCCGCTGCTGCGCCAGCGACAGCGGAATGTGTTCGGGCCGTTCGGTCGGCGCGAGCGCGCGCCGATCCCCGGCACCCTTCAACGACTCCATCCGCTCGGCCAGGCCTGCGACGGTGGGTGTCTCGAAGATGAGCCGCGCGGGCACCCGAGCGGACAGGGCGGTGCCCAGCCGGGCCGCCGCCTGCGTGGCGATCAGCGAATTGCCGCCGAGTTCGAAGAAGTGATCGTCGGCGCCCACCGGGGCGCCGGGTCCGAGCAACTCGGCGAAGACGTCGGCGACCAGCTCTTCCAGCGGGCCGACCGGTGCGCGGAACACCTTGGTCTGCAGGCGCGGTGCGGGTAGCGCGGCGCGGTCGAGCTTGCCGACCGGCGTCAGCGGGATCGCGGCGATCACCATGACCACCGTCGGCACCATGTGCGCGGGCAGGCGCTGCTCGGCGACGGCGGCCAGCTCGGCGGCGTCGGCATCCATGCCCGGCGCGGAATGCACGTAGGAGACGAGAATCGTGGCGCCGCTGTCCAGTTCGTGGCCGACGGTGACCGCGAAGTCCACCGTCTCGTGCGCGGCGAGCACCGCGTCGATCTCGCCGAGCTCGATGCGGAAGCCGCGAATCTTCACCTGGAAGTCGTTGCGGCCCAGATACTCCAGCGCACCGTCCGCTGTCCAGCGGACCAGGTCGCCGGTCCGGTACAGCCGAGAGCCGTTGGCGTCGAAGGGATTCGCGATGAAGCGGGCCGCCGTCAGCCCGGCCCGGTCGTGGTAGCCCCTGGCCAGCTGCGCGCCGGTGATGTAGAGCTCGCCGACCGTCGCGCCGCTGACCGGCACCAGTTGCTCGTCCAGCACGTACTCGGTGACCGCGCGGATCGGCCCGCCGATCGTCACCGGCGCGTCCGGGACCAGCGGCGCACTGATGTTCGTCATGATCGTGGTCTCGGTGGGCCCGTACCCGTTGTAGAACTCCCGGACCCGCTTGCCGGACACCGGTACCACCCAGCGCCGCACCAACTCCGGCGGGCACGCCTCGCCACCCGCGACGACCACCCGCAGCTCGTCCAGCCCGGCGGGATCCACCGACGCGAGCGCCGCGGGCGTGATGAACGCGTGTGTCACGCGTTCCCTGTGGATCAGCGCCGCGAGTTCCTCGCCGCCGAACACGGTCGGCGCCACCACGACCATGGTGGCCGCGCCGCCGATCGCGAGCAGCAACTCCAGCACCGAGGCGTCGAACGACGGCGACGCGAAATGCAGCGTCCGCGAATCACCCGTCACCTGGTAGCGCTCGCGCTGCTCGTCGCAGAAGCCGGACAGGCCGGCCTGGGTGACGACGACGCCCTTGGGTGTGCCGGTGGATCCGGAGGTGTAGATGACGTAGGCCGGGTGTTCGGCCCGCAGGGGGCGCACCCGGTCGATATAGGTAACCGGGTCCGCCGGGAACTCCTCGAGCCACCTGGCGCAGTCGGCGGTGTCGATGGCCAGCCAGTCGACCCGGTCCGGCAGTTCGTCGCGTACCGCGGCGACGGTCAATCCGCAGACCGCGCCGGAGTCGGCGACCATGTGCTCGACCCGGTCGGCCGGGTAGTTCGGATCCACCGGCACGAAACCGGCGCCTGCCTTGGCCACCGCCCAGACCGCGATCACGGACTCGATCGAGCGCGGGATGCCGACGGCCACCAGGTCCTCGGGGCCGACGCCACGGTCGATCAGCAGCCGCGCCAGCCGGGTGGACCGCTCATCGAGTTCGGCGTAGCTCAGCTCCGCCAGCGTGCCGGTGGCGTCGGCGAGGACGACACCGAGGCCGTTCGGGTTCGCCTCGACGGCCGTCGCCATCAGCTGCGGCAGTGTGGTGACCCTGGCTCGTCTGGTTCGGGTAGGCCGAACTCTGGCTGGGCGGGTCATGCGCACACCGCTGCGCGAGCGTCGTCATACCGCTGCCCGACCGACCGAACCATGGAGATGCCTCACCCTGCCTGTTGTCGCCGCACACACGCCTCGCTGGCCCCACCCCCATGGACATCGAATGCGCGCATACCCATCGTTACCGACCGCACCGGCACACACCGAACACAGCCCTCGCGATCTGTGCCACAGACCGCTCCCCGACCGCGCGAAACGAGCGCCGGGAACGATTATTCCCTGCCGAGGCGCGATTGGTGATCTCACCTCGGCCGGGGCCGCTCAGCTCGAGGTATCGAGCAGAACGGCCAGCTGAGCACCGATGTCGGCCAGCGCCTCCGGTGCGGTCATCTGCGCGTGCGTCACCCCGATCGGCCGGTCGTGCACCGCACCCGTGACGTGCGGAGCCCAGTCGGTCGCAGTGGCGCGAAGCACATCCGCGGGATCGGCCACGGCGGCGCTGAAGTACTCCAGCGTGCCGTGGAACACCCCTGGACGGTGCTCGGCGATCAGTTCGGCCGAGCGGACCGCGCTGCGATAGATGCGACGCAACCGTTCGGGGGTCAGTGCGACCAGTTCCGGCGGGATCATCGCGTGCAGCGCGGCCAGCGCCTGGTCGCTCAGGTCGTAGATGTCGTCCTCATCAGCGATCAGGTCGCTGCCGAGCCCGAGTTCGGCCAGCGCGCCGCGCACCGCCGCGCGGAAGCCCGCGACGTCGGGCTTCGGGTGGCTGTCCATCATGGCCAGCAGCGCGACCTGCTCGCCGTCGGCCTGCAGCTCGGTCGCGATCGCATGGGCGAGCACGCCGCCGAGCGACCAGCCGAGCAGTTGGTACGGCCCGTGCGGCTGCACGGTCCTGATCTCGCTGACGTAGCGGTGCGCCAGCTCGGCGATCGAGGCGGGCAGTTCGCCGTCCTCGGCGAGCGCCGGGGACTGCAGGCCGTAGATCGGCTGGTCGGCGGGCAGGAACTGGGTGAGCCCCGCGTAGCTCCAGGCCAGGCCGTACATCGGGTGCAGGCAGAACAGTGGTGCCGCGGTGCCGCCGGTGCGGATCGGCAGCAGGACCTGCATCGCGGCGTCGGCGTCGGACTCCCCCGCGGTGTCGATCCGCGCGACGAGGCCGGCCACCGTGGCATCGGTGAAGAACCACTGCACGCTGACCGTCGCGCCGGTGGCCTCGCGCAGCCGGCCGACCGCCTGCGCGGCCAGCAGCGAGTTGCCGCCGAGTGCGAAGAAGTCGTCATCGAGCCCGACCGTCTCCGCGCCGAGCAGCTCGGCGAAGACCTGTGCGACCGTCTGCTCCAGCGGCGAGCTCGGTGCCCGGAAGACGGTGCCGCTGACGAATTCCGGAGCAGGCAGGGCCTTGCGGTCGAGCTTGCCGTTCGGCGTCAGCGGGAGCGCGTCGAGCGACACGATCGCATCCGGCACCATGTAGCCGGTCAGGAACTGCGCGGCCTGGGCACGGACGGTCACCGGTTCGACGGCGCTGTCGGCGACCACGTAGCCGATGAGCCGATCGCCGTTGCCGTCCGAACGGACCAGGGCGACAGCCTGATTCACGCCGTCACACCGCAGCAGGGCCGCCTCGACCTCGCCGAGTTCGATCCGGAAACCGCGCAGCTGCACCTGCTGGTCACTGCGACCGGCGTATTCGAGCTGCGCCTTGTCGCCGCAGTCCCGCCAGCGGCCGACGTCACCGGTGCGGTACATCCGAGAACCGGGTGCGCCGAACGGGTTCGCCACGAAGCGGGTCGCGGTGAGGCCGGGCCTGCCCAGGTAACCGCGGGACAGTTGCGCGCCGACGACGTGGATCTCGCCGGGCACGTCCAGCGGGGTCGGGTGCAGGCGCGGGTCGAGCACGTACGCGTCCAGGCCGGGGATCGCGCGGCCGATGGCGCTGGCCGGATTGTGCCGGTCCCGCTCGTCCAGCGGCAGGAACGACACGTGCACCGTGGTCTCGGTGATGCCGTACATGTTGACCAGACGGGTTGCCGCGCCGTGCCGTTCGTACCAGCGCTCCAGCTTGCGCAGATCCAGGGCTTCACCGCCGAACACCACATAGCGCAGTGCCAGCGCGTCCGGCTCGGCGGTCCGGTCCGCCTCCACCAATTGGTAGAAGGCGGACGGGGTTTGGTTCAGCACCGTCACACGTTCGCGAATCAGCAACTCGCGGAACTGTTCCGGCGACCGCGAGGTCAGGTAGTCGACCACGACAACAGCGCCGCCGTGCGCGAGGCCACACCACAGTTCCCACACCGAGAAGTCGAAGGCGAACGAGTGGAACAGCGTCCAGACGTCGTTCTCGTCGAATCGGAACAGGGTCTGGGTGTTCGCGAACAGCTCGACGACATTGCGGTGTGCGACACCGACGCCCTTCGGCACACCGGTCGAGCCCGAGGTGTAGATGACGTAGGCCAGATTGTCGGGGTGCAGCGGCGCGAGCCGGTCCGCGTCGTGGATGGGCGCGTCGGCGAAAGCCGCTGTCTCCTCGAACAAGACGACGGGCAGGTCACCGGTGGGTACGGCGGCGCGTTCGTCCAGCGTGGTCAGCACGCAGACCGGGGCGGCGTCGGCGAGCATGAATTCCAGCCGCTGCGCCGGGTAGGTGGAGTCGATCGGGAGGTAGGCGGCACCGGTGGCGAGCACACCGAGCAGCGCGACCGGCAGGTCCTCGGTGCGCGGAACGGCAACGGCCACCAACGATTCCGGGCCTGCGCCCTGGGCGATCAGTGCGCGGGCCACCTGGTTGGCGCGGCGTTGCAATTCACGGTATGTGAGCGTCGCGGAGCGACTCGATGAGGGGTGGTGGTCGGGCGACGGGTGGGCGAGCGTGCGGTCACCGAACCGGATGGCGACAGCGTCCGGGCGACGCCATACCTGATCGGCGATGAGGCCGGGCAGCGTGGCGCCGGGCACCCAGGCGCCCAGCGAATTCCATTCGTGCAGGACGAGTTCGCGTTCACCGGCGGCGAGCAGGTCGATATCGCCGACCACTACCGCATCGTCGGCCGCCACCGCCGCGAGGATGCGGCGGAAACGGTCGGCGAAGTTCTGCACGGTCGCGGCGTCGAACAGGTCGGTCGCGTAGGTGAGGACCGCCGAAATGCCCTGCGTGTCGGGCTGTTCCGCGACGGTCAGTTGCAGGTCGAACTTGGCGGGCTGGACCTGCGGGTCGATGCCGGACACGGTGAGTCCGGGCAGTTCGAGCGAGGTCTGCGCCAGGTTCTGGAAAACCAGCATCACCTGGAACAACGGATGCCGCGCCGCGGAACGGACCGGATCCAGCAGCTCCACCAGGCGTTCGAACGGCAGGTCGGCGTGGCCGAAGGCGGCCACGTCGGTCTGCCGGACGTCGGCGAGCAACGCGTCGAAGGTGGCGCCCGGCTCGATCTCGTTGCGCAACACCAGGGTGTTGACGAACATGCCGATCATGTCGTCGAGTTCGGCCTCGCCACGACCGGCCACCGGAGTGCCGATGGCGATGTCGGTGCTGCCGGACAACCGCGACACCAGGACGGCCAGCGCCGCGTGCACCACCATGAACAGGGTCGAGTTGTGCTGCTGAGCAACGCGATCGAGGGCGGCGTGCAGATCCGCGTCGAGCTCGAAGTCCAGCGTCGCGCCCCGGTAGGAGGCCGAGGCCGGCCGCGGTCGGTCCACGGGCAGGGCCAGTTCGTCGGGCAGCGCGGCCAGCGCGGTGCGCCAGTATTCGGCCTGCTGAGCGATGAGGCTCTGCGGGTCGTCCTCGGCGCCGAGCACGTCGCGCTGCCAGATGCTGTAGTCCGCGTACTGGACCGGCAGCGGTGCCCAAGCCGGTGCCGCGCCGCCGGTGCGGGCGGCGTAAGCCAGCACCAGGTCGCGGGTCAGCGGGCCCATCGACCAGCCGTCGGCGCTGATGTGATGCGCCACGAAGACCAGGACATGGTCGGTGGTGTCGGCGACATGGAACAGCTTCGCGCGGAACGGCACCTCGGTGGTGACATCGAAACCCGCTGCGACGACGCGATATACCGCGTCCGGCACGTCGGCAGCGTCGATGCGTGCCGGCGCGAGATCGACCGGCACCGCTGCGGCGATGGACTGCACCGGGCCGTGCTGGGTCTGCGGATAGGTGGTGCGCAGGATCTCGTGGCGGGCCACCAGGTCGCGCACCGCCGCTTGCAGGGCGGCGACGTCGAGGTCGCCGGACAGGCGGATGGCGGCCGGGATGCTGTAGACGGCCGAGGCGGTGTCGAACTGGTTCAGGAACCACATGCGCTGCTGCGCGAGCGACAGCGGGATCTGTTCCGGACGGGGCCCTGCGACCAGGGCTTTGCGGCCGCCGGTGCCCGCGTGCTGTTCGACCTTGACGGCCAGGCCTGCGACGGTAGAGGCTTCGAACAGAGTACGAACGGGGACACGGGAATCGAGTGCGGCACCGATGCGCGCCGCGACCTGAGTGGCCAGCAGGGAATTACCGCCGAGGCCGAAGAAGTCGTCATCGGCACCGACCCGCTCGACACCGAGCACCTCGGCATACACCGACGCGACGATCTCTTCGATCGGCGTCGACGGAGCACGGAACACCTGAGCCTCGAACTCCGGCTCCGGCAACGCCTTCCGATCCAGCTTGCCATTCACATTGAGCGGCAACGCATCCAGCACCACGAACGCCGACGGCACCATGTACGACGGCAAACCAGCGGTCAGCGCCGACTTCACCTCGGCGACTTCGACACCGGTGGTCGCGGGGACCAGGTAGGCGACGAGACGGTCACCGGTGCGCGGGTCCGACTTGGCGACGACCGCGGCCTGGGCGATCTGCGGCAGCGCGAGCAGCGCGGCCTCGATCTCGGCGAGCTCGATGCGGAAACCGCGGATCTTCACCTGGAAGTCGGTGCGGCCCCGGTACTCCAGCTCACCGGAGGCCTTCCACGCCACCAGGTCACCGGTCCGGTACATCCGCTCGCCGGTCTGGAACGGATTGGCCACGAACCGATCCGACGTCAGATCCGCCCGACCGAAGTAGCCGCGGGCGAGCTGCGCACCGGCCAGATAGAGCTCGCCGGAAACGCCGACCGGGACCGGCCGCAGCCGCGAATCCAGCACGAAGACTTGGCTGTTCCACTCGGGCGCACCGACCGGCACGGACGCCTGGTCGTTACGGGTGACCCGATGGCTGGTGATGGACACCGCGGCCTCGGTCGGGCCGTACAGGTTGAACAGTTCGACGCGGGGATAGTCGCGCAGGAAGCGTTGCGCCAAGCCACCGGGCAGCGCCTCGCCGATCGCCAAGACCCGCCACAGGGAGGTCGGGAAGTCCGCCGTCGCCAACGCGTCGAGCATGGAGGGAACCACGTGCAGCGTGGTGACCCACTCGCGGGCCATCAACTCGTTCAGGTACGCCGGATCCTGATGACCATCGGGTGCCGCGATGACCAGACGACCACCACACACCGCCGCCGACCAGAACTCCCATACCGAAAGGTCGAACGTCGCAGCCGTCTTCAGCAGAATCGCATCCGCCGCATCCAACCCGAACTCAGTGACCTTCCACTGCAACTGATTCGCAATAGCCGCATGCGAAACCGCAACACCCTTAGGCCGACCCGTCGAACCCGACGTAAAGATCACATACGCGGTATTCGCCGGACGCAACGGCGCAACCCGATCGGCATCGGTTACCGGGGAAGAATCCAGTCCGTCGAGGTCGAGCTCGTCGATCCGCACCAAAGGTGCTACCGGGGTATCGAACTCGGCCGCAGCGTTCGTCAGCACACACACCGGTGCCGCCGACTCGAGGATGTAGCTCGTACGCTCGGCCGCCTGCGCCGGATCCACCGGCACATACGCGCCACCGGACTTCGCCACCGCGTACATCGCCACGATCAGATCGATCGACCGCGGGAACGCCAGCGCGACCCGCGACTCCGGGCCGACACCGATCGAGATGAGGTACCGGGCAAGGCGATTCACCCGAGCATCCAGCTCGCCGTAGGTCACCTTCGCGCGACCCGCGGGCAGATCCGCTACCAGCGCCACGGATCGCGGATCCGCCGCCACAGCGGCATCCAACAGCGAGACCAGCGTCGCCGACTCGTCGACCTGCTGCTCGGTCACGTTCCAATGCGCCAGCACCGCATCGCGTTCGGCCTCGTCGAGGATCTCGATATCGCCGACCGGCACCCGTGCGTCCGCCACCACGGCGGCGAGAATCCGCGTCAACCGCTCGGCGAAGCCCTGCACCGTCGCGGCGTCGAAAAGATCTGTCGCATAGGTGAAGAACCCACCCATGCCGGTGGGCACACCCGACTCGTCGTAGCCGTCGCCCACGATCAGATGCAGATCGAACTGCGACACAGCCAGATCCGCGTCCAGTCCCGCGACCGTGAGCCCGGGCAGTTCGAGCGCGGTGCGCGCGATGTTCTGGAACGACAGGCCCACCTGGAACAGCGGGTGATGCGCGGTCGACCGCGGCGGGTTGAGCACCTCGACCAGGCGCTCGAACGGAATGTCCGCGTGCGCGAACGCCTGCAGATCGGATTCCCGCTGCCTGGTCAGCAATTCGGCGAACGATTCACCCGACTCGAACTGTGTCCGGAACACCACGGTGTTCACGAACATGCCGATCAGGTCGTCGAGCTCGCGCTCACCGCGGCCGGCCAGCGGCGTACCGATGGCGACGTCCGTAGCGCCCGAGAGCCGGGCCAGCAGGACGGCCAGCGCGGTGTGCACGACCATGAACAGCGTCGCACCGTGCGCCCGAGCAAGTTCCACGAGACCGGCATGGGTGGCCGCATCGATCTGCACGTCCACCCGCGCACCGGCCATCGACGCGATCGCTGGACGCGGCCGATCCGTCGGCAACTCGAGCAGATCCGGCAGGTCGGCCAGGTGCGCGCGCCAGAAGCTGATCTGCTGCGCGGCAATCGATTCGGCGTCGGACTCGTCGCCGAGCACCGCCCGCTGCCACAGCGCGTAATCGGCGTACTGCACCCGCAGCGGCGCCCAGCTCGGCGCCTCGCCCGCGGTCCGCGCGGCGTAGGCGATCATCACGTCGCGCGCCAGCGGGCCCATCGAGGAACCGTCGGCGGCGATGTGATGCACCACGACGGCCAGGACATACGTGTCCGCCATGCCGTCGACCTGCAGCAGCGCCACCCGGACCGGGACCTCGGCGGTCACGTCGAACGAACTCGACGCCAGCGCGTACACCGCGCCCGCGACGTCGGCCTCGCTCAGTACCCGCGGCGTGACATCGAGGGCAACACCGTTGGGCGGCAACACCACCTGGACCGGGCCGTCGGCCGTTTCCGGGTACACGGTGCGCAGCACCTCGTGCCGCGCCACCACGTCGTGCAGCGCCGCGCCGAGCGCGACCACATCCAGCGCCCCGGTCAGCCGCAGCGCGAACGGCAGGTTGTAGGCGGCCGAGCCGGCCGTCTCGTCATCCTGGTCGAAGCGGTTGAGGAACCACATCCGGCGCTGCGCCAGCGACAACGGCAACTGGTCCGGCCGCGCGATGCTGCCGAGCTCGACGCCGGGGCGTCCGTGCACCTGCGAGTCGATCACCGCCGCGAGACCGGCCACGGTGGGCGCCTCGAACAGCGTCCGCACCGGCACCCGGCCGCCGACCGCGGCGCCGAGCCGCGCCACCACCTGGGTGGCGATCAGCGAGTTGCCGCCGAGGGCGAAGAAGTCGTCATCGGCGCCGACCCTGGCCAAGCCGAGCACCTCGCCGAACACGCCGGCGATGATCTCCTCGACCGCCGTTGCGGGGGCACGGAATTCACGCGCGGTGAACATCGGCTCCGGCAGCGCCTTGCGATCGAGCTTGCCGCTGGGGTTCAGCGGGAACGCGTCGAGCGCGACGATGGCGGCCGGAACCATGTAGGCGGGCAGTGTTTCCGCGACGGCGGCCCGCAGCTCCTGCGGGTCGATGTGCGCGCCGGGCGCGGCGACCGCGTAGGCGACCAGCTGGTCACCGAGCGTCGACTGGCTGACCAGTGCGACGGCTTGGCTCACCGAATCGTGGGCGAGCAAGGCGGTTTCGATCTCGCCGAGCTCGATGCGCTGGCCGCGGAACTTCACCTGGAAGTCGGTGCGGCCGAGGTAGTCCAGCACCATCTCGTCGTCGGCGTCGGCACCGGAGGCCTTGTGCCACACCACCAGATCGCCGGTGCGGTACATGCGCTGACCGGTGCCGAACGGGCTCGCCACGAAGCGGTCCGCCGTCAGGTCCGGTCTGCGGACATAGCCGCGGGCCAGCTGGTCACCGGCCAAGTAGAGCTCACCCGCCACACCGTCGGGAACGGGGCGCAACCGCGAGTCCAGCACGTAGACCTGAGTGTTCCACTGCGGCAACCCGATCGGCACCGAGCGGGTATCCGATCCATCGGCCGGCCAATAGGTCACCGACACTGCGGCCTCGGTCGGCCCGTAGAGGTTGTGCACGTCCGCATCGATCACCGCGTGCACCGCCGTGACCGTCTCCGGCGGCAGCGCCTCGCCGATCACGAAGATCTGCTCCAGCGTCGGCACCGCGCCCTTCGCGGTGTGCGCCGCGAAGATCGTCAGCATCGACGGCACGAAGTCGGTGACCGTCACCGACTGCGCGGCAATGGTTTCCGCGACGTAGGCCGGGTCGCGATGACCGTCCGGGGTCGCGACGACCAGTTTCGCGCCGACCCGCAGCGGCATGAAGAAGCCCCACAGCGACACGTCGAACGTGGTCGCGGTCTTCTGCAGGTAGACGTCGTCCTGATTGAGCGGGTACTCCGCCAGCATCCACTCGATCTGATTGTTGATCGCCGCATGCGAGACCGCGACACCCTTGGGGCGGCCGGTCGAGCCCGAGGTGAAGATGACGTACGCGGGGTGCTGCGGGAGCACCTTCCGCAGCAGCTCGTCCTTGCGGACCGGGGCGCTGTCGAACTGGGCGAGGTCAGCGGTGTCGATGGCCACCGTGTGAACACCGGCGGGCAATGCGGCCGCGTCGGTGGAAGTTGTCACGACGCAGGCGGGTTGCGCGGTATCCAAGATGTGCGCGATCCGCTCGGCCGGATGATCCGGATCCAACGGAACATACGCACCACCCGCGGTCACGATCGCATACATGCCGACAACCAGATCCAGCGAACGCCGAATCGCCAGTCCTACCAGCGACTCCGCACCCACACCCTGCGAAATCAGCAGCCGGGCAAGCTGGTTGACCCGCTGATCGAACTCACGATAGGTGAGCTCAGTGCCTTCATAGGCCAGCGCGACAGCATCCGGGGTCGTGGCCACCATCTGCCGATAGCCGTCGAGCAGCAGGTCCGGTGCCACCCGCTGCCGGGTGTCGTTCCACTCGAACAGGATTCGATCCCGCTCGACCAGCGACAGCAGATCGGCATCGCCGAACGCCCGGTCGGGATCGGCGGTGACCGACCGGAGCAGCCGGCGCAGCCTGGCGGCGAAGCGCGCGATCGTCGCCTCGTCGAACAGGTCGGTGGCATAGGTGAACATGGCCGACAGACCCGCGTCGTCGCCCTCGTGCGGGGTGACGGTCAGCTGCAGGTCGAATTTGGCTGCCGCGCCGTCGAGATCGAGGGCCGCCGCGGACAGCCCCGGTAGTTCCAACGCGGGCTTGTCCATGTTCTGGAAGAACAGCGCCACCTGGAACAGCGGATGGTGCGCCTGCGAACGGGCGGGATCGAGCACCTCGACGAGTCGCTCGAACGGCAGCTCGACATGCGAGAACGCCGCGAGGTCCACCTTTTTGGCGGACTCGACCAGCGCACGGAACGACTTGCCCGGCGCGGTGTCGGTGCGCAGGACCAGCATGTTGACGAACATGCCGATCAGGCCGTCCAGCTCGGCCTCGCCACGGCCCGCCACCGGGGTACCGATGGCGATGTCGGCGGATCCCGACAGCCTGGCCAGCAGCGCCGCGAAGGCCGCGTGCACCACCATGAACAGTGAGGCGCCGGTGTCCAGTGCGATCGCCTCGAGCTTCGCCCGGATCTGCGCGTCGACCTCGAACGTGTAGACCCCGCCGCGGCCGGAGGCCAGCGCGGGCCGGGGTCGATCCGTCGGCAGCTCGAGCCGGCCGGGCAGACCCGCCAAAGCGGTACGCCAGTAATCGATCTGGGCGGCGGCCACCGACCGTGGATCGTTCTCGTCGCCGAGCATCGCGCGCTGCCAGAGCGCGTAGTCGGCGTACTGCACCGGCAGCGGCGCCCAGTCGGGCGCGGTACCCGCGGCGCGCGCGAAGTAGGCGACGGTCAGGTCTTGCACCATCGGCGCCATCGAGGTGCCGTCGGCCGCGATGTGATGCACGACCACCGCGAGCACGTAATCGTCGCTGCCCACCTGGAACAGCGCCATCCGCAGCGGCACCTCGGCCGCCACATCGAAACCGGCCAGCATGAACTCGGCCAGCGTGTTCGGCAGTGCCGACGCCGCGACCTCGGTTACCACCAGCTCCGGAGTCGCCTGCGCCGCAGGCAACACCACCTGATAGCCGGTGCCGTCCACCGCCGGGTAGACCGTGCGCAGGGTCTCGTGCCGCTCGACCAGATCGGCAACCGCCGCCCGCAACGCGGGCACGTCCAGCGCGCCGGACAGCCGGATCGCGAACGGAATATTGTTCGCCGCCGACGCGGTGTCGAACTGGTTCAGGAACCACATCCGCTGCTGCGCCAGCGACAGCGGAATGTGTTCGGGGCGCGGCATGCGCGTCAGGGCCTGCCGCCCGCCCGAGCCCGCGATCGGCTCGAGCCGGGCCGCCAGACCGGCGACCGTCGGTGCCTCGAAAACCGTCCGGGCCGGGACCCTGGCGCCGATCTGCGCGCCGAGCCTGGCCACCACCTTGGTGGCGATCAGCGAGTTGCCGCCGAGTGCGAAGAAGTCGTCGTCGGCGCCGATCGCGGTATCGGCGTCGAGCAGCTCCGCGAAGATGCCCGCGACCAGCAGCTCCAGTTCGCCACTGGGCGCACGGAATTCCTTGGTCTGCAACTGCGGTGCCGGTAGCGCGCGCCGGTCCAGCTTGCCGACCGGGGTCAGCGGGATCTCGTCGAGCACCGTGATGCTGGTGGGCACCATGTGCGCGGGCAGCTTGCGCTCGGCGAGCGCGATCAGCTCGTCGGTAGCCACCGCCGCACCGGGAGCCGCCAGCACGTAGGAGGCCAGAATCGTGGCGCCACTGTCGAGTTGGTGGCCGATGGTGACCGCGAAGTCCACGCTGTCGTGTCCGGCGAGTACCGCGTCGATCTCACCGAGCTCGATGCGGAAACCACGCACCTGCACCTGGAAGTCGTTGCGGCCCGCGTACTCCAGCCTGCCGTCCGCCGTCCAGCGGACCAGGTCGCCGGAGCGGTACAGCCGAGAACCGGTGGGGTCGAACGGGTTCGCGATGAAGCGCGTCGCGGTGAGCGCGGGGCGCTCGTGGTAACCGCGCGCCACCTGGGCGCCCGAAATGTACAGCTCGCCCACCACGCCGTCCGGCACCGGCGAAAGCCGCTCGTCCAGTACGTATTCGGTGACGCCGCGGATGGGCCCGCCGATGGTCAGCGGCGCGTCCAGCTCCAGCGGCGCGCCGATATTCACCACGATGGTGGTCTCGGTCGGTCCGTAGATGTTGAACAGCGCGCGCATGCCGCCGGACACCGGAAGCAGCCAGCGCCGCACCAGATCCGGCGGCCACGCCTCGCCGCCGACCGCGACGACCCCGAGATCGTCCAGACCGGCGGGATCGATGGAGGCCAGCGCGGCGGGGGTGATGAACGCGTGGGTGACCCGCTCACGGCGCAGCAGCTCGGCCAGATCGTCGCCGCCGAACACCGTCGGCGCGACCACGACCATGGTCGCCGCGCCGCCGAGCGCGAGCAGCATCTCCAGCATCGACGCGTCGAACGACGGCGACGAGAAGTGCAGGGTGCGTGCGGTACTGGTGACGCCGTAGTGGGTGCGCTGCTCCTCGCAGAAACCGGCGATCCCGGCCTGGGTGGCCACGACGCCCTTCGGCGCACCCGTCGAACCGGAGGTGTAGATCACCCAGGCCGGATGCTCGGCGCGCAGCTGACGCACCCGATCGGCGTTGGTGATCGGCTCGGTCGAGTGCTGTTCGAGCGAGTGCAGCGTCGAATCACCGTCGATGGCAAGCCATTCGACCTGCCCGGGCAGCTGGGTCGCCGCCTGCCTGGTGGTCAGGCCGAAGACCGCGCCGGAGTCCTTCACCATGTGTTCGACCCGGTCGGCCGGGTAGTTCGGGTCCACCGGCACGAAGCCGGCGCCGGACTTGGCCACCGCCCAGACCGCGAGCACGGACTCGATCGAGCGCGGAATGCCGATCGCGACGAGGTCTTCCGGGCCGATGCCGCGGTCGATGAGCAGCCGCGCCAACCGGGTCGACCGCTCGTCGAGCTCGGCGTAGCTCACCTGCGCCAGTGTCGCGGTGGCGTCGGCGTAGCGCAGGGCGATGCCGTCGGGGTTCGCTTCGACAGCCGTCGCCATCAGCTGCGGCAACGTGATGACGCGGGGCCGCCGGGTTCGGGCCGGGCGGACACGAGCGGGACGCGTCATGCGGTCACCAGTGCCAGGGTCTTGCTTCCCCGTCGCCGAGCCGACCGCACGTCCCCCACTACACGAACCATGAAACTCTGCTCATCCTGCCTGTCGAACATGTTTACGCCACACTTGCAACGGCTGCCCTGATTCGGCAAACCGGTCCCGAGTGACCCTAGTCATGTTTTTAGGGGCTTGCACCCGGTACTTGACGGGTTTTACCCCGCACGCAGCAGATCGGACAGGGCGACCACGGTCGCCACCTGCGTCCATGCGCTGTCGACATCGGCGCCGTCGGCGAGCGCCACCGTCCGCAGATCCGCCAACGCCGCCGGATCGAGGGTACCGAGTCCCGCTCGGTCGGTCAGCAGGTGGCTGACCCACTCGTCGGCCAGCGCCTCGGTCAGGTCGGCATCGGCCGGGACGAGCACCATCGACGCCCCGCACGAGCCTGCGGCCACCGCCTCGATCAACGCCAGCTCCGCCGAGCCGCCGAACTGGAAGGTCCGCGATTCGAAGGTCAGCTCGGTGTCGGTGCGCAACCGGTCTGCCGCACCGGCTAATTGGTCGTAGTCGAGCGTGCGCGCCCCGACGAAGGCCGGGTCGGTGCCGCGCAGCACCCGCGTGCGGTGTGCGTAGGTGACCGGCCGCGGCGATTCGGCCGCGATCTGGGCGGCCACCGCGGGATCGTCGAGCACGAGCCAGTCGACCTCGCCTGCCACCGGCGCCGTGGCACCGGTGAGCCCGGTCTTCACGACCGGTCCCGCCGGAATCGGCGCGTCGAGCGAGGCCACCGGTACCACCGCGGCCCCGGCCTTGAGCACGGCCCAGGTCGCCACCACGGCATCGACCCCGCGGTCGAACCGCACGGCGACACCGTCGCCCGGGCCGCAGCCACGGGCGGCGAGCACGCGCGCCAGGCGGGACGAGCGGGCATCGAGTTCCTGGTAGCTCACCGCGTCCTCACCGAAGACCAGCGCGGGACCGTCGGGGTCGTCCTCGACCACGGCGGTCAGCGCCTGCGTCAGCGCGGTGCCGGTGGTGGCGGTGCCGCCCTTGGCTGCGGACTCCTGCGCGGACTCCGCGGCGGACTGCACCCGCTCGCGCTCTTGCGCGTCCAGCAGGTCGATATCGCCGACCCGCACCAGAGGATCGGCCACCACCGCGGTCAGCACCCGGTCCAGCCTGCGGCACAGCGCCTGCACCGTCGACTCGTCGAAAAGGTCTGTCGCGTAGGTGATCGCGGTGATCAACTCGTCGGGCGCACCGTCGGGGCGGTGCCGCGGGTCGACGTTCACCTGCAGGTCGAACTTTGCCGCGATCTCGCCGCCGTCCAGTCCGGTGACGGTCAGGCCGGGCAGCTCCAGCGACGGCTGCTCGTTGTTCTGGAACGAGAGCACCACGCCGAACAGCGGGTTGTAGACCGAGGCGTGACCGGCGGCCACCACCTCGGCGACCCGTTCGAACGGGATGTCCGCGTTGGCGAAGGCGGCCAGGTCTGTCTCGCGGGCCCGGTCGATCAGTTCGGCGAACGTCACGCCGGGCTCGACAGCGGTACGCAGCGTCAGCGTGTTGACGAACATGCCGACCAAGTCGTCCAGCGCGCGTTCGCCGCGGCCCGCGATCGGGGTGCCGATGGCGATGTCGCTGCTGTTCGACTGCCGGGCCAGCAGCACCGCCAGCGCGGCGTGCACGACCATGAACAGCGTCGAATTGTGTTCGCGCGCCAGCCGAACCAGCGCCGCGTGCACGTCGGGCGACACGGCGAAGCCGGTGGAGGCACCGCGCATCGACGGGATGGCGGGGCGCGGGCGGTCCAGCGGCAGGTTCAGCTCGCCGGTCAGCCCGTCGAGCTGGCTGCGCCAGTACGCCAATTGCCGTGCCGCGATGGAGTTCTCGTCGTCATCGGTGCCGATAACCGTGCGCTGCCAGCCGGCGAAGTCGGCGTACTGCACCTCGAGCGGCGACCAGCGCGGCGAATTACCGCCGATGCGAGCGAGATACGCGGTCACCAGATCGCGCGCCAGCGGTGCCATCGAGGCGCCGTCGGCGGAGATGTGGTGCACGACCAAGGCGAGCAGGTGCTCGTCCTGGCCGACCGCGAGCAGCAGCGCCCGCACCGGAACCTGTTGCGTCACATCGAAGCCGGTGGCCATCAGCTCGGTGATGCGACCGAGCGGATCCGCGGTGGTGACCGTCTCCAGGCCGCCGGGCAGTGCCTCGCCGACCGAGAGGATCTCCTGGTAGGCCACTCCGGACGGGTCCGCGGGGTAGCGGGTGCGCAGGGTCTCGTGCCGCTCCAGCACGTCGGCGACGGCGTTGCGCAGCGCGGGCACGTCGAGCACGCCGGACAACCGGATGGCCAGGGGGATGTTGTAGGCGGGCGAGTCCGGATCGAACTGGTTGAGCACCCACATCCGTTGCTGGGCAAGCGAAAGCGGCACCCGATCGGTGCGCGGCATCCGGGCCAGCGGCGGCCGCGCGCCGGCCGCCTTGGCCGCGCCGGGCACCACGCGGGCGGCCAGCGCCGCGACGGTGGGCGACTCGAACAGTTCGCGCACCACGAGGTTCGCGTCCAGTGCCTCGTTGATCCTGGCGACCACCCTGGTGGCGAGCAGTGAGTTGCCGCCGAGGCCGAAGAAGTCGTCGTCCAGGCCGATCTCGTTGGCACCGAGCAGTCCGGCGAACACCTCGGCGACCGCCTGCTCGACCGGCGAGCCGGGCGCGCGGAAGGTGGCCGTGCTGAGGAACTCCGGTGCGGGCAGGGCCTTTCGATCCAGCTTGCCGTTCGGCGTCAGCGGCAGCACGTCCAGCACCACGAGCGCGTCCGGAACCATGTAGCCGGTGAGGAATTCGCCCACCTGACCGCGCAATTCGAGCGGGTCGAGCTGAGCACCGGTGTCGGGCACCACATAGCCGATGAGCCGGCCGCCCGCGTTCTCGTCGGTGCGCACCAGCACCACCGCCTGGCTCACGCCAGGGCAGCGCACCAGCGCCGACTCGATCTCGCCGAGCTCGATGCGGAAGCCGCGCAACTGCACCTGCTGATCGCCGCGGCCGGCGTATTCGAGCGTCGCCTGCCCGCCGAAGCCGACCCAGCGGCCGATGTCGCCGGTGCGGTACATCCGGGATCCGGGCGCGCCGAACGGATTCGCGACGAACCTGGTCGCGGCCAGGCCGGGGCGGCCGAGGTAACCGCGGGACAGCTGCTGACCGGCGACGTAGATCTCGCCGGCCACGCCGACCGGCGACGGGTGCAGCCGATCCTCGAGCACGTAGGCGTCCAGGCCGGGCAGCGCGCGGCCGATGACGCTGGCCGCGTTGTCCACCATCTGCTCGTCCAGCGACAGGTACGACACGTGCACCGTGGTCTCGGTGATGCCGTACATGTTCACCAACCAGGGCGCGTCCACCGCGTGCCGGTCGTACCAGCGCTGCAGCTGGCGCAGGTCCAGGGCCTCACCGCCGAACACCACGTAGCGCAGCGCGAACTTGGCCTGGTCGGCGGTCTGCGCGGCCCGGTCGGCCTCGGCGAGCTGATAGAACGCCGACGGCGTCTGGTTGAGCACGGTGACCTGCTCGCGAATCAGCAACTCGCGGAACAGTTCCGGGGACCGGGAGGTGAGGTAGTCGACCACCACGACGGTGCCGCCGTTGGCCAGCGCGCACCACAGCTCCCACACCGAGAAGTCGAAGGCGAACGAGTGGAACAGGGTCCACACGTCGGTCTCGTCGAACTCGAACATCATTTGGGTGTTCGCGAACAGCTGCACCACATTGCGGTGCGCGACGCCGACACCCTTGGGCACGCCGGTGGAGCCGGAGGTGTAGATGACGTAGGCCAGGTTGTCCGGCCGCAGCGGCGCGGTGCGTTCGGCGGACCGGATCCGGCCGTCCGCGAAGTCCGCCGTGTCCTCCAGCAGAATCACCGGAATATCGCCCGCGGGAACGGATTCCAGCTCACCGGCGGTGGTCAGGATGCAGGCCGGGGCCGCATCGGTGAGCATGAATTCCAGCCGCTGCGCGGGGTAGGTCGTATCGATCGGCAGGTATCCGGCACCGGCGGTGAGCACCGCGAGCAGCGCGACCGGCAGCTCCTCGGTACGCGGAACCGCAACGGCGACTAGGGATTCCGGGCCGACGCCCTGGGCGATCAGCGCCCGCGCCACCTTGTTGGCGCGGCGCTGCAACTCACCGAAAGTCAGCGTGGTGTCGCCGTAACGGATCGCTCCGGCGTCCGGACGACTGCGGGCCTGGGCACCGATCAGGTCCACCAGGGTCACCTCGGGCACCGCGGCACCCGGGCTGTTCCACTCGTGCAGCACCAGCTCGCGCTCGCCCGGGGCGAGCACGTCGATGTCGCCGATGGTCACGTCGGAATCGTTCGCGACCGCACGCAGGATCCGGCCGAAGCGATCGGCGAAGTCCTGCACGGTGGCCTCATCGAACAGATCGGTGGCGTAGGTGAACGCCGCCGAAATGCCTTCGGCCGCACCGTGCCTGTCGATCCGTTCCACCAGCGCCAGTTGCAGGTCGAACTTCGCCAGCGGCATCGCGAGATCGACCGCCGACACCGAAAGGCCGGGCAGTTCCAGCTCGGTGCGCGCCAGGTTCTGGAAGGTCAGCATCACCTGGAACAGCGGGTGCCTGGCCGCCGAGCGCGCCGGATCCAGCAGCTCGACCAGCCGCTCGAACGGCACGTCGGCGTGGCCGAACGCATCGACGTCGATCCGGCGCACCTCGCGCAGCAGGTCGTCGAACGTCGCGCCGGAGTCGATATCGGTGCGCAGCACCAGGGTGTTGACGAACATGCCGATCAGGTCGTCCAGCGCGGCCTCACCGCGGCCGGCGACCGGGGTGCCGACGGCGATGTCGCGCGTGCCGGACAGGCGAGCCAGCAGCACGGCGAGGGCGGCGTGCACGACCATGAACAGCGTCGAATTGTGGTTGTGCGCCAGGCGGCTCAGCGCGGCGTGCACCTCGGGGCCGATCTCGAAGCCCAGCGTGGCGCCGTGGTTGGAGGACACCGCGGGACGCGGCCGGTCCGCGGGCAGCTCCAATTGCTCGGGCAGCGCGGCCAATTGGGTGCGCCAGTACTCGATCTGCTTGGCCAGCACCGATTCCGGATCGTCCTCGGCGCCGAGAATCTCGCGCTGCCAGATCGCGTAGTCGGCGTACTGCACCTCGAGCGCGGGCCATTCCGGTGCGCCACCGCGCATCCGGTCCAGGTAGGCGGCCATCAGGTCGCGGGTCAGCGGGCCCATCGAGAAGCCGTCACCCGCGATGTGGTGCACCACGCAGACCAGCACGTGCTCGGTGTCGCTCAGCTCGAGCACCCGAACCCGCACGGGCGGTGCGACGGTCACGTCGAAGCCCTCGGTCACCACCGCGGCGACCAGCCCCGGCAGCTCGGCCTCGGTGGCCTGCTCGACCACGAACTCTGGCACCGCGCGCGGATCACCGGTGGCCAGCACCCGCTGGTAGCCCTCGCCGTCGACCTCCGGATACACCGTGCGCAGCACCTCGTGCCGCTCCGCGAGATCGCGCACGGCGGCGCGCAGCGCGTTGAGATCGAGGTGTCCGGACAACCGCACCGCGGCCGGAATGTTGTTGACGGCACTGGCCGGATCGAACCGGTTCAGGAACCACATCCGCTGCTGCGCGTAGGACAGCGGTACCCTGGCCGGACGCGGCCGGGCGTGCAACGCCTGTCCCGCAGCCGAACCCGCATGCTGCTCGACCCGTTCGGCGAGCGCGGCCACGGTGGTCGCCTCGAACAGCAACTGCACCGGCACCCGCACCTGCAACGCCGAGCCGATCCGGGCGGCGGCCTGCGCGGCCAGCAGCGAGTTGCCGCCGAGCTCGAAGAAGTCGTCGTCCACGCCGACGCGACCCTCGTCCCCGGACATCAGCAGCGCGGCGAACACGTCGGCGACGATCTCCTCGACCGGCGTGGACGGCGCGCGGAAAGCCTTGGCGGCGAACACCGGAGCAGGCAGTGCCGCGCGGTCCAGCTTGCCGACCGGGGTCAGCGGGATCTCGTCGAGCACCATGATGGCGGCGGGAATCATGTACGCGGCCAAGGACTCCCCGAGGAACTCGGCGAGTTCGCCGGTGTCCACGGTGGTTCCGGGTCGCGGCAGCACGTAGGACACCAGCGCGGTCGCGCCGGACGGCAGCGTCTTGCCGAGCGTGGCCGCGTAGTCGATGTCCGGATGCGCGGTCAGCGCGTTGTCGATCTCGCCGAGTTCGATACGGAAACCACGGATCTTGACCTGGAAGTCGGAGCGCCCGAGATACTCGATCACGCCCCCGTCTTCGGATTCGGTGCGGCGCACCAGGTCTCCGGTGCGGTACAGCCGCGCGCCAGGAGTGTCGGTGTCGGCGCCGAACGGGCTGGCCACGAAACGCTCCGCGGTGAGCCCCGGCTTACCCAGATAACCCTGGGCGAGCGCCGGACCGGACAGGTACAGCTCGCCGACCACACCGGCGGGCACCGGCCGCAGCCGCGAATCCAGTACGAACGCACCGACTCCCGGAATCGCCGAGCCGATCGTGATGACGTCGTCGGGCAGCATCCGCGCCGAGCTCGTCGCGAGAATGGTGGCCTCGGTCGGCCCGTAGCCGTTGTAGAACTCGCGGTCGGCGGCCCAGCGGCCCACCAGTTCCGGGCCGAACTTGTCGCCGGCCACCACCACGACGCGCAGGTCGTCCAGGCCGGTCGGGTCGACCGATTCCAGGGCGCCCGGCGTGATCAGCATGTGCGTGACCCGTTCGCGGCGCAGCAGATCGGCGAGTTCGTAGCCGCCGAACACCGACGGCGGCGCGATCACCAGCGTCGCCCCCGTGGAGAAGGCGAGCAGCAACTCCAGCACCGACACATCGAAGTTCGGCGAGCACACGTGCAGCACGCGCGAATCGGCGGTCACCCCGTAGTGGTCGCGCTCGGCGGCCACCAGGCCGGCCAGGCCGGTGTGGGTGACCACGACGCCCTTGGGCCGCCCGGTCGAGCCGGAGGTGTAGATGACGTAGGCCGGGTGCCGCTCGTCCAGCGGACGCACCCGGTCGGTGTAAGAGATCGGGTGCTCGGGCCGGGCGGCGATCCGCGCGGCCTGCACCGGATCGTCGAGCTCGATCCAGTACACGCCGGTGCCGAGCACCGGGCGGTGGGCCGAGGTGGTGAGACCGACCACGGCGCCGGAATCGGAAAGGATGTGGTTGATGCGATCGGCCGGGTACGCCGGATCGACCGGCACGTACGCCGCGCCGGTCTTCGCGATGGCCCAGACGGCGACCACGGACTGCAGGCTGCGGGCGATACCGATGGCGACCACGTCGCCCGGTCCGACACCGCGCTCGATCAGTTCCCTGGCCAGCCGCGAGGAGGCCGCGTCGAGCTGGCCGTAGGTGAGCTGGCGTTCGTCGTCGAGCTGGCCCGACGGATTGAAGCGAACAGCGACCTCATTGGCCTCGGATTCGACGGCGGCGGTCAGCAACTGCCCGAACAGCGGGCTGCCCGACCTGCGGCGACGGCTACCACGAGCGGAACGACGGGCAGTTTCCATTCGAGTGCATTCACCTCTCGCATCGAGCTAGGACCCGGCCCAACCCCCATATCAAGGGCGTATCGTCCGGGGCCAGCGCGGTCCGAGCAATCATATAAGGGACTGTTCGGTGTCCACGCAGTGCTGTCTTGGATTAATACGGCCCGCTGACAGCGGTCCGCCCCCTTGTTGGGCTCCTGTTCTCACGTCGTACATCCGCCGCTACCCCCATGGAAGCGGTGTCTTGCCAGATGCCAGGGTTTATATCGGTCTCGAGCCGGTCGCGTTGCAGGAGTACCCGGATCGGTGAACTAGTTCACAACCAACCACGCCGGGTTGCCTGCACCCCGGCCTGGAATCGGGTGCTCGCGCCGAGCCGCTCCAGCAGTCGCGCGGTCCGGCGGACCACAGTACGCCGCGACATACCGAGCCTGCGCGCGATGGTGTCGTCGGTGGCACCGAGACCCATCAGGGTCAAGATCGCGCGGTCACGTTCGTCCAGCGCCTCCGCCGTCGGGTTCACCGAGATCGGAGCGGCCAGTGACCACAGCACGTCGAAGGTTTTGATCAGCAGATCCAGCGCGGGTGAGCCGGTGATCCGCAAGCCCATGGGGTCCGGGCGGCGTTCGTCGACGTGCAGCACCAGGCTAGCGCGTTCGTCGTCGCTGATAATCATTTTGAACGGCGGCTCGGGCAGCGTGCGCGCCTGTGCCCCACTGGCATTGGTGGACAGCGCGTGCCGCAGCCGTTCCGGATCCTGATAGATGGTGTCCTGGTAGAGCGTCTGGTAGCGGATGCCCTCGCCGAGCCGGCCGCGTTTGAGCAGGAACAACTGCCGCTCACGCTCGACATCGCTCAGATACGGTCCGCGCTCGATGACCTTGACGCCGCTGCGCGCCGCGGTCTGCATCTCCTCGAAATCGGCGAGCATCTCCAGGCGTTCGAAGACCGGCACCACGGCGCCGTTGCTGCGCGGCGAGCGGCGCACCGAACGGAACGTCTCGCTGAGCCGCGCTGCGGCCGTGTGCATCTGGTTGATCTGCTGCTGTCTTCGCCGAGCCTCGGCCTCCGACAACGACTCCGGGGCGTGGGCGTCCCACACCGCGGGCGCGCCGTCGGGAGTGCTCACGCGCACGGCGGCGCGCAAGTCACACAGCACGTCCAATGAGGCCGCGGCCGCCTCCTCCGAAACGCCCAGATACTGCGCGATATCGGCGAGACTCGATCGCGGATGATGCACCAGCACGGCATAGGTCCGGCCGTGTGGTGATCCAGGCTCGAAGATGTCGCCCAGCTCGGTCACGGCCCGAGCCTATCGACCGACCGGTCCTTGTGGGGAGCCCTGCCCGCAGAGAGGCGGGGGGATCGGCGGAATATCAAGCCCGGCAGCGAAATCAGTGCGCCGAGGGGCCCCACTGCAGCGGCACACCCTTGGCCGCGAGGTACCGCATCGGATCGATCTTGTTGCCGCCCTGGTCCCAGATCTCCAGGTGCAGGTGCGGACCGGTGGAGTTGCCCCGGTTGCCGACGGTGGCGATCACGTCGCCCGCGTTCACCCGCTGGCCCGCCCGGGCGAGCATCTCGTTCACGTGGCCGTAGACGGCGATGGTGCCGTCGTCCTGCTGCACGCGGACCCAGAGGCCGAAGCCGGACGCGGGGCCCGCCTCGATCACGGTGCCGTTGCTCACCGAGTGGATGGGGGCGCCGATCTGGTCGGCGAAGTCGAGGCCGTAGTGGAATTCGCCCCAGCGGCTACCGAATCCGGAGCTGACCTCGCCGGCGACCGGGCGCACCGCACCCGACGGCGCGGGCGCGACCTGCTGCTGCACACCCTTGAGGATCTGCTCGGCCTGGGCCAGCGGGCCGGCGATCTCCGGCGGCAGGTTCGGCAGGCCGAACGGGGCGGCCACCGGCGCGGCGACCTGGGTGGCGACCGGCGCCTCTGGGGCCGGAGCCTCCGGCGCGGGGGCGATCTTGGTCTGGGCGACCGGCATGATGCCGGTGCCACGGAATGTCATGGGGGCGTCGGCCTCGTCGCCGTCGTGCGCACCGGGCAGCAACGGGCTGGCGACGGCCGGGGCGATCTGGGTGACGGTGCCGATCAAGGCGCCCGCGGCGACCGCGACACCGGCGGCGGCCTTCACCCGCTCGGTCGCGGTGGACTCGACGCGATGCCGCGTCGGCCGACCCGAAATCTCATCGCCGATAAGGCTCATGACGGTAATGGAACTGGGGCCTACCCGATGGTGCGACAAAGCTGCGTCCTTGCGTCCGAAGAACAGGTGGTTCAGCGGGTGCCGGGCCGCTCGCGAGCCGGGTTCGGTAACGATCCGATCAAGCTTGCGATGTAACGGTTTGGCATCCGTTGTGATGGGAACTCTACGCCAGCGTGACCATTCCGCAACCTTCTGCGCAAAGACGCAGGTAAACACTGGGTCGGGCGTCCAGTAAGCCACACTGGAGCCGTGATCATCGATGATTTGGCCGTCCCCATCGTGCTCGCGCCGATGGCAGGCGGACCCTCGACGCCCGAGTTGACCGTCGCCGTCACCGAGGCCGGTGGCTTCGGATTGCTGGCCGCCGGTTACCTCAGTGCGCACGACACCGCCGCCCGGATCACCGCGACCCGCGCCGCGACCGACGCACCGTTCGGCGTCAATCTCTTCGTACCGGGCCCCGCGACCCCCGCCGACCGCTACGCCGGATATCTCGCCGAACTCGCGCGGACCCATTCGGTCGGCGAGGCGAAGTACGACACCGACGACTGGGCCGCCAAGCTGGACCTGCTCGTCGCCGATCCGGTCGCGGTCGTCTCGTTCACCTTCGGCTGCCCGACCGCCGAGGAGATCGCCCAGCTGCATGCGGTCGGCTCGGAGAGCTGGGTGACCGTGACCTCGGCGGCCGAAGCACGGATCGCGGTCGAGCGAGGCGCCGACGTGCTCATCGCGCAGGGTGTGGAGGCGGGCGGGCACCGCGCGACCTTCGTCGACCGCCCCGAGGACGACGCCACCGATCCACTCAGCGTGCTCGTCCTGCTGCAGATTTTGACCGCGACGACGGATCGACCGGTAGTGGCCACCGGCGGTATCAGTACCGGCGCGGGCATTGCGGCAGCACTCGCCGCGGGGGCGGCGGCCGTGCAACTCGGCACGGTGTTCCTGCGCTGCCCCGAGGCGGGTACCAATCCGGTGCACCGCGCCGCGCTGGCCACGGAAACCCCGACCATGCTCACCCGCGCCTTCACCGGCCGCCGGGCCCGTGGCCTGCGCAATCAGTTCATGGTCGAGCACAGCGCGACGGCACCCGCCGCGTACCCGGAGATCCATTACGCCACCGCACCTTTGCGGGCCGAGGCCCGGGCCGCGGGCGACCCGGACAACGTGAATCTCTGGGCGGGGCAAACCCATTCGCTGGCGCCGGAGTTACCGGCCGGCGAACTGGTCCGCACGCTGGCGGCCGATACGAAATCCGCACTGAACGCAGCACTTTCGCGGCGAATCCAGGTTTGTTGACAACGACTTTCGATTAGAATCGGGACGCATCGCATCGGCCATCCACTCTGGAGGAGCGCTATGTCTCTCGATGTCCCCACCGCACTGCTCGAACGCGCCGAACGCGGCGAAGTCGACGACGCCGACTTCGTCGAGGTCGTCCGCACTTCGTTGCCCTACGCCTGGGAAGTGGTGAGTCGGGTGGCCGGCGAACTGCGTTCGGGCACCGCGGAATACGCCGACAACGTGGTTCCGCCGCCGGACGAGGTGGCCCGCGGGCAGCTGCTGCGCGCCATGGCCTCCGACGCGATCCGCGGCGGCCTGGAGCGGCACTTCGGCGTGAAGCTCGCCTTCCAGAACTGCCACCGGGTGGCCGCCTTCCCGCTCGCCGCGGTCGGCGGCGAGACCTACAGCACGTTCATCGGCACCAGGGCCCAGCTGCTGAATCAGAACCCGGAACTGCGTAACTGCTGATCGTCGAACGCAACGGCCCGGCGCGGCAAGGGTTTCCGCCGCGCCGGGCCGATGCGTCGACCGAGTCCGATCAGGACAGCGTGGTGACCGTCAGGTCGCCGTCGGCGTACTGGGCGCGCAGCCGCTTCTTGTCGAACTTGCCGACGCTGGTCTTGGGCACCTCGGCGATGAACGTCCAGCGTTCCGGCAGTTGCCATTTCGCGAACTTGTCGGCGAGGAAGTCACGCAGCTCGTCGGCCTTGGCCTCGGCGCCCTCGGCGAGCACGATCGCGACCAGCGGCCGCTCGTCCCACTTCTCGTCCGGCACGCCGATCACGGCCGCCTCGGCGACGGCGGGGTGACCCATCACGGCGTTCTCCAGGTCCACCGACGAAATCCATTCGCCGCCGGACTTGATCACGTCCTTGGACCGGTCCACCAGGGTCAGGTAGCCGTCGCTGCTGATCTTGCCGACGTCACCGGTGCGCAGCCAGCCGTCGTCGAACTTGTCCGGGTCCACCTCGGCGCCGTCCGGTGCGTAGTAGGAGCCGGTGATCCACGGACCACGAACCTCCAACTCGCCCAGCGCTTCTCCGTCGTTCGGCAGCACGGTGCCGTCGTCGCCGACCAGCCTGGCCTGCACGCTCGCCGGGAATCGGCCCTGGGTGTAGCGGTACTCCCACTCGTCCTCGCCGGTCACGCCGGTCGGCGGATGCGCGACGCTGCCGAGCGGGGAGGTCTCGGTCATGCCCCACGCGTGCAGGATCCGCACACCGTGCTTTTCCTGGAAGGTACGCATCATCGACGGCGGCACCGCCGAGCCACCCACCACCGCGGTGCGCAGATGCGTGATGTCCTGCGGGTGCGCGGCCAGCCCGGCCAGCACGCCGCCCCAGATGGTCGGCACCGCCGCGGCGAAGGTCGGCTTCTGCGCCGCCATCATCTCCAGCAGCGGGCCCGGCTGCAGGAACCGGTCGGGCATCAGCACATTCGCGCCCGACATCAACGCCGCATACGGGATGCCCCACGCGTTCGCGTGGAACAGCGGGACGATGGCCAGGATCGAGTCCCGCCCGGTGAAGGCCATGCCGCTCGGCGAGCACACCTGCATGGCGTGCAGCCAGTTCGAGCGGTGCGAATACACCACGCCCTTCGGGTCGCCGGTGGTGCCGGAGGTGTAACACATTGCCGCGGCGGATCGTTCGTCGATCACCGGGAAGTCGTAGGTGTCCGGCTGTGCGGCAAGGAGTTCGGTGTAGGCGTGCACCTGCACGCCCTCGGGGGCGTCCAGCGTCGACGCGTCGCCGTTGACCACGATGACGTGGCGGACCGTCTTCAGGTTCGGCAAGTACTGGGCGAACATCGGCAGCAGGGTGCCGTCGACCAGCACCACCTTGTCCTCGGCGTGATTGGCCACGTAGACCAGCTGATCGGGGAACAACCGGATATTGAGCGCGTGCAGCACCGCACCCATCGCGGGTGCCGCGATGTAGGCCACCATGTGCTCGTTGTTGTTCCACATGAAGGTGCCGACCCGATCGCCGATGCCGATGCCCAGCTCGCGCAATGCGTTCGCCAGTCGGGCGGCGTCCGCGCCGAGTTCGCGATAGGTCATGGTGCGCACGCCTGTACCGGTCCAGGTGGACACGGTCGAATCGCCGACAAACGTCGATGCGTAGCGCAGCAACGTCGCCAGCGACAACGGCTCGTCCTGCATAGTGCTCAACATCGGAACTCCTTCTTCTTCAGTGACCTGTCCCGCCTCTCCGCGGATTCAGGCCAGATTCAGGTGCAACGGTAGTTGCGTCGGCGGCCGGCGGTAACGCTGTGCTTGGAATTAGCCCGTCCCCGGCGAGTTACCGATGTGCTCACGAAATCAGTCGGCGAATGAGCAGGACGCCGCCTGCGTAGACGAGGGCCGAACAGGCTCACCACCCGGCCGCCCAGCATCGGGCCGTAGCCGAAGCCGAAGTTCATGCCGAGCGACAGGTCGGGCTCGATCCTGGACTGCGGAACGAGGGCGGCGGCAATGGTTTCCGGCCGCATCACCCGGACGCCGTCGAGTTCGCCACCGCGCCGGAAGATCTCGTAGAAGCGCGACAGCTCGTTCGCGGTGCTGACCACGTTCGCCGCGGGCGCGATGCTGCTGAGATAGGCGGGGTCGTTGCCGGTTTCGACGGCCTCGGCGAAGGACACGCCGAGCAGCCGCTCCATCGCCAGCGACAGCGGCGGCAGCGGGGCGATACCGGTCCGGTAGTTCCGCGCGAGGGCGGGAAAATCTCGAGGTGCCACACCGTAATTGGTCCAGCGGAACCCCAGCGGGTTCAGGATCTGCTCGGCGAGCACGGTGCGGATGTCCTTGCCGGTGACGCGGTGAACCACTTCGCCGAGGATGAATCCGCCGGATAGCGCGTGGTAGGACTGAAATCGGCCGGGTGCGACGGACGGCCGCACCGCGCACAGATTCCGTACCAGCAGTGCGCGATCCGCGACGGCTTCGGCGGTGAGTGCTTCTCTCGGCAGGTTCGCCACCCCGGAGCGGTGCGCGAGCACCTGCCCGACGGTGATGGATTCCTTGCCGTGGCAACCGTATTCGGGGATATACCGGCAGATCGGCGCGTTCAGCTCGATCAGGCCACGGTCGACGAGCAGGTGCACGACGAACGCCGTGACGCCTTTCGAGGCCGAGTAGGTGACGAACGGGGTGCTCGGAGTGGCGGGCACCTTCGGTGTCTCCGGGAGATCGTCCGGGCCGTTGCCGTGCGCGTGGCCGAGTGCTCGGTCGAAGACGACAACTCCGTGCCGACGGACACAGACCTGGATCGCGGGATGGACGCCGCTGCGATACACCACCTGCATCCGCCGCCAGATCCGCTCGGCGTAGTCGGGCGGCAGCCCTAGCTCGGTCGGTTCCGCCTCGTCGCCGACGCTCGCGACGGACTCGATGTCGTCCGGAATCCGGCTGCGATGTAGCAGGTCAGGCAGCTTCGAGAGGTTCCGGACGCGAGTCAGCATTGTTCACCCCACACTGACCATGAGCCACATCACATCGCGAATGCTACCCAACGGTAAGGCGGCTAGGGCGGGCCCGATCACTAATGCGCTCCGGAGAGTAAACCGATGGCGTCTGCCCTCAGTCGTGGCAGGTCAGCCCGCATGCGCCGGGTAGGCGTGCACGACGGCGGTGTTCAGCTTGGGGACGACGTGGGTGAGGGTGTGCTCGGCCTCGTGCGCGACGCGGTGCGCATCGGCCAGGGTGATGGTCGGTGCGACGTCCAATTCGACGTCGGCGTGCAGCCGATGCCCGATCCAGCGCATCCGCAGGCTGCGCACGCCTTGCACGCCCGGCTCGGCGGCGAGGGCCCGCTCGGCGGCGGTCACCAGGCCCGGCTCGACCGCATCCATCAGGCGGCGCAGCACGTCCCTGGCCGCGGTGCGCAGCACGGCGAGGATGGCGACGGTGATCAGCAGGCCGATGATCGGGTCGGCCAGCGGGAATCCGAGCGCGACACCCGCCGCGCCCAGCAGCACCGCCAGCGAGGTGAATCCGTCCGTGCGGGCATGCAGGCCGTCGGCGACCAGGGCGGCCGAGCCGATGCGCCGTCCGGTCCGGATGCGATACAGCGCGACCGTCTCGTTGCCGAGGAAACCGATCACGCCGGCCAGCGCGACCCAGCCGAGATGCTGGATCGGCACCGGCGCGATCATCCGGCGAACCGCCTCGTACCCGGCGATCAGGGCCGACAGCGCGATCATGGCGACCACGAACAGGCCGGCGAGATCCTCGGCGCGACCGAATCCGTAGGTGTAGCGCCGGGTTGCCGCGCGGCGTCCGAGGGCGAACGCGATCCACAGCGGCACCGCGGTCAGCGCGTCGGAGAAGTTGTGAATAGTGTCGGCGGCCAAGGCCACCGAGCCGGACGCCAGCACGACCAGCACCTGCAATACCGCGGTGACGCCGAGTACGGCCAGGCTGATCTTCACCGCCCGGATGCCGACGGCGCTGGCTTCCAGTGCGTCATCGACGCTGTCGGCCGCGTCGTGACTGTGCGGCACGAAGATCTCGCGCAGGACCCCGCGCAACCCTTTCGGATGCTCGTGGGTGTGCCCGCCGTGCTCGTGCATGTGCGCATGCACTCCGTGACTTCGGTTGTGCGCGTGGGGTTCCGGGTGCACATGTCGGTGCCCGAAACCTGGAGTGCGTCCGCCGTTTTCGTGATGGCCGCCGCCGAGCTCGGGGCCGGGCTCATCCGTCGCACTCACCACGTCACACTCCGAGAGATGTTGTCCAGTAACATGTTTCGTGCAGCTCATTCCGCTGCCCGCCGTCCCGGTAGCGCGCGAACGGTGGCCTCGTCGCGGTGATGCGGCGGCACTCCGGGGCCGGCGTGCTCGGCGTTGTAGACCGCGTCCACCACCAACTGCCGGACGTGCTCGTTCTCCAGGCTGTAATAAATCGTGGTGCCGGAGCGGCGGGTGCTGACCAGCCGCGCCATCCGCAGTTTGGCCAGATGCTGGGAGACCGAGGGCGCGGGTTTGCCGACACAGCCCGCGAGGTCGTTCACCGAGAGTTCGCGGTCGACCAGCGCCCACAGCACCTGAACCCGGGTCGCGTCGGCGAGCATCCGGAAGACCTCGACGACCAGACCTACCTGGTCGTCCGCCAGCGGGCGGGCTTCCTGGTTATCTGCATTCATACGCAGATAATAGAGCAGACGGATGGGCGCGGCTACCCCGAATCGCACGCGCCCGTGTCCCCCTCGGACCGGAATGGCGGCGACACCCCCTGCGTGGCCGCCGACATGCCGGTCCGTCCCGATCGAACCACTCACATACTTAGTCGCTATGGCACTACTGCGCCAGGCGACCTGCCGAATATCATCCCGAATGAGACAAAACCAGCCGGTCGGCCAGTACTGGCTATCCCTTGGCGACCGCTGTGACCTGCGCGAATTCAGCCATGCGCCAGCAAAGTTCGAGCCATCGAGATGCACTCACATCTGCACGTGCATCGCGAGCCGACCGGTCGGCTCGGTCCGATTGCGCGCCGGACGCTCAGCCGCACGCCTGCCGAGGGCCGCCGAGCCGTTGTGCCAGTAGGAAATTCATCAGCTCACGCTGCAGGGCGAGCCCGCGCTCGGACTGCATCAGCAGCCCGCCGCCGATGTGGTCAGGCCCGATGGGCGTACGGAATTCGGCGAGGACGCAACCGCCCGCGTCGTATCGCTCGATGGTCGTCGGCACCGGATTTGCGCTCGCCGTAACCGTGCTGGGCACCGCGGGCACGGCGAGATCGCTTGCGAGACGGTAGGCGCCGAGCCACTGCACCAGGTTCGTGCGCCCGATCGGATACAGGCTCGTCTGATCGGCCAAGTCCTGCAGGAAGAACCCGGGCACCGGCCTGGCCCGCTCCCCCATCGCCGCCACGATCGACGCGCCACTCAGGTCGGCACGGAACGTCTGCGGATCCAGTTGGTACGGCCCGCCTGCCATCGGTGCGATGGCCGCATACAGGTCAGGGTAGGTCGCGGCCAGCACGGTGGACATCGCGCCGCCCGCGGAGTATCCGCCCACGTAGACCCGCGACCGGTCCAGCCCGAACTCGCCGATCAACGCGGCGGTGAGGTCGGCGATGATCGACGACTCCCCTTGCCCGCGTGCTTGATTCGCCGGATCGAACCAGTTCCAGCAGTACCGGTCGTTGGCCTCTTCGGTCTGGATCGGGTAGGCGAGGACGAATCCGAGTTCGTCGGCGATCCTGGTCAGCGTGAATCCGGTGTCGGCGAGCTGGCGCCACGGGTCGGTGCAGCCGTGCAGGTAGATCATCAGCGGCTTGCCCGCCGGGTCGCCGGGCGGGACATGCAGGTAGTAGTCGCGGGTGCCCGCCGCATTGGCAAAGCCGCGCTCGACCACCGCCTGCGCCGATGACGGCGCGGTCAGCAGGAATTGCATACTCAGCGCCATCAGGGCGAGCACGACGACGAACCTGCCGCGACGAGTAGTACCGCGCACCATCGATTCCTTCCAGCGAGGGTCACGGTCGAATGTACCGGGCGCCAAATAATAAACGGGCACAGTGGATTCCACGCGTCCCGAACGAGCGCCGGCAACCTCGGCGCGACCTACCGCGCCGGCTACCCGATCGATGGGGACGACCTGGCGCCCCGGACGGCGGCGGACTCGCTAGCGTAGGGGCATGCCAGTGGATCGAATGCTGCCGACGTCCGAGGCTCGGGACCTGCTCGAGCTGACCCGCGATATCGCCGACAAGGTGCTCGAGCCGCGGGTGGTCGAGTGCGAGAAGACCGGGACCTTTCCCGACGGCGTCTTCCCGGCCCTCGGTGCGGCCGGCCTGCTGAGCCTGCCGTATCCCGAGGAATTCGGCGGTGGCGCCCAGCCCTACGAGGTGTATCTGCAGGTACTCGAGGAACTCGCGGCGCGCTGGGCGGCGGTCGCGGTGGCGGTCAGCGTGCACAGCCTGTCCTGCCATCCGCTGTTCACCTTCGGCACCGAAGAGCAGCAGCAAAGCTGGCTCGCGACCATGCTCTCCGGCGAAACCATCGGCGCGTACAGCCTTTCCGAGCCGCACGCCGGTTCCGACGCGGCCGCGCTGCGCTGCCGGGCGACGAAGGTCGATGGCGGATACCGGATCAACGGCGCGAAGGCCTGGATCACCAACGGTGGTCGCGCCGATTTCTACACGCTCTTCGCGCGGACCGGCGAAGGCTCCCGCGGCATTTCGTGTTTCCTGGTACCGCGCGACACCGAGGGCCTGAGCTTCGGCAAGCCCGAGGAGAAGATGGGCCTGCGCGCCGTGCCGACCACCACCGCCGCCTATGACGATGCGTTCCTGCCCGTCGAGCGGCTGATCGGCGAAGAGGGACAGGGGCTTTCGATCGCCTTCAGCGCCCTGGATTCCGGTCGGCTCGGCATCGCCGCCGTGGCAACGGGTTTGGCGCAGCGCGCGCTCGACGACGCGGTCGCCTACGCCAAGGAGCGAGAAGCCTTCGGCCGCCACATCATCGACCATCAGGGGCTCGGTTTCGTGCTGGCCGACATGGCCGCCGCCGTCGACTCGGCTCGTGCCACCTACCTCGACGCCGCGCGCCGGCGCGACGCCGGACTTCCCTACTCGCGCCAGGCGAGCGTCGCGAAACTCATCGCCACCGACGCCGCCATGAAGGTGACCACCGATGCCGTCCAGGTCTTCGGCGGGTACGGCTACACCCAGGACTTCCCGGTCGAGCGCTACATGCGCGAGGCCAAGGTGATGCAGATCTTCGAGGGCACCAATCAGATCCAACGCCTGGTCATCGCCCGCCAGCTCGCGGGCAACTGACCGCCGCACCCGTCGTCGGTATCGCACCGGCGGCGGGGTCTGCGGACCTGAAAGCGTGCGGACTTTCGCGGCAGATATGGCCGAAAATGCCGATTCATTGACCGCGGATCTCTTCGGACCTGCGGGTTCGCACCTTAGGCTCAGATCATGACAACGCCGTCCATCATCATTATCGGAGCCGGGTTCGCGGGGCTCGGAGTGGCGCTCGAGCTGCGGCGGGCCGGGGTGGAGACGTTCACCATCCTGGAGCGTGCCGCGGATCTGGGCGGGGTGTGGCGGGAGAACACCTACCCCGGCGCCGCGTGCGACGTGCCTTCGCCGCTGTACTCCTGGTCGTTCGAGCCCAAATCCGATTGGCCACGGCGTTTTTCGGAGCAGCGCGACATCCACGAGTACATGCGCGGTGTCGCAGGCAAGCACGACCTGGAGCGGTTCATCCGGTTCGGCACCGAGGTGACCGACGCCGAGTTCGACGAACAGACCGGCCGCTGGACCGTCACCACCGCGGACGGTGCCCAGCTCACCGCCGATATTCTCGTGCCCGCGGTCGGTCAGCTGTCCCGGCCCGCCATGCCGAACATTCCCGGCATCGACACCTTCGCCGGCCCCGCCTTCCACTCCGCCGAGTGGGATCACGACGTCGAACTGAGCGGCAAGCGGATCGCCTGCATCGGCACCGGAGCCAGTGCGATCCAATACATTCCACGCATCCAGCCCGAGGCCGCGCACCTCACGCTGTTCCAGCGCTCGGCGGCGTGGGTGCTGCCCAAGTTCGATACCGAATACAGCACCACGCACAAGGCGGTGTTCAAATACCTGCCGCCGACCCGGTTCGCCGAGCGGTTCGCCATCTGGTCACTGTTCGAGGTGCTCGCGCTGGCCCTGACCGATATTCCGGCGATGAAGACGCCGGTGATCGCGCTGGCCGACCGGCACCGGGCCAAGCAGGTCCCCGACGCCGGCCTGCGCGCGAAACTGACTCCCGATTACGCGGCGGGCTGCAAGCGTGGCCTGTTCTCCAACGAGTACTTCCCGGCGCTGGCCCAGCCGAATGTCACCGTGGAGACCACCGCCATCGAGGCGATCACGCCCACCGGTATCCGGACCGCCGACGGCGTCGAGCACGAGGTCGACGTGATCGTCTACGGCACCGGGTTCAAGGGCACCGAGTTCCTCGCGCCGATGAACATCTACGGCATCGGCGGTCGCAAGCTGACCGACGTCTGGGGTGCGGAAGGCGCACGGGCCTTCCTCGGCCTGTCCGTGCCGAACTTCCCGAACCTGTTCATGATGTACGGCCCGAACACCAATGTGGGCTCCGGCTCGATCATCTACATGCTGGAATCGCAGGCGCGCTACATCCGTCAGGTGGTGCAGTACCTCACCGACCGGCCCGGCCGTTATCTCGCCGCCCGCGCGAATGCCGAACAGCAGTGGGACGACTGGCTGCAGCGGCGGCTGAAAGATACGCCGTGGAACTTCTGTTCCAGCTGGTACCGCAACGCTGCGGGTAGGATCACCAACAACTGGCCGGGCGCCACCGTGCTCTACCGTTGGAAGACAAAGACTTTCGACCTGGCCGACTTCGACGAAGCACAGGCGGACGCGCGCTGACCCGCGCCACCGTTTTTCAGCCGGGTCTCAGCAAGCGCCCAGTAAACTGGACGCCAGTTCGGATCCCGGCAACGGAAGAGGTGCGCGGTGTTGTGGCTACTGATCGTCGTGGTGATCGTGGCGGTGGGCGCCTTCGTCCTCGTGCTGGCCCGGCAGAGCAAGCAGCGCACCGCCGACGCGCTCGCTGACGCGCTGGCCGACGCCCGCCAGGTCAACGAGCGGCTCGGCGGTCAGATCTACAACCTCAGCGGCAGTAACGAGGCGGCCAAGCAAGCGTTGGTCGACGCGTCCGAACGGCATCTCGCCGCCGGGTCGCAGCTGGATCAGGCGCGCACGCCCACACAGGCGCGGCTGGCCAAGCAGACCGCGGTGGAAGGGTTGTATTACATCCGGGCCGCGCGTAGTGCGATGGGCATGGATCCTGGGCCCGAGGTGCCCGCTCTCGACGGGCAGGACGCCGCGGGCAAGGTCACTGAGCAGCGGGTAATCGAGCACGAGGGGCGGGAGATCGCGGCCTCGCCCAATCCCTCGTCGGCGACACCGAACTACTACCCGGGTGGTCGGGTGGCTGGGCGGCCGGTGCCCGCGGGCTGGTACTCCGAGCCCTGGTGGAAGCCCGCGCTGATCGGCGGGGCCTGGGGGATCGGGTCGGCGCTGCTGTTCTCGTCGCTGTTCTCCGGGATGGCCGGGGTCGGGTATGACGCGCAAGGGTTCGAGAGTGGGTACGGCGACGGGTTTCAGGACGGGTTGGCCGCCGGGGACAGTGGGTTCGAGGCGGGTGGCGACAGCGGTGCGGTCGACTCCGGTGGGTACGAGTCCGGCGGTGACACAGGCGGGTTCGATGGCGGTTGGGACAGTGGCGGGTTCGATAGCAGTGGTGGGTTCGATGGCGGTGGTGGGTTCGATGGTGGGAGCTTCTGAGACCCCGTTGGCGAACTGACGGCAAATTCGCTGTGCGTGCCGAGTAGTACGGTTAACCCCACCCTCATTCGACCTGCCTCCCCGGTTGCCACCGCACCGAGCCATGGTGAACCGTGGACGAATGACCATGCAGCGCAAGCGAACCGCAGCCATCGCCGCCGCACTGGTGGCCGTCGGCACGATCACGGCCTGCGGGAATTCCGCGGATACACCGCCCGCCGTCGACTTTCCATCCGGCTTTTGGCAGGTGGACGATTACGGCAGCGTGCTTTCCGTGCATGCCGACAAGCTCGAGAGCTACCAGCTGACCGCGCTCAGCTGCCTGAAGGACGACACCGCAGCACGTTCCGGGAACCAGGGCCGTTACGTCACCGAAGACAAGGACGTACTCACCCTGCGCCCCGGCGGCAGTCCGGATCAGGCCACGCTGCACATCGACGGGTCGCCCGGAGATCGCACGCTACAACGTCTTTCCGCTTTACCGCTCTCGTGCACCAGCTCGGTCGTGCCCGCCGCCTTTGACGTCTTCTGGCAGACCTTTCAGGAGCACTACCCTTTCTTCGCGGCGAAAGGCGTTGACTGGCAGCAGGTTCGGGACAAGTCTCGCGAGCGCGCCGTCCGGGCCGAGCAGCGCGGCGATGATGACGCACTCTTCACGGTGCTGCGGGAAATGGTTGCGCCACTGCACGACGCCCACGTGGTCGTATCGGCAGGCGACGGCAGGTTCTTCGGCACGGTCAGGCCGGGAACGACCATCCCCAGCCCGCAACTCGACCAACAGGTCAAGGAGTACGTGCAACGCCGCGACCTCCAGCAACATCCACTGACCGAATACGCCAACGGCCGCATCGGCTACGCCGACCTGCCCGGCCAGAACTACGGCTACCTGCGGCTCTCCGCGTTCAGCGGCTACACCACCGAGCGAACCTTCGCCGCCGACAGCGCCGAACTCGACCGCGCCATGGACGCGATATTCACCGAGGACCGGCGTATCCGGCTGCAAGGACTCATCCTGGACCTGCGGATCAACGGCGGTGGCTCGGACAGTCTCGGCCTGCAACTGGCCGCCCGGCTCACCGACCGCCCGTACTTCGCCTACGCCAAGAAGACCCGCACCGTCGGACCCCAGCCGCAGCGCGTCGAACCCGCGCACGGGGCGTACGCAGGTCCCGTCGCGATCCTGACCGGTGGCTCCACCGTCAGCGCCGGCGAGACCTTCACCCAGGCGATGCTCGAACGGCCCTCGCGCACAACACGAATCGGGCAACCGACGCAGGGCGTGTTCTCCGATGTCATGCAGCGCAAGCTGCCCGGCGCCGGCCACGAGGACTGGTGGTTCGGCGTGCCGAACGAGGAATTCCTCACCTCCGACGACCGCACCTTCGACGGCACCGGCATCCCACCCGAACTGACCGAGCCGGTCTTCACCGAAGAAGAGTTCGCCCTGAACCATGACTCCGCCTTCGATCGCGCGGTCAGCTGGCTGACCAGCGGCTCTTGACGGTTCGAGCAAACTGTCTGAGACTGTCAGCATCGGGAATCCGAATCGACTGGCGGCGACTGGTCGAGCGAGCATCGGGAGAGCTCATGACGCTGACCACCGCCGACTATTCAGTCGAGGACTTCCGGACGCGATCCTTCCGCTGGGCCAAGGAATGCTACGAGTGGTCCAGAGTCCCATTCCTGCCCGCGGGCGAGCGAGTCGGCCGAGTCTACGACGTAGTCGGCCCCCGTAACCTGTTCGGCGAAGACTCCCTGTTCATCAATCTCGGCTACTGGCGCGACAACCCGGCCACCCTCGACGAGGCGAGCCGGGACCTGGCGCGCCTGGTCGCCCGCGAGGCCGAACTCGGCCCCGGCGACATCCAACTCGACGTCGGCTTCGGCTACGGCGACCAGGACTTCCTCTGGGCCCAGGAATTCGAGCCCGAGCAGATCATCGGCGTCAACATCGCGGTTGAACAGATCGAGATCGCCACCCGCCGCGCCGCCGAACTCGGCCTGGCCCACCGCATCCGCTACCAATACGGCTCAGCAGTCGACCTCCCCTACCCAGACGAGTCCTGCACCAAGGTGACCGCCCTCGAGTCAGCCTTCCACTTCCCGTCATACCCAAAGTTTTTCGCCGAGGCCCACCGCGTCCTCCGCCCCGGCGGCAAACTCGTCACCGCCGACATAGTCCCCCGCACGACCCCCACCACCCGCGCCCTCCTCCGCCTGACCGACCACCCCAGCCCCCTACCCAAAACCGACATCTTCGACCTCCACCACTACCGCCGAGCCCTAACCACCGCAGGCTTCAGCAACGCCACCACCTACTCCATCCGCCGCCACGTCTACACCCCCCTAGCCGCCTACCTCACCAAACGCCTCCGCGACCCCGACATGCGCCGCGTAAACCCAGCCCTCCGCCTAGCCTTCAGCCACCCCGCCCTCACCCTCTGGGGCCCCTGGGCCGACTACATCATCGCCGTCGGCACCAAGTCCCCTTGAATCCGTTTCGGTCCAAACGCCCTCCACCCGGTAGACTCCCCGACGTCCCGGTGGGAACCGGGCCAGCCCTCGTAGCTCAGGGGATAGAGCACCGCTCTCCTAAAGCGGGTGTCGCAGGTTCGAATCCTGCCGAGGGCACGTAGAACATGGGTAACTGGGGGTGCCCATGCAGTGCGGTTTCGCGCTGTGCCCCCCCCCCCGATGCGGACGAAAGCACAGCGGCGGGTTCTTGGGTTGTAGTCGGCCGCACGGCGGTTGGTCCCGCAGGGTGTCGGGGGCGGCGGTGAGGTGCAGCGCCAGACGGGCTGGCTCATGGATCAAGTCGGGTTGCTGGCGGACGGCTTGTTGGCGCAGGGTGTCCAGTTCGGCGTTGCTGCTCGAGTTCGCTGAACCGGTGACGTAGCCGCTCGGCCCACGCGTCGGCGAGTTCGTAGCTGCTGGTGATCGGGCGGGATTCGCGTTCACCGAGGTGATTCGCTGCTCGATGTCGTGGCAGTCGCCGAAGGCGTGGCCGCGTAGCTGTTGGCGCAGCAGCGTGGTGCGGTCGGGACCGAAGACCCCGTTGGTTGAAGAACTTTCGAGGCATTCCAACAGGGCTTCGCGGACGTACACCGAGCGGGTGTGGTCGGCGTATTCCTCGGGTTTACCGAAGAGGTCCGGCTTCGGTGCGCACGTGTAGTAGCCGTAGTGCTTGTGGGTCTTGCCGAACATTCTCTTCCACGGGCCACTCAAGCAGGACTGCGCGGATGAAGGCGCGGAACACCCGCATTACGGGACGATCGTCTTGTCACTTTTCTTGCCACTAGTAACTGGTCTACTACTGCCGGGGCGAGGCAGTCAAGAACGTCATCCGAGCCGTGACAGCAGCACTGCCTCGCCGAAGGCCTACGAGTGCGTTAGCCGAGCTGAACGAAGTGCTGCAACAACCTCTCGCACCAGCCCGACAGCGACCGCAACTGAAGATCATCACGGCGGGACTTCTGCACAGACGCCAGCAACCACGACATCCCATCGCCCGAGGCGACACCACAAGACCGCAACCCAACACAAAGGCGACAACTGGCGACACCGAGAGGCGACAAGCCCGCTCCATGGCGACAACCCGGCCGACACCTATGGCGCTGCTGCCTCATCCCCTCCGCAATGTGGCGGTACCTGGGCACACATCGGTTCCGGGCCGCTCAGCTTCAATTCGGGCGGCGCCTGGTCTGGCGCGAGAGCGCGATCCTGGTTGGATCGATATTCGAGATGGGCTATCTTCCAGCGTAATGACCGCTGCCGCATGTTTGAGGCCGAGATACAGCGTTGGCATATCCTCAGCGGGTGACCTCGCTCGCACCGCCCCGAAAAGTCCTCACCGTTGACGCCGTGCGCCGCAGCATCGACACACTACACAAGCCTTTCATCCACGAGCAGTTCCTCGCGTATCTGCACATCCGCAAGCGCGGGATCGAGGGAGGGTCCATGACGAGCATTGAGCCGGTTTGGACCGAAGTCAGCAAGCTACTGGCGGTCGACGGAGGGCCGCCGAACAAGCCGAACTACCTGCCGTTCTCGTCGCGAACCACGCATGACCCAAGCCGCTACTGGAAGAATCGGAACATCCCTGGTAGCTACGCGCCGAGTTCGCTGCGGAAAACGTCGAGGTTCATGCTCGATGCATCCGAACGCAAGTTCAGTCTGCCAGCGGATCACGCGCAGCTGGCGTTGAACGTACACCTCAACAATCATCGCCAGCCAGCCTGGCCATTCGCGGGGTTCTTCCTCCGCAACTACAGCTTCGACTCGTCGGCTGCAACGGCCGCTGACTTGATCGACGGGTTCTGCCAGGTATTCCGATTCGACTCCACCGCCGCTGGCTCGGATTTCGATACCCTGTTCACCACCGGAGCTGAACCCGATGTCGCGTGGTTCGAATCCATGCCGGTCAAGGCCACAGAGGAATCGGCAGACATGGTCACGTTCGGGGAGGGAGACCGATGACTAATCTGATCGCTGACAGCCGCCGCCTCACTGCTGACGAACTCGGAATCGGTTCTGACGCCCGCATCGCGGTGTCACATGGGTCGAGCGCGCCGGATGCACCTCTACTGTCTTCGGAAGACTCGCGACTGAAGGAGATCGCACGGCTGCTCGATCAGTTCGGTGGGGTCATTCTCAGCGGCCCACCTGGTACGAGCAAGTCATGGCTGGCCGGTGAAGCCGCCGCGCTCCTTACCGACGGCGACACCGATCGCCAGGCGTTCATCCAGTTCCATGCCTCGTACCAGTTCGAGGACTTCATGGAAGGATTTCGGCCGAAGAAGAACGGCAACGGTTTCATCCAGAAAAAAGGCGTGTTTCTGCAACTGGTGGAGGCCGCTGTCACGGACATGCAGGAGCGACCGCACGTGCTCGTCATTGACGAACTCAGCCGTGCAGACGTTGGCCGCGTATTCGGAGAAGCTCTAACTTACATCGAGAAGTCCAAGCGCGGCATTCCGTTCACTTTGCCATCAGGGGATGAGTGCATCATCCCCAAGAACCTGTGGCTTATCGCCACAATGAACCCGCTAGACCGTGGCGTGGACGACGTGGACGCGGCGTTTGAGCGTCGGTTCGCAAAAATCGAGATGCTGCCCGACACTGATACGTTGCGAAAAATTCTCAGCGCCAACGGTGCTCCCGAGGGACTTACCAATCGACTGCTGGCCTGGTTCTCGAAGACCAATGCTCGCGCGAAGAATAACCCGGCGGCATCTATCGGCCACGCCTACTTCTCTTCAGTTGTCGACGCGGACAGCCTGCAGGACGTGTGGAAATACCAACTCCACTATCTTATCGACCGAGCCTTCAAGTACGACGAACCAACGCACAAGGAAGTCGTGAACGGGTGGAACAAGGTTCTCGCGACTAGTCAGGCAGACGATATTCTTGACACCGGCGAGCAGTCGTGAGTCCCGTCGTCACACACCTGACTGCACCTGGACGCACGCTGCTGACATGCATCGAGTACGCCGAGATAAAGGTGGCACCCGAACTGGTACTGCGCAGCGACGGCACTCTTCGAGTGTCGGACGACGTGCTGAACCGGTACGTCATGACCGATTTCAAGAACGGGAAGCTCCGCTTCCTTGCCCGCGGTGTCAGCGGAATCTTCGCCCTCACTGATGATCTCAGCGTTCAGGTCCGACCGAGGTTCCCGCTGACAAACCTGACCCACATGGTCACGGTGTGCGGTTACGTCCCCACGGCACTTGCCGCGCTGCGGCCCTACCACGTCACCGATCGTTGGGAAGACTGGATGCTCGATGTCGTCACCGACGCGTTGTTGGTCGCGGTCGACACCATCGAGGAACGCGGTCTCTTTCGCACCTATCACCGACGGACGGATAGTTCCTCCTACCCACACGGACGGATCGAGATCGCCCCGACGATCAACCAGTTCGCCTCCCGCGGGATCGACCACAGAGCGGTGTACTCGTGGTTCGAAAAAACAGCCGACAACCCGGCCAATCGCTGCCTGAAGGCCGCTACCCGGTTCCTCCACAGCAGATACCGCTCACGACAACCCATCGGCGAGGTTCGACACCGCATCGCCCGCCTCAGCAACGCACTTCGTGTGCTCGACGAAGCTGCCGACGACCGTCACCACACCTTTATGAACGACGCGATCGTCCGATCATCGGCCGCGCTACCCGAGGCCCGCACGTACTACCGGTCAGCGCTCGACCTGGCCGTGGCAGTCCTCAGTGGGCGCGGCCTCGATCTGGATGCCGAGACTGGATCCATCTCCGCGGGCTCGCTGCTGGTCAAGACCGAGGACCTATTCGAAAGCTTCGTCCGCCTCAGTCTGCAACGAGTCCTCACAGACCATCCCGAGTTGAGAGTTCTCGACGGCAACGTCTCGCCGGGCAAGCGACCGCTTTACGAAGCAGTCGCCGATGAGGAAAAAGCGTCTCTTCCGGAGCACTCTGAAGTGGGAAAGGGCACCGACCCGAACGCCACACCCGACATACTCTTCACCCGGCACGGCGGGGGCGTGCCGCTGGTGGCGGACGTCAAGTACACCAATGTGACCCGATACGCCGACCGAGCCGAACTTGAGCAGGTGGTGGTGTACGGCGTGCGTTATGGCAGCCCGGCGGTGTTGACGATTCATCCTCGCCGCAAGTACGCCGCAGGCGGCCTCGTGATTTGTGGGCGCGTGGGCGAGGTTCTCGTCGCCCAGTACCGCATAGACCTGGCTGCCGACGACCTCGACGCTGAAATGGCTGCGATGGCGCAATCGCTGGTCGAGTTGATCGCCGCGACTAGCTGACCTGCTTCACCACCCGAGGGGCCTGATGATCAACCATCGGGATGAGGTCCACCCCCACCGCGTCACGTCCGAGGCTCATCGCGACGTTGAGGGTGGTCCCCGTTCCTACGAATGGGTCGAGCACGACTCCGCGTGAGGGGGTGTCGTGGCCGCAGTCGGTCCAGCCTGTCGTCACCTTCTTGGCGAAGGTGAACTCGCGAAAGTACCCACCAAGGATCTCCTTCGCTTCGGCGGCGAGGGCTTGCACGGCCTTACTGTTGCGCCCTGTACCGGATTGGAACTTCGTGGCCTTGCCCACATCGGAGACACCAGTGGCCTGGATAGCGCGAATGTGTTCGTCGGTGAGGCCGGCCTCGTCGGCAAGCTCCATCGCGCGACGAGCCTGAGGACGGCTGGGGTCGAGGATGCGGGTGCGCTCAAGTACTCGAGTTCGAGGTTTGCCGCACGTTTCGCAGACCTGCGGAGGGCAGCCCAGCAAGATCGCTCGGCGAACCAGCTCCTGGGGGTACGGCGCCAGGTGCGCGCTCATATTGCGCTCGGGGTTGATCTGCCAGACGTCGCCGGGGTTGGCCCCATTTCCGTAGGCTTCTGAGTACTCGTACAGGTCGTAGTAATAGCTCTGTTTTGGTGCAAGGTGGATGATGTACTCGTGCCGGTTGGCCAAGCGGTTTTTCGCTGGCTCCGGCATCCCGCCATCCTTTGTCCAGATGATGCGATTGCGGACCAACCAGCCATTGTCGACGGCGGCGGCTTCAATGCGGCCGGGGATGCCTACCAGAGACTTCTTGTAATAGGTGTCGCCGACATTGAGGAATACCGACCCCGTGGGGCGCAATACACGCTTCCACTCGTCTAGGCAGTCCATCATCGCCGAGACGTAGCCCTGAGGAGTTGCCTCCTGTCCGATCTGATCGTCGTGGCCGTAGTCCCGCTTCTGCCAGTACGGGGGCGATGTCACGACGAGATCCACCGAGTCGGCGACCAGAGTGGTGTCACGGGCATCGCCGGTAACGATCCTCTTCTCGGCCTTGCGTAGCCCCTGTTCCCAGTCGGCTAACTCCCCTGTGCCGACGACGCCCAGATTTGGCTTCTGCTCGGGCTCAGGGGAGCTGGTATCCGGGGCGATCGACACTGGGTTCTCCTTCAGGCGGGCGCAGTGACAGCATTGCGGGTTTGGTTGGCCAGATCATGTATGTAAGCGCCCCGTGAAGGGCCAAGATCGGACCGCGCTGTAACACCGTAGCCAACCCCACCGTCAGATTCGGAATCTCTCAAGATCAATGACCCCAGGCGTGTCATGCCATCTAGCCGCTGGTCGCCTCGCGCAGGTTGTTTGTTCCATGCGACCGGGGGGATGCTTGTCGGCGGTTCTCGGATGACGGCACCGCTGGATCGTGGCGGGAGACGAGCACGGGCGAAGTCCCCGAGTCCTAGTCGCGTTGCCCACGTCGTAGCAACTCGCCTACACCGAGCATGGCGGGCGCGTTCGCATTCGGCCGCGCTGCCACGACGCAGCATCCGCCCGCATCACATGGGAAGTTGACTTCAACTACCAAGTTGTCACCGCGCGTTCCCATCTTCGATGTGCCGCGCTGAGGGCGCGGCGAAGAGGGGGTATAGGAACCCACCCGGAGCGGCGGGCCAGCATTGCCAGATCGGATAGCAATCCGCGATGAACAGGCGTTTTCCGGCGTCCTATGCTTAGCATGTCCTGCCGACGGCACAGCGAAACAGTTCGCCCGCATATGGGCATGGGCACTCACTTTCACCTATCACAGGCAGCACTGGCGTGCTGTCCGTGCCGGTCTGTGGGGTCAGCGGGTCAGTAGGGCGCGGATGGCTTGGGTGACGGTGGCGGGGGATTCTTCGGCCATGAAATGGCCGGAGGTGACGGTGGTGTGGGTGAGGTTGGGGGCCCAGGGTTTCCAGAGGGCGGGGGCGTCGAAGCCTAGGGCGGCGCCCCAGTCTTGCTGGAGGACGGTTACCGGCATGCGGAGGTGGTTGCCGGTGGTGCGGTCGGTGCGGTCGTGGTCGAGGTCGATGGTGGCGGAGGCTCGGTAGTCGGCGACGATGCTGGGGATGGCGGCGGCGGAGGCGGTGAGGTAGGCGGCGCGGAATTCGGGTGGGATGGCGGCGGGGTCATGGGTCCAGGTGTCTAGGAAGTGGGCGAAGAAGAAGTCGGGGGTGGCGGCGATCATTTTTTCGGGGAGGCCGGGGGGTTGGGCCATGAGGTAGAGGTGGAAGCCGACGGCGGCGGTTACGCCGTGCATGACGTCCCACATGTCGAGGGTGGGGAGGACGTCGAGTGAGGCCAGGTGGGTGATGGTGTCGGGGTGATCTAGGCCGGCGCGGATGGCGACGAGGGCGCCGCGGTCGTGGCCGGCGAGGGCGAAGCGGTCGTGGCCGAGGGTGCGGGCGACGGTGACGATGTCGGCGGCCATGGTGCGCTTGGAGTAGGTGGTGCCGTCGGCGTCGGCGGGCTTGTCGCTGTCGCCGTAACCGCGCAGGTCGGGGCAGATGACGGTGTGGTCGGCGGCGAGGTCGGCGGCGACGTGACGCCACATCAGGTGGGTTTGCGGGAAGCCGTGCAGCAGCACGATGGGGCTGCCGGAACCGCCGACCGCGACATTCAATTCGACCTGGTCGGCGACGGCGATCCGCTGGTAGTCGAATCCGGTAATCTTCGGTGCCATGAGGTGTCCTTCCGATGTTCGTTGGTGACGGTGGACAGTCTTTTCTCGCGCACTCAGCAACTGGTCAGCAGCGACTGAGTACGGCGTCGGCGGACGCGTGGCGCAGCTGAACTTCGGCGTTCTCGGCCCGATCGGCGCCGAGCGCGCCGGGACGCCACTGCCGCTGAAGGGGCCGAAGCATCGCGCGGTGCTCGCGCGGTTGCTCGTCGCGCGGGGGCGCATGGTCACGGTGGATCAGTTGATCGACGACCTGTGGGAACGGCCGCCGAGCGGTGCGGTGGGCGCGATCCAGACGTTCGTCGCCGAGCTGCGGCGGGTGCTGGAACCCGACCGCGCACCACGTACACCGGCACAGGTGCTGGTGACCGTCACGCCGGGATACGCGTTGCACACCGAGCCGGATGCGGTGGATGCGGACCGGTTCGAGACCGCCGTCGCGCGGACGGCGGAACTGCTCGCCGCGAAACACTTCGAGCGCGCATTGACGATGGCCGACGTGGCGGCCGCACTGTGGCGCGGACCCGCCTACGCGGAATTCGCCGAACAGGGTTGGGCGCGTGCCGAAGTCGATCGGCTCGACGGGCTGCGACTGCTGGCCGTCGAACATCGGGCCGCCGCGCTGATCGAGCTCGCGCGGCCCGCCGAGGCCGAATCGGCGCTGAATGCCTTGCTCGCCGAACATCCTCTGCGCGAGCACGCTTGGCAACTGCTCGCTGTCGCGCTCTATCGCTCCGGCAGACAGAGTGACGCACTTGCCGCCTTACGCCGCATCCGTCACCTGCTGCGCAGCGAGTTGGGCACCGACCCCGGACCGGAACTCCAGCGGGTGGAGGCGGACATCCTGGCACACGCGCCGCACCTACTTTCCTCGGCCGTACCCGCCCGAACATCCTTGCCCGGCAAGGATTTCGTCGGTCGTCGGCAGGAGTTCGCCGCCATACAGCACGTTGCGAACGAAGTAGCCGGGCACGGCCGCACCCGGCTGGTGCTGCTGGCGGGCGAAGCGGGAGCCGGTAAAAGCGCTCTCGCCGAAGAGGTTTCGTCTGTGTTGACCGACGATGGCTGGATCGTCGCACGCGGCGAGAGTCCGGCCGACCTCGGCGTTCCACCGAGCTGGGCCTGGACCAGGATCCTCGCGGCGCTGACCTCCGCAGGGGCAGCACACGAGCGTCCTCCAGCGAATAGCGACGAACAACCGAACAACGAAGCCACACCCACAGATCCGGTCGAGGCGCGCTTCCTGTTCCACCGTGCCGCGGCCGACTATCTGGCGTCGGTGGCGCAACGCGCACCGGTCCTGCTGGTATTCGACGACATCCACAACGCCGGTTCGGAAACCCTGGATCTGCTATCCGTGCTCGTCACCGGCGGTATCGCGGCACCGGTGCTGATACTGGCGACGTACCGCAGCACCGACATCACCACCGAACTCACTGCCGCGCTGGCCAAGATGGCGCCCGTCGAGCCGGTTCGTGTGTACCTGAGCGGTCTGCCCGAAAACGACACCGTCGCACTGGTGCGCGCAATCGCCGGACCGGATATCGCCGAGCGCGACGGCCATCGAATTCACCGGCGCGGCAACGGTAATCCGTTCTTCGTTCGCGAGCTGGCCCGGCTGCTTCGCGACGAGGGGCCCGACGCACTCGACGCCGTCCCGGCGGGCGTGCGCGAGATCATCCGGCATCGTCTGGCGATGCTGCCGCAGTCCGCGCAGACCCTCATCCAGCAGGCGGCGCTACTCGGTGAGGAGGTCGACCGCGAGATCCTCATCGAGCTCGCGGGCGACACCGCCCGGGCCCTCGATGACCTCGAGATTTCGCTGACAGCAGGGCTGTTCACCGAATCGCCCGACGAATCACTGCGATTCACCCACGCGCTGGTGCGCGATACCGTGTACCGCGACATCAGCGGTCCGCGCCGGGCCGGATGGCATGGCGAGATCGGCGAGCTACTCGAAAAGATCGGCCTCGCAGATGTTTCCGTCTTGGCACATCATTTCGTCCGCGCGAACAGCCGGGCCACCGCGGCGAGCGCAGCCCGGTACGCGGGTGCCGCGGCGGTCGCGGCGGAACGAGGCTTCGCACTCGCCGAGGCAGTGCGGCAATGGCGTGCAGCCCTCGAAGCCTTCGACCGGATGCCCCGGCCCGATCCGGCCGCGCGACTCGACGCGATCACCGGTCTCGCTCGGACGCTCGCGGTCACCGGCAACCTGGCCGAGGCGAGGCACTACCGTGGGCTGGCCATCGAACAGGCCGGACAGTGGGCCGATCCGGTGCAGGCCGCACGAGTGATTAGCGCGTTCGACGTCCCCGCCCTCTGGACCACCAACGACGACCCTGGCCTCGCACGCGACATTGTGACCGCCGCCGAACGTATCCTCGCGGCCCTGCCCGCCGAGCAGCGTGAGCTGCGCGCCAGGCTGTGCACGACGGTTGCCCTCGAACTGCGCGGCGCAGACGACGACCGCGGTCTACGCGCCGCCGAAGAAGCCGAAACGATCGCCAGGGAGCTCAACGATCCCGCCCTGCTGGCATTCGCCCTCAACGGGCGTTTCATGCATACCTGCCAGCGCACCGGCCTGAGTGCCGAACGCGCTCGCATCAGCGACGAACTCACCGCTGTCGCACGGCAGCACCGGCTGGTCACCTTCGAGGTGCTCGGCAACTTGATCAGCATCCAATCAGACTGCGCTACAGCCGATTTAGCATCAGCAGACATACATGCGGCCACAGCCGACCAGCTGGCCACCGAGTACGAGCTTCCGATGGTCGGCGTCTTCACCCACTGGTACGCCGCGCTCCGCACCGCACTCACCGGCACCCAGCACGCCGCCGAGACCGCTTACCGCACCGCCGCCAGGATGCTCACCGGCAGCGGCATGCCCGGCGTCGAACAGGGCCTCCTCCCCCTCGCATTACTGTGCCTCCGACTCCAGCACCGGCTGACGCCCGGTGACGACGCAGCGGCCTGGGGACCGTACGAACCATGGGTCCGCCCGATCATCTTGTTGGACAACGGCCTTCGTGCCGAAGCTGCCGCCGCCCTACAAGAAGTCCCCGACTCTCCACGCGACCTGCTGCTCGAACTACGCACCTGCCTCGTCGCCCGCGCCGCCCACGCCCTCGCAGACATATCGACCATGCAGCGCTGCTACGACCAACTCCTACCGGCCGCAACCGAACTCGCCGGCGCGGGCAGCGGCCTCATCACCCTCGAACCTGTCGCTTACTACCTGGCAGAGCTGGCCACTGCCCTCGGCAACCCGGAAGCCGCCGAAACGCACCGCCAGCAAGCACTCACCCTCGCCCGCCGAGCCCACTCGACCCACCTCATCGAGGCCGTCACCGCGTCACTGCGCACACACGAATAGTCCTCACAGGCTCGCGACTCACGACCATTCGACTCACCTCGACAACCGAGAACCGCAGCAGCCCAACCTCCTTGCCCGACTGATGCCGACGACTTCACGGAGTAAGCAGAAGATCCTGCTCGACAGGCGGTTTCCCGGAATACCAAGGCACCACCCGACCAAAGCGAATCAGTTCTCCATACATTGCTGGATCAACGCCCGGCGTCAGCGCCAGATCGAGCACAGCGCGGGCCGCCTCGTCCGGTGTCTGCGCATGACTGAAATCGCTGAACCACGGCCGCGACGTCGCGGTGTCGACCATGCCGGGACACACTGCGGCAACCAAGGTGCCACTGGCCAAGTCACTGTCGCGACGCTCAGCGGCCACCGCGCGCACAGCGGCAACCTGAGCCACCTTCGACGGCACGTTCAGCCAACGCGGCCACCCTGCCTCCTGCACGGTCTTCGAATGTATTGCGCTGCGCCAAGATTCGACGGCCTCCTCGACCTGATCAAGAGTGGCACCATCGAACAGTGGACGCAGTCGCTCAGGCAAGTGCCCCAGCGCACCCAATGTGCTTGCCACCACAAGCAATCGCCCACCGGGCCGCAGCATCGGACCGAAGCTGCGCAGGACAGCATGCGTCGCAGTGTTGGAGACATCGATGAATTCATCGGCCATCGCCGACTGGGACCGATCGGGAGTGAGCCGAGTGATGGCGTTGGAGAACACAAGGTCCACACCGCCGTAGCTGTCCCACAGCTCCGCGGCGAAATCAGCGATGCCCGCAGTATCGGCAACATCGAGCACCCGGCCCTGCACCTGACTCCGGGTGCCGGCTGCCTCCGCAACCTCGGCCGCGGCCTCCGCAACTCGCTGCGCATGGCGTCCGGTGAGCAACACCAGATCAGCCGCGTCCATCCGGGCCGCCAGCCCTTCGGCCAGCGCCCGCCCCAAACCTTGATTCGCCCCGGTCACCAGGGCAATACGTGCGACATTCATGACTCCAAACTAGGAACGCCGCAACCATGAGTCCAACGAAAGTCAGGCACACCTGGTATGCGTAGAACTCATGGACTTCACCGACGTCTCGCTCACCGCGCTGCGCGTTTTCCGCGCCGTCGCCGAACAGGGCACCTTCACCGCAGCGGCGGGCTCACTCGGTTACACCCAGTCCGCGGTCTCCCGGCAGATCGCGTCGGTCGAGCGGATGGCGGGTACGGAACTGCTCGAGCGTCGTCGTGACGGCGTAAAACTCACGGCGGCAGGACATCTCGTGTTGCGCCGAGCCACCACAGTGCTGGAGCAGATCGACGCGACGGCCCGCGAACTGTCCGGGTTGCCCGCCCAGACGGCGACGGTACGGGTGGGCTGGTTCCCCAGCACAGGTGCCGCGCTGCTGCCGAAAGCCATTGCGGCACTGCGCCGAACCCATCCCGGCATCACCGTACGGAGCCGGGAAGGCAGCACACCCGCACTGGTTCGCGCCTTACGCGCCGGCAGCGTGGACCTCGCACTCCTCGGCTCCGAGCCACCGTTTCGGCCGCCGGATACCGAGTCGCCCGCGCTCATCCTGCAAACCCTCACCGAGCGCAGCCTGTGCGTGGCCGTACCCGCCGCGCACGCACTCGCGCGCGGCGACTACATCGACGTCGCCGACCTGCACGGCCGGCAGTGGATCGCCGGGCCGAACACCACGGACGACCGGCTGATGGGCGTCTGGCCCGGACTGGACGAGCGCGCCGAGATCACGCACACCGCGCGCGATTGGCTGGCCAAGCTCCAATTGGTCGCCGCGGGTTGCGGACTCACCACCCTCCCCGCCATCCTGGCTCCCGCCGCACCGCCCGGCGTGCGCATCCTGCAGGTCCGCGGTGGCCCACAGGAACAGCGGCGTTTGCTGCTGGCACACCTTCCGTCCCCGCTCAGCGACGCGGCGGCCCGGACCGCCGAAGCACTCCGGGCCGCCGCGATCGAGCTGGACATACCCCGCTGACCACTCACCGCGACTCCACCCCGCGGTGCACGACGACCCGACTCAGCGCGGAGTACCGTGGATTTGCTTGTAGTTTGCTTCCGCTCGTTGCAGCACCTGCATAACCGTCCTGAGCTGCTCTTCACCTGGTCGCCCGCCCAGCACAAGGAGAAGTCTTCGATGCGCGTTATTCGTGGTTGGAAGAGTGTGGTGGCCCTGGCGACAGCCTCGGCAAGCGTCCTGCTCGGTCTCCAGGCCGCACCGGCCACCGCGGAAACTCCGGGAACGCTGATCTCATCGACCCCGCGGGCCGACGGCTGGCGGCCGATGCCGAACGGGTCGGTCATCACCTACTGGATGGCCGGGTCGGACGGCACGCCACAGCAGGCCAGCGGGGCCCTGTTCGTGCCGACGGGCACGCCGCCGCCGAACGGGTGGCCGGTCATCGCGTTCGATCACGGAACCACCGGCCTCGGCCGCGGGTGCGGTGGCGAGTCCGATCCGAGCACGGCGCCGCACTCGCATTGGCATACCGAGGAAGACGACATCATGCTGCGCCTGATCGACCAGGGCTTCGCCGTGGTGGCTCCCGACTACCTCGGGCTCGGACTGTTCGACACCGGCCCGCACCCGTACCTGGAGCTGAAGACCGAGGCGACCGCCACCATCGATCTGCTGCGCGCCGCCCGCTCCGCGCACCCCGAGCTGTCGCGCACCTGGGCCGCGTTGGGCCCCTCGCAGGGTGGCCAGGCGGCACTGGGCACCGGTCATCTCCAGTCGAGCTACGCCTCCGACCTCGACTACCGCGGCACCATCGCGATCGACCCGGAGTCCGATGTCGAAAAGGCGCTGCCCATAGCGGGTCCCGCCATTCCGACGGTGCCGGGAACGTCGGAAACACTGGGCTTCTTGACGAGCATTTTCGCCGGCTTCCGAGCCGCGCGCCCCGATGTCGACTTCAATCAGTATCTGAGCCCGGCGGGGCGGACGCTGCTCGATGAGATCGGCACCATGTGTAAGCCGGAGATCGAGGCAAGGGTGGAGGGTGTCGGCATCGGCGAGTTGCTGTCGAAGCCGTTGTCCGACAGCCGTGTCCGAGCCGCTTACGAGTCCTATCTGACGGTGCCGACCAGCGGCTACGACGCCCCGATCCTGTTGCTGCTCAACGTCACCGATACGACGGTCCCTTCGCCGCTGCACGCGGCACTGGCCGCTCAGTTCGCCGCCAACGGGGTCGACTTCCAGACCGTCACGGGCACCGGGACGCATACCCAGCTCAACCCCCAAATGTGGTCCGCCATCGACGCTTTCCTCACTCGCGTCCGGTAGCAGGCGCACCTGGCGAGAATCCGTTGGAACCTGACGGTCGAGCTACTTCTCGTGGACCGGCGCGGCACTTAGCGTCGTAATCACCGAAGAGAAGGAGACTTTCGATGCTCGCACAGTTCGTACTGTTCGACGGATTCGATCCGCTGGACGTGATCGCGCCCTACGAGGTGCTCGGCGCTGGCGGCACGGTCACCGGTGGATCGCTCGAGGTCGAACTGGTCTCCGCAGAGGGCGAACGGGAGGTGCCCAGCGGCGTAGCCCCGGTGTCGTTGCGGGCCACCGGGCGGCTGGATCCGGAACGTGCGGACCTGGTCATCGTGCCCGGTGCGATGGGCCGGATGCCGACGGACGCGGAGGATCACCGGGACGACAGTGTGCTGACCATCCTCGTCCGAGCCCTCGGCACCGAACTGGCTGCCCTGCTGAAGGAAGCAATGGATCGGCCGGGGCTCACCGTCGCGAGCGTCTGCGGCGGCTCGCTGTTGCTCGGGTTCGCCGGCTTGCTCACCGGCCGTCCAGCGACCACGCATCCGCTGGGCATGACGGCACTGGCGCGCACGGGGGCGCAGGTGGTGGACGCCCGCGTCATCGATGACGGTGATCTGATCTGCGGTGCGGGCGTCACCTCCGGTTTGGACGTCGGCCTGTATTTGCTGGAACGCGAACTCGGCCCGCAGGTCGCCCACGCCGTGGAGCAACTGATCGCCTACGAACGTCGCGGAACCGTCTGGCGCAATACGGGTTCCGTACCCGTCGCCGCCTGATCGGCTAACCGCAAGTCATCATCCGTTCGCCCGCCACCCCATCCCAGCGGAGCGTCTCTGCCCGGTGAGTTGCTCAGCGGGCGACCACGCGGATGGTCTTCAACTCCGAATCCGCGGGATCCGGGACGTTCATGCCCGCATCGATGCCGGAACGCAGGTACTCGATCACAGCGTCATCGACCAGTTCACCGGGCAGGATCACCGGTATCCCCGGCGGGTACGGAGTGACCTGCTCGGCCGCGATCCGGCCCGCGGACTCCGCGAAGGGAACCGTGTTGGGGCTGAAAAAGGCGTCCCTTGGCAGCATGACGGTCTAGTGGTACTCGGCCAGTGCGTCGACAAGCGGCGCCTTCGAGTGATCCACGTTGGTCGAGTACCCACGCCCCAGCACGGCACACTCCGGGCTACGCCCCCGTTTTTCGGTAACCACGAAAGGATGGTCTCGCCGGATCGGCGGCGACGGACGACCATATAAGTGTGGCCGGACAGTTTGTTCCCGTCCCGGGGTGGTTCGCCTGGGAAAACCAGGATTGCGGCGTCGCGGTCGCGGATATCGACGGCGACGGAAACACCGATGTCGTGGTGTTCATGGTGGACAACCCGGAGGGCCAGAACGCGGGTTTCTACCGGGTCGGCTCGGGGTTCGCGGCCGACGGCACGGTGCCCGCGTGGGGGCCGTGGCTGGAGGTGCCGGAGTGGTTCGGCTGGGAGAACCAGGGTGCGGGGATCGCCCTGGCCGATCTCTCCGACAACGGCCAGCTGGACCTGGTCATCTTCCTGGTCGACAATCCGCCGGGCCAGAATCAGGGCTACTACCGGATCGGCCGCGACCTGGCCGCCGACGGCACGGTGACCGGCGGCTGGACACCGTGGTTGCCGGTGCCGGACTGGTTCGGCTGGGAAAACCAGGGCGCCGATATCTGTCTCACGGTGCTCGACGGGCAACCGGTGCTGGTCCTGCTCACCGTCGACAACCCGCCGGGTCAGAACAGTGGCCAGTTCCGGCTGGCTAAGGGCCTGGGGGCGGACGGCTCGGTGGCCGAGTGGACACCATGGCTCGCGGTGCCCGACTGGTACGGCTGGGAAAACCAGGGCGCGGGCCTCGCTGTCGCGGATCTGGACGGTGACGGCAGGCCCGAGCTGATCGTGTTCGCGGTGGACAATCCGGTCGAGGGCAATGTCGGGGTGTACACCATCGGCTGGGGGCTGGACGGCTCCGGTCACGCGGTCGACGGCTGGAGCACGTGGTCCACGGTGCCCGACTGGGGATTCACCGAAAATCAAGGTGCCGCAACGGCTTTACTCACCAGACCGGGTGCGCCGCCGGAGCTGGTCGTCTTCACCATCGACGCGCTGCCCGGCCAGAACGCGGGTTACCTGCGGGTGGTCGAGCTCGAGACCGACCTGATGCACGCCGCGCACATGGGTGTGTGGCGGATCCTGGATTTCGACACCGAGATCAACCCGGTGCACGCCGCGCTGCTGCACACCGGCGACGTGGTGTTCTTCGCCGGCTCGGGCAACGACCCCGATCGCCACCACGCGCACGACTTCCGCACGCGCGTATGGCATTACCCGAATCCCGGACTGGACTCGGTGGATACGCCGATCGACCTGTTCTGCGTCGGCCAGGCCATGCTGCCGGACGGCCGGCTGCTCGCGGCGGGCGGCACCGAACGCTACGACCCGTTCTACGGCCTGCCCGACGCGCTGATCTTCGACCCCGCCGCACTGTCCTGGAACCGCATGCCGGACATGGCTTTCGGGCGCTGGTACCCCTCGCTCGTCACAATGCCGGACGGCAACGTGGTCTCGGTGTCGGGTCTCGGCGCCGACAACTTCCTCTCGGTGGTGCCCGAACTCTTCGACACCGCGACCCAGACCTGGTCGCAGCTGCCGGTTCCGGGCCCCATCCCGATGTACGGCCACCTGGTGCTGCTCGCCGACGGCCGCCTGTTCTACACCGGCGGCCAGTACGGTGGCAACAACGGTATGCGGCCGTCGATCTGGGATCCGGCGACCGGCGCGACCACCGAGGTGCCCGGCCTCGCCGATCCGGGCTCACGCAACCAATCCGCCAGCGTGCTGCTGCCACCCGCGCAACAGCAGCGGGTGATGATCCTCGGCGGCGGCGGATTCGATATGCACAGTCCCGCACCGGCTTTGGCCGACACGCGGATCGTCGACTGTTCCGGGCCGACACCCGTCTACCAGCCGGGCCCGCCGATGGACCACGCCCGCATGCATCTGAGCGCGGTCATCCTGCCGGACCGGACCGTGCTGGCCACGGGCGGCTCGGGCATGGAGGAGATGGCGCACGCCGCGCCGCCGCACGCCGAGATCTTCGACCCGGCCACGAACCGCTGGATGCACACCGCGAAATGTCGCGTCCCCCGGCTCTACCACTCCGTCGCCCTGCTCACCCCGGACGGCAAGGTGATCACCGCAGGCTCCAATCCGGCGCGCAAGACCGAGGAGCTGCGGATCGAAATGTATTGGCCGCCCTACCTTTTCCAGGGTGACCAGCCCGAGCTCCAGCTCGGCGCCGAGTCCGCGACGTACGGTGCGGCCATCACCGCGACCAGCGCCGCGGCGCTGCGGGAGATCAACCTCGTCCGCCCCTGCGCGTGCACCCACTCCTGCGACAACGAACAACGCCTGGTCGACCTCGAATTCACCAGCACCGCACCGGATTCGGTGACCATCACGTTGCCGGACAACCCCGCGCTCGCGCCACCGGGCTGGTACCTGATCTTCGCCGTCGACACCGGCGGCGTGCCCTCGCTCGGCCGCCGGCTACGCCTCGGCTGACACGCGGCTAACCGTTCCTAGGACACGCCGACCGGGCCGCCCGCTGTGAGGTGGCCCAATGGTGGCGGTGTTTGCGGCGAGTAGCGCCGCGGTCGTCGTAAGGTACGGGCATGGTGCCCACCGAGAAGTCCGAGTTGGTGCAGTCGATCGTCGAGTCGTATCTGCTGGACGGGGCCAGGCAGTACAGCCGCACCGACGTCGCCGACCAGGCAGGCACCACCACGGCGCTCACCAAGCGACTGTGGACCGCCCTCGGCTTCCCGGCCGGGCTGGACGACGACGCCGTCGACTACACCGACGCCGACATCGCAGCCCTGCGCAACTTCCGCGACCTGAACGTGCTGGCCTCGGCCGACTCGCGGCAGCAGGCGGCGACCGCGCGCACCCTCGGCCAGGGCATGGCGCGGCTCGCGGAGTGGCAGGTGGACCTGGTGCTCGCCGAGATCGGCGAACGCATCGCCGCAGCCGACCCCGCCGCCGACCCCGAGGAAACGGTGCGCACCGCCACCGAGGGCACCATCGCGACCCTCGAAGAGCTCAATACCTACGCCTGGCGCCGCCACCTCGCCGCCGCGCTCTCGCGGTCGCTCGATCCGGGCACCTCCGCCGGGGACACCGTGCGCGAACTGGCGGTCGGCTTCGCGGACATGGTCGGCTACACGCGACTGACCAGGCACCTGCACCCCGACGAGCTCTCGCTGCTGCTCGAGTCGTTCGAGTCCACCACGACCGCCGCGATCACCGAGAACGGCGGCTGGGTGGTCAAGAACGTCGGCGACGAGGTGATGTTCGCCGCGAACAGCGCGGCCAACGCGGCCCGCATCGCGCTGGCCATCCAGGAGTCCACCATGATGGTCGGCGGCACCCCGGAACTGCGCGTCGCGGTGGCCTACGGCGCGGTGCTGCAGCGGTTCGGCGATCTGTACGGCTCGGTCGTGAACATCGCGTCCCGGCTCACCGGTGTCGCCCGGCCCGGCACGGTACTCATCGATGACGAGGCCGCCGCGGCGCTGGACGGCGAGCCCGAGTTCCTGATCAAGAACCTGCGCAGCGTCCGCGTCCGCGGCTTCAATCGGCTGCGCCCGCACATCCTGCGGCGCAACGAGAAGAACCACTGAGCACCGCTTCGAGCGCGGTACCTGCCGCGACCTAAGCTCGTTCCAGTGGAGATGGACTGGTCCGAGCTGCGCGCGCGATTCCTTGTCGAAGAAGACGCGGCGATCCTGGCCTTGCACAAGCCCGCCGGCATCTCGGTCACCGGCGAGCGGCACGACACCGACCTGGTCGAGATGGCTGCCGCGGCGGGCGAAACGCTCTATCCGGTGCACCGCATCGACAAGGTGACCTCCGGACTGGTGCTGCTGGCCAAGGAACTCGGCGCGCACGGCCAGTTGACCAGGCAGTTCAACAAGCAGACCGCCGAAAAGGCCTACCTCGCCATCGTGGCGCCGGGCGAACTGCCCGACACCGGGACGATCGACCTGCCGCTGAGCGTCGGACGCAAGAACCGGGTCCGCATCGCGGCGCCGCGGGAGAGCATTCGCCGCGACGCGGACCGCTGGTTCGTCGCCGACGCCGATCTGCTGGATACCAAGAACTATCCGTCGCGCACCGAGTTCGCCACGGTGCTGCGCCGCGACGACCACGCGGTACTCGCGCTGCGCCCGATCACGGGTCGCCGCCACCAGATTCGGGTGCAGCTGGCCTGGATCGGCCACCCCATCGTCGGCGACCCGCTGTTCGACAAGTCGGGCGCACACGAGCGGACTTACCTGCATTCATGGCGGCTCGGCCTGACGGCGGACTGGCGTACCCCACCGGAACTCGCACTGGCGGCGACACCCGACGCGGACTTCTGGCGGCCGATCCAGGCCGAGCCGAACGAACCCGCCGACCTGCTACGCCGCGCGGGCGAGTTGCTGCGCGGCGCTTAGTTCAGTGCGGCCATTCCGGCGACCGGCCGAGCATCGCGACGATCCGGTCCAGCCGATCCGCACTCGATGACGGCAACACCGGGCCGAATGCGGCACCGGGCGCCAGCCGGATCTCGCCGCCGGGAACCGCCTCGGCCACCGGGAACGCGGCATCGAGAACTTCGTCGTCGAAGTGCACCGGCAACCCCAAAGTCTTTGCCACATCCCAGGAATGCACGACGTAGTCGATGAAGTGGAAGCTCACCGCCTGAGCTCCGGAGAACTGGAAGTCGGTACTGAACTCCACCAGCGGAACCTTGCGGTCGAGCACGCCGGGTTCGGCGAACGCCGCGAGGACATGCTCGGCGGCGGCGCGATAGCTCGCCACCGGGTCGGTACCGAGTGCGCGCAGCTTCCACTGGACCGGGTCGGCGTCGCCACGGGATGCCGCGGCGAATCCGTAATGCTGGGCGATCATGTGCGTCAACAGGCCGTGCAGCGTCCAATCGGCGCACGGCGTCGGCTTGCTCAGGTCCGCACCGGTCAGTTGCTCGACCAGGCCGATGCTCGTCCGCACCGCCCGCTCGTTCAACGCGATGAGATCGACGGCGCTCATCAGCGCGTCGAGGGTGCGCAGTTCTGCGCTGGTATCCGAATCGGTCGCCATCTATGGCTGCTCTCTACTAGTCCAAATAATAAGTACGCGCCTATCGTATGCTCATGCTTATCATCTGCCAAGCAGTATTTTCTTCCCATGCCGCACGCTCATCGTCCCGATCTCGCCGCGATGATGGCCCCACTCATGCGGGCGCTCATGGCGGCGGAACTGCCTGTGCTCGAACGACATGAACTGTCCATGTGGGGCTATGCGGTGCTGCTCGGGCTCGGCAAGGAGCCCGTGTACACCCAGGCCGCACTGGCCAAGTCGATCAACGCCGACAAGACCCGCATCATCCCGGTGCTCGACGAGCTGCAACAGGGCGGGTTGATCCGGCGCGAACCCGATCCGGCGGACCGGCGCGTCAATCTCGTGTCGATCACCCCGGCCGGGCGCGGTCTGCGCGACCGGGTGCAGGCCGAGATCCAGGAGGTGGAGAATCGCCTGCTTTCGCAGTTGCCCGCGGCGGATCGGCGCGTCTTCCTGCACTCGCTGCAGACCTTGGCAACGCACGCCGAAGAGCAGTCATCGTGAGCGCAAACACAGACCACCGCGCAGGTTTCCGCTGGTGGCGAGCCTCATGGCGACGCGTAACACGCAGGTCAACTAGCCTTATTACGTGCCGCGCACGGGAGGCGGGCACACTCTGACGCAACGGAGCGATCCCCCAGAGAAAGCGAACGCCGATGATCCTGGTGGCTCAGGTCAGCGACACACATTTCGATCTCGGCGCCCGCAACGCCGAACGGGTCGAGCAGGTCATGGCCTTTCTCAGCGGCCTGCGCCGCAGGCCGGACGCGATTCTGGTGACCGGCGACATCACCGACGGGGGCAAGCCCGACCAATACGCGCAGGCCAGGCTCGCATTCGACATCGACATTCCGGTGTACGCGATCCCCGGCAACCACGACGATCGCGCCGCCTTCCGCGGCACGCTGCTCGGCGAACCGGCCTCCACCGCGCCGATCAACCACGCCCATCGGATCGGGGATCTGACCGTCGCACTGCTGGATTCGAGCATTCCCGGCGAACCGAGCGGCCGGCTCGCCGACGAGACCTACACCTGGCTGCACGATGTGCTGGCCACCGCCCCGGCCGACAAGCCCGTGCTGCTCGCCCTGCATCACCCGCCCGCGTACCTGTTCAGCCCGATCGTGGACGAGATCTCGCTCCAGGAGCCGGAGAAGTTCGCCGAACTGGTCGCCGGCGACAAGCGCATCGTCGCGGTGCTCACCGGGCACGCACACTCCGCGGCGACAACGACATTCGCGGGGCGTCCGCTGCTGGTTGCGCCGAGTACCGCGTCGGTGCTCGGTGGCATCTGGGAGCTCGACCTGCCCGACCATGTGATGGACTACGCGCCCGACCCCGCCGTCGCGCTGCACATGATCGATGAAAAGCACAGCCTGACAACACATTTCCGCAGCATCCCGATGGGCGGCTGGCTCGGCGTCGCGCCGAACTGAGGCGGGCCCGGCCGTTTAGCCGACCGGGGCCCGGGCAGTCGAGGGATGACAGTTCCCCTCGATTCGAAGGAACTCCGATGACCGATCTCGCCGCTTCAGTAGTGCGCAGCACCTTCGCCGTGGGAGCCAAGCTGCGCCATGCCAGGGTCTTTCACCCCGACGGCCTGCACCTGTCCGGGCGGCTGCACGCGGAAAGCGAGTACGAGCACCTGTTCGGCACGGGTGAGCGGGCCGTGATCGCGCGCCTGTCGAAGGGCGCGGGCACGCCGGGCAGCCTGCCGGATGTGCTCGGCTTGGCGTTCCGGGTGCTGGATCGCCACGACGAGCCGTGGGATTTCGCGCTGGCCACCACCGGCGGCGGACCGCTGAGCAAGTTCCTGATCACCCCCGCGCGTGGCTGGGTCAGCGCCAGGTACGGCAGCCTGATGCCCTACCGGGTCGGCAAGACCGCGCCGCTGTGGTTCTTCGCCGAGCCGGACACCGGCCAACCCACCTCCGCGTCGCTGGCGGAGCTGACCGAGCACCTGCGCGCGCAGCCGATCTCGTTCACCCTGCTGGCGAGCGGGTTGACGGGGGCGACCCTGCGTCTCGCCGAGTTGACGCTGCGGCTCTCGGAAGCCGCGGACCATCGGACGGACTACTTCGACCCGATGCTCAATCACCCGGACGGCGTGGAGCTGTTGCCCAGGATCGTCGGCAAGGTAAGGGAATTCGCCTACTCGGGCAGCCGGACCGGACGCGGCGAAAGGGCCTGACCGGTCAGCGCCGCACGGCCCGTTCGCGGCGATAGGCAGCGGGCGTCGCGCCGGTCCAGCGCTTGAACGCGTAGATGAACGTCGACGATTCCGCGTAGCCGAGCCGGATCGCGACGTCGCTCACCGAAAGCGGTGTCGCGGTGAGCATCTCCTCGGCCAGCGCGCGGCGCACCTCGTCTAGCAGCGCGCGGTAGCTGGTGCCCGCGGTGTCGAGGTGGCGGCGCAGCGTGCGCGTGCTCATATTGAGATCGCGTGCGACGGAGTCGATTCCGGGCGGCGCGGTGAAGCCGTCGGCGCCGCCGGGGACCAGGCGTTCGCGCACCTCGGCGGCGATGCCGGTGCGGGCCCGGCGACGATCCACCAGCTCCCGGCACTGGGCCAGGCACATGGCCCAGGTCTGCTCGTTCGCCTGCGGCAGTGGCTGATCCAGCACCGCGGGCTCGATCGCGAACAGGTTGCGCGGCTGCCCGAAGCGCGGGCGCACACCGGTGACCTCTTCGAGCCGATCGGCGTATGCCGGTTCCGCGAAACGGAACTCGGCCCTGGCGAGCGGCAAATGCCTGCCCAGTAGGTCGCTCATCACCTGGTGCATGGCGGTGACGTCCCGTTCGACCAGGAACTGCCGGACATCGGCCGGAATCAGCTCGTCGTGCACCCAGGCCACGAACTCCCCCGCCCGCCACTCCCCGACGGGCAGGCAGAAGGTGAAACTCAGCTCCAGGTAGCGCAGCGCGAAGGAGATCGCCTCACCGAGCGTCGGGCTGCTGACACACGCGAAGCCGAAGATGCCGAAGGTGGTGATCCGGTAGCGGCGGCCGACCTCCACGCCGAGCGCGGGCCGGTCGGCGAGTTCGCGCACCAGATTGCGGACCACGGCGAGTTCGATGTGCGCGTCGATCTGCCCGTCCGGGTCACGCAGCAATGCCTCGGACAACCCCGTTCCGGCGAGCATGCGCCCGGCGGACACACCGTGCTCGGCGGCATAGCCGACCATCAGCGCCACGCTGGCTATCCCGCGCGGAAAGTTCCAGTCACGGATCCCCGGATCCTGCACCCGCTCCACAGCGGACAGTATGCGGCCTGCTTGGCCGAATTTCTCGATCGGCTATCCGTGCGCCCCCTACAGTGGAATCATCTTCGGTGTTGTGAGGAGTGTCACATGACAGCGGGCAACCGGCCATCAGCCCTCATCATCGGCGCGGGCTTCGGCGGCATCGGGATGGCGATCGAGCTGCGCCGCAACGGTTTCGACGACATCACCATCCTGGAGCGGGCCGCCGACCTCGGCGGCGTGTGGCGGGAGAACACCTATCCCGGTGCCGCCTGCGACGTGCCGTCCCCGCTGTACTCCTTCTCGTTCGAGCCGAAACCGGACTGGCCACAGCGCTACTCCGGGCGCGAGTCCATCCACGCCTATCTGCGCGGCGTCGCGGAGCGCAACGGCGTATTCGACACGATCCGGTTCGGCGCCGAGGTGACCGATGCCGAATTCGACGATGCCGCCGGCCGCTGGACCGTCCGCACCGCCGACGGCGCCGCCAGGACGGCCGACGTGTTGATCTCGGCGGTCGGTCAGCTGTCACGGCCCGCGCTCCCGAATATCGCGGGGCTCGACACCTTCGCGGGCGCGGCGTTCCACTCCGCCGAGTGGGACCACAGTGTCGACCTGCACGGCAAGCGCGTGGCCTGCATCGGCACCGGTGCCAGCGCCATCCAGTACATCCCGGAGATCCAGCCGGAGGTGGAGCAGCTCACCCTGTTCCAGCGCACGCCGGCCTGGGTGATCCCGAAGTTCGACACCGACTACTCGCCCATCCAGCATCGGCTGTTCGCCCGCCTGCCCGGCGCGCTGCTGGTCGAGCGCTTCGGCTGGTGGTCGATCGCCGAGTTCGTCTCGCTCGGACTGGTCGAGTTCCCGGCCATCGCCAGGCTGGTGGCGACGCTCGCCGAGCGTCATCTACGCAAGCAGGTGGCCGACCCCGAGCTGCGGGCCAAGCTCACCCCCGACTATCCGATCGGCTGCAAGCGCGGCCTGTTCTCCAACGACTACTACCCCGCGCTGACGCAGCCGAATGTGCGGGTGGAGACGACTGCGATCACCGAGGTGGTGCCGCAGGGCGTGCGCACCGCCGACGGCACCGTGCACGAGGTCGACGTGATCATTTACGGCACCGGCTTCAAGGGCACCGAGTTCCTCTGGCCGATGCACATCTACGGCCGCGCGGGCCGCAAGCTGTCCGACGTCTGGGCCGACGGAGCGCACGCCTACTACGGCGTCACGGTGCCGGAGTTTCCGAATCTGTTCCTGGTCTACGGGCCGAACACCAATCTCGGTGTCGGCTCGATCATCTACATGATCGAATCGCAGGCCCGCTACATCCGCCAGGCGGTCGAGCTGCTCGGCCGGCACCCAAGGCACTCGCTGGAGGTTCGCGCCGATCAGGAGGCGCGGTTCAACGAGGCCCTGCAACAACGCCTCGCTCGCACCCCGTGGAACTTCTGTGCCAGTTGGTACCGCAATGCCGCGGGCCGCATCACCAACAACTGGCCCGGCTCGCAGACCAGTTATCGCCGCAGGCTGCGCAAGCTCGACCCCGCCGATTACACCCTCACTCCGGCCGCATGACGGCCACCGAACGGAGTGCCGCCGGGACGCGCCCGCACACTGACCGCCCGCGCGCACTGGCAGACTTATGCCGTGACTGGACGCCCGATAGCTGACGGCACGGCCGAACACGGGCCGCTGCGACCGATCGAGCTGGCGTTCGGCGCCGTGCTGGGCGGTGCCACCGTCGGATTGGTCACCGTCGGCTCGGTGATCCCGTTGGCGGCCGCGCTGAACCTGGTCGCCGCGGTGCCGATGGGGCTGCTCGCACAGCGCTATCGGCTGCGCGCGCTGGTCACCGCCGCCGTCGCGGCGACCGTGGTCGCCTTCGTCGCCACCGGCCTGCTGGCCACCACCGGGCTGATGGCGACCGCCACCATCGCGGGCATCATCGGCACGACCAAACGACGTGGCGGCGGGCTGGCCGCGGTGCTCGGGCTTTCTACCCTCGCCGGTCTGGTCTGGGCCGGCTTCGCGGTCGGCATGCTGCAACTGCTCTCCGCCACCAGGAACCTGCTGTTCGACACCGTCCGCAACACCTCGCGCGGCATCCAGGAACTCGCGGAGCGCCAGGAACAGCTGGCGCCACTCGGCCGCGCGGCCGTCGACGTCACCGATTCCGTGCTGCGCTGGTGGTGGCTCTGGGTCGGCAGCGGCGTGGTGACGGGCATGGTGGCGACCGCGCTCTTCTCCTGGTTCGTGCTCGGCTCGGTGCTGGATCGGCTGGCCTGGCTGCCCGGTCACGACCGGCTCGACGCGCCGCCGGACGATCGCGCGATCGCACCGCTGCCGGTCACCCTGCGCGGGGCGGGATTCCGCTATCCGGGCGCGGTGCGCGACGCGCTGCGCGACATCGACCTCACCGTGGACGTCGGCGAGTTCGTCGCGGTCGTCGGGCACAACGGCTCGGGCAAGTCGACGCTCACCCGGCTGCTCGCCGGGCTGCCGCCCACCACCGGAACCGTGCAGCGACCCGGTTCCGCGGGGCTCGGACACCTCGGCGGCACCGCGCTGGTGTTGCAACGGCCGGAGAGCCAGACCCTCGGTGTGCTCGTCGCCGACGATGTGGTGTGGGGGCTGCCCACCGAACTCGCCGCGGACGTCGACGTCGCCGGACTGCTGCGCGAGGTCGGGCTGGACGCCATGGGCGACAAGGAAACCGCCACCCTGTCGGGCGGGCAGCAGCAGCGGCTCGCGGTCGCCGCGGCCCTCGCCCGGAAACCCGCGCTGCTCATCGCCGACGAGGCCACCTCGATGATCGACCCGCAGGGGCGCCGCGAACTCGTCGAACTGCTTGCGGCACTGCCGAAACGCCACGGGATGGCGGTGGTGCTGGTGACCCACCACGAGGCCGACGCGGCCGCGGCGAGCCGAGTGGTGCACCTGGCGCAGGGCCGCGCGGTCGAGCGGCTGGCCGCCTGGCCGCGCCCGGTCCGGGACGTGCGGCGCAGGCCGATGGGTGAGCCGCTGCTCGAACTGCGCGACGTCCGATACACCTACAACCGCGGCACACCGTGGGAAGCGGCGGCGCTGCACTCGGTGGACCTCTCGGTGCGTCGCGGCGAGGCGCTGCTCATCGTCGGCGGCAATGGCTCGGGCAAGTCCACGCTGGCCTGGATCATCGCCGGACTGGTCGCACCGACTTCGGGCCGTTGCGAACTCGACGGCAAGGCGGTCACCGCGCAGATCGGCCGGGTCGGGCTGGCGTTCCAGCATTCCCGGTTGCAACTACAGAAGCAGACGGTCGGCACCGAGATCGCGGACTGGGGTGGGCGGGCCACCGGATCCGGGGCCGTCGGCCGGGCGCTGGACGCGGTGGGGCTGGATCGATCGCTGGCCGCGCGGTCGATCGAGGAACTCAGTGGCGGACAGGCGAAACGGGTGGTGCTCGCCGCGATCGTGGCCAGCCACCCGCAGGTGGTCGTGCTCGACGAGCCGCTGGCCGGGCTCGACCCAGAAGGGCGGGCGGACATCGTGGAACTGCTTGCGCGGCTGCGGGATTCCGGTTTGACGTTGATCGTGATCTCGCACGATGTGGAGGACATGTCCACGGTGTGTGATCGGACGGTGCACCTGCGGTCCGGGCGGATACTGGCGGGAGATGCGGTGCCCGACGCTGCGCCAGCGACCGATAACTCTGCGCCCGAGCATGATTCCCGCACTGCGGCGCCGCCGCACCGGTCGGGCGAACCCGCATGGCGGATCGAGCACGGAGGCCAATCATGAGTGACCGACGCGTGACGCCGCATGTTGCGGATTTGAAGGCCAGCGAGGTGCAGGCATGAGTGTTGTTCTATTCCGCCGGGTTCCGGTGCAGAGCCCCGTGCACGACCTGTGGGCCGGTACCAAGATGATCGGCGCGTTCCTGATCAGTCTGCTCATGTTCCTGCCGACCTGGCCGGTGCTCGGCGTGATGGTCGCGTTTCTGGTGTTCATCGGCGTGCTGGCCCGCATCCCGCTCGGCACGCTGCCGCGCCTGCCCTGGTGGTTCTGGGGATTGCTCGGGATCGGCGGGCTGGTCAACGCCGCGGTGGACGGCCAAGCGGTGCTGCGTTACGCGCAGACGGTGGTGCTCGGCCTGCTGCTGGTCGCCACGTCGTTCCTGGTCGCCTGGACGACGCCGATGAGCGATATCGCCCCCGCGCTGGCCAAACTCGGTGCGCCACTGCGCAAACTCAAGCTGCCCGTGGATGAATGGGCCGTGGTCGTCGCCCTCACCCTGCGCGGATTGCCGCTGCTGATGGAGGAGATCCGGGTGCTGCGCGCGGCCCGCAAACTCCGCCCCAAGAACACCCTGGTCGCGCTCGCCACGGAGAACCCGCTGATCGACATCCTCACTGCCGCCATGGCCGTATCCACCCGGCGCGCAGGCGAACTCGGCGAGGCGATCACCGCGCGCGGTGGCACGGGCGAACTCGCGGCCTACCCCAGCTCCCCCGGTCGCCGCGACGCCGTCGCATTGATCGTCGTCGTCGCAGTGTGCGCAGGCGCCTTCACGCTCGGCATCGCGCTCCTGTAGCCGCACGCCGACGCTTCCAGGACCGGGCCAAGCCACGGTGCGGCCCTGGCGGTCGTGGTGTTGCCAGATGGATTCTTATCCGAATCTGAATGGTTGCTACTCCGGTTCGCGGCGCTGCTTTTGGTGTGCGGTGATGGGTGCCGATGCGGTGCGGTTCGAGCGGAACGAGACATCGATTCGCGCACGGGTCATCGTGCGCACCGATCAGGGTCCTGCACAGAAAGACGTGAATAGCCAACGGCTATAACCTGTTTCGCGGTATTTAAAAGGATTGCTGCCCCCTATTTCATGGGCTGTAGCACCGTCGAGGCAGTAGAGTTATCTGTGGAGTAGCTGTCCGTCGAATCACGTGGCCGCGCACCGCAGTGGGGGAAAGGAATTCGGAAGTGCGCGCCGTTTCTCCGATGCTTGAAAACCTGATGAAGAATGGAACACCCGAATGATTTTCCGCAAGATCACTGCGGCCGCAGTGCCTCTCGTCGCCGCGGTCGCGGTCGGCGCGGGCACCGCCCATGCGCAGCCCACCGCCGCGCCGACTCCTGAGATCGGTTACTCGGCACAGCTGGTGGGCGACACCATCATCACCACACTCACCGGCGGATCGTTCGAGCTGGCGGGCAATGTCGTCGACATCAAAGACGAAGCCGGGAACACGGTGGTCACCATGCCGCTGGCGTTCCGGCAGGACGGTCTGGAATTCCCGCTCCCGCACGCGGTGCGCGACGCGGGCCGCGTGCTGGAACTGACCGTGGTCAAGGACCTCACCCAGGCGCGCCCGGTGGCGACCCCGATCGCCTCGCCGTTCGAGAACCAGCGCGCCCAGGACGCCTTCCTGACCCAGTTCGGCATCGCCACCGCGATCGGCGGTTTCATCGGCACCGTGATCGGCGCGCTGGTCGGGCTGACCGGCATCCTCGGCGGGCCGACGGTGATCGCCAGCGTGCTGGCGGGCGCGGCCATCGGCGGGGTCATCGGCACCATCGTGGCGGGCGGTCCCACCCTGATCGTCGCGGGCATCGACCTGATCAACACCCTCGCCGCGCCGCCGGGGACCACGAAGTGGATGGATGACCCCCGGTCGCGGTAGGAACTGACCCGGATCGACCGAACGCGGCCCGCACCGAATCCTCGACAATTCGGTGCGGGCCGCGACATTGTCTGCGCGCCAAGGGTTGTGACCGGTCCGTGCGCTACCTCGCGCGGCAGCCGGGTGCGACCGGCGCACCCGCCACCCGGTCCGCTAGATAGGACATCGCGCCGAGCGCCTCGCCGACCGCGGCCGGGTTGTGGCCGGGCAACGCGGAATGCACGGAGGTGACCGTCGCGCCCTGGGCGCAGTAGCGGCCGAGGATGTCGGTGAACCCGGCCACGGGGACCACATCGTCAGTGGTGCTGTGGTACAGGTACATCGGGACGGTGGGCGCGGGGTTGCCGAGTTCGTGCGGGTCGGTCGCCGCGCGGAAGGCGGGGTGCGCCAGCAGGTTCGGCACCGCGGCGTAATCGTCGACGCGCGCGTTCATGTATTTCGCCACCAGGTCGGGGCCGCAGGCGGCACCGTCGGCGGCGATCATCGCGCGGCCACGGTCGTTGAGCAGCTCCATCAGGCCCGCGTTCGGATTGTCGCGGACCGCCGCGATCACGATGAGCATGGCCAGACCCGCCTGCATGGTGCCGTCCACATGCTGGGCGATGGCGGGCCAATTCGACGGGACGCCACCCGCGGCAATACCGGCGAATCGCACGTCCGGCGCATAGTGCGGCTGCATCTGGGCGGCCCACAGGGTGGCGAAGGCACCCCCCGAATAACCCCACGCGGTAACGGGAGTCGCCGGTCCGAGCCCCGCGGCGGGCAGGGCGCGGGCGGCCCGAATACCGTCCAGCACGCCGCGCCCGGAATTGACGCCGTCGAGGAACCTGGCTTGCGGACCCTCGTAGTCGCTGGTCACCACGGCCCAACCGCGGCTCAGCGCGGTTGCCATGAACGGGATGTCGATCAACGCCTGCGCACCACCGGGGTCGCCGCCGCCGCGCAACGCGTAGGAGGGCGCACATCGAGTGCCGAGGCTGTCCTCGGCGATCTGATAGGACAGCAGCGGGCGGGGGCCCGGGCCGAGCCACGGCAGCATCGGCACCATGATGGTGGCCACGTCGGCCACCGGGTTGCCGCCCGCGTCGGTGCTCCGGTACTTCACCTGCCACGTCGAAATCGGTAACGGCAGACCGAACAACGTACTCTGGCGCGACTCCACGATCGCGCCCTCGGGGTAGGCGGCGAGGTCGGCGGGCGCAGCGTAGAACGGGTCGGCGTCCGGCGGCAGCACCTGTGCTCGCGCGCTGCCCGGCGCCATGATCAAGGTCGAAGCCAGCGCAAGCACCGACAGGATGATCGCTGACGAGCCAAACCGAGCCACTCTCTTGCCGAGGCCCCGAGTCGGCGGACCGAAGGCCGTTGTGCTGAGGAGTGAAGTCCCCCTACCGATTCCGTGCGGAGTCGCCATGGCAGGCAACCTACCTTGCGCGCGGCCGAACCGTTCGGCACTCGCGCGACGTTTCCCCGACACCCCTAACTTGTTGCCGGACCGAAATACTCGGCCGACCAGTATCGATAGCGCGGGCACACCGGCTCCGGCCGGTTCATGGCTGCTGCGCATGGGGACCTCCCCTGTCCGGTGCGGCCACGACGCCGTGCGCCGGATACGGGTCCGCGCCGACGCACTCGGGCCTCGAGGCCATTCACGGTACTGACCGTTCCGGACCTCCGGCAACGGTCAACCCGTGGTCAGACCCATCGCCGCGAATGTCCGGCGCGGCCCGGCCCTGCGTGTCGAAAGTGCCTCAGGCGCAGGCGAGCCGGGTCACTTCTGCTCGCGCAGCGCCTTCTTGGCGGCTTCCTGGGCGGAGTCGACCTGGCCTGCGTACTTGCCACCGGTCTTCTGGTCGACCAGGTCGCCGGCCTTGTCGATGACGGTCTCCACCTTGTCCGCGTGCTGCTGGGCCAGGTCGACAGCCTTGTTCGCCAGGTTCTTGAAGTCCACTACACACTCCTCGTTCGAGATGGGTCCACCAGCGGATCACTGTAATCGGCGCGGCCGTACGGGTGTACGCGCCGGTACACCTCAGTCCGTGGCGCCCAGCCACGCCGGATGCCACAGGCGGCCGGTCTCGGTCCAGTTCATGAAGCGCACCGTGCCATGGATTTTCGGGGTCACCCAGACCGCTTCCTTGCGCTCCTCTGCGGTCAGGTCGTTGTCGAACGGGCTGGTCTTACGCTCCGAAGGGCTCAGCCGTTTGGCCAGCTCCCGCATGTCGGTGTCGTTGAATCCGGTGCCGACCCGGCCGACGTAGATCAGCCTGCCCTCGTACGGGATGCCGACGAGCAGCGACTTGAAGTCCCTTGCGTCGCTGCGCCGCCAGCCGCCGATGACCACCTCCTGGGTGCGCCAGTTGCGCTGCTTCACCCAGGAGTGGCCGCGTTTGCCGGGCAGGTACACCGAATCCTTGCGCTTGGCGACCACGCCCTCCATGCCCTGGTCCTGGCTGTAGCGCACCGCGTCGGCTCCGGAGCCGTCCAGTCGCGGCGGCACGAGCAGCGAGGGCGCGGTACCGGCGAGCGCCTCCAGCACCCGGCGCCGATCCGAATACCGTTTGCGGACAAGCGAAGTGCCGTCCAGATACAGCACGTCGAAGCCGACGAACACGGCCCGCGCCGCATCCGCTTGGAGCAGGCCGAGATTGGCCACCCCGTGGTCGTCGAAGACCACCGCCTCGCCGTCCAGGACCACGTTGTGCCCGGCCAGCTCGTCGCCGAGCACCGCCATCCCCGGGTAGCGGTTGTTCACCACGATGCCGTGTCGGCTGCGCAAAGTGACTGTGCCGGACTCGATTTCAGCGATCAGCCGGAAGCCGTCCCACTTCGTCTCGAAGCACCACTCGTCTGCGGTGAGATCCGCGACGTCACCGGGGGTCGCGAGCATCGGCGCCAACCCCCTCGGGAAGGGCGACGGCCCGCTCGACACCCGGATGATGCGGCCGGACGGCTTGGCGGGCTCTTCGCCGAGACCGCTCGCGGCCCTATCACTCGGATCGGCTCCGTCGGGATGCTGCTCGCGCATCAGATGCATCAGCCACTGGTTGCCGTTGGTCTGGATCAGCGCGTAGCGCCCGTTGAGCCGCTCGCCGTGGAATCGGACGATCACCTCGTCGTCGCGCCACTTCTCGGTGTCGTAGGTGCCGGAATCCCAGATCGTCATCTCGCCGGCGCCGTACTGCCCCTTCGGGATGGCGCCGTGGAAATCCAGGTACTCCATCGGGTGGTCCTCGGTGTGCACGGCGAGCCGGTTCTGATCCGAGGTGGTCGGCGGGCCCTTCGGCACCGCCCAGGACACCAGCACGCCGCCGCGTTCGAGCCGCACATCCCAATGCAGCCGCCGCGCATGGTGTTCCTGCACGACGTAGCGATTGCCCGCCCCCGGTTCCGGCCGCTCGGCGGGCACCGGCTCGGGTGTTCGCGCCGGGTCGCGCATCGATCGATACTTGGCCAGCGCGTCGGCACCGGACTCCGGCGACGCGGTATTGCCCTGCGGCAGTGCCGGATCGAGCTCGGCGAGCAGGTCGCCGTCGGCCTGCCAGCGGGCGAGGACCTCGTCGAACCGCAAGTGCCGCAGCTTCTTCCGGTTCTCGATTTCCTGCCAGGTGCGCGGCGCCGCCGCGGTGGGCTCCGCGCGACCGCGCATGGAGTACGGCGCGATCGTGGTCTTGGCGGCGTTGTTCTGGCTCCAGTCGAGGAAGATCTTGCCGCCGCGGGCCGCCTTCGCCATCGTCGCGGTGACCAGATCCGGGTGCAGCCGTTCGAGATTCGTGGCCACCTGCTTGGCCACGGTGGACGCGCCGCTCGAACTCACCTCGCGATCCAGCGGGACATAGATGTGAATTCCTTTGCTACCACTGGTGACCGGGAACGCGCGCAGGCCGATGTCCTCGATCATGTCGCGTACCGCGAGCGCCACCCGCGCGCAATCCGCCAGCTCCATATCGGGGCCGGGATCGAGGTCGAAGACGATGCGGGTCGCCGGCCCGACCGAGTCGCCGTCGAAACGCCATTGCTGCACATGCACTTCCAGCGCCGCCTGCTGCCCGAGCCAGGCCAGCCCGGCCTCGGAGTCGATCATCGGATAGGTGACCTTGCGGTCGGAGTGCTGGATGGTGTGCCGTTCGAGCCACGACGGCGCGTGCGCGGGGAGGTTCTTCTCGAAGAAGGAAGGCTCGTCGACCCCGTTGGGCCAGCGCTTCCTGGTGACCGGGCGACCGGCGATATGCGGCAGCATCGCCGGCGCGATCGCCGAATAGTAGGCGATGACTTCGCCTTTGGTGGTGCCGGTGGCCGGATACAGCACTTTGTCGAGGTTGCTGAGTTCAACCTCGATACCCCCGAACCGCCGGCGGGAAGCCATGACAACGATTTTAGAGGCGGGGACCGACAAAAAGCGGGCCCCCGCCGCTCGTCAGACCTGTGTGCCCGGCTGATCCGGGGTGCCGGGCTGATCCGGGGTGGTGCCCGGCGCGCCCGCACCGCCCGGCTGACCCGGCGCACCCGGCTGATCCTCCGGCGGGACCACCTTCTTGGCGGCCTCCTTACCCTTCGCGATCTTGTCCGAGTACTTGCCCTGGGTCTTCTGGTCGATGAAGTCGCCGCCCTTGTCGATGGCGTCGTTGATCTTGTCCGCGTTCTTGGCCGCCGCGTCCTTGCCCTTGCCGACGAGGCCCTTCAAAGTATCTGCGAAGCTCATAGCTTTCCGATCCTTCCTCTAGCCCACTAGCAGGATGTCAACCCACATCTTCCCACCATGAATCCCGCAGTGGTACACCACCGGGGTCGACCCGCTGGCCGGGCATCGGAATCGCGATCGCGGTGCCCGCCGCCTCGGCCGCCGTCACCATCCGCCGCACCGGCTCGGACCACCCGTGGAACGCCAGATTGAAGGTGGCCCAGTGGATCGGCACCAGCAGGCCGTGGCCTGCGTCACCCGCGCACAGATCGGCGTGCGCGCGGACCGCTTCCTCCGGATTCATGTGCACGTCGCGCCACCGCTCGTCGTACGCGCCGATCGGCAGCAGCGTCAGATCGAACGGGCCAAGGGCCGCACCGGCTTCCGCGAACGCCTTGGTGTAGCCGGTGTCACCGCCGAAGTACGCCCGCTTGGTCGGCCCGACGATCGACCAGGACGCCCACAGGGTGGTGTTGCGGATCAGCCCGCGGCCGGAGAAGTGCCGCGCCTCGGTACAGGTGAGCACCAGATCGGAGCCCTCGTGGGCCCGGCCCAGCGCGGACAGCGAAACCGAACCGCTCCAATCCAATTCGATGATCCGGTGCTCCGGCACGCCCCAGTGCCGCAGGTGCGCGCCGATGCCGATCGGCACCAGGAACGGCGCGGTCTGGCGCAGCACGAGCTCGCGAACGGTGTCCTTGTCCAGATGGTCGTAGTGGTCGTGCGAGATGAGCACCGCGTCGACCGCGGGCAGCTCCGCCAGCGGCGTCGGCACCGGATGCATCCGGGTCGGCCCGACCAGCGCGGACGGCGAAACCCGTTCGCTCCACACCGGATCGGTGAGCACCCGGTAGCCGTCGATCTCGATCAGCGCGGTGGCGTGGCCGTACCAGGTGACGGCCAGGTCGGCGGCCGACTCCGGCAGCTGCGGCGTCTGCAGCGGGATCACCCCGGTCGGGCGGCCCACATTGCGCTTGGTGAACGCCGAAACCAGCAGCGACGGCGCCGATCCCGCGGCCAGCTGACTACTCGGTTCGGTGTTGTGGAAATGGCGGTCGCGGTAGGTGGTCGCGCCCGCCGCGTACGGCTGGATGGCCGAGATCGAGGCGCCCATCGCGGATGGGATGCCCCACGCCGCCCGGACCACCCAGGTGAGGCCGAGCGCGCCCGCCGCGGCACCGGCAATGCTGCGGATGTTCATCATCGCCCCACGAATTTCGCGGCGCGCTTCTCTTGTCTGGCCAGCCTGCCCTCCTGCGCGTCGGCGCTGGACCACGCCGCCTCGAGCGCGTCGCGCTGCTGCGCGGTCTCCGGCTCGCGGGTGCCGTCGTCGTTGAGCACCAGTTTCATGTGCCGCAGCGACAGCGGGGCGAGCTCGGCGATCTGCTTGGCCCAGGCCTGTGCGTCGGCCAGCGTGCCGAGCCGGTTGGCGAAGCCGAAGGCGTAGGCATCGGCCGCCGTGACCGATTCCGCGCCGATCAGGATGGTCCGGGCCGGGCCGCCGCCGATCAGCGAGACCAGCCTGCGCATCGTCCACCGGTCGACCGAGATGCCGAGCTTGGCCGCGGGGATCGCGATGTAGGCGTCCGGCCCGATCACCCGCAGATCCGAGGCGATGGCCAGCTGCACGCCGGCGCCGAGCGCACCGCCGTTGATCGCCGAGATCACCGGCACCGGCACGGACTCGACGGTGTGCAGCATCTCCATCAGCCCGGCCAGGAACTCCTCGGAGTAGACACCGGACAGATCCGCGCCCGCACAGAAGATGGGGCCGCGGCCGGTCAGCACGATCACCCGTGCGCCGTCCGCGACGGCGGCGATGACGGCTTCGCGCAGCAGCGTGATGAGCTCGAGGTTGAGCGCGTTGCGCCGCTCCTCCCGCTGAAGTTCGATGGTCACTACGTCACCGTCTCGGCTAACTCCGAGCATGCGACCTCCCCAACTGAGCGATCCGTCTGGTTACATTCACTTTGCCACAGCCGACGGCGCAGACCGCTCAAGCGGATACGATCTCCGGCTGTGCCGACAGACTTCGAAATCCTGGTGATCGGCGCTGGTCAGGCCGGACTGTCGGCCGGTTACCACCTCCAGCGCCTCGGGCTACGCCCCGAACAGGACTTTCTCATCGTGGACCATGCACCCGGCCCCGGCGGGGCCTGGCAGTTCCGCTGGCCCTCGCTCACCCTGACCACCGTCAATCGGGTGCACGACCTCCCGGGCATGTCGTTCGCGAAAACATTGCCGCCGGGCTCGGAATCGGCACCCGCGGCGACCGCGGTGCCGCACTACTACGAGCTCTACGAGAAGCGCTTCGACCTGCGGGTGCGCAGGCAGGTGACGGTCACCGTGGTCTGCGACCGGACCGAGGACGGTAGCCCCGCCGAACACGGGCCGATCCTCAACGCCGAGACCGACGCGGCGGGCACGATCCGGGTGCGCGGCCTGATCAACGGAACCGGCACCTGGGAACACCCCTTCATCCCCCGCTATCGCGGCGCGGAGACCTTCGCCGGGCGACAGCTGCACACGCACGACTACCGCACCGCGGCGGAGTTCGCGGGCAAGCACGTGGTGGTGGTCGGCGGCGGTGTCTCGGCGGTGCAGTTGCTCGACGAGATCTCCCAGGTCACCTCGACGACCTGGGTGACAAGGACCGAACCGGTCTTCCGCGACGACTCCTTCGGACTCGAGGACGGACGCGCGGCGGTGGCCCAGGTGGAGGACCGGGTACGCCGGGGCTTGCCGCCCGGGTCGGTGGTCTCGGTGACCGGGCTGCGGCTCGACGATCGCCTGCGGGCCGCCAAGGCACGCGGCGCGCTGCACCGGCTGCCGATGTTCGACCACATCGAACCGGACGGGGTGCGCTGGGCCGACGGTTCGTTCCAGCACGCGGAGGTGATCCTGTGGGCCACCGGATTTCGCAGCGCACTGGACCATTTGGCGCCGCTGCGCCTACGCGGGCCCGGCGGCGGCATCACCATGACCGGGCGGCTCGCCACCCAGGTGGCCGCGGATCCGCGCATCCACCTGATCGGTTACGGGCCGTCCGCGAGCACGATCGGCGCGAACCGCGCCGGGCGCGCGGCGGCCACGGAGCTCACCCGATATCTGAAGGCGCAGTGACCCTCAGTCCTCCAGGCCCATGGTGAGCGTCTCCGGGTCGCCGCCGATGCGCGAGCCGGTGTCCAGCGCGTTGATCGCGTCCAGCTGATCGCGGGACAGTTCGAAGCTGAACACGTCGAAGTTCTCCGCGATCCGGGACGGGGTGACCGACTTCGGGATGACGATATTGCCGAGCTGCAGGTGCCAGCGGATGATCACCTGGGCCGGCGTGCGGCCGACCGCGGCGGCGACCGAGGTGATGGTCTGATCGTCGAGCAGGGTGCCCTGGCCGAGCGGGCTCCACGCCTCGGTGGCGATCGCATGACCCGCGTGGAACTCGCGTAGCTCGCGCTGCGCGAGCCGCGGATGTAGCTCGATCTGGTTCACCGCGGGGATCTCACCGGTCTCGCCGATGACCCGTTCCAGGTGCGCGGGGTTGAAGTTGGAGACGCCGATCGACTTGACCCGGCCCTGGGTCTTGAGCGCCTGCAACGCGCGGAAGGTGTCCACGTAGCGGTCGGCCTTGGGCACCGGCCAGTGGATCAGGTACAGGTCGAGGTAGTCCAGGCCGAGCCGCTGCATGCTGGCGTCGAACGCGCGCAGCGTGGAGTCGAAGCCCTGCTCGGAGTTCCAGACCTTGGTGGTGACATAGATTTCGTCGCGCGGCAGCCCGAAATCGCGGATCGCGCGACCGGTCCCCTCTTCGTTGCCGTAGACCGCCGCGGTGTCGATACTGCGGTAGCCGACCTCCAGCGCGGTGGTGACAACCGAGGTCACATCCTCCTCGGGCACCTGGAACACACCGAAGCCGAGTTGCGGGATCACGTTCCCGTCGTTGAGGACGATCGAGGGGACGGCGGAGGTCTCGCTTCTGAAGGTCACCCTGCGACGGTAGAAGTGTGGCGGCGAGCCGTCAACGCTGCCCCTTGGCGTGTTGGTCTCCGGTTTACCGCTCGACCTGCACTTTCGTGCCGTCCGACAGTGATGGTGATGACTCGATGGCCGCTGCGGGCGCGGCTCTAGCCGTCCGCCTGGTCGACCGCGCCCGGCAGGCCGAGCCTGCGGTAGCGCTGCTTGCGCAGCGCAAGGAGTTCGGCGGCGGGTCGGTTGCGCAGCCCGGCGAGCTCGCCGGAGACGGCGGCGACCATGCGGCGGGCGAAGTCGACGGATTCGTCGGCGGCGTCGAGGAATTCGGGGACGATGCGGTCGACGACACCGTCGGCCAGTAGGTCGGCGGCGCGGATGCGTTGGGACTGCGCCAGTTCAGCGGCGTGCTCGGTGTCGCGGTAGACGATGGCGCTCGCGCCCTCCGGTGGCAGCGGGGCCAGCCAGGCGTGGGTGGCGGCCAGGACGCGGTCGGCGGGCAGCAGGGCCAGCGCGCCGCCGCCGGTGCCCTGACCGAGCAGCACCGAGATGGTCGGCGTGTTCAATGTCACCAAATCCGCGATGCAGCGGGCGATTTCAGGGGCCAATCCGCGTTCCTCGGCCTCCTTCGACAGCGCGGCACCCACCGTGTCGATGACCAGAACCAGCGGCAGGCGCAACTCCTCAGCAAGCGCCATGCTGCGGCGCGCCTCGCGCAGCGCGGCGGGCCCCATGGGGTATCCGTCCTGCTGCCCGGAACGGTCGTGACCGAACACCACGCACGGCTGGCCGCGGAAGCGCGCCAGCGCGTGCACCACGGTTCGATCGGATTCACCCTGCCCGGTCCCGCTGAGCGGAACCCGTTGCGTCACATGACGTAGCAAGTCACGAATGCCGGGCCGCTCCGGGCGTCGGGAGATCTCCACGGATTCCCATGCCGAGACCGGCTCGGCGGCCGTGCGTCGGCCCTGGATCGGATCTTGTTCACCCACAGTCGAATCCGGCACCGGGACGCCGCTGAAGACGCTGAGTGCGCGGTGCGCGATGCGGCGAAAAATGCGGACCGTGACGGCGCCGTCGATAACACCGCGGCGGTACAGATTTTCGGCGGTCTGCACGCCCTCGGGAAAGGGCTCACCGTACAGGGCCTGATACACGCGCGGGCCGAGGAAGCCGATCAAGGCGCCGGGTTCGGCAAAAGTCATGTGCCCCAACGAACCCCACGACGCGAACACGCCGCCCATGGTGGGGTTGCGCAGGTAGACCAGATAGGGATGGCCCGCGCTCTTGTGCGCGGCGACCGCACCGGCGATCTTCACCATCTGCACGAAGGCGACGGTGCCCTCCTGCATCCGGGTGCCGCCGGAGGTCGGCGAAGCGACCAGGGGCAGCCCGAGTTCGGTGGCGCGCTCGACGGCCGAGACGATCCGCTCCGCCGCGGCGACGCCGATCGAGCCCGCCAAAAAGCCGAACTCGCAGGCGATTACGGCCACTCTGCGGCCGCGCAGCAGTCCCTCGCCGGTGAGCACCGATTCATCGGTGCCCGCCGCGACCGCCGCCGTGCGTAACGTCTCGCGGTACCGCGGGGTCGCGGCCACCGTGATCGGTGACCGGTCCCAGCTGACATACGAGTCGGTGTCGAGCAGTTGCCCGAGCAGCTCGCGCGCCGAAATCTTCACCGAGGGAGCTTATCCACTCGGCAACCGGCGGGCGGGACGCTGACCGTTTCGAGCGACCTGCGAACAGCCGCTCAGTGCGCAAACGGTCAGTAGCCCTGCATCACCTTGCGCAGGGCGTACTCGGTGAGCGCGACCAAGGCCTGCTTGGCCGGCTCGCGACGCCGAGCGTCGATGGACAGGATCGGCACGTCCGCGGGCACCGCGAGCGCCTGCCGGATGTCCTCGATCGGATACCGCGGCGCGTCGTCGAATTCGTTGAGCGCCACCAGGAATGGTAGGCCGCGCGCTTCGAAGTAGTCGACAGCCGCGAAGCTGTCCTCCAGTCTGCGGGTGTCCACCAGCACCACGGCGCCGATGGCGCCGCGGATCAGGTCGTCCCACATGAACCAGAATCGGTACTGGCCCGGCGTACCGAAGAGGTACAGCACCAGATCGTCGGCGAGGCTGATCCGGCCGAAGTCCATCGCCACCGTGGTGGTCGACTTCATCGGAATGCCGGTCAAATTGTCGATTCCGGTACTGGCATTGGTCACCAATGCCTCGGTGCGCAGCGGAACGATCTCCGAGACAGCACCCACCATCGTGGTCTTACCGACACCGAAGCCACCCGCGACGACGATCTTGGCCGACGTCGGCTTGCTGGTGCGGGTGTCGACCTGCGCCGTCGAATCAAATACGCCGGAGTCCACTGAGAACCCTTTCGATCAGCTCGCGACGTTCATCGTCGCTGGAATCGTCTTTCAAAGTCGCCGAAACGCGTACATGCCCGGCCTCGATCAGGTCGGCGACCAGCACGCGTGCCACCCCGATGGGGATACCAAGTCGGGCTGCTACCTCGGCAACGGACGGCGATTCTCTGCACAACTCCACGATTGACGTCTCGATGTTGGTCAGTTCGAACTGCCGCTCCAGGGCGACCGGATGCGATGCGACGAGAGCCTCCAACGCCAACTCGACCGCGGGCCTCGTTCGGCCTGCGGTCAACGAGTATGGGCGGACGAGACTGGGCTCGGCGCTCCCCAAGCGGTGATCTTCTATGTCCATCCCACCATCAGGAACCCATCGTGACGCGTGGCGTGGCCTGAACTGTCTGGCCAACCCGCTCGACCAACAACGCCATCTCGTAACCGACCTGACCGATGTCGCACGACGTGTTGGTCAGCACGGCAAGGTACGAGCCGTCGCCGACCGCCATGAGTAGCAGGTAGCCGTGCTCCATCTCGACGACGGACTGCAGCACGGTGCCGCCCTCGAACAGGTTCGAGACACCGACCGAGAGGCTGGCCAGTCCGGCGGTGACGGCCGAGAGCTGCTCGGCACGGTCGACGGGCAGCTGAGCGCTCGCGGCCATGAGTAGGCCGTCAGCCGAGACCAGGACGGCATGGGCTACGCCAGGAACCTCGTTGGCGAAGTTCGAAACCAGCCAATCCAGCTGACGATTCGTACCACCTAGATCGGGGTTCATCGGTCTCCTTTATCTCCGGTTAAGTTCATTGCTCTCATTGCGCGGCCATCCCGGACGCCCTGCTGATGACGACTCAAGCTGGACCTGATCGTTTCTGGATCACGGCTCGGTGCCCGTTCCACCGCACCGTTGACGGCGCCCGGGACCAGCCTTCCGCCCGGATTGCGTTGCGGCAACCCAGCCGCCGTCCTCGTCTCGGATTGTGCCTCGCTGGCCCGGCGAGCCGCCTGCCAACCCTCATCACCCGGTGACTCGAAGGACGCGGCCACTTGGGACCTGTCCATATTCGGGTCTGAGAGCCACGCCGACATCATTTCCGCGAAAATCGGTGTTCCGCCCATGACGGAGTCGCCGGTTTCGACCGCGGGCTGCAGCCTGGTCTGGAAGAACGACGCCGTCCTGGACGGGTTGGCCCGGTAGCTGTGCCTACCCGGGTCGGCGCCGGCGGCTTCGGTGTCCTTCGGCTGCTCGTCGCTGCCGGGCAGCGTACCGCGTCCGCGCTGCGAAAGACCAAGTCCCGGCGTGGAATCCCGCTGGGGCAGACCGTCACCCGGTTCGCGCTGCGGCAGATTCGGCGGCACCTGGCTGCCCGGCTGCCGCTGTGGCAGCCCGGTCGGCGTCGCGTCCCGCTGCGGCAGGCTCGACGCCGCCGCGTGGCGCTGGGGCAGACCACCGGCGTTGGGATCACGCTGGGGCAGGCTCGAATCCCGCTGCGGCAAACCACTGGCACCCGGATCGCGCTGCGGCAGACCACCGGACGCGGTATCCCGCTGCGGGAGCCCACCGGCGCTCGGATCACGCTGCGGCAGAATCGAATCCCGCTGCGGCAAGCCACCCGCACTCGGGTCGCGTTGCGGCAGACCACCGGCGGTCGGGTCGCGTTGCGGCAACCCACCGGACGCGGACTCCCGCTGCGGGAGACCGTTCTCGCCACGCTGACGCTGCGGCAGACCACCGGCGCTGGGATCCCGCTGCGGCAAGCCACCCGCGCTGGGATCCCGCTGCGGCAGACCGCCCGCGCTCGGATCACGTTGCGGCAGACCACCCGCATTGGGGTCCCGCTGCGGCAGGCCGCCCGCGCTCGGGTCGCGTTGCGGCAACCCACCGGACGCGGACTCCCGCTGCGGCAGACCGTTCTCGCCACGCTGACGCTGCGGCAGACCACCCGCAGCCGGATCACGCTGGGGCAGACCGCCCGCGCTGGGATCACGCTGCGGCAAGCCACCGGCACTCGGATCACGTTGCGGCAGACCACCAGCGTTGGGATCACGCTGCGGCATCCCGTTCTCGCCACGCTGACGCTGCGGCAGGCCGCTGGGCGGCTGGGCGAGGCCACTGATGCTCGGCTGCGGCACGCCGTTGTTGCCCGGCTGCCGCTTCGGCAGTTCACCCGAGTTCGCGTCCCGCGGCGGCAGTCCCGTCACGGTCGGCTCGGCCGGGGCACCCGGCTGCCGCGGCGGCGGACCGCCGGGAGCGAGGTTGCGCTTGGGTAGGTTCGCGGCGGCGAGCTTGCCGCGCTGCGGTGCGCTCGACTGCTGGCCCGGTGCGGGTCGCAGGGTCGGGCTCGCCTGCTGCGCGTTCGATTGCAGGCCGGACGCCATGCTGTTGCCCGGCTGCCGCTGCGGCAATCCGCCGCCGGCCGGAACCGGACCGCTCGGATTCGCATTGGGGTTGGTGATCGGAATCGGCCCGCTGACACCCGGATCCACGGTGACCATGACGTTGCCGCCGGGGGTCCGGGTGATCGCCCGCATCTGCATCGAGGACGGGGCGGACGGCCGCTGCCGCTCGGGGGCCTGCGGGGACGGGGTGACGGGCTGGGCCGTGATCGGCTTGCCCGCCACGATCAGATTGCCGGGCACGTGCACGGTCACGGTGACGCCGGGATCGCGCGCGGTGTCGAAGGTGGGACGCAGCCGCACGGTGAGACCGTGCCGCTCGGCCAGCCTGCCGACCACGAACAGACCCATGTGCCGCGCGGTGTCGGGGCCGGGCTCGGCGGTCTGTTCCAACCGCCGGTTGATGTCGGCCATCTCGGTGGGCGGCATACCGATGCCTCGGTCGGCCACCTCGATGAGCATGCCCTGGTCGTGCGCCTGCGCGAAGGTGAACTTCACGTCGGTCTCCGGCGGGGAGGCGCGCAGCGCGTTGTCCAGCAGCTCGGCGAACAGGTGCGCCATGTCGGAGGCGGCGGGCTCGACCAGCGAACCACGTGGTGTGGCACCCAGTTTCACCCGCTCGTAGTCCTCGACCTCGGAGATCGCGGCGCGCAGCACGTCGGCGATCTCGACCGGGGCGGACTTGGCGCGACGCTGCCTGGTGCCCGCCAGGATCAGCAGGTTGTCGCCGTTACGGCGCATGCGGGCGGCGAGATGGTCCAGCCGGAACAGGTTTTCCAGCAGGCGCGGGTCCTTCTCGTCGTACTCCATCGCCTCGATCAGGCTGAGCTGATGGTCGACCAGCGACTTGGACCGCCGGGCCAGCGTCTCGAACATGTCGTTGACCTGGGAACGCATCTGCGCCTGGTCACTCGCGAGGCGCAGGGCCTGGCCGTGGATGTCGTCGACGGCGCGGGCCAGCTGGCCGATCTCCTCGGTGCTGCGCACCGGCATCGGTTCCAGCGGCACCTCTTCCGGCGAGGCGCCGTTGCGGAGCTGGGCCACCTCGTGCGGCAGGTCGCTCTCGGCCACGCGCAGCGCGGCGAGGCGCAATCGGTGCAGCGGCACGATCATCGAGCGCGCGACGAACACGGCGAGCAACAGCGCGGCGAGGATGGTCGCGACCACGACGCCGGTGTAGGTCCACGCATCCCGTTGAGCGGTGGACACCAGCGCGTTCATCGCGCTGTCGATGTCCTTGGTCGCCCGGGTCACCACGAGTTCGTAGACCGCGAGACTGTCGGTCAGCGACTTCTTCAGTTCGCCGACCGGAATCCGACCGGCCTGTGCCTCCGGGCTGTTCAGCAATGTGACACGAGTGTCGATGCCCGCACGAAGATCGGCGATCGAGGTGTCACCGTCGGAGAACCGATGTGACAGCACGCCGAGCAGCGAACGCTCGGTGTTGGCCGCGGTCAGGAAGCCCGGCGTACCTGCCTTCGGGTCCTTCAATACGCCTGGGAACGCCGCGACCTCACCGACCAGCGTGGCTCGGGTGTTGAGCGAATCGACCAGGCGCAGCTTGGCCGTATCCACCGCGGTGTCGCTGACCTGGCCGACCGTCGTCTCGACGATCCGCACACTGTCGTTGCGCACCCGGTCGATCAGACCGATGGCGTCCTCGCTCGACCCGGTGTTCACCGCTTTGCCTTGCTGGCGAACGGCTTTTGCCTGGTTGAGCATGCTGTCCAGCGCCGCACGGGCACCGGCGACACCACTGAGCTTGTCGGCTGCCTTCTCCGCGTTGGCGATCGCCTTGTCGAGATCGGCGAGGTTCTGATCCGTCACCACGGACACGTTCGGCGCGACGGCGATCATCTGCGAACCGACGGTCGTTGCCGTCTGCGCACTCAGCGCCGTGACCGCGGGGATGGCCCCCACGTTCTCGGCGACATCGGCGAGCCGACCCGAGTTGGTGAACTCCGATGAAATCCTGGACACGCCAAGGCCTACCGCGACCGCCAGCGGGACGGCCAGCACCGCCGTCACCTTCCAGCGCAGGTCCCAGTTGCCGAGCGCCCAGCGCCTTCTGCCGGACCTAGCGGCCTCACGCATCTCCCACTCACTTTCCAAACTGGCCCCAACCACGCGCCATCAGCGAACCTCCACACGCATACTGGCTCGACAGGCGGAGCTGGCCGAGAACTGCGGCTGGCCGAGAAATTGCGTCTACGACGGCCCAAATAAGTGACATCAGATTCTAACGGATCAATAACTTCTTGGGTGACTCCGAGTAAGCATGCGATCCTTGACCTGCCCGTTCCAGGCAAAACCAATGGTCACAACACCCACCCGGGCGTCGCGTGAAGTCTGCCACAATCAACCAGATCTATCGAGGCGGGCATCGAGGCGAGGCTAGGGAGTCACGGGTTTGAACGTGCGGCACGAGTACCGACCGGTCTATCAGACCAGCTTGGTCGACCCCGCCGAGTTCTGGGCCGGGGCGGCTGAAGCGATCGATTGGGAGGTTCCGCCAACCCAAATCGTGGACCCGGCCGCTCGTCCGGTGGCCAGGTGGTTCACCGACGCTCGCCTCAACACCTCCTTCAACGCCCTCGACCGGCATGTGCACGGTGGCGCCGCGGCGGAGGGGGGCCTAGCGAATCAGCCCGCCTTAATATACGACTCCGCTATGACCGGCACCAGAGGCGTTTTCACGTACGCGGAGCTGCTGGAAGAGGTAGCCAGGTTCGCAGGCGCGATGAGCCGGCTCGGCGTCGTCGCGGGTGATCGCGTCGTCATCTACCTGCCGATGATCCCCGAAGCCGTAATCGCCATGCTGGCCTGCGCGCGGATCGGCGCGGTGCACTCGGTGGTGTTCGGTGGCTTCGCCGCGCCGGAGCTCGCCGCGCGCATCGATGACGCGAAGCCAGTGTTGATCATCACAGCATCCGGCGGCCTGGAACCGGGCAAACAGCTCGAATACCCGCCGATTGTGTTGCAGGCCTTGGACCTCGCGGAGACCACCGCGCCGCGCACCGTCATCGTGAAGCAGCGCCCGCAGTTCCCGACCATCCACTTCTCCGCGCCGCAGGCCGCGACCGAATCACTGCCGAGTTCATCACAGACCATCGCGGCGCAATGGCTCGATTGGGACGACGCTGTCCGAGGTGCGCCACTGGCCGAGCCGGTCCCGGTCGCCGCGACCGACCCGCTCTACATCCTCTACACCTCGGGTACCACCGGGAAACCCAAAGGCGTGGTGCGGGACAACGGCGGACACGCGGTTGCCCTCGCCTGGTCCATGCGCAATATCTACGACGTAGGCCCCGGCCAGGTGATGTGGACGGCCTCCGACGTCGGCTGGGTCGTCGGGCACTCCTACATCGTCTACGCGCCGCTGCTGGTCGGCGCGACCACGCTGCTGTACGAAGGCAAGCCGATCGGCACCCCGGATGCGGGCGCGTACTGGCGAGTGATCGCCGAACACAATGTTCGCGTGCTGTTCACGGCGCCGACCGCGCTGCGCGCCATCCGCAAGGCCGACCCGGACGCCGCGCTCGCGCACGGCCACGACCTCTCCTCGCTGCGCGCACTGTTCTGCGCGGGCGAGCGACTAGATCCGGCCACCTACGCCTGGGCCGACGAGATACTGCTCGCCGACCGCACGGACTGCCCCGTCGTCGATCACTGGTGGCAGACCGAGACCGGCTGGCCGATCTGCGCGAATCCGCTCGGTCTGCAACAACTTCCGATCAAGGCGGGTTCGGCGTCGGTGCCGGTGCCGGGGTATCGCCTGCGGGTGCTCGATTCCGAGGGCAACCCGGTGCCGCCGAATACCGAGGGCAACATCGTGATCGGGCTGCCGCTGCCGCCCGGCACGCTGACCGGGCTGTGGCACGACGACGAGCGCTACAAGCGTTCGTACCTGTCCGCCTACCCCGGCCACTACCTCACCGGCGACTCCGGGTACTTCGACGAGGACGGTTACCTCTATGTGCTCGGCCGCAGCGACGATGTGATCAATATGGCCGGGCACCGGTTGTCGGCCGGCAGTATCGAGGCGGCCATCTCCGGCCACGAGGCGGTCGCCGAGTGCGCGGTGATCGGACTGCCCGATGAACTCAAGGGGCACCGGCCGCTGGCCTATGTGGTGCTCAAGTCGGGGGTCGAGGTGGACCCCGCGCAGTTGCGGGACGAGCTGATCGAGCGGGTGCGCAGCCAGATCGGCGCGATCGCCACGCTGCACGACGCCGTGATCGTCACCGCGCTGCCGAAGACCCGCTCCGGCAAGATCCTGCGCAAGACGATCCGGCAGATCACCTCCGGCGATCCGTACGAGGTGCCGTCCACCATCGAGGATCCCGCGGTGCTCGAGGCGCTGGAGGAGCAGATCCACGCGGCACGCGATCTCCCGCCGCTGAGCGAATTCGGGCCGGACTCGGCTGCCACCCCGGTGACCTCGGCGCCCGGCGGCGAGTAAGGCCAGCTCAGCCGGTACCTGCGTGCTCATGAGATCAGTTGTCTCGCTGGGTATTCCGTCGTAGATCCCGGCTCGGAGAGTCGACTGCTCAGAGATTCCTTAGGAAGCGTTCACACGCGTGCCAGTGCGGCGGCCTAGCGTCGAGGGCGCTAGTACCCCTCGATATTTGGAGTCACACCATGAAGCGTTCCGTTGGCCGTCCCGCTGTCGCCGCATTCGCCGCAGGCGGGCTGGCCACTGTCGCCATGTTCCTCAGCCCCGCCATCGCCTCCGCCGACCCGATGGAGCTCGCCGGCCCGCTGCTCACCTCGGACTGTTCGTTCGCCCAGGTCGACGCCGCCCTGCACGACAAGGCACCGCAGCTCGCCGCCATGCTCGACGCGAACCCGAAGCAGAAGGCCGAGCTGCAGCGCAAGTTCGATCAGCCGGTCGAGCAGCGCCGCGCCGAACTCCAGCGGGCCATCGACCAGAACCCGGGCGCGGTCCAGGAAGCCCAGAACGACCCGCGCTACAACCAACTGCGCGACACCATCCGCACGGTCGCCGATTCTTGCCACAGCTACTGACGGGCGCCGTTCCCCGATGACCACAGGTCACCTGATCTCGTGAGGACATGGGTAACTCACCGGGTACCGGCTGACCTGCCCGTTATCTCACCGCCGGACGCCGACGCGACGATCGCGACACTCGAGTCTGGCCTCGAGTCTCGGAGAGGCGGGGGAGCACAATGACAGATGTGACGCCTACTTCCACCCCGACCGTCCTCGTCGTCGATGACGACGAGGACGTGCTCGCCTCGGTCGAGCGGGGGCTGCGGCTGTCCGGGTTCCATGTGCTGGTCGCCAGGGACGGGGCGCAGGCGCTGCGCAGCGTGAACGAGCACGCGCCGGACGCGATCGTGCTCGATATGAACATGCCGGTGCTCGACGGCGCGGGGGTGGTCACCGCGTTGCGCGCGATGGGCAACGAGGTGCCGATCTGCGTGCTCAGTGCGCGCGCCTCGGTGGACGATCGCATCTCCGGGCTGGAGTCCGGTGCCGACGACTACCTGGTCAAGCCGTTCGTGCTCGCCGAGTTGGTCGCGCGGATCCGGGCGCTGCTGCGCAGGCGGACCGACACGCAGTCACCCGCGACGCCGGGCGCGATCACCGTCGGCCCGCTCGAAGTCGATGTCGCCGGGTACCGCGCGCTGCTGAACGGCGATGAAATCGAGCTCACCAAGCGGGAATTCGAGCTGCTGTCCACGCTGGCGCGCAATGTCGGCGTGGTGCTGAGCCGGGAACGTTTGCTGGAACTGGTGTGGGGCTACGACTTCGCGGCCGACACCAATGTGGTGGACGTTTTCGTCGGCTACCTGCGGCGCAAGCTGGAGGTGGACGGCGCGCCCCGGCTGCTGCACACGATCCGCGGCGTCGGGTTCGTGCTGCGGGCGCCCAAATGACGCAGGTCACCGCGCCGAAATCCCGTCGGCGCCGGGCCTTTTCGCTACGCACCAGGGTCGCGGGCGCGGCAGCGGCCGGTGCGATCGTGATCGTCTCGGTGATCAGCGTGATCAGTATTCACGCGATCGAACGCAACAATGTGCAGCAATCCGATCAGCAGCTCGCGATCGCCGCGCGCATCGTGCTGATCGAACCGGTCATCGCGGTCCGGTTCGTCAGCTTGACGGGTTTGAACAACGACATGGCCGTCACGGTCCGCGACCACGGCGCGGTCACCGCGAGCACGCCGACCCAATTGCCCGATCTGGCACCGGGTTCGCGCACCGTCCCGGTCGGTGGCACGCCCTACCGAATCCTGTCGACGACCGAGAATCAGCCAGCGGGACGGGTGGTTTCGATCGGCATCCCCGCCGCCTCGGCGGCCGCGGCCACCGCCGACCAGCAGCGCTGGGTACTCGGCGGGGCATTGTTCGCCATCGCCGCCGCGGCGGCACTCGGCTGGCTGCTGGCCGGACGCGCGGTGCGCCCGATCGTGCGGCTCACCCGTCAGGTCGGCGCCCGCAGCGGCCTGCCCGATCCGCATAACCCGCAGACACCGGTGGACGGGTCGGGCGTGCGGGAGGCGGAAAAGCTGGCGGACGCGGTGAATACCATGCTGCAACGGGTGGATCAGGCGCAGTCCGCGACCGCAGCGGCCTTGGAGACCGCGCGTGACTTCGCCGCCGTCTCCGCGCACGAGTTGCGCACGCCGCTCACCGCCATGCGCACCGACCTCGAGGTACTGCGCACCCTGGACCTGGACGAGGCGCAGCGCACCGAGATCCTCGCCGACCTACAGCGCAGTCAAGGGCGGGTGGAGACCACGCTGGCCGCGCTGGAGCGCCTCGCCACCGGCGATCTCACCAACGAACGCGATCATGTCGCCACCGATGTCGGCGACCTGTGCGACCAGGCCGCGCACGACGCCATGCGGCACTTCCCCGGCTTGAAGGTCCGCATCGACAGCGACACCGAGCTGGTCACCCGCGGCCTGCCCGCGGGTCTGCGCCTCGCGGTGGACAACGCGCTGGCCAACTCGGTCAAGCACGGGCGGGCCACCGAGGCGCTGGTGTCCGCGCACCGGGCGCCGAACGGGCACATCGTGATCAGCATCGACGACAACGGTCGCGGCATCCCGGCGCACGAGCGTCAAGCCGTGTTCGATCGGTTCTTCCGCGGTAGCCAGGCGAGCAAGGGCGGCTCCGGACTCGGCTTGGCCCTGGTCGCCCAGCAAGCCCAAGTGCACGGTGGGCGCGCCTATTTCGATGACGGAACGCTGGGCGGCATCCGACTCGTCCTCGACCTGCCCGATCCGACCTGCGCCTGACCGCCGCGGGTCCTTAGCGAACTCTCATAGAAACGCCAGCGGTTGGGTCATGGGGCGGCTCTATCGTCTGGCTGTGATCGGAAAACGCGCCCGCTGGGCTCTTCTCGCCGTTGCTCTCGTCAGCGCTGGCGCGCTCGGTGCCGGCCTCACCGCGTGCAGCCGATCGGACGACGGCCCCACCGGCATCGCCCTGGTGAACGCCGACACCGGGCCGACGGGCGCACGGGTCGTCAAGGCGCTGACGGAAGCGGGCGGATACGAATGGACCGCCGCGAAGCCGGGTGAGGCGAGCACCGACGACTACGCCGCGGTGATCACCCTGCCCGCCGACCTCACCGAATCCATGGGCACCCTGGCCGGTACCCAGCCGCGCCGGGCCAAGGTCACCGTCGCCACCCACAAGAGCGCGGACACCGACCTGGTGAACGGCGCGGTGTCCGAGGTGACGCACCGGGTCGGCGCGGCGGGAGTCGACGCCGCGCTCGCGGCGGTCGGGCAGGCCCGCAGCCAGATGTCGCAAGTGCAGTTCACTGCGCAGTTGCTCAAAGCCGGCGTGAACACGGCCGCTTCGGGCACCGAGCAGTTCAGCGCGGGCGCCGACCAGCTGCTCGGCTTCCTGAGTTTCGCCAAAGAGGGTTCCGCACAGCTGACTTCGGCCATCGCACTGCTGAACTCGACCGTCGACGGCGCCGCCAAGCAGGCGAACGAGCTTGCCTCCGCACTGGATTCGACCGGCATCACGATCGCTCAAGTCGAGCAGACAGCCAACACGGTGAACTCCGGCCTGGACCAGATCCTCCCGCTGCTGCGCGCCCTGCCCTTCGCCAACGATCCGGCGCTGGCCGACATCATCAAGAAACTCGAAGCGCTCCAGGGCATTTCGGGTCAGGCCGGCTCCCAGCTCACCGGCCTCGGCTCGCTGGTCGGCGGCGCGGTCGACCCGAACACCGACCTCGGCACGCTGCTTCGCACCGTGGTCGACCGATTGACCAGTGCCAGTGCGCAATTGAACGAGGGCGCGAAGCTCGCCGAGGGCCTGCCCAAGCTCGCCGACGAGGGCGGCGCCCAATTGGTCAGCGCCATCAGCCAGCTCACCGGCGGCGTCACCCAGCTGCAGACCATCGTCAACAACCTGAGCACCCAGACCGACAAAGCTGTAGACGCCCTCCCCCAGCGCAGCTCGGCCCAGCAGTCCGCGCTCGCCCTGGCCCTCACCGATCCGGTCGAGATCGTCCGCGAGTAGCACGACAGCGGCCCGTGCTCCACCGAGTGGAACACGGGCCGCGGTACGCGTTTCGGTTTAGCTCGCGTCCAGCAGGTCGATGATGAAGACCAGCGTCTTGCCTGCCAGGGGGTGTCCGGCACCGGTCGGGCCGTAGGCCAGCTCCGGGGGGATGGTGAGCTGGCGACGGCCGCCGACCTTCATGCCGGGGATGCCGTCCTGCCAGCCCTGGATCAGGCCGCGCAGCGGGAAGTTGATGGATTCGCCGCGGTTCCAGGAGGAGTCGAATTCTTCGCCGGTGTCGAACTCAACGCCGACGTAGTGCACCTCGACGTTGCCGCCGGGCACGGCTTCTTTGCCTTCGCCCTCGATGATGTCCTTGATCACCAGCTCGGCGGGCGCGGGCCCACCCTGGAACTCGATCTCCGGCTTGGTCATTCGGCATTTCCCCTTCGGTGGGTGATGGTGGTGATGGTGGAACTAACGGTTGGTGATCTCGCGGTAGTCGCGGGCGCCGTAGCCGGTGTAGATCTGCCGCGGGCGGCCGATCTTCAGTGGCTCGCTGTGCATTTCGCGCCAGTGGGCGATCCAGCCCGGCAGTCGGCCCATCGCGAACAGCACGGTGAACATGCGGGTGGGGAAGCCCATGGCCTTGTAGATGACGCCGGTATAGAAGTCGACGTTCGGGTACAGGCGCCGCTCGACGAAGTAGTCGTCGGTGAGCGCGGCCTCTTCCAGCGCCTGGGCGATCTCGAACAGCTCGTCGTTGCCGAGCTTGTTGAGGATGGCGTCGGCGTGCTTCTTGGCGATGGCGGCGCGCGGGTCGTAATTGCGGTAGACGCGGTGCCCGAAGCCCATGAGCTTCACGCCGTCTTCCTTGTTCTTGACCTTGCGGATGAACTCCTTGACGTCGCCGCCGTCGGACTTGATGCCGTCGAGCATCTCCAGCACCGCCTGGTTGGCGCCGCCGTGCAGCGGGCCCCACAGTGCGTTGATGCCGCCGGACACCGAGGTGAACAGGTTGGCGTCGGAGGAGCCGACCAGCCGCACCGTCGAGGTGGAGCAGTTCTGCTCGTGGTCGGCGTGCAGGATGAGCAGCATGTCCAGCGCCGCGGCGACCTCGGGGTCGACCTCGTACGGCTCGGCCGGGAAGCCGAAGGTCATCCGCAGGAAGTTCTCCACCAGGCTCAGCGAGTTGTCCGGGTAGAGGAACGGCTGGCCGACCGACTTCTTGTACGAGTAGGCCGCGATGGTGGGCAGCTTGGCCAGCAGCCGGATGGTGGACAGCTCGACCTGTTCGGGGTCGCGCGGATCCAGCGAGTCCTGGTAGTAGGCCGACAGCGCGTTCACCGCGGAGGAGAGCACCGGCATCGGGTGCGCGTTGCGCGGGAAGCCGTCGAAGAAGCGCTTCAGGTCCTCGTGCAGCAGCGTGTGCCTGCGGATCCGGTCGGTGAAGTCTTCCAGCTGGGCCTGCGAGGGCAGCTCGCCGTAGATCAGCAGGTAGCTGACCTCGATGAAGGTGGAGGAGCCCGCGAGCTGGTCGATCGGGTAACCGCGGTAGCGCAGGATGCCTGCCTCACCGTCGATGTAGGTGATCGCCGACTTGGTCGGGGCGGTGTTCATGAAGCCCGGGTCGTAGGTGACGTAACCCGTGCTGGCGAGCAGCTTTCCCAGCTCGATTCCGTCGTTGCCTTCGGCGGCCTTGGCGACCGTCATCGGGAACTCCCCGCCGGGGTAGGTAAGCACCGGCTTGGCGTCTTCGTCGACGTTGATGATGTTCTCAGCGGGCACGGAAGGATCCCTCTCAGGCTAGAACCGTAGGCATCGTCGCGGTCGGCGCACGATGCACTTGTCTCAACGCTAGACGTTCACCGACGCGGACAACCAGGAGGGTAGTCCTGTGCGACCTCACAAACATCTCGTGGCGGTGTGAGGTCCGAAGTACGCGCCGAACAGCGATTGCTGGATATTCGCAGGCTCATGGTGCCACTATTTCCGCATGTGCGCGCCCTACCCGGTATCGCACGAATGCCGGGAACGCGATCGCGGCGATCACTACGCCGATCACCACGAGAACACCACCACCGGCCGCCGCGACAGCGGTACCCAGACTCGCTGCCGCAAAACCGTGGGCAACATCACCGATTCGGGGCCCACCTGCGACAACCACGATGAACACGCCTTGCAGCCGTCCGCGCATCTCGTCGGTCGCGACCTGCTGCAACATGGTGACCCGCAGCGCGGCCGAGACCATGTCCACCGCGCCGCCGAAGGCCGAGCAGAGCAGCGCGAGCGAGAGCCCGAGGCCCAGGCCCAGTCCGTGCCCGGTGAATCCGACGGCCGCGCCGAAGCCGACCATGGCCAGGCCCCACAGCACGATGCAGACGAGTACGGCCAGCCCTTGACGCTGGATGCGCGGTATCCAGCCGGAGAACACCCCGCCCAGCACCGCGCCCACCGACATGGACGCGAACAGCAGGCCGAGCGCGACCCCGCCGGTGGTCGAATCGCCGAAGGTCTCGTGCGCGATCTGCGGGAACAGCGCGCGCGGCATGCCGAACACCATGGCGATCACGTCCACTGCGAACGAGGCGAGCAGGATCCGCTGGGTAGCCAGATAGCCGAAACCGTCCAGCACCGTGCGGAATCCGGCCTTGCGCGCGGTTCCGGTCGGCGGCAGGGCGGGCAACTTCCACACCGCCCAGATCGTGGCGAGCAGAGCGATGGAGTCGATGAGATAGAGGGTCGACAGCCCGATCACCGGGATCAGCGCGCCCGCCAGCACCGGTCCGGCGATGGCGCCGAACTGCATCACCGTCATGCTGAGCGAATTGGCCGCGGCCAGTTGGTCTTCCGGCAGCAGGCGCGGGATGGCCGCGCTGCGCGTCGGCTGGTTCACCGCGTAGAACGCCTGCTGCACCGCGAACAAGACGAGCACAACCCAGACGTTGTCGATGCCCGACGCGGCCTGCGCCCAGAACGCCACCGCGGTGAGCCCGGTGCCCGCGTTGGTGATGAGCATCAGCTTGCGCCGGTCCATCACATCCGCGAGCGCGCCGCCCCACAGCCCGAACACGATCAGCGGCACCAGGCCGAACAGCCCGGCCAGGCCGACATACCCTGAGCTGCCGGTGATCTGGAAGATCTGCTGCGGCACCGCGACGATGGACAGCTGCGCACCGATCATGGTGACGATGCCCGAGGTCCACAGACGCCGGAAGTCGGGATGTCGCAGCGGAGCGGTATCGGCCAGCAATCTCACCGGCGGGAGCGTAGCGAGTCGAACCCGGCCGGCTCGATACGAGATTTCTCACCGGCCGGCCGGGAATAGTTCAGGGTTGTAGTCGCTCCACCTTCATGGTGCCGTTCTCGACGAGCACCCGAATCCGGTTGTGCAGCCTGCCGCGTCGGCCCTGCCAGAACTCCACCTCGTCCGGCCGCAGCAGAAAGCCACCCCAGTGCGGCGGCACCGGAATCTCGTCGACATTCTCGAAGCGCGCGATCGTCTCGGCCATGGTGCGGTCCAACTCGGCCCGCGACCCGATCGGCTTCGACTGCCGCGAGGCCCACGCGCCCAGCTGCGAGTCGCGCGGCCGGGAGCGCCAGTAGACCTCGGTCGTCTCGGCGGGCACCCGCTCGATCGCGCCGCGCACATGCACCTGCCTGCCGAGCGCGGGCCAGACGAAGGTGGCGGCGGCGAACGGCACGGCCGCGAGCTGGCTGCCCTTGGCCGAGTCGTAGTTCGTGTAAAAAGTCACACCCTCGGGGGAGAGCCCTTTACACAGGACGGTTCTGGCGACCGGTCGCGGCGTGCCGTCGGCCAGCGAAACGGTGGCCAGCACCATGGCGTTCGGCTCCGCGACGCCGACCGCGGTCGCTTGCTCGATCCAGTGGCGCAGCAACGGCTCCCAGCCGCCGGCCAGCCACGTTTCGTCCAGATCGACGTCTTCGCCGCTGCCGAACGGGGCGCCCCCGTACTCGGCGCGCATGCCGGCTAAATCGGCGCTGGGCAGGGTATCGGCCGTCTCCTGGCCGCCGGGTGAATTGTCCAGGTCACGCATGGGCCAGACGTTACTCCGGGGTAGCAAGGATCTAAGGTGTTGGTGATCGGCATGTGCTCGGCGAGCCTCGTTATACCCCTCATCGCCGAGGATCAGGCCTGTTCTAGCGAGCTGCGAGCAGTCGCTACGGAGCGCGTCCCGAAGTGCAAGGAGAAGTCCCGACATGACTACCAGCCCCGCGGTGCCTACCGGGCAGACCGCCGTACCCAGCGATTTCGTCAGCGGCCTCGAGGGTGTGGTGGCGTTCACCACCGACATCGCCGAGCCCGACAAGGACGGCGGCGCGCTGCGCTACCGCGGCGTCGACATCGAGAACCTGGTCGAGGGCCAGGTGACCTTCGGCGACGTGTGGGCCCTGCTGGTGGACGGCGAGTTCGGTCGCGGCCTGCCGCCCGCCGAACCCTTCCCGCTGCCGGTGCACACCGGTGATGTGCGCGTCGACGTGCAGGCCGGCCTGGCCATGCTCGCCCCGATCTGGGGTTACCAGCCGCTGCTGGACATCGACGACGAAACCGCGCGCGACAACCTGGCCCGCGCCTCGGTGATGGCGCTGTCCTATGTCGCGCAGTCCGCGCGCGGCATCTACCAGCCCGCGGTCCCGCAGAAGAAGATCGACGAGTGCAACACGGTCACCGAGCGGTTCATGACCCGCTGGAAGGGTGACCCGCACCCCAAGCACACCGAGGCCATCGACGCCTACTGGGTGTCGGCCGCCGAGCACGGCATGAACGCCTCCACCTTCACCGCGCGCGTGATCGCCTCCACCGGCGCCGATGTCGCGGCCTCGCTGTCCGGCGCGATCGGCGCGATGTCGGGCCCGCTGCACGGTGGCGCGCCCGCCCGCGTGCTGCCGATGATCGAAGAGGTCGAGCAGACCGGCGACGCACGGGCACTGGTCAAGGGCATCCTGGACCGCAAGGAAAAGCTGATGGGCTTCGGGCACCGGGTGTACCGGGCCGAGGACCCGCGCGCCCGCGTGCTGCGCGCCACCGCCAAGCGGCTCGCCGCGCCGCGCTACGAGGTGGCCGCCGCGCTGGAGCAGGCCGCACTGGCCGAGCTGCGTGAGCGTCGCCCGGATCGGGCGATCGAGACCAACGTGGAGTTCTGGGCCGCGGTGATCCTCGACTTCGCCGAGGTGCCCGCGCACATGATGCCCGCCATGTTCACCTGTGGCCGGACCGCGGGCTGGTGTGCGCACATCCTCGAGCAGAAGCAGCTCGGCAAGCTGGTGCGCCCGGCGGCCATCTACACCGGACCGGCGCCGCGTCAGCCTGCCGATGTCGCGGGCTGGTCGAGCATTCAGCACGCCTAGCAATAGCTGGAACGCATTACCGCGAGCCGAATGTCCTGCACCGACAGGACATTCGGCTCGCGTAGCATCCGGGTCCGGACGGACGAAGGAGGGCCGGGTGCAGGAACGAGGGATGTCGCGACGGATGTTCGGCGTCGCCGCCGCGCTGGCCGCCGGGTTCGCCGCCACCGGATGCGGGACCGCACACAGCGATACTGCGGCCGCAGCACCGAGTTCGACCCGCGCCCGGACCTCGATCGGCGACGCCGCCGTGGCCTCCAAGACCGCGCCGCCGCCGGACAACTCGCCCGCCGCGGTGGCCGCCAGGCACGCCGCTGACCAGCCGCAGCGGTGGGGCGTGCAAATGCAGGGCATCACAAGCACTTTCGAGGCCACCGGCAAGCAGCTGGCGCTGACCTTCGACGCGTGCGGCGGGCCGGGCAACAACGACATCGACGACTCGCTCATCAACTTCCTTGTCACCCAGCAGATTCCGGCGACGCTGTTCCTGAACAAGCGCTGGATCGACGCGAACCCGGTGCGGGCCGGCCAGCTGGCGGTGAACTCACTGTTCGAGCTGGCCAATCACGGTGTCGCACACAAGCCGCTGTCGGTGAACGGCCGCGCCGCCTACGGCATCGCGGGCACCGGCTCGGCGCAGGAGGCGGCCGACGAGGTCTGGGCCAACCACGAGCGGCTGACCGGACTGGTCGGCAAGCCGCCCCGCTTCTTCCGCGCGGGCACCGCGCACTACGACGACGTCGCAGTCGCCATCGTGCGCGAATTGGGGGAAACCCCCGTCGGTTTCAGCATCAACGCCGACTACGGTGCGACCGCGAGCGCCGCCAAGGTCCGCTCCGCGATGAATGCCGCTGCGCCGGGAGCGATTTCGCTCGCCCACATGCACCGCCCGCAGTCCGGCACCGGCACGGGCATGATCGCCGTCCTGCCGACCCTGCGCGAGATGGGGTTCACCTTCGTCCACCTGTGAGGCTGGGTCAGTCCTCGCCGAGGGAGGCGGCCCAGTCGACGGCCACCGACTCGCCGTGGTCGACGGTGAAGAAGGCGACCTCCAGGTGCTGGCCCAGATCGATCAGGCCGATCGCGGGCAGCGGCACCGGTTGCACGAGCCGGACCAGCCACGGGGTCGGCTCGTCCCAGGCGCGCAGCTCGAGGTCGAGGCGCAGCACCGGATCGTCGCGGCCGACGTAGTCCGCGGCGACCGGGGCCGCGGCGAGCACCGTCGCGTCGGCGCGGCGGCCGTCGGCGAGAATCTTCGCGACGCTGACCCGGCCGGTCTCCGCGAAATCGGGCACGTACAGCACCAACCGATCCCGGTCGCCGGGGTCGACCCGGCAGCACACGACATCGCCCGGCTGCATCCACTCCAGGTTCGCCGCGGACACCCGCTGCCGCACTCTGGCGTCGTATGGCGCCGTCCCGTCGACCTCGACCCGCACCCAGAACACCTGGCACGGCGACGAGCCGTCCGCGTCGTGCTCGCCCGCAACCGCTTTGTTGCTCGGCCGCACGCCGAGGATTGTTGCCGAGCCGAGGGTGCCGTGTAGCAGCAACTCCCGGCGCGCGCTGTCGGATATCGCGCCGATGCGCAGCCCGAAGGTCCGTGGTCGTCGACCGAGCAATCGCCACCCCGAATTAGCCGGCGCCATGTTCATGGGCGCAAAGGTTAGCTGGAGTGTGGTGCGCGACACAGCAATTCCACCGCAACCGGAGTGGACCGTGACAATTCCGGCACAGGGCACCCGCGCGGGCGCCGGTGGCAGAGGGCACAGCTGCCGACCCGCACGAACCGAGCTGGTCCGACACGCTTTACCCTGTTTGGCATGACCACTGCGTTCCCGACGATTCCCGACGACCTCAAGCCCGCCGACGGACGGTTCGGCTGTGGCCCCTCCAAGGTGCGACCGGAGCAGTTGCAGTCTCTGGTGACGGTCGGCGCCTCGGTGTTCGGAACAAGTCACCGGCAGAAGCCGGTGAAAGATGTGGTCGCGCGGGTGCGCTCGGGCCTACGCGAACTGTTCGGCCTGCCCGACGGTTACGAGGTGGTGCTCGGTAACGGTGGCACGACGGCGTTCTGGGATGCCGCGGCGTTCGGCCTGATCCGCGAGCGTTCGCTGCACCTGACCAACGGTGAGTTCAGCTCCAAGTTCGCCGCCGTGGCCAAGGGCAACCCGTTCATCGGCGACCCGATCGTCATCTCGGCCGAGCCGGGCAGCGCGCCGGAGCCGGTGTCCGACCCCGCGGCCGACCTCATCGGCTGGGCGCACAACGAAACCTCCACCGGTGTCGCCATTCCGGTGCAGCGCCCGGCAGGTTCGGAGAACGCGCTGATCGCCATCGACGCCACCTCGGGCGCGGGCGGTCTGCCGGTGAACATCACCGACGCCGACGTCTACTACTTCGCGCCGCAGAAGTGCTTCGCCGCCGACGGTGGCCTGTGGGTCGCGCTGATGAGCCCGGCCGCGCTGGCCAGGGTCGACGAGATCAAGGCGAGCGGCCGGTGGACCCCGGAGTTCCTGTCGCTGCCGATCGCGATCGACAACAGCACCAAGGATCAGACCTACAACACCCCGGCGCTGGCCACCCTGCTGCTGTTCGCCGACCAGATCGAGTGGCTCAACGGCAACGGCGGCCTGGACTGGGCGGTCAAGCGGACGCTGGATTCGTCGTCGCGCCTGTACAACTGGGCCGAGTCGAGCGAGTACGCCACGCCGTACGTCACCGACCCGGCGCACCGCTCGCAGGTGGTCGGCACCATCGACTTCGCCGACTCGGTCGACGCGGCCGCGGTGGCGAAGGTGCTGCGTGCCAATGGAATCGTGGACACCGAGCCGTACCGCAAGCTGGGCCGCAACCAGCTGCGTGTGGGCATGTTCCCGGCCATCGACCCGGAAGACATCAGCCAGTTGACCCGCAGCATCGACTGGGTCGTGCAGAATCTGGGCTGAAACAGCCGAATCCGAGCGCGACACGCCACAATCGACACGCCGCTTCCGGCGGTGCGCCAAGTCGAACAGAGCAGATTAGCGGGGTGCGGGAGTCTGCACAGAGATTTCCGCCCCGCGTGTCTCGCCCCACGGATCCCAGAAGTGCACTACTGTTTCGGAAAGTGGGCGGTGTCGCGAGTCGACGCGGTAAGGAGGTAACGGTGCGTGAACTTCGAGTGATCGGGGTGACGCCCGACTCCACGCACATCGTGTGTATCGACACCGAGTCCGGAGCGAAGTACCGGCTTCCCGCCGACGACAAGCTACGAGCCGCAGCACGCGGAGACCTTGCCCGATTCGGCCAGATAGAGATCGAAATGGAAGCAACTATGCGTCCTCGCGATATCCAGGCTCGAATCCGGGCCGGCGCCTCCGTCGACCAGGTCACCGAAGAATCAGGCATGCCGGCCAGCCGCGTCGAGCGGTTCGCCTACCCGGTGCTGCTGGAGCGTGCCCGCGCTGCCGAACTCGCGCAGAAGGCGCACCCCGTCCGCCCCGACGGCCCCGCCGTGGAAACCCTCATCGATGTCGTCACCGCCGCCTTCACCGAGCGCGGGCACAACATCGAAGGCGCCGAATGGGACGCCTGGAAAGACGAAAAAGGCTTCTGGGTCGCCCAATTGCAGTGGCAGAACGGGCGTTCCGAAATCGCCGCGCACTGGCGCTACCAGCCCGACGCGCACGGCGGCTCGGTCTCCCCGCTCGACGACCCCGCCTCCGACCTGATCGATCCCGACTTCGGCCGAGCGCTACGCGGCCTCGCGACGATCCTGCCCGCCGAGCCCGAGGTGGCCGCGCCCGCACCGCAGCCCGAACCGGTGGTCGAGCCACGCCCCACCCCGGCGGCACCGCCCGCGCGCCCCGCCGCCCGGCAGAGCCAGCCCACCCTGGACGAGTACTACGAGCAGCGGGCCGTCGCGGCCGGTGGCAGCAGCACCCCCGCCATCACCGCGGGCGCGACCGCAACCCCCACTGCCGCAACCACGACGACGCCCGCCGCGGCGAGCCAGGCACCCGCGCCCACCGCGCCGGCACCGACTCCGCCGGCCGAGCCCCCCGCCGAAACCGCTCCGCCCGCACCCGCCGCGTCGACGAAGCCCGCCGCCGAGGAACCGGCCAAGCCCGCCGCCAACGGCAAGACGACAGCCAAGCCCGCCCGCACCAAGCGCGGCAAGGCACCCATGCCGTCCTGGGAGGACGTCCTGCTCGGAGTGCGCAGCTCGGGCCACTGAGCAAGACCCACAAGCTGAACGACAAGAAGGCACGCCACCACGGTGGCGTGCCTTCGTCAGCTACGCCGCAGCATTGCGCGCGACCGGATAGCCGGTTCCCCAGCGTGTTCAGAAGCGGAAGGTGCGCCTGGACGGGCTCGAGGCGAGTAGATTTTTTGGTGTGTTGTCGACTGCGTGCGACGGCGTCGGGTGATTCACCGCAGCGGTGAATTGTTCGAAACCCCGTGCGTTGCTCGAAGTTCGCGGAGCTGATTCGTGCAACCATCGGGAGGTGCCGGAAATGCTATCGAAAGCTTCGTCCCTCTGGTACGTCGACGCACTCGATCCGTTGACGGTACTGCGCGCCAACCATGATCCGGATCCCGATGCCGCACTGGCGCTTGCGAAACAGCTGCACAGCGACCGGGACGTGCTGCCGATCATGGTCGGCACGCTCGCGGGCTGCGCGGGTCCGGACCTCGACGAGGTGTACATCGGTTGCTACCCGGGCGTGACGGTGGTGTGTTCGGCGCAGGCAGCCCGCATCCACCCGACCGAGCTGCCGGAGTTGCTGGTTCGTCCGCTGGCCTCCGAGCACACCTATCTGGTGTCCTTCGACACCGCGCATGGCTGGGGCGCGTTCGCGCACTGGGAGCGTGGCGAATTCCGCAGGGCGTTCAGTTCCAGCCGGGTGAACATCTTGGAGGACGAGGGCCTGCCGCTGGTCTGGGAGCGCCCGTACTGGGCGGGCGAACATCCGGTGCGCTGGCACGCGGGCGAGCTGCCCGACCCGCAGACGCTGCCGTTCGACCCACCCGATTTCGCCGACGCCGCCAACAACGAATGGCTCGGCTTCCACTACCGCGCCCCCGCCGCCGAGGGCGCGCTGGTCCCCGGCGACGTCGCGGTGTGCGGGTTCACGCTGTACCCGAAAGGCCAAGCGCCCGACCCGGCCACCCTCGCCCCGCCGCGGCACGAGCCGGACAATGTGCGCCCCAAACGCGGCCTGTTCAGCTGGCTACGCGGGCACGACCGGGTGTCCTGACCACGTCTCAGCCCGCTAACCCGTTGATCAGCAACGCCACCCAACCCAGCAGCACGCCCGCCGCACCACCGCCGACCACCCACCTGGTCACCGGTTCCCACCGCATCCGCCAGGCCGTCGGCGCGGCACCACCCGCCGCGATCAGGTTCACCGCCACCGCGAGCAGCGGATGCACCTCGGCGAGCGCACGACCGAAGGAGAACACCGCGACCGCGGCCAGCAGCGCGACCATGATCGCGACGCCAACGCCGGCGCCCCACGGGGTCGGACCTTGATACGGCGGGTAATTCACATCCGTACCCGCTCATAGAAAGCCATTGCGGCCGCGGTGGCGACGTTGAGCGAGTCGGTGCCGGGTGACATCGGGATGCGCGCCCGTACATCGGTGGCTCGCATCGCGTCCTCGCTCAAACCCGGTCCTTCGGCACCGAGCAGCAGTGCCACCCGCTCCCCCGTCATCGCCGTGGCCAGATTCACCGCCGCCGGGTTCGGCGTGAGCGCGATGATCTGGAACCCCTTGCGCCGCAGTATATCCAGACCGTCCGGCCAGTCGGGGACGGAAGCGAACGGAACGCGCAGCACGTGACCCATGGACACCCGCACCGCGCGCCGGTACAGCGGGTCGGCGCATCGGTCACCGAACAGGATGGCCGCCGCGCCGAGGCCCGCCGCGTTGCGGAACATCGACCCGATGTTCTCGTGATCGTTGACACCCTCCAGCACGGCGACCGTGCTCGCCTTGTCGAGCACCTCGTCCAGCTCCAGCGCCGCGGGCCTGCGCGCGACGGCGAGCACACCGCGGTTGAGGTGGAACCCGACCACCTCGGCCATCACCTCGGCCGAGGCGCGGTAGTAGGGCACATCGACGGCGACGAGATCGTCCGCTAGTTCTTCGCGGCGCTTCTCCACGCCGAGCAACGCGGTCGGCGCGAACCGGGAGTCCAGCATCCGCTGCACGACCACCACACCCTCCGCGATCACCAAGCCCTTCCGGCCGGGCAGATCGGGTCGGCGGTCGGCGGACTTCAGGTCGCGGAAGTCATCGACCCGCGGGTCGGCGGGGTCGTCGATATCGATCACTTCGGCCACGGGCTACATCCTGCCGGGTAAACCGGACAAACACCGGAACAGGTGTGATTTCCGCCGGTGGGGAGGCGCGTGCAGGAGCCGCACCGACGGTTGGCGATGGCAGCTCGTGCGCCCGCCGAAATTGGAGTGCGGCGCGGTATCGCGCCGTGGGAGGGTGCAACGATGACGCTGACGCACGGCATCACTATCCGATCGGCCACCCCCGAGGACGCGACCGCGATCCGGACGCTGGTGGCCACCTCCTTCGGCGGTCGACCGGACGAGGACGAGCTCGACCGCTATCGACAGCTGTTCCCACCGGCGGACGCGATCGTGGCGGCGGACGGCGCGCGGATCGTCGGACACGTGCAGTCCAGGACGATGACGGTGACCGTGCCCGGCGAACGGGCGGTCGACGCGTGCGGAATCGCGGCGGTCGGTGTGGCGCCGACGCATCGGCGGCGCGGGATTCTGATCGCTATGTACACCGAGCAGCATCGGCGCACCGAGGCGGCCGGGCTGCCGCTGACCATCTTCACCGCGAGCGAAGCCACCATCTACGGACGCTTCGGCTACGGCCCGACGGTGCGCGAGAACGCGGTCACCATCGATCGCCGCTTCGCCGAATTCCGGCCGACCGCCCCGGATCCGGGCGGTGTCGACCTGGCGGCGCCGGACGAGGTGGCCGAGCACATCAAGACCGTGTACGACCGGTGGCGCAGGCTCGTGCCCGGCGCGCAGGTGCGCCCGGACGCCTCCTGGGCCGGGCTGTTCGCCGACGCGGAACGCTCCCGGCGCGGCGGCACCAGCCTTTTCGTGTTCACCCACCCGGATGGCTATGCCCTGTACCGCTACCACTATCGCGAGACCGGCATGGACGTCGACGTGGTCGAGCTGCGCGCGGTGACCACCGAAGCTCACGCCGCGCTCTGGCGGGCGCTGCTCGGGCTCGATCTGGTCAAGCAGGTGTCGGTCACGCTCAGCGACAACGATCCGCTGCCCTACCTGCTGACCGACACTCGGCTGGTGCGGACCACCGGACGCTACGACGGACTGTGGTTGCGGCTCATGGACATTCCCGCGGCGCTCACGGCACGCATCTATCAGCGGGACCTGGATCTCGTACTCGCGGTGACCGATCCGTTCCGCGAGGCGGGCGGCACGTTCGCGCTGACCGTGCGCGACGGCCTCGCCGAGTGCGCGCCGACCACCGGGGCCGCCGATATCGAACTCGGCATCGACGTCCTGGGCAGCATGTACCTCGGTGCCTACCCTGCCCGGGTATTCGCCGCCGCAAACCGCCTGCAGGCCAAGGACAGCAACCATCTGCGCGCCATCGAAGAGGCCTTCGGCACCGACCGCGACGCCGTACTCGGCTGGTTCTTCTGAGTCATGCCGTCGAGTGGCACAGGGTGGCGGGGCCCTGTGCCACTCGCGAACTGTGATCGAGGAGAAATGTCCGGATCGCCGCGCTGCTGGCATGCTGGTGGGCATGAAGCCGATTCAGCTCGTCCTCAACGTTCTCTGGCTGGTGTTCGTCGGGTTGTGGATGGCACTGGGCTACATCCTGGCCGGGATCATCTGCTGCATTCTCATCATCACGATTCCGTGGGGCATCGCGTCGTTCCGGATCGCGGCGTACGCGCTGTGGCCGTTCGGCCGGACCACGGTGGAGAAGCCGGGCGCGGGCACGGGGTCGCTGATCGGCAACATCATCTGGGTCGTCGTCGCGGGCTGGTGGCTCGCGCTCGGCCACCTGCTCACCAGCATTCCGCTGTTCATCTCGATCATCGGAATCCCGTTCGGCTGGGCCAATTTGAAGCTGATCCCGCTGTCGCTGTTCCCGCTCGGGCGCGACATCGTGGACAGCGACCAGCCGTTCGGCGCCCGATAGCACCGGCGAAAGCACCGGCCGGGCAAGGTCACTCGGATTCGGCGACGATCTGCTTCATGATGGCGACGGCCTTGGTGAGCACCACGACCTGATCCTCGGTGAGGTTGGACAGCTGCTCGGTCATCCAGGCTTCGCGGGCGTGGGTCTCATCGGCGATGAGGGCGCACCCCGCGTCGGACAGCGAGACGATGATCTGCCTGCCGTCGGTCGGATGCGGCTTGCGTTCGACCAAGCCGAGATCGGTGAGCGAGGCGATGACGCGCGTCATCGACGGCGGCTGGACGCGTTCCTTGGCGGCAAGCGCCCCGGGGGTCATCGCGCCGTCGCGAGACAGGGTCGCGAGGGCGGAGAGCTGCGTCAGCGAAATCTGCGAGTCGGCACGGCGGCCACGCAGATGACGCGTCAGACGAACCACCGCCAGTGAGAGCTCACCAGCGAGGGCTCGAACATCGGATGGCGTTGTCACAGAGGTGAACGATACGGGAAGGGTGCGCGTCCGACGTGTGTTCTCGCCGCTAGGCTATGACTGTGACGCAGAAAGTGCCCCAGATCCCGGCGCGGCTCACCGACCCGCGGCCGGTGCTCGCGGTCGGCAGCGCGCTGTGGCTGCTCGCCACCGTGGTGGTGTGGGCCACCGGCGACCGGTGGGCTTCGGTGCTGCCGGTCTGCCTGATGGGCATGGTGGTCGGCGTGCTCGCGCTGGGTATTTTCCTGATCCAGCGGCGCGGGGCGCGCCGCGGCGACAAGGGTGCGCAGACGGGGCTGTGAGGCCGCTCAGCCGACCTGGAAGTCGTTGGTAGTTCCGGTGAACGGGTGCAGTGCGCCGTCGGGGCTCAGGCTGTCGGCGTAGTGCTGGAACCGATACCGCCCCGGCGTGGCGTCGGCGGGAATGTCCCAGGTGAATCGCGCCACGGATTCGGCCGTGCCGCGCTTGCTCCAGAAGAACTTCACCGCCCATTCGCCCTCGTTGGCCACCCGCACCCACTCCCCTGACGCCTGCTGTCGCTGCACCTCCAGGAAGGTGCCGTTGCGGCGGATGTTGTGTTTCGGGTGGGCGGAAACGAATTCGGCGGCGACCTGCGTGCCCGGGGCATACGCCGGGGCGGGCTGGGTCAGCACGTCGCCGAAGGTACGACCGGGCGGGACGGTGTCCGGTCCCGCACCGGGCTGGAAATTCGGCTGCAGGTTGGACACATCGCGCGGGGCCGGACCGCGCGGCACCACCTGGCGGGCGGCGAATGCCGTTGCCAGCCGGGCGAATTCCTGCTGGTACGCGCAGAGGGTGTAGCGGCCGAACAGGGTCGAGGCGCCCTCGTACTGCTGGGAGTCGTATTCCTCAGGGGTGGTGACGTATTCGTGGTAGGCGTTGGCGTAGCCCTGCAGGAGCACCTGCTCCAGCGGCACGCCGAGCGCGGCCGCGACGGCACGGCGCACGCGCAGGCCCGAGGCGATGGTGAACTCGCCGCCCGCGGCGGCCAGGTAGAGCTCGCCGAGCCGAACGAGCTGGATCGGCAGCACATTCGGCACCCACGCGACCGGCGGCATCAGCCCGAACGGCACGGCAATCGCCTTGGGCGCCTGGGCATCCGCGAGCCACCCGGGCACGGGGGCGTCCTGGCCACCCAGCGCCTGCAGGAACGGATTGCGCACCCCCTCCGGGATGGGCGCGCCGGGGAGCCCCGGGCCGTCCTCGATGCTGCCCGCGATGAGCGAGACCCCCGCCGCCGCGGGGGCGGTGCGCCTGGGCTGTCCGTCCGGGGTGAACCGGCCGTCGACGGCGATGTCGGCCAGGTCGATGTAACAGAGCATCGAGTCGACCGGACCGCTCATCGATCGCGCTTGGGCCAGTGCGGCTTTCGACGCCGCATACTGGCGCTCGCCGATGATGCGGGTGTTCTCGAACTCGTCCTCGGTGGGGCCGGAGCCTTGGCGCAGATTCAGGTTCGGCGACATGTCGCCCGCGTTGGTCTGCGCGAAGGCGGCGACGAAATCCGGTGCGCCGTCGAGGTAGCGGACGCCGTGCTCGATGTGCTCGTAGGCGAAGGACGCGTAACCCTTGTTGTCCGAGCTGATCAGGCGATTCTCGTTGGTCATCGAGGTGTTGTGAGTGGCGAACCAGGTGATGGCGCCGACCTGCCGACCACCCTTGACAAGGGAAAGCGCGGTCACCGCCGGATCGATCGCATCCGGGAAGTGTTCTTTGTCGGCAACCGGATTGAGTTCCCAGGCCACCCGCGACCGGTTGACGCTCGCATTGTGCAGCTCGCCGCGCCCGAGCGCCAGCGAACCGGGGCCGAGATCGGCGTCCGCGGCGGCGATGGCCGCCACGATGCCGTCGACCTCCGCGTCGTACACCTGCTGCTGAAAACCCAAGATGGACAGGTTGTATGCGTAATCGTTACTGGAGCCGCCACAGGTCGCGTGCGAGTGCGTCGAGGTGAGCAGCACGTTCTGCTCGGTGTACCGATCGCCGAAGCGGCGGGCCAGCTCGGCGAGCACGCCGCGGTGCACGGACTGGAAGATCATGCCGTTCTCCGCGACGACGAACACGATGCGCCGCCCGCCGTGGCCGATGATGAATGCCCTGGCGCGCGGGCGCAGGTGGATGCCCGCCGTCTGCTGCTCGAGCTGGGAATAGCCCATCATTCCGCATTCGGCGGCCGGACCGGTGATGTCGGAAAGCCCGACACCGATCTCGTACCCACCGGAACCGGGAGCGGCCGACGCTGCGGCTCCGAGCGGGCCGGACATCGCGGGCACCGCAGCCGCGGCGGCCAGCGTCGCCGAACCGACAACGCTTCGAGCAAGAACGGTTCTGCGCGACACCGACATACGCGTCTCCTTCGATCTGATGGCACTGAACCACACAACTGGTCACTCGTCCAGTCGAGATTTTTCCACCGACGAATTGACTGCACGCTTCGCGAGCGCTTAACTCCCTTGGGTGTCCTCCCGATTGAGCGTCGAAGAAAGACGGGCCCACCTTATCGAGGCCGCGATCGGTCTTGCCGAAAAAAAGGGCGTTGCGGGCGTGACCACGCGCGATGTCGCCCAAGCGGCGGGCGTCTCGCTTGGTGTGGTCCATTACTGTTTCGAAAACAAGGATGCGCTGATGACCGAGCTGGTCAAGGCGCTGTCGATGGAATTACGCGATTCCGTCGACGCCAATGAAACAGTATGGCAGGACGTCGGAAGTGGAAAAGAAGCACTTCAAAAATTGATCCGCGCGGGACTGGAACTCATGTGGCTCAACATAGAAGCCACTCCGGAACGTCAACTGCTCACTTATGAAACGACGACTTACGCACTGCGCGAGGGTGAGCAAACTCCGGCGAAACTCGCGATTGCCCGCGAGCAGTACAACTTCAACGACTCCACCGTCGCCGACATCCTGGAACACGCGCGCGACGCGACCGGGAATCAGTGGTCGGTTCCGCTCACCTCGCTCAGCCGATTCACCCTCAATGTGATCGACGGAGTGGTGCTGCGCTGGCTGGTGGACAACGACAGCGAGAGCGTGCGTGCGCAGCTGGATCTGCTCAGCCACATGATCTCCGAGTACGCGGCTTAGTCCGCTATCGCTGCGGCACAGCCGGATTCGCTACCGCGGCAGCCGGAAGTGCACGGTGTCGCCCTCGCGCCACCAGGGCACCGAGGCGGTGGTTTCGACGGCGCCGTGCAGACGTACCGTCAGGTCGTCGTGCAGCACCAGGTCGCCCTCCTGCGGCGGCAATGAGAAGAGTTGCCGCAGTACTACACCCAGCGGCTCGGTGGACCAGCTGGTGCGACGGCCCGCGCTCAGCACCTCGGCGGTGACGGACTCCGAAACCAGCGGCAGGTCGAGCAGCGTCGCCAGCGCGGGTGCGGTGTCGATGTCGCCGACTACCAGGCGATTCGGGGGCAGCGCGAAACCGAACCAGGGCTGGTCGAGGACGACGGCCTGCGCCGGATCGATGACCGCGCCGGACAGAGCGCGGACCTGATCGGGCAGCTCCAGGTCGGCGAGATCGAGGTGCTCCGCGGCGACAGCGGCGGCCAATCGCGCGTGAGTTCGCGAAATGACCTCGGGGGTAGGCGTTTTCGCGAAATCCGCGAGAGCCTCGAGCAAGGCTGCGGCCAATTCCGGAGTGATCACCGCCGGATCGGCGAGTATTGCGCGGACCGCGGCAGCGTCCTCCGTCAGGCCGGGCACGGCGAATGTCGGGAGTAGGCTGGCGAATTCGGTGTCCGTGGGGTGGCGGAACAAACCCAGGGGCGTGCCGTCGATGCGTGCGTTGGCGCGCAACCACCACGCCGTGTAGCCGTCGCGGTCGGTGAGCAGACGGCGGGTGCGCGGGGTGGAAGCCAACTGCCACAACGCTTCCGGCCACGCGGCCTCGTCCACCAGGTCCAGATCGCGGACGGCGGCCAGCTCCGGCGGGTCCTCCGGCAGCGTCGACCACCAGGTGTCCTCGTCGTCCAGGTCGTGGTCCGGGCCGGTCGGATCGGCCTCGACCACCACGCTGAAATCCCAGCCGACGCCGATGGCCCGTAGCGCTTGTGCGCCATAGCGTTCCACCATGGCGGGGTCGATCGAGCTGAACGGTGAGTCCTCGACCAGCAGCTCGCGCAGCGGTGCGTCGGGCAGCAGCAGTTCGTCGGCGGGCCGCGATTCGCCGTCGGCAGCGGGCAATTCGAGCAGCCCGAGCCAGGACGGGAGCGCGGCCGGATCGGCGTGCGCGGCCAACCGGAGCACGGCATCGGTGATGTCCGGGTCGTCCGGGTGGTCTTCCAGCTCGGCGCGGAGATCAGGTTCGCTCAGCAGATCTTCGGCGGTCGCCGAACGCGCCCCCAGCCGGGCCAGCAGCGGGTGCGCCGCCTCCGGGTGCACGAGCCTGGCCCAATGCACCGGGATCGCGACCTCGAGCTGGTCGTCGAGCACCGCGGTACGCGGGCCGGTGACCAGACGACCGTCGGCCAGCGGAACAGCCAGCGCGCCAAGCTCTTCGGCCGCCAGTGGATCCACCACGAACGGTTCCAGCGCCGCATACAGCGCGTACCACCAGTGCGGCGGGCGCTCCAGCCCGCTCGACAGTTCCGCCAAGCGTGCCAAACCGAGGCGGTGCACATCCAGCACGCCGAGCGCCTCGGCCTGCCCGCGGCCGGACAACTCCGGGATCACCAGTGGGCCCACGACGTCATCGAGCAGTCGCGCCAATTCCTCGGTCAGTCCGGTGAGTGCGCTTGCCCGGGTCGGGACGGCGACGTCGATCTGTTCGCGGGGCGAATCGGCAAGCAGCCCACCGGGCGAATCGTTGAATGGCCCGCCGAGCGAGTCGGTAAGCGGCCCGCCGAGCGGATCGGCAAGCGGTGCGTTAACCGAATCGGCAGTCGGTGCTTCGAAAGATTCGGCGCTTGGTGCGTCGAACAAGGTGAAGCTGTCGGCTTCAGGGGTCTTGCCTGAGGGCGAGCTCGATGCCGCCGTGCCGGCTGTGGCGGGCGAACCGTGGTGCGGCGCGGGGTCGTACAGGCCGGTGGCTGCGTCGTCAGCGACTTCAGGGGTGGTGGGCCGGGTGGCGACGACCGGCAGCCAGGGATGGGTCTGGAGGTCACGCACGAGGGCCTCGCGGAGCAGGCCGTCGGCTTCGCTGCGGGCGAAGGCGGGGGTGGGGACCAGGACGAGGCGGTCGCGGGGCGGCAGGGCGCGGGCGAAATCGGCGTAACCGGTGGCCAATTCGGTGAGGCGGGCGCCGGGGAGCAGGCGGCGGCGGTCCGGTTGCATGGGGATGTCGGCGATCAGCAGGGCCGGGAGGGACAGTTCCTCGTCGGAACGGGTCGGGGCGCGCAGCACATCGGGGGCGGCGGGGATCGGCCTGCCGTTGCGGATCGGGAGCAGCCAGCGGGCGTGTGGTGCGCGGTACTGCCACCAGACTCGGTGTGCGTCATCAGGACCGGCGACGCGCACCTCCTGCAAGCCGTTCCCGAGATCGGCGGTGGTGTTGGTGACCTCCGCCGTATCGATCGTGATGCTCTGTAGCGCAGGCAGTTCCAGCAGCAGATCGATGGCTTCCGCGTGCATAGCCGCGAGCAATGCGGCGGCGTCCACATCAGGGCGCAGCCGCAGCACGACCTCGGTATCGAAGCCGGCCATCGGCGCGGTCTCGATCGGCCAGGTCATCCGCAGCACCGGTGGTGTGAAACCGTCGGCGTCCTCCGCTGGACTTCCCGGGATATGAATGCTGTGCTGCCGCAGGGCGTCCCACGTCAGCTCGCGAGAGAACCGCAGCGACCCGGTGGCAGAACGCAATTCGATCTCATCGCTGACCGACAGCACCGCGGTGAAACCGACACCGAACCGTCCGACAGCGGTGACATCCGACTTCCCGGACGCCCGCAGCGCGGTGAGCGCGTGCACCCCGGAGACATCCAGCGGCGCACCGGCATTGGCGACATGCAGCGCCTCGCCGTCCAACCGAACCAGCAGCCGCCCGGCGACACCCGCCTTGGCAGCCGCATCCGCAGCGTTCTGCGCCAGCTCGGTCAGCAGCCGGTCACGGTACCCGGCCCGCACCAGATCCGCCTCGGTCGCCGCGTCCTCGCGCAACCGGGTCGGCGAATCACGCCATGCGGCAAGCACACCCGCCCGCAACGCCGACGTGCCGAACGGGTCGGCCGTCTCGGTCAGTTCTGCGGCGATGACTCGACCGCCCGGCCCTCAGCCACCTCGGCCGCAGCATCGGCAACCTGCTCGTCACCCGCAGACGCCTGCGCGACTTCAGCGTCGTCAGCCTGAGCCGCCGCGTCGACAGCCACCTCGCCCGAGTTATCCACAGGGGACTCGGCATCCGCAGTGGCGTCGCCACTTTCGTCGGCGGCCCGCGCAACCACAGCCTCGTCGGCAGCGCTGTCCGCCGCACTCGGCTCCGCTGCGACGCTCGACTCACCTTCCGCCACCGCATTGCCGGCCGCGGTGTCCGAAGCAGACTCGGTAACCGCAGCGGCAGAGCCACCTTCGTCACCGGCTTGCACGCCGGCACTCGGCACGGAATCCGAAGCAACCGCGTCACCCGCGGCAGCACTGTCGGTTTCGGCGACTGCGCTCGGCGCCTCGGTGACCGCGGCAACTGCTGCACCGGCCTCAGCGACCGCGTTCGGCGTCTCAGTGTCCGCGGCAACTGCCGCATCGGCCTCGGCAACCGCAGTGTCGGCGTTCGGCTCGGACTCGGCAGCCGGCGCATCGGCCGATCCGGACTCGGCACTGGGCGCTTCCCCAGTCGGTGTCGTCTCGGCGACAACAGCGACGTCCTCCGACGCAACGGACACGTCGGGCGTTTCCACCACCGGTGCGACCGCATCCGTGGCAGCCGCTTCGACCGCAGGGGTTTCCTTGACCGGCGCCAGCTCCTCGGCGGGGATCAGCTCCACTGCGGCATCGTCGAACGCCTCGTAGAGCGGCGAACCACCGCCGGTGGGGGCGACGGTGTCGGAGTGGGCGCCGCAGCCGTAGGCGGCGTGTACGACGTGGCCGTCGGCGCCCATGGCGTTGCCGCAGACACCGAAGGCGGCGCGCAGGGATCCGGCGAGCGGGAGGTAGAAACCGCACAGCCCGCAGGTGGACGGTGCCGCCTTGGCCATCTCGGTATCGGGGCCGAACTCGCCGTACCAGCGCTCGGCGGCCATTTCGCGGCCCTCGAGACTCAGCACCTGGGTGCGGCCGAGGCCGATCTCGGTGGCGACCTCGTCGACGGCCGGGTCGCCGTTGGCGACGTAACCGGGCACCAGGCGCGGGTCGTTCGGCTGCGGGGCGAGCAGGTCGCCGGGCGCGAGATCACCGGGCCTGATCCGCTGGTCCCACGGCACGAAGTCGGGCGCGACCAGCGCGTCGGGGCCGGGCAGCAGCGCCGATTCGCTCACCGTCGCATAGTCGGCCTCCGGTGGGGCCGCCACCACGACCGCCCACTGCCAGCCGCGATAGCCGGGCAGTGTGGCCTCGAAGCGGTGGGTCGCCGCGCTGTCGTCCTCGGTAGCCACGCCGAGATGCGCCCCGACACCAGCTGGTTCCAACGCCAGGAGCGCACGGCGGGCCAGATCGACGGCGTCGGCCAAAATCGGCCTGACACCGGACTCAGAAACAGAAACTGCGCTCACGGCCTACATTTTGCCGTATGAAACGCAATCGGCGTTCGTTGGCCATAGGTGTGCTGGTCGGTCTGGTCATCTGGAGCGGGTGTGGGGCGGCCGAAGAACCGTCGCCCACGATGAATATCGAGGTCGTGGCCACCAGGTCGCACGATCCGCGCGCCTTCACCCAGGGCCTGGAGATCCACGGTGAGGTGCTCTACGAAGGCACCGGTCTGTCGGGCGCGTCGAGTGTGCGGGCGACGAACCTCAGCACCGGAGCCGAACTGGCCAGGGCCGACCTGCCCGCACCCTTCTTCGGCGAGGGGATCACCCTGGCCGGGGACACCCTGTGGCAACTGACCTGGCAGAACCACATCGCCTTCGCCAGGGACCCGCACACCCTGGCCGAAGTCGGCCGCGCGCCCTACGAAGGCGAAGGCTGGGGACTGTGCACCCGGGCCGGGCGGCTGGTGATGAGCAACGGCACCGACACGCTCACCTTCCGCGATCCGGTCACCTTCGCGCCGACCGGCTCGATCCGGCTGACCAGCAACCACAACGCACGGCTCAACGAACTCGATTGCGCCGAGGACGGTTCGGTGTACGCCAACGACTGGCCCAGCGATCGCATCCTGCGCATCGATCCGGACTCCGGCCAGGTGCTCGCCGTCATCGACGCGGGCGCGCTGCTGCCACACCTGACGCGGACGAGCGAGGACACGCTCAACGGCATCGCACAGATTCCCGGCACCGACCGATTCCTGCTCGCCGGCAAGAACTGGCCGACCACCTTCGAGGTCCGCTTCGTGCCCGCCTGAGTACCGCACCCGCGATTCGCTTGCGATTCGCGGCGGCGGGGAAGTCCTGGAGACATGCCCCGCCGTCCGCGACGCGACGAACGTCACCTTCCGCCGACACCTTCGAGAGCGAGTGAACACCCAGTACCGAAGTACGACAGAATTGACGACGTGACTCCCCGCGAACCTTCCGGTCCCGACCGTGATCGGTGGGACGGCGAGGAGTACCCGCCGGTCGAACGGCATCCCGGTTTCGATCGGTATCCGCCGCCGAACGCGCCCGCGGGCCGCAGGCCGCTGCCGCCGCTGGACAAGACTCCCCGGCGCGTCTTCCCGCATCGCCCGGAACCGCCACGCCGCCCGGAGCCGGAGCCCTCGGCCCCGCCGCCCACCGCACCACTGCCCGAGCAACCGGACGCTGCCGCGCCCACCGAAGCTCCCCCGCCGCCCGGCACCGCGCGGGTGCCCCGCAAGCTCACAGTTACCCGCGTCGCCGCCATGCGCGGCCGCCAGCTGACCGAGAAAGGCATCGCCACTTTCCAGCGCGCGGCCAAGGCCGACGGCGCGGACAAGTCCGGCCTCACCGCGCTCACCTACGCCACGATGGCGAACTTCGCCCTCGACGCCGCGGTCGCCGTCTCGCTGGCCAACACGCTGTTCTTCGCCAGCGCCACCGCGGAGAGCAAGACGAAAGTCGCGCTGTACCTGCTGATCACGATCGCACCGTTCGCGGTGATCGCCCCGCTGATCGGCCCCATGCTCGACCGGCTACAGCACGGGCGCCGGGTCGCGCTGGCGACCTCGTTCGCGTTGCGCGCGGTGGTCGCGGTGGTGCTGATCCTCGAATTCGACAGCTGGGCACTGTATCCGCTCGCGCTGTGCATGCTGATCGGCAGTAAATCGTTCTCGGTACTCAAGAGCGCGGTGACACCACGCGTGCTGCCACCGGATATCGACTTGGTACGCACCAACTCTCGGCTCACCGTGTTCGGTTTGGTCGGCGGCACCATCGGCGCGGGCGCGATCGCCGCACTCGCCGCGGCGATCGCCGACTCCAAGGGCGCGCTGATCTTCGCGATCGTGATCGCCTGCGCCGGAACGTATCTGAGCTTGCGCATCCCGTCCTGGGTCGAGGTCACCGAGGGCGAGGTGCCCGCGACGCTGAGCTATCACGCGCCCACCGAGGTCCTCACGCCGGAGAAGGAAGCCACCACCCCGCCGCGCAAACGCAGGCAGCCGCTGGGCCGTTCGGTGGTGACCGCACTCTGGGGCAACAGCGCCATCCGGGTGCTGACCGGATTCCTGACCTTCTACGTCGCGTTCGTCGCCAAGGCCACCGAGCACCGCCCGGCCCAGCAGGCCGCCATGCTCGGCGTGGTCGGCGCGGCGGCGGCGCTGGGCAACTTCACCGGCAATGCCACCGGCGCCCGGCTCAAGCTCGGCAAACCGACGCTGATCGTGCTCGCCTGCACCGCCGCCTGTGCGCTGGTCGCGCTCTTCGCGACGTTCACCAACAATCTGCTGGGTGCGGCCATCGCCACCGTGGTCGCCTCGGGCACCAGCGCGCTGGCGAAGGTGTCGCTGGACGCCGCGATCCAGGACGATCTGCCGCCCGAGTCGATCGCCTCCGGTTTCGGCCGTTCGGAAACGGTGTTGCAGCTCAGCTGGGTGGTCGGCGGCTCGGCGGGCGTGCTGCTGCCGACCGACTACTGGAAGGGTTTCGCGGTGATCACCGCCATCCTGGTGATCGGCCTGGTGCAGACCTTCGTCAGCTACCGCGGCCATTCGCTGCTGCCCGGCCTCGGCGGAAATCGTCCGCAACACGCGGAGCAGGAAGTTCCGCCGACCCGGCCGATGCCACACACTGCGAACGCATACCGTAGGCCGGCGTCCAGTGGCGGCGAGACGAGCCGTATCCAACCAGGAATAGGAGACCCCAGCCAGTGAGCGAGCGAACCTTCGATACAGCAGCTGTACTCACGGCGCGGCCGTGGGTCAGCGAGGTGGCGGCGTGAAGAACCCCCGCACCATCCTCGCGCTGGTCGTCGCCGCCCTACTCGTGTTCACCGTCGCCTTCGTCGGCGTCCTGGTGGTCCTCGTGCGCAACGCCGACGAGCACGACCCGGTGATCACCGCCTACGCCCACGGCAAAACCGTCGAGGTCGAACCGTACGTGTACTGCTCGGTCAAAATGGAAGACTGCCGCTACGGCCAAACCGTCCAGCTGGACGTCCCGCCGGACTACCCCTTGCAGCTGTCGCTCCCGAAGCAGATCGCCGACGCCCCCTGGCTGGCCCAGCTCGTCTACGCCCGCCCCAACGGGGACCGCATCGACCAGGTGATCAACCACACCAACTTCCCCGAGGGCGCCATGGCCGTCACCATCGACTCCCGCCCGGAACCCGACCTGCGCCTCGTCGGCCTGGAACTCCAGCTCCCGATCCTCGCCCTGGACAAGGACACCGGCAAGGAGTTCTACCTCCCCCACGCAGCCTGGTCGATCAGCACCGCGACCTAACCGCGCGCAACATCACTCGGCAACCCAGCCAGCACAGCGCGAGTCTTACGAGCGCCGTTCGTGGCCCGTCTCGCGTCCGAGCTGTCGAAGCGCATGCGCCGAAGGCGCGAGTCTCGACAGCTCGGACGTGAGACACCCAGGGGCCACGAACACGCCGCGGCCACGCGGCCAAAAATTCAGTGGTCGAGTTCGCGCGCTACCGCGCGGACAACCTCTGAGATGCGTTGTGCGGTCTTGCGATCGGGGTAGCGGCCCTTGCGCAGGTCCGGCTGCACCGTCGCTTCGAGCAGGGTGATCATGTCTTCGACCATCCCGTGCAACTCGTCCGGTGTGTGCCTGCGGGCGACGGGCTCCTTGCGGGCGCGCTCGCGTTCCTGGCGTTCTTGGCCCTGGCGGACCGAGGGCGGCGCCTCGAGCAGTTTGAGGCTCAGCGCCTGCGGTCCGCGGCGGCCCGCGGCCATCCCGAATTCGACGCGCTGGCCCGGCTTGAGTCCTTCGACTCCGTCGGGCAGCGCGGACGAGCGGACATAGACGTCCTCACCCTCGTCTTGGGAAAGGAAGCCGAAGCCCTTTTCGACGTCGTACCACTTCACCCTGCCGGTCGGCACTGCGCTCACCCGTTCATCATCGAAAACTCGGACCCCACCGGCCCGAGCACATCTGTCCACGGAACCTGCTGCGGCACAACGCCACGAACAGGTCCTTCTTCTGTTTGCGAAAAGAACGCGCCCAGCAGTGATGCGGGACGCGCGTGCCTAAGAGTCTACCCCGGTGCCCATAACGCAAGCACATCAGTTTTACGGTCATGCGGTGACGAACCCTCCCGCTCCGCCACCGTCCAGCGACGCCGATCCCGCATCGAGTGGGAGCGGTGGGCGCAGGCCGGGTGATTGGTTGCTGCAAGTCGCGCTGGGGCTGTTCGCGCTGGGATTGCTGGCGATCATCGCCATCTTCTTGATCCCGGTGCTGTCGGACGGCACGCCGGGGCTGTGGCTCTATTTCGCCGCGATGCTCGCGCCGCTCGGGTTTCTGGTCGCGATCGTGTTCACGCTGCGTTCGGGTCGACGCTCGCGCTGATCGACGTGATTGTCGACCGGTCGCGGTGACTCCGACCTGGGCGTCGTGCCGATCTGACGGAACGGCCACCAGCGGGCTGCGAACGGGTTACCCGAGTCTGTCGTTACCAAATCCCGACTGTGATCCTAGTCACATAACGGAGAGGTCACGGACCGGTGACGGACCGGCACTGCTCTGAGCGCACCGCTTCTAGCTGCAAAGAAGGGGCTACGTCGGCGTTGAGACCGCACCGAGACCCGCTCGTACACGCCGGTTATCAAATGGTGATTTTTCTCGGCGATCGTCGTACCGTTCTTAGCGAGCCGGGACAACCGGCAACCACCGGCCCGCCGCACCGAACCTCGCCCCGCGGGACCCGGAAACCCGACGGAAACGTAGGGGCGAGGGCGGGCATGACGACCTCTCAGTCCAGCCCGACCGATGACCTCGCAGGTGCGTCGAGAGGAAGACGAACCCGATATGAGTGGACGCCATCGCAAGCCAAGCTCCACCGGGCGCACGGTTGCCAAGGTTGCCGTGACCGGCGCGATCATGGGCACCGCAGGTGTGGCCCTGGCAGGCAACGCCAGCGCGGCACCCGACTCCGACTGGGATCGCCTCGCACAGTGTGAGGCCGGCGGTAACTGGGGCATCAACACCGGCAACGGCTACCAGGGCGGGCTGCAGTTCTCGCCGAGCACCTGGAAGGCCCACGGCGGCGGCGAGTATGCCGCCAGCGCCAACCAGGCCACCCGCGAACAGCAGATCGCGGTCGCCGAGAAGGTGCTCGCCTCCCAGGGTTGGGGCGCCTGGCCCAGCTGCTCCTCCAACCTCGGCCTGAGCAGCGCACCCACTCCGCGTTCGGCTCCCGCCACCAACGAAACCCCCCGCTGGAACCCCGCGCCCGCGCCGCAGGCCCAAGCCCCGCAGGCCGCGCCGGACAGCACCCAGCAGGTCTTCACGGCCGTCGACCGCGCGCTCGAGGTCGTGCAGGGCCAGGGCGTTCAGGTGCCCAAGGAAGCCTTCGACTTCTTCAACGCCGCCAAGGCGAGCAACACCAAGCTCGATCCCGCCATCGTGAACTTCTACGAGGCGAACAAGGGCCTTCTGCCCTCCTGATCGACCACGACTAAGGCCCCGCATCCGAGGATGCGGGGCCTTAGTCGTATCTACGGACTTTCCGTCCGGAAATCAGCGGTTGATCACCGTGTTCGGGTGCATGTAAGGCAGCTGATCCGCCGGGACCGGAAACTCGGTGTCCTCACCGTACGGCGAGAGCCCACCGGAACGGGTCGACGAGAGTTCGGTGACCGCGTGGTCACCTTCGGCGACCTTCGGCCAGCCGTTGTCGACATAAGGTTTCTTCGATTTGTTCACCACGAGCCTCATGCTAATGCCGCCGCTGCGAGTCTTCAGGCCGGACCCTGGTGTGGCGCTCGGCACATCGGCGGCCGGCGGTAGGGACGCACTGGAGTCAGCCGATATCCAGTGAGTTACCCGCGTGCTACCGAAATCGGGCGTGACGTGGGTATCCGATGTGCGCCCCGGCAGGCCACGGCCCGAGACCGTAGGCTGGATCGGATGACCGCGACCTCCTTAGCCGGGTGGCTCGGTGCGCGTACTGATGCCCAATTGGTAACGCTGCTGGAGCTCCGGCCCGATCTGGCTGTGCCGCTGCCCTCGTCGATGGCCGTGCTGGCCGCGCGGGCCGAGCAGCGCGCCTCGGTGCTGCGCGCCACCGATGACCTGGACACTCTCGATTTCGCGATCCTGGAAACCCTTGCGGTGCACGGGGTGACGCGGACCGACAGCAACGGCGCCCCGCTGACGCGCGCCGAGTTGCACGTGCAGCTGAGCGATCGCGTGCCCGCCGCCGCGATCGACGCGGCCATCGAGCGATTGACCGCCCGCGCCCTGGTCTGGACCAGCGAAGACGAGCTGCATCTGATCACCGCGGCCGTCGAGGCGCTGCCCTGGCCGATCGGCAGCACCACCGAGATCCCCGATTCGCTCACCGAACCCGAAGTGCGCGAGGCACTGCCCGAGCTCACCTCGGCGGCGCGGGCACTGCTGGACAAGCTGGCCAGCACCGGCCCACGCGGGCGCACCAGGGACGCCGCGCCGGGCACCCCGGCCGACCGGCCGGTCCAGCAGCTACTGGCCCGCAGGCTGCTGAACCGGATCGACGACGAGACCGTGGAGTTGCCCGTCACCGTCGGACAGGTGCTGCGCGACGAACCGGTCACGCATCCGCACGCGTTGACGCCGCCTGCCCCGAAACCGAAGAAGCAGGCCGCCGCCGACGTGAACGCCGTCGCGGCAGGCGAAGTGGGCGAACTGCTGCGGCACTGCACCGCCGTCCTCGATATCCTCGGCCAGGCACCGGCCCCCGCTCTGCGCGCAGGCGGGCTGGGCGTGCGGGAGCTACGCCGCATTGCCAAACAGACAGGCATCGACGAGCCCCGCGCGGGTTTGCTGGTCGAACTGCTGGCCGCCGCGCGACTGATCGAAAAGGGTTTGCCAGACCCGCCGCCGGAGGTCGATTCGGCCGACGATTTCTGGGCGCCGACCCCCGCGGTCGACGCCTGGCTGGAGGCCCCACTGGCCCGCCGCTGGGTCGCCTTGGCCATGGCCTGGCTCGAATTGGACCGGATGCCATGGATGATCGGCATGCGCGACGCCAACGACAAACCCCTCGCGGCCCTCGCGCTGGAGCTGCGCAACCCGCACGCGCCGCGCGACCGGCACGCCATGCTCGGCCTGCTCGCCGAGTATCCGTCCGGCAGCGCCCTCACCCCCGCCGATATCGGCCGCGTGCTCGCCTGGCGGCAACCGCGCTGGCGCAGGCACTTCCGGCTGGAGGCGGTGGAGCAGACGCTGGCCGAGGCCGCCGCGCTCGGCTTCGTCGGCCGTGGTGCGCTCGGCTCACCGGCCCGCGCGCTGCTGCACGGCGCGCCGACCAGTGCCGCCGATGCCGAGGCCGCGATGGAAGCGGCGCTGCCCGCGCCGGTCGATCACGTGCTCGTCCAGGCGGATCTGACGGTGATCGCGCCCGGCCCGCTCACCGCCGAATTACAGCATCGGGTCGAGCTGGTCGCCGACGTCGAATCCGCCGGTGCGGCAACGGTTTACCGCATCAGCGAAACGTCGGTGCGGCGCGCGCTCGATGCCGGGCTCACCGCGGCCGAACTGCACGCGCTGTTCACGAAGCATTCGCGGACCCCGATTCCGCAGGCGCTGACCTATCTGATCGACGATGTCGCCCGCCGGCACGGGCAGTTACGCGCGGGCATGGCCCAGTCGTTCCTGCGCAGCGACGACCCGGCGCTGCTGGCCCAGGTGCTGGCCGCGCCGGTGGCCGGGGCCCTGGCGCTGCGGGCCATCGCACCGACGGTGGCGATCGCCCAGGCACCGCTCGGCGAGGTGCTCGAGCAGCTGCGCGCGGCCGGTTTCGCGCCTGCGGGCGAGGATTCCTCGGGCATCATCGTGGATCTGCGCCAGCGCGGCGCCCGGATCTCGGCGCGGCCCAATGCCAGGCCGCCGTGGCGGCCGACGCCGCCGAGCACCGAACAGCTGGAACTGCTCGTCACCGAGCTGCGCGCGGCCGACCGCGCCACCAGCGCCCGCTCCGGACAGTCGGTGCGGATGGACGGCACCCGCACCAATACCGCGGCGACCCTGGCGCTGCTGCAATTGGCGGCGCGGGTGCGGCGGTCGGTGAACATCGGCTACGTCGACGCCTCCGGCGTGGCGACGCAGCGTGTGGTGGAACCGCTCAAGGTCGGCAACGGCCAGCTCGACGCGCTCGACCCGGTGACCGGCGCGGTCCGGCACTTCACGCTGCACCGGATCGCGTCGGTCGCCCTGCTCGAATGATCAGGCCTTGGGCTTGGCCAGGCAGAAGGTGATCTTCGGGGTCTCCGAGATCAGCCGGAAGCTGTCCGCGTCGGCCCCGCACAGCAGCTCGTCGGCCTCGCCGTCGATCCGCTTCACCACCTTGAAGCTCGCCTCGGGGGTGGTGCAGTCCACGTGCTTGTAACCGGTGGCCGGACTCTCGTTGTAGCAGCTGTCCTGCTTGAAGTTGGGCGCCAGGCACAGGAACGCGGTGGTGCCGCCCGCGAGGGTCTCCTCATAGGAGGTGTAGTCGGTCGGGCACTCGGTCTTCTTGTCGAAGGTCTGCGCGATCTTGTAGACCGCCTTCTCCGACGAGCAGTCGACCGGCTCGGTCTTGGCGTCGGTCGACGAACTCTTGGTGACATTGATGCAGTCACCGACATTGGCCTTGGCCGTGTCGGACTTACTGGCATCCTTGGCCGCCGAACAACCGACCACCGTGACGACCACCGCCGCCACCGCTACGAGGGCAAGCACCACGCGTGCCAGCAGCCTCGCTCCTGGAAACTTCACCTGAAAACCTCTCTCACCGAACACATTCACGCCGCTCGCGAACGCGGTGAGGATACCCGGACGCCGAGTACGGCCGCATCAGCTCCTGGGGTGATATCAGTGGACGGGATGCGACGGGCCTAAAACATGTAGGACATGCCGAGCAACGCGTACCCGAGGATCCTCGGGAGCAGACTGCCGAGCACTTGCAATCCAAAGAAGTTCACTAGCAACGCCTTTCGCGTATCACCCATAACGTGGACGTTCGTCCAATACGTGGGTTCTTTCGCTTCGACAGACCGAGTCGTTACGCTTGGCCAGTATGACGCTGGACGACGTTGCCCGCGACTTGTATGGACTCGCTCCGAGTGAGTTCGTCGCTGCCCGCACGGCCCAGGTCAAACAGGCCAAGGAGGCGGGCGACAAGGAGCTCGCGACCGCCATCGGCAAATTGCGTAAGCCCACGGTCACCGCGTGGACGGTGAACCTGCTGGCCCGCGAGGCGCCCGCGGACGTCGAGGCGCTACTACAGCTGGGCGCGGCACTGCGCTCCGCCCAGCGGAAACTCTCCGGCGACGAGCTGCGCAGCCTCACCGGGCAGCGGCAGCAGGCGGTCAACGCGCTGGCGAAGAAGGCGGGAGCACTGGCCGAGCAGCACGGACACCCGGTGAACGAGAACGTGCTGCGCGAGATCGGCCAGACCTTGACCGCGGCACTGGCCGACCCGGACGTCGCCGAGCAGGTGCACTCGGGAACGTTGGCCACCGCGGCGACCTACGAGGGATTCGGCCCCGCCGGTCCCGGCCTGGTCGCGGTCGACGACGAGGCACCCGAGCCCGCCGCCGAGGAACCAGCCGAGGACAACCCTCGCCGGGAATTGGACGACGCACTGGAGGCACTCGAATCCGCCCGGGAGGCAAGGGATTCCGCGCACGAAGAGGTCGAGCGGGCAGCCGATCAGCTGGGTGACATCGACGCTCGAATCACCGAATTGAAAGAAGAACTCGCCCGCGCGGAGCAGGAGCGGCAGTTCTGCCGCACGACCGAACGCACAGCCCAGGACCAGTTGCGTTCGGCACAGCGACAGCTCGATCGAGTGGAGCGGTGGGTCGAGCGGGCGCGCGAGCGCGTCGACGGCGACTAGCGAAACCGGCTCAGCCGCGCAGGCCGCCCGGGAAGAGGTACTCCTCCGGCGGCGGCGCCGCCTGGTTGAGCCAGGCGTCGAAGAACCCGGTCAGGTCCGTAGCCGACTTCGACTGGACGAACGTGCGGAACTCCGGCATGGACGCGTTCCCATACACGTGGCGCGCGTTGAACTCTCGCACCGCCGCGAAGAACACGTCGTCACCGAGCTGCTTGCGCAACGCGTGCAGGAACAGCGGACCGCGGTAGTAGACGGAGGTGAATTCCGTTCCGGCACCGGGGTTTCCCAGCGGTATCTGCCAGAACTCACTGTTGCCCAGGAACTTCTGAATGGTCTCGCGGTACTGCTGGTCGACGTCCATGCCTTCCTTGTGCTCCGGCCAGAGGTAGTCGGCGGTGTAGCTGGCGAAGCATTCGTTCAGGCAGATATCGGACCACTGGCGCACCGATACCGAATCGCCCCACCACTGATGCGCGATCTCGTGCACCACGGTCGGCAGGTCCGTCCACGGCGCGTAGATCGGACGGGTCTGGGTCTCCAGCGAGAACATGATGTCGGCGTCCACGTAGATGCCGCCCGACGAGTCGAATGGGTAAGGGCCGTAGAGGCTTTCGATGAAGTCGAGGATCTCCGGCAGCCGCTGCTCGGTCTCCCGGTTGCGTTCGGCCCCCGGGGCGAAGGCGCTGATCAGCGGAGTACCGTTGGCGCGCTGCTGGTCCAGGAAGCTGAACTTGTCGATCGCCACGGTGGTCAGGTAGCCGAGCACCGGCTGGCGGGCCTCCCAGCTGACGGTCCGCCGCTCGCCCTGCACCACGTCCTGGGTGCGCAGACCATTGGAGACGACCTCCCATTCCGCGGGAACGGTGGCGTGCAGCGCGAAAGTGGCCTTGTCCAGCGGGGTGTCGTTGAGCGGGTACCAGGTGGTGGCCGAATGCGGTTCGCCCGCGGCGAAGGCGCCGCCGCTCGGCGCGAACGTCCAGCCCTCGCCCTCGGTGTGCACGGCGGGACCGGCGTAGTCCACGGTCACCGTGAAGGGCAGGCCGGGCAGCAGCGGCAGCATCGGCGTGACGGTGAGTTCGTGCGCGCCGTTGCGGTGGAACGCGGCCGGCAGGTTGTTCACCGACACCACCCGCACGTCCGGCCCGGCGAAGTCCAGGTTGAACGCGCGCAGCGCCTGGGTCGACACGGCGTCGATGCGGGTCGACCCGGTGAGCTGGTGGCTGGGCGGGTCGTAGTCGATGGTGACGTCGTAGTGGCGGACGTCGTAGCCGCCGTTACCGTCCTCGGGGTAGTACGGGTCGCCGAGCCCGGACGACCCGGTGATCGGGTCGGGCGGCGGTTCGGCGGCAGCGGGCACCGCGGCGGTGACCAGTGCGCCCACGACCGCGGCGCTTATCCAGCCGGACAACCTCATTCGACAACCACCCCTTTTCGCCCCCCACCTTTCGGTACGGCCGTACCGACCCCGATGGATGGTAGCCGGTTCAGTCCGTGCTGCCGCTGAGCGCCACCGACGCGCCGAGGCCGACGATCATCATTCCGCCTGCTCCACCGACCGCTTCGAGCCTGCGCGGCGAGCGGGCGAACCAGGTCCGGGCCGAGGCCGCGAGCAGGGCCCAGGCACTGTCGGACACCACGGCCACCGCCAGGAAAACGGAGCCGAGGATCAGGAATTGCAGCGGCAGCGAGCCGGCGGCGGGCTCGGCGAAATGCGGCAGGATCGCCGCGAAGAACACGATCGCCTTGGGGTTGGTCAGCCCGACGATGATGCTCTGCCGCAGCACCTTCGCATCCGGCACGGACTCGATCGTGGTGCCCAGCGCGGCACGCAGCGACTTGCGCTCACGGAACGCCTGGACCCCCAGGTACATCAGATACAGCGCGCCCGCGAACTTGATCACGGTGAGCGCCAGCGACGAGGCCATGAGCAAGGTGCCGAGCCCCACCGCGACCAGCAGCAGCACGAAGAAGACACCGATGCAGTGCCCGGCCACCGAGAGCAGCGCGGCGCGCCTGCCGAGCGTGAGCGCTCGCCCGATGGTGAACAGCACACCGGGTCCGGGGACGATGATGAGGATGGTCGCCGCCGCGAGGAACGCCAGCAGGTTGGACACTGGAACCATTTACGGAGTCTAAGCGGGCGCGCAACCCGAAAAAGGGTAGATCGCCGGCAGACTCAGGAGCCGAAGTCGCCGGGCAACTGGTCCGGATCGAGCAGCAGCCGCTTGGCAGGCGCGCGCCGCACCTTGTCGGTGAGCGCGAGATTGTCGGTGAGCAAACGCCATTCGATGTCGCTGATCGCGGCGCGGGCGCGTTCGATGACCTCCGCGTCGGTGGTGCCCCAGGCGATCGGCATGGCGCTGACCGACTGCCAGCGCTCGCCCACCTGCCGCGGCGCCCGGTCGGTGCGCACCGCGACCGCGGGCACCCGCTCCCCCGCCTCCGCCGCATGGCCGGGCAGCGCGCGGACCCGGCGGATCACCAGTGCGTAGCGGGAATCGGTGGCGCCCGGCTTGGCCACATCGACCAGGGCGAGCAGCACCACGCTCGACGGATAGGTCTCCGAGACCACCGCGGGCACGAGCTCACCGTCGGTGTACAGCTTGTCGATGCTGGCGTGCCGCGCGGTCCAGAAGGCCACCCACAGGGCCACCACCGCGCCGAGCACGAAGGCGACGGCCAGCAGATAGGCCCACGGGTGGTCCAGCCAGATCAGATACGCGGCGCACGCCGTCGCGACGACCGCGGCGGCCAGCGCCATGACTCGTAGCCGCCGCTGGTCGGCGAAGACTTCGTTGACCGCATGGGCATGCTTGCGGTCCACCGGAAATTCGAAGCGTCGCACGTCCCTATTCCTAGCACAGTTTGCGGAGGAAAAGCCTCCACTTATCCGATGGCCGGACCGAGCAGGTCGTCGGCGTCCATGATGCGGTAGGCATACCCCTGTTCGGCCAGAAAACGCTGACGGTGCGCGGCGTATTCGGCATCGAGGGTGTCCCGGGCCACCACCGAGTAGAAATGGGCTTGGCCGCCATCGTGTTTCGGCCGCAGCAGCCTGCCGAGGCGTTGGGCCTCCTCCTGCCGGGAGCCGAAGGTGCCCGAAACCTGCACCGCGACCGACGCTTCCGGCAGATCGATGGAGAAGTTGGCCACCTTGCTCACCACCAGCACCGGGATCTCGCCCTGCCGGAACGCCTCGAAGAGCTCTTCGCGCTCTTTGGTTTTCGTCGAACCCTGGATCACCGGCGCGTTGAGCGCCGCGCCGAGCTCGTCCAGCTGATCCAGGTAAGCGCCGATCACCAGGGTCGGCGCGTCCGCGTGCTTGGCCAGGATGGACTGCACCACGGGGATTTTCGTGCGCGCGGTGGAGCACAGCTTGTAGCGCTCCTCCGGCTCGGCGGTCGCGTAGGACATCCGCTCGGCGTCGGTGAGCGTCACCCGCACCTCGATGCACTCGGCGGGCGCGATCCAGCCCTGCGCCTCGATGTCCTTCCATGGCGCGTCGTAGCGCTTCGGGCCGATCAGCGAGAATACGTCGCCCTCGCGGCCGTCCTCGCGGACCAGCGTCGCGGTCAGGCCGAGGCGGCGGCGCGACTGCAGATCGGCGGTCATCCGGAAGACCGGCGCGGGCAGCAGATGCACCTCGTCGTAGATGACCAGGCCCCAGTCGCGGCTGTCGAACAGCTCGAGGTGCTTGTACTCGCCCTTGGTGCGCCGGGTGATCACCTGGTAGGTCGCGATGGTGACCGGGCGGATCTCCTTGCGCTCGCCGGAGTATTCGCCGATCTCCTCCTCGGTCAGCGAGGTGCGCGCCAGCAGCTCGCGCCGCCACTGCCTGCCCGCGACGGTATTGGTGACCAGGATGAGCGTGGTCGCCTTGGCCTTGGCCATCGCCGCGGCGCCGACCATCGTCTTGCCCGCGCCACACGGCAGCACCACCACGCCGGACCCGCCCGCCCAGAACGAGTCGGCGGCCATTTCCTGGTAGTCGCGCAGGTGCCACTTGTCGTCGGAGTAGTCCAGTTCGATCGGGTGCGCCTCGCCGTCGACGTACCCGGCCAGGTCCTCGGCGGGCCAGCCGATCTTCAGCAGCATCTGCTTGATCCGGCCGCGCTCGGAACCGTGCACGATCACCGTGTCGTCGTCGAGGCGGGCACCGAACATCGGCGCCAGCTTCTTGTGCCGCAGTACTTCCTCCAGCACCGCCCGGTCCAGGCTGACCAGCACCAGCCCGTGCGCCGGATGCTTGACCAGCTGCAACCGCCCGTAGCGCGCCATCGTGTCCACGATGTCCACCAGCAACGGCTGCGGCACCGCGTACCGGGAGAAGCTGACCAGCGCGTCCACCACCTGCTCGGCGTCGTGCCCGGCCGCCCGCGCGTTCCACAGCGCCAACGGGGTCACCCGGTAGGTGTGCACATGCTCGGGCGCCCGCTCCAACTCGGCGAACGGCGCGATGGCCTGCCGCGCCGCGTCGGCCAACTCGTGGTCGACCTCCAACAGCAGCGTCTTGTCGCTCTGCACAATCAGCGGACCGTCCGTCACAGCCCCTCCTCGCGTCGATTCTCCGACCATTCTCCCTGAGACCTCCGACAGCCCGGCACGGCCGGGTCCCTGACCACGACAATCGCGGACTCGGCGCGGGCAGGCTCAGTGCGGTCGAGGCGTCTGTTCGAGGGCGCGGTGGAACTCCGCGGGCCAGTCGAGGGCGGGGCCCGGCGGGTCGGTGGGCAGGCGGGCGGCCAGCCAATGGTCGCGGCGGCGGCCGCGCTGCAGGCTGCCCTGACGTGACAGGCCCTCATAGTGGAAGCCGGCCCGCCGGGCGACCGCGGCGGAGGCGTAGTTGCCGACGAAGGCGCGCCAGCTGATGCGCTGTAAGGCCAGGCCGGCGGGGCGGAAGCCGTAGTCGCAGACCAGGTTCACGGCCTGGGTCATCAGGCCGCGCGACCGCGCGCCGGGGGCCAGCCAGTAGCCGATCTCGGCGGACGACTCGTCGCGTTCGCCGAGGCCGATCATGCCGACGACGGGGCCGCTCTCGTACAGGCGCAGGGCCCAGGTGGGGCTGTGGCCCGCCCAGCCCGGTCGGACGATGTCGTCGATGAAGGTCTGGGCATTGTCGCGGGTGTAGGGCACCGGGATGGTCACCCACTCGCCGATGGACGGGTCCTGACAGCACTCGGTGATGACGTCGATGTCCGCCTCGGTGGGGATGGAGAGCCAGACGGTTCCGTTCGACAGCGCTTGTGCGTCCATCGAGTCATGTTGTCACGAATCGCCCGGTGGGATCATCGGGTTTACCGCGTGTTCAGTCGGCGGCACCGCGGTAAATCGACCCGCCGGGAGCTCGTACAATCTCCCTGATGGTTGCCGCTCTGCTTGCCGGATTGTTCGAATCACATCGAGCGCATCTGCTCTCGGTCGCGTATCGGCTGACGGGCAGCGTCGGCGACGCCGAAGACGCGGTACAGGAGAGCTGGCTGCGCTTGGCGGGCGCCCGGCAATCCGAAATCGACGACCCGCGGGCGTGGCTGACGACGGTGGTGAGCCGCATCTGTCTGGACCGGCTGCGCAGTGCCGCGGTGCGCCGGGAAAGCTATGTGGGGCAATGGCTGCCGGAGCCGGTGGTGACCGGTCGGACGCCGTCGAGCACGCCGGACCCGTTGGAGACGGTGGTGCGCAGGCAGGAATACCGCCTCGCGGCCATGGTGGTGCTGGACAGCCTGACCCCGCCGCAGCGGGTGGCTTTCGTACTGCACGACGGGCTTTCGGTGCCGTTCGACGAGATCGCCGAGATCCTCGAGGTGTCCCCCGATGCGGCCAGGCAGCTCGCGGTGCGGGCGCGCAAGGCCGTGGCGCAGACACCGCCGCCGGTGCCCGATGCCGAGCACGAGGTCGCGGTGCAGCGGTTCCTGACGGCGCTGCGGTCCGGGGATGTCGGCGCGGTAACCGCTGCGCTGCACCCGGATTCGGTGGTGATCGGCGACGCCGACGGGACCACGTCGACCGCGGTGAACATCCTGCGCGGCGCGGACCGGATCGCTCGGTTCTACCTGGGGCTGGTGCGCAAGTACGGATTGGACGGCACCGACGTGGAGCCGGCGTACGACTACGAATTCGCTTCGGTCAATGGACAACTGGGGTTGGTGGTCGCCGCGGGGAACGGGCATCCCGCTCGGGTCATGGGCTTCACCGTGTGCGACGGACTGGTTTGGGGCACTTACGATCTCGCGAACCCGGCCAAGCTCACCGGCATTCGATTGGGTTGAGCCCGTCCCCGACCCGCCGTAGCAGACCGGGTACGGATCCGTCGACCCCCGATGTGGCCGGATTCACACCACGAATGCTGAGCTAGTCTCCGAACATGCCTTCGCAACCCGCCACCGTTGCTCGACTGCGCCCGTTCGCCGCCACCATCTTCGCCGAGATGACCGAGCTCGCCGTCCGGTACGACGCGGTCAACCTGGGCCAGGGTTTTCCCGACACCGACGGGCCCGCCGGCATGCTCGAAGTCGCCAGGCAGGCCATTGCCGACGGTCTCAACCAGTACCCGCCGGGGCGCGGGATGCCGGTGCTGCGGCGGGCGATCGCCGACGACCGGGCCCGCCGCTACGGCACCCAGTACGATCCCGACACCCAGGTGCTGGTGACCGTCGGGGCGACCGAGGCGATCAGCGCCGCCGTGCTCGGTCTGGTGGAGCCGGGGTCGGAGGTGGTGTTGATCGAGCCGTACTACGACTCCTACGCCGCCGCAGTCGCTTTGGCGGGTGCGCAACGACGCACCGCACGACTGGTCGCCGACGGCGATCGGTTCGTGCTCGATCTGGACAGCCTGCGCGCCGCGATCACCCCGGCGACCGGGATGCTGATCGTCAACTCCCCGCACAACCCGACCGGCACCGTGCTCGGCCGCGCCGATCTACAGGCGATCGCCGAAATCGCCTGCGAGCACGACATTCTGGTGCTCACCGACGAGGTCTACGAACACCTCGTGTACGACGGCGTCGAACACATCAGCCTGGCCACGCTGCCCGGCATGGCCGAGCGCACCATCGTGGTGTCCAGTGCGGCAAAGACTTTCAACGTCACCGGCTGGAAGACCGGCTGGGCGTGTGGCCCGGCGGGGCTGATCGACGGCGTGCTCGCCGCCAAGCAGTTCATGACCTTCGTCGCGGGCGGGCCGTTCCAGCCCGCGGTCGCGCATGCGCTGAACCACGAGCTCGAGTGGGTCGCCGGACTGCGGGACACGTTGTCCGACCGGCGTCTTCGCCTTTCCGCGGCGCTCGCCGACACCGGGTTCGGCGTGAAGTCCAGTGCGGGTGGCTACTTCGTGTGCGGCGACATCACGGCCCTCGGCGCGTCCGACGGTCTCGCCTTCTGCCGCGAGCTGCCCAAGCGGCTCGGCGTCGCCGCCGTCCCGGTCAGCGTCTTCGCCGACGATGCCGCGGCATGGAGCCATCTGGTGCGCTTCACCTTCTGCAAACGCGACGAGACGCTCGACGAAGCCGTGCGCCGCCTGCGGACGGCCGGCTGAACCGCGCGCGGAAATCCGCCGGAAAACCTGACATACCCTGTCAAGATTCGCTGACAGGGTATGACGCATGGCAACCCAATACTTCACCGCGACCAGCCTCGACGGCTACATCGCCGACGAGCACAACTCGCTCGACTGGCTGTTCCAGATCGACGACGCCGACGGCTCCGCAGACCACCACATCACCGAGTTTCTCGGCAACGTCGGTGCGATGTGCATGGGCGCGACCACCTACGAGTGGATCGTGGCCAACGACCCGCCGGAGAACTGGGCGAAGAACTACGGCGACCGCCCGTGCTGGGTCTTCACCCATCGCACACTGCCTGCAATCCCCGGCGCCAATCTGCGTTTCGTGTCCGGCTCAGTCGAGTCGGTGCACAAGGAAATGGCGGAAGCCGCAGGCGAGCAGAATATCTGGGTCCTCGGCGGTGGCGACCTGGCCGGTCAGTTCGCCGACGCCGGGCTGCTCGACGAGATCATCGCGGGCATCGCGCCGGTGACCTTGGGCGCGGGTGCGCCGGTGCTGCCGCGCCGAATCCTGTCCGCGCGAATGAAACTCGTCGAGGTTACGCACATGGGGCAGTGGGCGGAGCTGCGCTACCGGTTGTCGCGCTAGCCGTCGTGCGGCACCCGTCCTGCATTCCGCTCAGGACGGGTGCGGCAGCGTCGGATCGGCCGGTGGCCTGCTGCGTGGATACCGACGGGCCTGCGGCGCATGCCATCCGAAGCGCAACGCGAGCAAACGGAAGGCGATGGCGCCGAGCGCGGCCAGCGCCCCGGTCCACGCCTGATAGACGCCGAAGTGCAGCAGTGTCGCGGTGGCGGCGGCACCGATGAGGGCGGGCACCGCGTAGATCTGGTCCGGCCGAAGCACATTCGGCGTCTGCCCGCCGAGCAGATCCCGGATCACGCCGCCGCCGATCGCGGTGACCAGGCCGAGCAGCGCCGCCGAGGGGGCACCGAGGCCGCGTGAGTAGGCGATGACCGTCCCGGTCACGCAGAACAAGCCGAGCCCGAAGGCGTCGGCGACCTCGAGCGGACCGCGGGTCAGCCGCCGCGACGGATGCCAGAAGAAGATCACCGCCGCGGCCAGCATCGCCGTGTACAGATAGCTGAGGTCGACGAACGCGGCGGGCGGTGTGCGGCCGATCAGCAGATCCCGGATGATGCCGCCGCCGAGCGCGGTGGCGCACGCGAGTACCAGGATGCCGAAGATGTCGAAATCACGCCGCACGGCCAGCAGCGCACCCGAACTCGCGAACGCGAACACCCCGAACAACTCGCCGAGATGCTGCACCGCGTCGACCGAGAGCCCGAAGTGAGCGGCCGACACCCCCGCACCGAAATCCACCATGCCGCTCACCGTGTCATATCCCGCCGTACATACCGCACGGACAGGCGCGGATGAGACGGGTCGCAGCGTCAGGCTGGAACGGGGCGGGCGCGATCAGTAGCGACGAGGACCGCGATGGTGCCGAGCATGGTGCCCATGACGTACCGCTGGGTGCGCAGCCAGAGCGGGCGGCCGGTGAGGAAGGTGGAGATGCTGCCCGCGCCGAGCACGATCAGCCCGTTCACCGTCAACGCCACCGCGATCTGCACCAGTCCGAGGCACAGGCTCTGCAACCAGACCTGTCCCTGATCGGGCGCCACGAACTGCGGGATCAGCGCCATGTACATGATCGCGATCTTCGGATTCAGCAGGTTGGTGACGAACCCCATCGTGAACAACCGCCGCGCCGGATCCGGAGCCAACGCCGAGGGCGCGAATACCGAAGTCCCGCCCGGCCGCAACGCCTGCCACGCCAACCACAGCAGATAAGCCGCACCGGCCAGCTTCACCGCGAGATACAACCCGGGCACCACCGCGAACACCGCCGCGATCCCCACCGCCGCCGCGATCAGATACACCCCGAACCCCGCCGCGACACCGCCCAGCGACACCAACCCCGCGCGCCGCCCCTGCGACACCGTCCGGGAAACCAGATACATCATGTTCGGCCCCGGCGTCAGCACCAACCCCAACGCCACCACCGCTACCCCGAACACCGCCGCCATTTCGATCACACAGTCGATCGTCACGCACCCACGCCGCCCAGTCTCGGTCCACTTCGAGGTTGCTGGCCCGGTGATCGACGGCGTGCCGTGACTGTCAGCTTCCCGCCGGGGTGCCCGGGCGGGAAGCTGAAAACAGCTGTGTTCGATTGGCGGCGTTCGCAAGCCCTGCGTGGTTACGCTGCGCTACCGCCTCCGGGCCGGTCGCTCACGCCGCGCGCGGTCAGAGGTTACGGCGCTCTTGGATCGCGTCCGCGAGCCGGTCGAGCTGGCGGGCGGTGGTGTCCCAATCGAGGCAGGCGTCGGTGATCGACTGGCCGTAGGTGAGCTCGTCGGCGTGGCCGAGGGTCAGATCCTGCCGACCGGCGACGAGGAAGCTCTCCAGCATCACGCCGACCACGCCGGGTTCGCCGACGGCCAGCCGGGCCGCGATGTCGGTGACCACGTCGACCTGCTTGTTGTGGTCCTTGTTGCTGTTGCCGTGGCTGGCGTCGACCACCAGTCGCTGCGGCAGCCCGGCCTTCTCCAGCAGCATGCACGCCTCGGCGACGGACGCCGCGTCGTAGTTCGTGCCGGAGGTGCCGCCGCGCAGGATGACGTGGCAGTCGGGGTTGCCGGTGGTACGGATGAGCGAGGCGCGCCCGTCCAGGTCGGTGCCGGGGAACACGTGGCTGGCCGCGGCGGCGCGGACACCGTCCACGGCCACCTGCACATCGCCGTCGGTGCCGTTCTTGATGCCGACCGGCATGGACAGCGCGCTGCTCAGCTGGCGGTGCACCTGGCTGGCCGCGGTGCGGGCGCCGATCGCACCGTAGGAGACCAGGTCCGCGATGTACTGCGGGGTGATCGGGTCGAGGAACTCACAGGCCACCGGCAGGCCGAGCGCGCTGATGTCGGCGAGCAGCTTGCGGCCGAAGCCGAGGCCGGTGTTGACGTCGAAGGAGCCGTCCAGGTGCGGATCGTTGATCAGCCCCTTCCAGCCCAGGGTGGTGCGCGGCTTCTCGAAGTACACCCGCATCACCACGTGCAGCCGGTCGTCCAGCTGAGCGGCCTTGGCGGCGAGGTGGCGCGCGTAGTCGAGGGCGGCGGCCGGGTCGTGCACCGAGCACGGGCCGACGATCACCATCAGGCGGTCGTCCACACCGTTGAGCACATCCACGGTGGCCGCGCGGCCACGGCGGACCGTGTTCGCGAGTCCGTCGGTGATCGGGTGCACACTGCGTACCTCGGCGGGCGAGCGCAGCGGGCTCACGCTCAGGGTGCGTTGATCGTCGAGATCAGAATGCCGCGCATCGATGTCGGCTGCGGTAGTCATGGTCGTGGGTTCCTTTTCTTCGGCCGACCCCACGGACGTGAAACCCCGTCGAGCCGGTCCATAATCCGGCTCGGGGTGGAATGTTGTCAGCGCAGCTGGCGGCCGCAGACCTGCCCACCCAGGGCCGGCTTGCTAAACCAGAAATACGCGCGCTGCACGTCAGGGACTGTACCAGGCAGGTACCGAGGGGAGCGGGGACCGTGCCGTATCGCACAGTGCGGGCCGGTCGCGCATATCGCGCTGCCCGCCGAACGTCAGGCCGGACACCGGCCCGACGTTCGGCGCGCGGCGGCATTGCCACCAGCTCAGCCCCACTGACCGGGTACGTAGTCGCCGGCCGGGGTGCGGGCGATGACGTTCATCCGGTTCCAGGCGTTGATCATCGCGATGGCGGCGATCAGCGCGGCGATCTGGTCGTCGTCGTAGTGCTTGCGCACCTCCTGCCACACTGCGTCGCTGACAGCGCGGCCGTCCCCGATCCGGGTGGCTTCCTCGGTGAGCGCGAGCGCAGCCCGCTCGGCCTCGGTGAACACGGTCGATTCGTGCCAGGCGGCAACCAGATTGAGCCGCACGGAGGTTTCACCGGCGTGCGCAGCGTCCTTGGTGTGCATGTCGGTGCAGTAGCCACAGCCGTTGATCTGGCTGGCGCGGATCTTCACCAGTTCGTAGGTGGCGGCGGGTAGGCCGGAGTCGTTGACGACCTTGGACGCCGTGACGAGTCGCCTGGCGAAGCTGGCGGCGATGGCGTTGGCGTGCAGGTTGAAGCGGGGTTCCATGGGGTGCCTTCCTTCGTTGTTCTGCGTCTGCACAGAGACGACGACACTGGTCGGCAGAGTGTGACTCGGCGGCGCACGTGACTTGGGCCACTCTCGATTTCGATCAATCGTCGCAGCTCAGGGCGCGGCGTGTCCACGGTCGACATCCCCAGACCGGAGTAATGTTCGTCAGCTATGGATACGCTCATCTTCGGCGGCCTGCTCGCGGTCCTGGTAATCCTGTGCGGGCAGCGCTCCCGGCGGATGGTGCTCGGCGCCTGGTGGGTGCTGTTGATCGCCTCGCTGCTGCTGATGGCGCATCACATCACCGGCGGACTCGGCCTCGGGTTGAACTACTGATGGCCACCGAGATCGTGCCCGTCCGGACGACGGAAACCGTTGCAGGACAGCTCCAGTACTGGCTCGCCGTGCTCTTCGTGGTGGGCTGGACCGGCGTGATCTGCGGCGGGCTCGGCGTGCAGTTCGGCAGCTGGGACTATCCGTGCCCGCTGTGCATGGTGCAGCGCATGTTCATGGCGCTCGCCGCGCTGGGTGCCGCGGTCATCGTCCGCAAGGGCATGACCGGGGCGATCGCCGCCCGCGACTACGCGACGGGCTGGGGACTGGCCATAGTCGGCTGTGTCGCAGGTGGATTCACGTCCTGGCGGCAGACCATGCTGCACATCTTGCCCGGCGACCCCGGTTACGGTGCGCCCGTGCTGGGTCTGCACCTATATGTCTGGGCCCTGATCCTTTTCGTTGCCGCGATCGCGACCGTCGGTGCGCTGCTGTCGTTTTCACACGGCACCGCGGCGCAGACCATCCCGACGATTCCGCATCGACTGATCGGGCTGATCGCGCTGTGGTTCCTCGGCATCGTGCTGGCGATCAACCTTGTTGCGGTCTTCGCGCTGGAAGGGTTCCACTGGTTCCTGCCGGACGATCCGAGCCGCTACCAGTTGTTCTACGACCTGCACATCCTCAGCTGACGCGGCGGGCGTTCACTTCGCGAAGTCGTAGGTGACGCCGGTCAGCTTCTCCGACAGTTCCCACAGTCCGCGGGCGACATCGGCGTCCCGCGACGCCCTGGACGAACCGGAGACACCGGGGTAGCCACGCAGACCACGCAGGCCGGTCGGACCGTAGTAACCGCCCGGTTCGACCTCCGCCGTGGCGGCATAAAGCGTTGGCAGCGCACCCATTTCGGCGTTCTGCGCGAGCACCAGGTTGCCGAGCCACATCACCGCGTCCAGGATCGACTCGGTGTGCGACTGCAACTCGGTCGAGGCGTAACCGGGGTGGGCGGCGACGGAGATCTTCGATGAACCCGCTGCGGTCAGTTTGCGCTGTAGTTCGTAGGCGAACATCAGGTTGGCCAGCTTCGCCTGCCCGTACGCGGCCCAGCGCTGGTACTTGCGGCGCTCCCAGTTGAGGTCGTCCAGATCGATCTTGCCGATGGTGTGCGCGCCGCTGGCGACGGTGATGATCCGCTCCGAGATCTTGTCCAGCAGCAGCCCGGTCAACGCGAAGTGCCCGAGATGGTTGGTACCGACCTGCATTTCGAAGCCGTCGGCGGTCCGCAGCTCCGGCAGCGCCATCACGCCCGCGTTGTTGATCAGCACATCGGCCGGTTCCGCCGCCGCGGCAAACTCCCGCACCGACGCCAGATCCGCGAGATCCAGCTTGCGCACCACCGCGCGGTCGCCGAACGGCGCGGCCACCTGCTCCCCCTTCGCCACGTTCCGGCAGGCGAGCACCACCTGCGCGCCGGCCCCCGCCAGCGCGCGCACCGTGGCCGCCCCCAGCCCACTGTTCGCGCCGGTCACGATGAACGTGCGACCGGTCTGATCGGGCATCGACGAGGTATCCCACCTGCTCATACCGGCGAGTCTAAACCGGCTACCGGCTCAGGCCCGAGCAAGCACCTCGTCGTCGCTCATCGCGGCGACCTCCAGGTAAAGCTCGGCGACGCCGTGCAATCGGTCGGGTGTGCCGAGGTCGGTTTCCCTGGCCGTGAGCCGCTGAGCGAGGTCGGCGACGGTGCGGCCGATCAGGAGGTCGGCCACCAGCGCGTGGTCCACATCGAGCCATTCGCGCACGCGGGCGATGGCCGTGGTCGCCAGCACCGAATCGCCGCCCGCGGCGAAGAAGTCGTCGTGCACACCGATCTTCTCCAGGCCGAGTACTTCCGCGACGATCGCGGCCAGTGCCGCTTCCAGCGGACCGCTCGGCGTCGCGTCCCGTGCTTCGGTGTCTGCCGGTTCGAGCAGGGCGAGTACGGCGCGGCGATCCAGTTTCCCGTTGTCGGTCAACGGCATTCGGTCGAGGAGCTCGATCCTGGACGGAATCATGTAGCCGGGCAACAGGTCCGAGACCGCTGCGACGATCTCGTGGGCGGTGCCGGTCGCGCCGGCGACGGCGGCGACGAGTTTCGGAGCCGCGCCGCCCACCACGGCGGCCACCGCGTGCCGGACACCGGGGGCGCTGCGCAGTCCGCTCTCCACCTCGCCGAGCTCCACGCGGTAGCCGCGGATCTGCACCTGATGGTCGGCGCGGCCGAGGAATTCGATGGTGCCGTCCGGCCAGTACCGCGCCAGGTCGCCGGTTCGGTACCAGCGGATGTCGTTGTGCAGGACGAAACGTTCGGCGGTCCGCTCGGGGTCGTTGCGGTAGCCCGCCGCGACATTCGCGCCGCCGACCCAGAATTCGCCGGGCACCCAGTCGGGGCAGTCACGACCGGCCGCGTTGACGACCCGGCAGCGCACATTGCGCAGCGGGACCCCGAAGGGCACCGTCGTCCAGTGCTCGGGCGGGTCGGTGACCTCGCAAATGGTGTTGTGGATGGCGGTTTCGGTCGCACCGCCGAGGCCGGCGAAACGGCAGCCGGGCACCTGGCGGGCGAGCCTGCGCGCCAGGTCGGCGCCGACCCAGTCGCCACCAAGGGTTACCGCGCGCAGCGAATCGCCGAGCTGGTCGCCGCCGACGTCCAGGATCATGTCCAGCATGCTGGGCACACAGTTGAGGATCGAAACCCGATGGTGCCGAAGCAGTTCCACCCAGGTGGTGGCTTCCGCGCGCTGCTCGGCGTCCAGTGCGACCACGGCGCCGCCCACCGAGAACATGCCGAACATGTCGTAGACCGAGGCATCGAATTCCAGTGCGGAGAGCCCGAGTACCCGGTCGTGCGCGCCGACCTCGAACCAGCTGTTCACCGCGTCGATGGTGTTCATCGCGGCGCTGTGCGGCACGTCGACTCCCTTCGGCACGCCGGTGGAGCCGGAGGTGAACAGCACGTAGGCGATCGCGTCCGTCTCGGGAATCACCGGTTCGGAGAGTGGGTTCGGATGATCGCGCGCCGTGGACAATGGCACGCAGGTGATCTCGGTGCGGCCGAGGTCCGCGCCGTCGACGGTGAGCGCCGCGACCACGTCGCCGGTGCGCAGGATCTCCGCGCGGCGCCCGACCGGCTGGTCGAATCCGATCGGGAGGTAGCAGGCGCCGACGGCCAGCACACCCAGCACGGCCAAAATCTGATCGGGCCCCTTGGGCAGTTGCACTGCGACCGTCTGGCCCTGTCGAACTCCGTTGTCTCGCAACGCTCCTGCGACAGCGAGTGCCTGGGCGGCCAGTTCGCGATAGGACCAGCCGCCGTCGACGCCCCACAGAACCGCGGGAGAATCGGGGGTAGCGATGGCGTGCTGGAAGAAGCCCTCGTGCAGCACGCGCCCGCTGACCGGTCCGTCCGTCGCGTTCACCGCGGCGCGCACCGAAGCCTGCGCGACCGGCAGTCGCACAGCGGCTTCGGCATCCCACCCGGCTGAGCCCGCGAGTCTGCCGATGGCGTCGGTGTAGCTGGCGAACATGGTGTCGATCATTCCCGCGGGGAAGGCCGATTCCCGCACATCCCAGTTGAGCAGGAGTCCGCCGCGTACCTCGGTGACCTGCGCGTCCAGCAAGACCTGCGGGCCCTGCGAGATGATCCAGACCGGCTCGCCGAAGGTGTCGGCCACCGACTCGGCGAACAACTCGCCCAGGTTCAGTGCGCTGGTGTAGACGATGGGCGCGAGCACCGGCTCGCCGCGCTGACGCCCCAGATCGCGCAACACCTCCAGGCCCGAATACGCGGTGTGCGCGCCACTTTCGTGCATGGCGCGCTGTAAGGCCTTGGCCCGCTCCGTGACCGTCACGTCCGCGCTGACATCCACCTCGAGCATGATCGACGAGGTGAAATCGCCGATGACGCGCTCCACGTCCGGATGCACCGGTTCCCGATGGAACAGCGGCACATTCAGCAGGAACCGGCTCTGCGCCGACCAGCCGCCGATGGTCTCGGCGAACACCGCGGCCAACGCCATCGCCGGGGTGATGCCGCGGGCATGCGCGGCGGCGAGCAGGCGCTGCTTCGCCTCCGGCGCGAGCCAATGGTCGTAGCGGACGGTACGGTGCGGGTCGGTACGTTCACTGACCGGAATCGTCGGCAGCTCGGGTGCGCCCGGCAGCTCGGGCAGCCGCTGCTGCCACCACTGCCGATCCCGCTCCCACGCGGCGGTGTCCGCGGTGCGCTCGGTGCGGTAGCGCCGATAGCTGTAGCCCTGCGGCAGCAACGTCGCGCCGTGGTACAGCTCGGCGAGGTCGGCGATCAGCACCCGGTAGCTCATCGCGTCACCGGCCAGCATGTCGACATCGAGGTGCAGCCGGGTCCGGTCGTCGGCGAGCAGACTCAGCGTCACATCCAGCACCTGGCCGTCCTCGATCGCCAGCCGCTGATGTGTTTTGCTGTCGCGCAGGCGAGTCAGTTCCGCCTCGGCCGCGTCGCCGGAGAGTTCGCGCAGATCGACCACCGAGAAGACCGGGCGCCCCGCCGCCGCCATGGTCTGCTGCGTGCCGTCCGGCAGAAACCTGGTGCGCAGCATCGGATGTGCGGCAACGAGGTCACCGACCGCGCGCTCGAGCCGCACGGGATCGACTGCGGTGCCGTCGAATTCGACGTACAGGTGCGCGGCGACACCCCCGAGATCCTGCTCGTCCGACCGGCCGATCCAGTAGGCATGCTGCATTGTCGCCAGCGGGAAGGGGGCGAATTCGTCCTCGGAAGCCGCGTCGAGGTCCATCGTTTCGGCTACCTCGGGGTTCGCGGCGATCTCGTCGTCGGCCCCGAGCAGCTGCGCCCATTGCGCGACCGTCGGCGCGGCGGCTAGCTGGGCGAAGTTGATGTCGGCGCCGCGCTTTCGCCAACCGCCGGCCAGCTTCATGGTGCGGATGGAGTCCAGGCCGAGCTGGATGAGGTCGGCGTTGTCGTCGATCGCGTCGGCGGGCACGCCGAGGTGCTCGGCGAGGGCGGCGCGGATGTCGGCGCGTGCGATCACCGGTCCCCTGGCTGCGCTGTCCTTACGTTCCGCCCCGTCCCCCGGTCGCTGTGCTGGCTCCATCTGGCGCTGTCACTCCTTGGTCGCCGCCGTGTCCGGCGGATCGAGACTGCTCGATCGAGCGTATCGCATTGAGATAGGGTTGCCTTACCTATGTTCGCCGGGATCGGCGTGAGCTATCTGTGAGGCAGACCGTGACTTCGACATCCACCCCGCATCGCGACGGTTATGTGCCCTTCCCCACCGCGGCGGGCGAGGCGTATCGGGCGGCCGGGTACTGGCGCGGGCGCGCGCTGGGTGACCTGTTGCGGGAGACCGCGCGGCGGCATCCGCACCGGCCCGCACTGCTCGATGCCGAGGCCACGCGCAGTTATGCCTGGCTGGACGCCGAGGCCGACCGGATGGCGCACGGACTGCTGGCGTTGGGCATCGCGCCCGGCGACCGGGTGGTGGTGCAGCTGCCGAACGTGCCGGAGTTCTTGACCGTGCTGTTCGGCTTACTGCGCGCCGGAATCATTCCGGTGCTCACCCTGCCCGCGCACCGGCGGGCCGAAATCGAGCACCTGGCAGCGCTTTCCGAGGCCGTCGCGTACATCGTCATCGATCAGCTCGGCGATTTCGACTACCGGGAGCTGGCCGCCGCCGTGCGCACGTCGGTGCCCTCGCTGCGGCACGTGCTCGTGATCGGCGAGCCCGGGTTCGGCATCGACCTGAATTCGGTACCGCGCGAGGGCGGGTCGCTGCCGGAGATCGACCCGCACGATATCGCGTTGATGCTGGTCTCCGGCGGCACCACGGGTCTGCCGAAGCTGATCGCCCGCACGCACGACGATTACGCCTACAACGCCACGGCAAGCGCCGAGGTGTGTGCGCTCACCGTGGACGACGTCTACCTCGCGACTTTGCCCGCGGCGCATAACTTCCCGTTGGCCTGCCCAGGCATCCTCGGCACGGTGAGCGTCGGCGGCGCGGTCGCCTTCGTCACCGATCCCAGTCCGGAGAGCGCGTTCGCGACCATCGAACGGCACGGCGTCACGGTGACCGCCGTGGTGCCGCCGCTGGCCCAGCTGTGGTGTGCCGCAACCGAATGGGAGGCGGCCGACCTGAGCTCGCTGCGACTGCTCCAGGTCGGCGGCGCCAGGCTCGCGGAGGTCAATGCCCGCGAGGTCGGACCCGCGCTCGGCGCCACCCTGCAGCAGGTGTTCGGCATGGCCGAGGGACTACTCAACTTCACCCGGCTCGACGACCCCGACGAGCTGTTGCACACCACGCAAGGTCGGCCGCTGTCGCCCGCCGACGAGATCCGGATCGTCGACGCGGCAGGCAACGATGTGGCACCGGGCGCGGAGGGCGAACTGCTCACCAAGGGCCCGTACACCATTCGCGGCTACTACCGCGCGCCCGAGCACAACGCCCGCGCCTTCACCCCCGACGGTTACTACCGCAGCGGCGACCTGGTGCGCCGGTTGCCCAGCGGGCACCTGGTGGTCTCCGGCCGGATCAAGGACGTCATCAATCGCGGCGGCGAGAACATCTCGTGCGACGAGCTCGAGGAGCATCTGCTCACCCACCCGGCCGTCCGGCACGCCGCCGCCGTCGGCCTGCCCGATCCGGCCCTCGGCGAAAAGGTCTGCGCCATACTGGTGGTCGACGGCGAGATGCCGACCCTGGCCGAGATCAAGACCTTCCTCGCCACGCGCGGCTTGGCGACGTACAAGCTGCCCGATGTGTTGCGCCGCTCGGCGCAGCTGCCGATCACGGCCGTCGGCAAGATCGACAAGAAAGCACTGCGCGCCACCGAGAGCTGACGGGACTGTCGAAACAGCGGCTTGCCGGTACAGCATGCCGGTGAACACAACGGGCAGCACACCTTTCGATGCGCTGCCCGATGGCGGTACTACCCGGAGGAGTTCGCTACTGCGCCCGCACCACGTAAGGCGCAATGCTGCCGAGCTTTTCGCAGGTCTCCTCGAATTCTCGCTCCGGCTTGGACTGCGCGACGATGCCCGCCCCCGCGCGCAACCAGGCGCCTTCGGTGTTCTGATAGATCGCGCGCAGCACCAAGGTCGCCTCCAGTGCGCCGTTCGGCGAAACCGTCACCACCGCACCGGAATACAACCCGCGCGGGTCGTGGTCGAGCCGGAACACCGAGTCGATGCCCGCATGCTTGGGGATCCCGGAGGCGGTGACCGAGGGGAACAGCACCTCGAGCGCTTCCCAGCTGGACCGGTCGGCCGCCAGCCTGCCGCACACCGTGGAGGACAGGTGCTGCACGCTGCCGCGTTCGCGCACCGCCATGAAGTCGGAGACGGCGGTGGTACCCGGATCGGACACCGAGGCCATCTCCGCGAAGGAGGTCTGCACCGAGATCGCGTGCTCCACGATCTCTTTGGGGTCGGTGAGCAGGTCGGCCCGCGCCGCCATATCGATCTCCGCGCCACGGCCGAAGGCACGGGTGCCCGCGACCGGTTCGGTGGTCACCAGACGGTTCTGGTCGACCGAGGCGACGAGCTCCGGACTGAATCCGGCCGCTTCGAGCCCACCGAGCCGCAGCAGGAACGAACGGGCGGGCGTGTTGTGCGCGCGACCGAGCCGATAGGTCGCGGGGATGTCCACTACGAACGGCAGATCGACCTTCCGCGACAGGATGACCTTCTGATAGCGGTTCGCCTCGATCTCACCGACCGCCTTGGCCACCCGGTCCGCGTAAGCCGTCGGGTCCAGCCGGACATCCGTCGGATGCGGCTGCGGCAGTTCGGTTTCCTGCGATTCGGTGATCAGGTCGTGGATATCACCGGTCTCCGCCGGGGTAGCACCGGAGACCCGGATGCCGAACTCACCGATCCGCACCTCGATGCGCGGAATCATCAACTGCACCAGCGTGGTCCGCGGGTCCAGGTACTGGGTGGCGTCGAACGCCCATGCGCAGAACTCGAATCCGATCCAGCCGTAGGCATTGCGTCCGTCGAGCGGCAGCGAGCCGAGTGCCCGATCGACGACGCCGGCCGGGCGGCCCTCCCACCGGGTCGCGGTGGTCTGCCCCTCCCAGGTGACCCGCAGTTCCTCGACATCCAGTTCGATGCCGCCGATCGGATCGGCCGCGAACACCCACTCGCCCGGTCGCTCGTACATCACGTACTCACCGAACCGATCGGCTCCCGCCAGCCGGGACATCGCTGCCGCCGGATCGGTCACATACTCAACCCGCAAGCGTTCGTCCGTGGTCGACAACGATCCTCCAAAGCTCTAGCTGGCCCATCTTTGGAGGTAAGGTTAGCATTACCTGATTACGCGAGTACTGTGCTCGCGGACACAGCGACCGATAATTACGCGGCTACTTCGCCGGAACAGCCAGCGCGGAGCGCTCGACGCTCAGCAAACTCTCCGCACTGTGTTCCGCGTGGTACGCGGCCGCGCCACCGCGCAGCCCGAACAGCCGCTTGGAGTACAGCAGCCACACCACCGCGGCGATATTGACCAGGAGCGCGCCGACCCGCAGGGCGGTCACCTTCTCGGTCAATTCGTAGATCTCCAGCGGCAGAAACAGACTCGTCGCGACGACGGCGAAGTACTCGCCCCAGCGTTTCACCAGCCACAGCCCGAGTGCCTCGATGCCCTGCAGCGTCGCGTAGACGAAGATGCCGATCGCCACCCACAGCAGCGTCGTGTTCGACAAGGAGAACGCCTCATCGATCAGATGCACGATCTTGGACCGATCGATATCCCAGCCGATCTGATCGGCGAACGGCCGCAGCAGCGGCAGATCCTGATCGAACGCGGCCCGCATGGTCTCCCGCGATGACCGGAACTTCAACACCCCCAGCGCGGCGACCACGAGCAGCAGCCCGCGCAGCAACCGCTCGATCGCCAACGCCCGCATCAGCCAGCGATCTCGCAGCAGCCGCCCACGCGGCACCTCGGGCGCATGATCGGCGGGCCCCGAACCCACCGGCGCACCCGGCACGAAGGTCCCGCACCGCAGACAGCGCCACGCCACCCCGGCCACGGTGTCGACCCGCAACCGTTCGGCCAGCTCCGCCTCGTCCGGCGCATAGGTGTAGTGACCGTGCCAACCGCACGCGCGTAAGGCCCAATCCATCAGCGCAGCGTAGATCGCCGCGCCGACGGAACGCGGGATCCTGGCCGCGCGTTCAACTTGCACGCCCGAGTGCCTGCGCGAAACAGACCTGGGGGGATTCAATAGGGAGATCTCAGTCGGAGGGAACCAGAGCATGATCGAGCACCGTGGCGGAGCGCCCGCGGACATCGGGCGAGCGACGGCACCGGGTTCGGTGGTGGCGCTGGTGGACGCGGCATCCGGGGTGGAGCGCGAACTCATCGGCAATTGGTTGGCCGAGGGCGGTATCGCCAAGGAATTCGGCACCGATGCCCCGATCACCCAGTTGGATCTGGACGCGGGCGCCATCGCTACCCGGATGGTCGGCAGGCACGATGATCCGCTGGTGGTGCCGGTGCGCGTGCTCTGGCTGCCGCCGGAACGCGACGGCGTCCGCCGGATCACCTTCGCGGACATGGCACTGCTGACCAACCCGCGCAAGCCGAACCGGCTCGCACAGCGGAAGCTGGTCGGCCAATCGAACCGGCATGTGGTGCTGACCGGGCAGCCCGCGCTGCTCAGCGACCTGCGCACGAACAACCCGGAGGCCGCCGCGCTGGTCACCAAGGGCAGCGCCGAGCCGTTCGCCCGCGCCATCGTGCGCGCCGCGGTGGTGGCGCTGGAACGCGCCGAGCGCACCATCATCGGTGACCGGTACAAGGTGCCCCGGCTGGTGGCCGAGGAAATCATGGACTCCCCCGACTTCGTGCGCAGGCTCGAGCTCATCGCCGACCAGATCGGCGCCGCCCCGCACGAGGTGTATCGCCGCGCGGAGAAGGCGTTGAACGAACTCGTCGCCGCGCAAAGCAGATTGGTCTCCGACCTGTTCACCCAGGCGATGCGGCCGATCCACGCGTCGACCTGGAAGGTGGACTCCGACGATTCGGGGCTGGCCGCTCTGCGCGACCTCAACCGCCGTTATCCGCTGGTGTTCCTGCCCTCGCATCGCTCCTACGTCGACGCGTTCGTGCTCGGTGATGTGCTGGCCCGCAACGACTTCCCGCCCAACCACGTGATCGGCGGGGCCAACCTCAGCTTCTGGCCGATGGGGCCGATCGCCCGGCGCACCGGAACCGTGTTCATCCGGCGCAGTTTCGGCGACGACGAGGTGTACAAGGCGGTCGTCGAGGAGTACTTCGCCTTCCTGCTGGCCAAGCGCTTCAACCTGGAGTGGTACTTCGAGGGCGGTCGCACCCGCACCGGCAAGCTGCGCCCGCCGCGCTACGGGCTGCTGAATTACCTTGCGGCGGCGGTGCGTGCCGACCGGGTCGAGGACGTCATGCTGGTTCCGGTGTCGATCACCTACGAGCGGCTCAACGAACTCGGCGCCATCGCCACCGAACAGGTCGGCGGCCGGAAGAAGCCCGAGGGTCTCGCCTGGCTCGCGCGTTACATCCGGAGCCAACAGCATTCGGCCGGGCACGTGTATGTGCGGTTCGGCGAACCACTTTCGGCTCGCGACCGGCTCGCGGCACACGGCGACCCGCTCGTCACACCACCGTTGACCATCCCGCTGCACCGCACCGAACCCGCACCGGCCGGGCTCACCGAGATCGGTCAGGGCGAGCCGGAGGCGCCCGAGGCCGCCGAGCTGGAGCGGAAGGCCGTGCAGCGGTTGGCATTCGAGATCGCCGTCGGGATCAACGCGGTCACGCCGGTGACGGTGAACGCGCTGGTCACCCTCGCACTGCTCGGTGTGCACGAGCGCGCGCTCACCCTCGGTGAGGTGCGCACGGTGCTGGCTCCCGTGCTCGGCTACATCCGCAAGCGCGAGCTGCCGCACGGCGAACTGGACACGCTGCAGGACGATCAGGGCCTGGCCGTTGTGCTGGAACAGCTTTCGCTGGCGAAGGTGGTGACGGTCTATCGCGGCGGGTTGGAGCCGGTGTACTCGATCGAGGCGGGCGCGCACCTCGAGGCCGCGTTCTACCGCAACAGCGCGGTGCACTGGTTCGTGCACCGCGCCATTCTCGAACTGTCCATCCTGGCCGCGCTCGACAGCGACGGCGCCGACCAGCTGAGCACCGGCTGGGACGAGGCGTTCCGGCTGCGCGACCTGTTGAAGTTCGAGTTCTTCTTCCCCGAGCGGGCCGAGTTCGCCGAGCAGATCACGGCGGAGATGCTGCTGCTGGATCCGCAGTGGCGCAGCCACACCCGCGACAACACCCTTGGCTCCGAGGTGATGGCCAAGCTCACCGACTCCGGCTTCATGATGGCGCACCGCGTGCTCCGCTCGTTCTTCGACGCGCAACTGGTGGTGGCCGAACGACTGGCCGACCGTGACCCCGAGATCGAGCTCGACCGCAAGCAGTTCATCGCCGAATGCGTCGCGGTCGGCAAGCAGATGATGCTGCAGCAGCGGCTGCACAGCCCGGAATCGGTCTCCACCGAATTGTTCACCAGCGCACTGAAACTCGCCGACAACCACGGTCTGCTCGAACCGGTGTCGAACGACTCGGCCAAGCGCAGAGCGGAATTGACCGAGCGCCGAGTGGAATTCGCGGATCGGCTGCGCACCATCGGCGCACGCATCTCGCAGGCGGCCGCGCTCGATCCGTCCAACCGGGAGACTCGGTGAACAGTGAGCTGCACGCCGCGACCGAGGCGATCCGAACCGGACCGCAGGGTCCCGAGGTGGCCGCGATCTTCGACTTCGGCGGGACCGTCGTCAGCGGGTTCAGACGCCCGAGGCTGTTTCGCCGCCGCAGTGTCGAGGCCGTCCTGCTCGGCGGGATCCGCAACGGCACCACCGACGGTGAATACGGGCGCTACCTGCACCAGCTCACCGAGGCGCTGGCGGGCAAACCGGAGGACGAACTGGCCGCGCTGGGCGAGCGGCTGTTCCGGCGCACCGTTTACGGCCACCTGTATCACGAAGCATGGCAACTGATCCGGACGCATCAGGCGGCCGGGCACACCGTGGTGCTGGCCAGCTCGCTGACCCGCTTCCAGGTCGCCCCCACGGCGGCCGCGCTGGGCATCGAGCAGGTGCTGTACACCCCGATGGCGACCCAGGACGGCGTACTCACCGGTTACGTCGACGGCAAGACGCTGTGGCGCAACGGCAAGGCCGAAGCCGTCCGCGAGTTCGCCGCCGACAACGTGGATCTCGCGCGCAGCTACGCCTACACCGCCAACGCCGCCGATCTGCCGCTGCTGTCGCTGGTCGGTCATCCGACGGCGGTGAACCCCGATGGGCAGCTGACCGCTCTTGCCGCGGAACATGATTGGCCGACGCTGCACTTCCGACCACGGCAAGGCCCCCGCCCGGCCGACTACCTCCGCACCACAGCGGGCTTCGCCGGACTGCTCGGCGGCGCGTTCTACGGTGTCGCGGCCAAGTCGCCCACCAGGGACCGCCGGCAGATGGCCGATGCGCTGCTCGAGCACGCGGCAGGAAACACCCTGAGCATCGCGGGCGTGCACCTGCGGGTGACCGGCGCCGCCAACGCCCGCGCGCCCAGGCCCGCGGTGTTCCTGTTCAACCACCAGAGCCAGTTCGACATCATCATCGTCCCCGAGGTGCTCAACGGCGGCGTCACCGGAATCGGCAAGAAGGAGTTGACCCGCAACCCCGTCTTCGGCCCGCTGATGCGTTTCGTCGGCGTCACCTTCATCGATCGGTCCAGCACCGACAAGGCCAAGGCCGCGCTCGCCCCGGTCGTCGACACCTTGCGTAGCGGGCTGTCGATCGCCGTCGCCCCCGAGGGAACCCGTTCCTACACACCGGATGTCGGGCCGTTCAAGAAGGGCGCGTTCCACATCGCCATCCAGGCCGGGGTGCCGATCATCCCGATCGTCATCCGCAATGCGGGCGAAATCTGCTGGCGCAACTCGATGGTCGCGCGCCCCGGCACGGTGGACGTCGCGATCCTCGACCCCATCGACGTCAGCGGCTGGGATCCGAACGACATGGACGACAAGGTGGCGGCGGTCCGGCAGCTGTACCTGGATACGTTGCTGAACTGGCCGGAGCCCGACGCAGGCTGACCCACGCTCGCGCGAACCCCGTTGCGCCGCCCCGCATTCCGCTGCGGCGGTTTTGCTCCTGTGATTCAGGCTACTCGACGTCCAGCTTGACCTAAACAATTGTTCAGGTTCCACCATTGTTCTCAGTACCAAGCACACAGCTTCGGATGAGGAGAACACCATGACCACCACGCAAACCATCGCCCCCGCCCTGCGTATCCCGGCGGTCAACCGTCCGGTCGCCGTCCTCGGCAGCGTCGTCGTCGCGGTCGCCGTCAACCTCGTCGTCTGGTTGATCGGCGAGGCGGCGGGCGGCTCGTTCGAGGTGGTCGACAAGGGCGTCACCACCTACGTCGGCGGCAGCGGGGTGATCATGTCGTCCGGGGTCCCGCTGCTCATCGGCATGACTCTGGCCGCGCTGCTGTCCTACCGCTGGGTCGGCGTGCTGCGGGTGGCTCAGGTCGTCGGCAGCGTGCTCGCCGTAGCGACCATCGGGCTGACCGTCTCCGCCACCTTCGACACCGCAAGCACCATCGCGCTGTCGGTCATGCACCTGGTGCTCGCACCGGTCATCATCGTCGGACTGGAGGCGCTGCGTCGCGGACTGACCGCTTGATCCGCCACGAACCACACAGGGCCCCATCTCCATTGCGGAGACAGGGCCCTGTGTGGTTGTTCGGTGGTGTGCTCAGACCGACTTGCCGAAGAGCAGCTTCCACGGCATCAGCGCCGACTCCAGCTGCACCTTCAGGCTCATCTTGGAGGCGCCCAGGGTGCGCTCCTCGAAGCGGATCGGCACCTCGGCGATCTCGATGCCCCGCTTGACCGTCCGGTAGTTCATCTCGACCTGGAACGAATACCCGTTGCTGCGGATCGACGCGACGTCGATGGCGCGCAACGTGTCCGCCTTCCACGCCTTGAACCCGGCGGTGGCGTCCTTCACATGCAGCCGCAGGATCAGGTTCACGTAGAAGTTGGCCCACGCCGACAGCGCCTTGCGGTGCCACTTCCACTCTTCGGCGGTGGAGCCGCCCGGCACGTAGCGCGAGCCGAGCACCACGCCTGCGTCGGTGGTCGTAAGCCGCTCCAGCATGGCCGGAATCACCTCGGCCGGGTGCGACAGGTCGGCGTCCATCTGGATCACCACGTCGGCGCCTTCGTCCAGCGCCCGGGTGATCCCGGCGATGTAGGCCCGGCCCAGGCCGTCCTTCTCGGTGCGGTGCAGCACGCCGACCACGTTCGGCAGCTCCGCGGCCAGCTTGTCGGCGACCTCACCGGTGCCGTCCGGTGAACTGTCGTCGACCACGAGCACGTGCAGGTCGGGCACCGGCAGCGCGGTGAGCCGCGCCACCGCAACCGGCAGATTTTCCCGCTCGTTGTAGGTCGGCACAACAACGGTAACCCTCAAGGGTCGCCCTCCCTGCTGATCCTGGTCCAGCTCGCAGCCCACGTCAGGACCACCGAGCATTCGTCTGAGTTCTGAGAAACCGTACTTGATGGACCTGAACAGGGCTCCCTCGCCTCTCCGGGCCTCAGGCCCGGCTCAGCAGGCGCCGGAGAGGTATCGGCGGCGCGCGATAGTCAGCCGGTACCCGCCGAGTTACCCCTGTTCGGACGAAATCGGTTGCCCCTCAGCATTATGCGAGAAGCACCCGTCACCGTCGCGTCAATCCGCGTCCGCGGCATCCGCCTGCGCATTGCGCGCCTTGACGATCTCCAATGCCCGCTCCGCGGTCGCCTGGTCCGGATACGGTCCCATCCGATCCTGGAACCAGCACTGCCGACCTTTCTCGGCGCGCTTGTGCTTTAAGCAGTAATACCAGCGCTCAGCCATGCCTCCAGCATTCCACCGTCAGCCGCCCCCACACTGCTTTTCCAAGATCACGATTGTCGTGCGTGGCACACCATGGAGTGAACTACTCGCGTTTTGCCGCAGCCGTGTGCCACTCACGCGAGGTGACGGAAGTTGACGAGCGCGTTGATGAGCAGAATTGCGCCGAACGTCACGAACAAGACCCGTAATGCGGGAGGCGCGTACCGAGTGAGCACCCGCACGATCGTGCGGTATACCCGTCTGGCTCTCCGTGTTCGCCGGAGCGAAAGCAACAACACCAGCAACGGCGGCAACAAAGCCAGCGCACAGTAGGCGACCACGATCAATGGCCAGAACGCAGGCAACGGATCCTGCGCCGAGATCATCGCCAACCCCGCCAGATACGGCACAGCCGTCGGCGCCTGCACGAGACCAATTGCCATCCCGACGAATCCGAACAACCACGGCCGCCGCCGCAACACCCCCGCCCACGCCGGCGTCCCCCGCTGCCGAACCACCGGCACCGCACTGACCGCGATCAACACCACCCCCAACACCAACTCTCCCCAATATCGCACCCCAGGCGTCAATTCGAACGCCACCAGCTCGCTCAAAAAGTTCAGCCCCAGCACCGTACAGAGCCCAAACCCCGTGGTAACCGCGAAAACCCCCGCAATAAAACTCACCCCACCCGGCACCGGCGACCGCCGCGCGAGCCGACTGTCCGCCACCACCGCCGTGGTAACCCCCACCAACAGCACATCCAGGGAATCCAGCACCGCAAACCCCACGAGCGCCAGCAAAAGAGTCACCATGACCCGGCCAGCCTACGGACGGCCGCGCCATCGGGACATCACGCAGGCGCGACTCACACTTCGCCGCCCCCATGCCCCACTCGCGAGCGGGTTATCGGTGCCGCCAAACCTTGACCGCGGAGACCACCAGCAGCAGGACGAGCACCGGGATCAGGGCGACGCTGGGCACGACACCCAGCAGCAACCCACCGATCACGGTGCCGACGACGGACCCCGCAGCCATGACAAGCAGGAACCGAGGGTTATCACGCACCACCTGAAAACTCTGATCCCGGCTGTAGCGAGCGAACGCAACCAACATCGTCGGCAGCGACACCACCAACGACAGACTCCCCGCGATCTTGATGTCCACCGCGAACAACAGCACGATCGTCGGAATCAGCAACTCACCCCCCGCCACCCCCATCAACGCCGCAACCACCCCGATCCCGACCCCAGCGACCACAGCGGCCACAACCCGGGCGATCGGCGGTAACGACAGCGAACCGAGGGGACCGATGTGACTGGCCGCCAACGCGATTGCCATGAGCACCAGCAGCCCCGCCAGCACCCGATACAGCGTCCGCGACCGCATCCGGGTAGCCCACCCCGCCCCCACCCAGGCACCCACCAAACTCCCCGCAAGCAGGTTCACCGCAACCGACCAGTGCGCCGCAACATCGCTGTACGGCAGCACAACCAACCGAGCAGGCAGCGCAGTAGCCACCACAACCAAACTCATCGCCTTGTTCAGCACCACCGCATGCAAGGCAACAAACCCGAACACCCCGATCAACAGCGGCAGCCGAAACTCCGCACCCCCGAGCCCGATCAACCCCCCGACCACCCCGATCCCCGCCCCCGCCGCGAACACCACCGGCACCGAAGACCCCACCCCCGCAGGCACCCCAGCCACCGGCCGCACAGACCCCTGGCTAGCCGCACCCATGAGACCGGACCCTACCGCCACCACCCCACCCCAAACCTCCCGCAGCTCCCCACTAACGCCACCACGGCGGAGTCCAGGGACAAAGGCCCGCCGAGCAGTTCCGACCCAATTCCCCAGCCGCCCACACCAACGCAACCACAGCCGAACGGTTCAGCGGACGAAGGCCCTCGCCGAGCAGGTCCCAGCCAATTCCCCAGCCACCGAACCAACGCAACCACAGCCAGGCGGTTCAGCGGACAAAGGCTCCCGCCCAGCAGGTTCCAACCAATTCCCCAGCCACCGAACCAACGCAACCACAGCCAGGCGGTTCAGCGGACAAAGGCTCCCGCCCAGCAGGTTCCAACCAAATCCGCAGCTGCCAAACCAACGCAACCACGGCCGGGGGTTCGGGGGGCGAAGCCCCGCCGAGCGGGGCGTGGGGGTTGCACCCCCACAAGACACGAACGAAACGAGCCCCGCACGCGCATTCCGCGTGCAGGGCTCGCCTACGAGTGAAGTGGCCAGGGCCGGGATCGAACCGGCGACCTTCCGCTTTTCAGGCGGACGCTCGTACCAACTGAGCTACCTGGCCGCAGGCACCCGAGTTGAATGCCATACGCGAAACGCCGGATTGCTCCGGCGCCTCTTTTGCGACCCTGACGGGACTCGAACCCGCGACCTCCGCCGTGACAGGGCGGCGCGCTAACCAACTGCGCCACAGGGCCTTGCGTACTACCAACGGTCCGAAGACCGTACCCCCTACGGGATTCGAACCCGCGCTACCGCCTTGAAAGGGCGGCGTCCTAGGCCGCTAGACGAAGGGGGCTCGTCTCCGGATTTCTCCGGAACCGGCTTCAACGGCTGTCCGTTGGGAGCCCGGTTAGCTTATGACAGACCGGACTCGTTTCCCAAACCGGCTGGTCAAAGGCCCAAACTGAGCTCTTCGAGCCGGGCACGTGTGCGCCAGCCGTCGTTGCGGAACTTCTCGGTCCATTCCGGGGTGGCCATGGACTCGACGACGACCTCGAGTGCTTCCTCGAAGCGGGCGCGCAGGTCGATGCCGGTGCCTTGCGCGTCGACCAGGTAGCGCTGGCCGGCCAGTGCGGCGGTCAGCGTGCGGGTGAATCGGTCGGCGTCCGCGTCGGCGCGCAGTTGCCCTTGATCGATGGCGCGGACGGTGAGCGCGCGGGTGGCGCGCCCGAGGATCCGTCCGCCACCGCTTTGCACGTCTCGATAGAAGTCCGGTTCGATGATCAACCGGTATTCGGCTTGCACGATGATGTCGTGTTCCAGCCGTAGCGCCATCTCGTCGACCATGCCGTGCATGATGTCCAGTGGTCCGAGATCCGTTCGGCCGAGCCAACGCTCGGCCGATGCGCGATAGCGTTCGACCGCCGTCTCCAGTACGGCGCGCGCGAGATCTTCCTTGGAATCGAAATGGAAGTACATGGCGCCCTTGGTGGCACGCGACCCTTCCAATATGCGGTTGAGCGATGCAGCGGCATAGCCGCTCTTCCCGAACTCAACGGCGGCGGACCTGATAATCGCCGCACGTGTCCGGCGGGCCCGCTCTTGCTGCCGTGCCATGCTCGAAACGCCTCCGAAGCCTACTCGCCGCCAAACAGCCACCCCCAAAGGAACGGGCCCTTGGCGCGAAGTTATGAGTTTTATCAATACTTCAAACCGGGTTTTCGCCCAGTTTCAAACTTTCGGTACGAAAACTTGCGAAAAACCTGAAACACACCAGCTGGTATAGTTTTCCTGCCCGGGTGCACCGCAGGGGGTGCGCACCCGGGTATTCCTTTGTCTCGGATCTGCCTCCCGCGGCGTTGTGTTCAGGGAAGCCGCGATCGGCCGGACCGGTCGCGACAAGTTCGGGCACATCAACGATAAGCCGAATTCCGAATCACCGGACCAGTCGGCGATTCTTTCGGAATTCATCAAGTCGTCACCGTACCCGGAAACCCCATCCGACACGCGGCAAACCGACGAGTCAGGTAACTGATCGGGTCGGTTTACTGTTACAGCAAACATCTCGCAACCAAACTTCGGCGCATACCCGTTCCCCCAATTCGACAGCGTCGCAGCAACGTTCACCCGAGGAGACCGGCCGACCGGCCCACCGATCCTCGGCCGCGCGCCTGCCCGCTCACCCCACCGGCGCACGCACCCGAGCTCAGACCCCTCACCCCCCGCAAATCCAAAGACATTGCTAGCCAACATGATTGGATGGTAGCCAATTATCGGCGCGATGAACAAAGTTGGGTACCAAATGTTTACCGACAAGATCGTGCGCCACGCGTCCCGCGTTACCAGGCGCCACAACAAGTCTCGGCGCCGGATTGCCCTCACTCGCCGATACCCGCGCACCGCGGCAGCGGCGGACTCGCGACGCGCCCGCTCCCCCATTTGGGCCATCGCGGCAGCGCCTACTACACTGGCCCACCGCGCCCCTATAGCTCAGTTGGTAGAGCTACGGACTTTTAATCCGCAGGTCGTAGGTTCGAGCCCTACTGGGGGCACTCCTCGGGCGCCCGGTGTTCTACCGGGCGCCCGCTCTCGTTTCACAGCGGCCGCAAGCACACCCGGCGCGCGGGACTCGAAAGACCGCACTCCCTCCGAGCATTCCCCTACTGTGAGCCCGACAGGGGCAATCCTGGTCTTCCCTCGACAAGGCGGAGCTGATGACTTCCTTCGATGATTTGCTCGCTCAGGTACCCATCGCCCAGATCGCCGCGAAGCTCGGCGTAGACGAGAACACCGCGACCACCGCGGTCCAGGCGGCGCTGCCCACGCTGCTCGGCGGCCTGCAGGCGAACGCGACCCAGCCCGAAGGCGCGGCCTCGCTGGTCGGCGCGCTGGACAACCACGGCGGCCTGGTCGAGGGCGCGGGCCAGGTGGACATCGACCAGGTCGACGTCGCCGACGGCTCGAAGATCGTTGAGAACGTTTTCGGCGACGAGAAGAACACGGTGATCAGCGCGCTCGGCGCGACCGAGGGCACGGGCGGCAACGACCTGATCGCCAAGCTGATGCCCATCCTCGCGCCGATCGTGCTCGCCTACCTGGCCAAGCAGCTGACCGGCGGCGGCGGAAACGCCGCGCCGCAGACCCAGCCGCAGGCAGGCAACGGCGGGATCGGCGACGTGCTCGGCGGTTTGCTCGGCGGCAGTAGCAAAAGCGGTGGCATCGGCGGCGCGATCGGCGAGGCGCTGGCCAAGAACGCCGGTGGCGCACTTGGAAACGTACTCGGCGGTCTGTTCGGCGGGAAACGCTGACCGGGGCGGACTATACGATCTACCGCTCGGTGTGCGGCCTCGCGCATCCGCGACTCGCAAGCGCTCTGTGCAGTGCAGCACGCCGCGCTAACACTCCTCGGCCCGTGGCGATAATCCCCTCGCTGCGGGCCGAAGCCATACAATCGACAGTGGTCGCCGAACGCCAACGAGGGCGTATGACGTGTATCACGGGGCATCAACAGGCATTCGGATGCGTTTCGCATCACACCTACGGTGCCGTAAGGTATGGCCGCACGGCATCGGTCTACCTTGGGGGATGACCTGCACGACCGGACGCACAGACTGAAGGGTTCATACATGGCAAGGGATCTGACTCAACTCGAGCTTCTTACGGAGTTGGAGCCGGTTGCCGCAGAAAACGTCAACCGGCACTTCTCCTTGGCAAAGGAATGGCATCCGCACGACTACGTCCCGTGGGATGAAGGCCGCAATTTCGCCGCACTCGGGGGCATCGACTGGGATCCCGAGCAGTCCCGGCTGGGCGAGGTCGCGAAAGCCGCCATGATCACCAACCTGCTCACCGAGGACAACCTCCCCTCCTATCACCGCGAGATCGCCGAGAACTTCTCCCAGGACGGCGCGTGGGGCACCTGGGTCGGCCGCTGGACCGCCGAGGAAAACCGGCACGGCATCGTGATGCGCGACTACCTGGTGGTCACCCGCGGCGTCGATCCGGTCGCCCTCGAAGAGGCGCGGATGATCCACATGACCAACGGTTTCGCGTCGCCGACCGAGGCCGACGCGGGCTTCCTGCACTCCGTCGCGTACGTGACGTTCCAGGAGCTGGCCACCCGAGTGAGCCACCGCAACACCGGCAAGGTGTGTGACGACCCGATCGCCGACCGCATGCTCCAGCGCGTCGCCGCGGACGAGAACCTGCACATGATCTTCTACCGCAACATGTGCGGCGCCGCGCTCGATCTGGCCCCGGACCAGACGATCGAGGCCATCACGCTGATCCTGGAGAACTTCCAGATGCCCGGCGCCGGTATGCCCAACTTCCGCCGCAACGGCGTGCTGATGGCCAAGCACGGCATCTACGACCTGCGCCAGCACATGGAAGAGGTGGTGCAGCCGGTGCTCAAGAAGTGGAACATCTTCGACCGCACCGACTTCACCGGTCGCGGCGAGGCCTGCCGTGAGCGGCTCGCCGCGTACCTCGACAAGCTCGGCAAGGACGTGGTGAAGTTCGAGGAGCAGCGCGACCGCATGCTCGCCCGCGAGGCCGCCAAGGCCGAACGCCAGATGGCGAGCAGCACCGCGAGCTGAGCTCGCTTCCGATAGACCTCGAGCCGCCGCCCGGACTTTCCGGGCGGCGGCTCGCGTATGTCCGGCTACCTCAGCCTCAGCAATTACCGAGTTTTGAGGTTTATTGCGTCGAAGATCGCTTCGACGCAATAAACCTTCAAACATTGCGGCCGTCGCTGGGTAGCTCGCAGGGCGCGTCGTAGATTCCACCGGCCCCGGCCATCTTCGAAGTGGAACCAGAAATTCGAACTCGGGTCACCTCGTTCGCCGACCGCAGGTTGTATTCGACTCGAACCCATTCGTCGCGCCATTGATGGGCCGCTAGTCGAAGCGCCGAATCGGTGATTATCCCTTCGCCCGGACGAGAGCGCTGCGGTCATCGGATTCGGGCGGCTCGGTCCTACCCGTACGCCCCGGCGGTTTCTACCGTGAGGACACGACGACGGCGTCGGATGCGCGAAGGGACGGGCGAACATGGCAAGGCACCGCTCACGGTGGATGGATGCGGAGATGGACGCGCTGGCCGAACTGTCGCGCGATTTCTTCGGTAAGGAGTGCGCGCCGCACGAAGAGCGGTGGGCCCAGCAGCAACACATCGATCGCGAAGTGTGGTTGCGCGCCGGCGAGCTCGGCCTGCTGTGCCCCAGCATTCCGGAGGAGTACGGCGGCGGGGGCGGCGATTTCCGCCATGACGCGGTGATCGCCATCGAGCAGGTGCGCGCGCTGGCGCCCAGCTTCGGCGGGCCGGTGCACAGCACGATCATCGCGCACTACCTCGCCGGCTACGGCACCGACGAGCAGAAGAAGACCTGGCTGCCGAAGCTGGCCTCCGGCGAGATCGTCGCGGCGATCGCGATGACCGAGCCCGGTACCGGATCGGACCTGCAGGCGATCCGCACCACCGCGACCGTGCAGGGCGAGGAGTACGTCGTCAACGGCGCGAAAACCTTCATCTCCAACGGTTTCCTGGCCGACCTGGTGCTGGTCGTCGCCAAGACCAACGAGGCGGGCGGCGCGGGCGGTCTGTCGTTGATCGCGGTCGAGACCAGCCGGGCGGGTTTCCGGCGCGGGCGCAATCTGCACAAGATCGGCCAGCACGGGCAGGACACCTGCGAGCTGTTCTTCGACGAGGTGCGGGTGCCGCGCACGAACCTCATCGGCGAGGCCGAGAACATGGGCTTTATCCAGCTGATGCAGCAGCTCGCGCAGGAGCGGCTGATCATCGCCGTCACCGCGATGGCGACGATGGAGAAGACGGTCGAGCTGACCCTGGCGTACACCAAGGAACGCAGCGCCTTCGGCAAGCCGATCTTCGCGTTCCAGAACACCAAATTCACGCTGGCCGAGTGCGATACGGCGGTCACCGTCGGCTGGAGCTTCCTCGACGAGTGCATCGAGAAGCACGTCACCGGCGATTTGGACATCCCGACCGCGGCCAAGGCCAAGCTGTGGCTGTCCGAGCAGCAGAACATTCTGGCCGACCGCTGTCTGCAGCTGTTCGGCGGCTACGGCTACATGGCCGAGTATCCGATCGCGCGGATCTTCACCGACTCGCGGATCCAGAAGATCTACGGCGGCACCAACGAGATCATGAAGGAGATCATCGCGCGCGGGCTATGAGCGTCAGATTTTGCTCCGTCGCAACGTGATTGCCGAATCCGCAATCAATCCTTCGCCGAGCGTCGACACTGGATACAGCGCCGAGGTGGCTGTGATCGACGGCCAGGCCGCCCTGCGGAACCCCACGGGCCACCGGGAGGCCGAGAACATGACCAGTGCACCCAACGGCGACGCCCCGCTCAGCGGCAAGGTCGTCGCGATCACCGGCGGAGCGCGCGGGATCGGCCGAGCCACCGCCGAGGCGTTTCTCGGGGCGGGCGCCGCGGTCGCGATCGGCGACATCGATGTGGAACTGGTCGACAAGGCCGCGGTGGAGCTCGGCGCCGACCCGGCGGCCAGGATCATCGGCCTGCCGCTGAACGTGACCGACCGCGCCTCGTTCGCCGCGTTCCTCGACACCCTCGAAAAGGAGCTCGGTCCGCTGGACGTGCTGGTCAACAACGCGGGCATCATGCCGACCGGGTTGTTCGCCGACGAGGACGAGGCGATGACCGATCGCATCGTCGACGTCAACCTGCGTGCGGTGATCCACGGATCGCGGCTGGCCACCCAGCGATTCCTGGCGCGCGGCAGCGGGCACCTCATCAACATCGCGTCACTGGCTGGGACGCAAGGCTTTCCGGGGCTGGCCACCTACTGTGCGACCAAGCACGCGGTGGTCGGCTTCACCTCCGCGCTGCATCTGGAGCTGAAGGAGCACGGCGTGCAGGTCTCGGCGGTGCTGCCGGGCATTGTGCGCACCGAGCTGTCGGCCGGTGCGAACATGCCGGGGTGGATCGAGCCGATGACGACCGTGGATCCCGAGGATGTCGCGCAGGCGATCGTGCGGACGGTGATCAAGGGCAAGCCGTTGGTGACGGTGCCGCGCAGGCTGGCCGCGATCATCAAGTCCGCGCAGTTGCTGCCGTATCGGGCGCAGCTCTACGTCGCGCGAATCACCGGGGCGACAACGGCTTACGCCCAGCCCGATCCGGAAATCCGGGAGAAGTACCATCGCCGTTTGCGCGGTGAGTGAGCTCGGGATACCCCTGCCGCGTCACTGGATTCAGCTCTCCGCCGGCGGTGCACCGCGATAGGAACCGGGCGGGCTCCCCGTCCAACGACGGAACGCCCGCCGGAACGCACTGGGTTCGGAGAAGCCGAGCCGGGCCGACAGCGCCTCCACCGTCTCGTCGCCGCGCACCAGGCTGGCCACCGCGGCGTCCCGCAGGATGTCCTCGCGGATCTGGGTGATCGAGGTGCCCTCCTCGCCGAGCTTGCGGCGCACCGTCTGTGGGCTCATGGCCAGCCGCTTGGCCACCTCGTCTGCGGTAGGCCAGTGTTCACCCGCCCGGCCGGCTGCCGTTGCCCGCCCACCGTGCAGCCCCCGCGCGAGGATCTTGCGCACCTGCTCGGCGAGCGAGGTGCCGTAGTCGCGCCGGGACAGCACGTCTATCGGCGCGTTGCGGGCCCAGTCGATGAGGTCTTCCTCGCTCTTGGTGAGCGGGGCAGCGAGTAGCTCGCTGTCGAAGGTGATCGCCGCGGTGGCGGCCTCGAAGACGAGCGGGGCGCCGAAGACCAGGTCGTAGTCGGCGACATTGCGCGGCCGCGGATAGGGAAACTCGACCTGGCGCAAGGGAACTCGGCGGCCGATGCCCCAGGAGATCATCCGGTGGATCGCGGCGAGCAGGAACACGGTGAGCAGTTCTTCGGCCGCGGCGAGCACGCTGGTGTCGAGCGTGCACCGGGTGCGCCCGCCGGCCGTGGTCACCACCATCGGCGGCAATCCGGGCAGCAGTCGCTGGTATTCGCCGAACCGCGCGATCGCCGCACCCAGATCGGGGCAGCCGACCAGGCCGAAGCCGACCAGCCGGGTCGACCCGCGCGGCACCGGCGCCGGACCGAGGCCGAACAGTTCGTCGTCGGTGATCCGCCACAGTTGACGCATGGTCGCGGCCATCTGCTCGACCGTCACCCGCGCGCGATCCTGGGCCAGTAGCTCCGGCGCGACCCCGGCGCTGCCGAGCAGCTGGCCGATGTCGACACCTTCGCGTTCGGCGGTGGCGACGGCGGAGCGCACGAAGTCGATCGGCACCGTCCTCGCCGTCACCACTACCTCCTGCGTCCCTGGTCGAGGCGAACCTACCAGGCCGGATGCGGTGAGCGCGGCGGTCACCGAACGTGCGCCGCGCGGTCATCCCGAGCGGGTCTGCCGATTCCTAGCGTTGGGTTATGGGCAACGACGCGACGGCCGAGCGGCCGGACGAGACATCGGGCGCGGCGCTCGTCTGCATGCCGGAGCGCGGGAACTCCCGCAGCACACCGGCGGCGGTGCCGGACGGGACGACCTTCAACCTGGACCGGTTGGGCAGCTGGGGTGCGCGGGACCGGTTCGAGGTGGATCGCGAGCGCACCATCGCCTACGCCGCGGCGACCAACGATCCGATCCGGCAACATCTCGACGGGGTCTACGCGCCACCGGTTTTCGCCGTGGTGCCGATCACCGTGATGATGGCGGACGCCGCGATGTCGGTGGTGCCCGACGATCTGATGCTGCGAATCCTGCACGGCGAGCACGACTTCCGGTTCCACCGGCCGATCGAGCCCGGCGAGCTGCTGGAGGTGCGCGCGCGGCCGGTCGGGATCGAGGGCAAATCCTCGGGCGTGGTCGTCACCTCACACATCGAGACCTACAGCGTGCGCGGCGGCGACCTCGTCAACGAGCAGTACTTCGTCGGCTTCTTCCGCGGCGGCCGATTCGACGGCGCCCGCGGCGAGCCGAGCCCGGCGCACTCCTTCGAGGAGAACCTGCGGGCCCGCGAGCCGGACTTCACCGCGGCGCAGACCTTCGACGCGGATCAGACCTTCCGATACGCCCGGGCCGCAGGCGATCCGATGCCGATCCACCTCGTCGACGAGTTCGCCAAGGCGATGGGGCTGCCCGGGATCATCGTCCACGGCTTGTGCACGATCGCGTTCGTCTCGCACGCACTGATCACCCGGATCAGCCCGGACGACCCGAGCCGGCTGAAAAGGCTTGCCGTGCGGCTGAGTTCGCCCGCATTTCCGGGACAGACCATCACCACCGCGACATGGGCGGCCGGCCACCGGGACGGGCGGGACCGCTACGCCTTCGAAACCTCGTCGGACAGCGACCGATTCGTCATCCAGGACGGGCTCGCGGAGTTCGAGCCCGCAATCGACAAGGAAACAACATGACCAACAGAGTTTTCGTGATCGGTGTCGGCATGACGAAGTTCGAGAAGCCGGGCCGCCGCGAAGGCTGGGACTACCCGGCCATGGCGAAGGAATCCGGCGGCAAGGCGCTGGCGGACGCAGGCATCCGCTACGACCAGGTGCAAGAGGCCTATGTCGGCTACGTGTACGGCGATTCGACCAGCGGCCAGCGCGCCGTCTACGAGCTCGGACTGACCGGACTGCCGGTGGTCAACGTGAACAACAACTGCTCCACCGGGTCGTCGGCGCTGTACCTGGCCGCCAGGGCGATTCGCGGCGGACTCGCCGACTGCGCCCTGGCGCTCGGCTTCGAGAAGATGCAATCGGGTTCGCTGGAGGCCGGGTACACCGATCGCGAGCAGCCGCTACTGCGCCATATCGAGGCGCTGGCCCAGCTCCGGGACTTCGCGATGCCGGTGGCGCCCTGGATGTTCGGCGCGGCAGGCGTCGAGCACATGGAGCAGTACGGCTCCACCCCAACGCATTTCGCGAAGATCGCCGAGAAGAACCACCGGCATTCGGCCGACAATCCGTACGCGCAGTTCCAGGACGTGTACTCGTTCGACGAGATCGCCGGCGCCAAAATGGTTTACGAGCCGCTCGGCCTGACCCGGTTGCAGTGCTCGCCGACCTCCGACGGTTCCGGCGCGGCGGTGCTGGCCAGCGAACGCTTCGTCGACGAGCACGGCCTCGCCGGTCGAGCCGTGGAGATCGTCGGCCAGGCCATGGTGACCGACCTGGAATCCACCTTCGCCACCAAGACGGCGCGCTCGCTCGTCGGTGTCGGCATGAGCAGCGAGGCCGCGCGAAAGGTCTACGAGCAGGCCGACATCGGCCCCGACGACCTCGATGTGATCGAGCTGCACGACTGCTTCTCGCCCAACGAGTTGCTCACCTACGAGGCGCTCGGCCTGTGCGGTATCGGCGAGGGGCACAAGCTGATCGACGCCGGGGACACCACCTACGGCGGGCGGTGGGTGGTCAACCCCTCCGGCGGCCTGATCTCCAAGGGACATCCGCTCGGCGCCACCGGCCTGGCCCAGTGTGCCGAGCTGACTTGGCAATTGCGCGGCGAGGCCGACGCCCGCCAGGTCGGCGACGCGAAAGTCGCGCTGGCGCACAATATCGGGCTGGGCGGCGCGGCGATCGTCACCGCGTACCGCCCGGCCGATCGCTGAATTCGGCACTACGCCAATCGCTTTACCGAATTGAGGAGAACCCCCATGGCGCAAGCCAAGGTTTCCAAGGAGTTTCCGGCCGCCCAGGAGAAGGTGTGGGCGGTGCTGTCCGACCCGAACCGCTTCGCGGAATGGCTGACGGTGCACACCAAGTGGAAGGAGCCGCCGCCCGCCCAGCTGTCGACCGGGGCCACCATGACCGAGGTGCTCACCATCATGGGGATGGCGAACACCATCACCTTCACCGTGGACGACTACGACGCGCCGAACTCGACGAAGTTCTCCGGTACCGGCCTCGCGGGCGCGCGGATCACCTTCACCCTCACCGTTGCGGCCAAGGGCGACAACGCTTCCGAGGTCAGCATCGACGCGGAGTTCGTCAGCCAGATGATGGTCGGCGCCATCGGCGGTGCCATCGAACGCGCCAGCACCAAGGAACTCGACGCCTCCCTCACCAACCTCGCCGGCCTGCTGGTCTGACCGCGCGTACTCACCTCGAAAGGAACGACATGGGATCGCTGGACGGACGCGTCGCCATCGTCACCGGCGCAGGCCGCGGCATCGGCCGGGCACACGCGCTGCTCCTGGCCGCCGAAGGAGCGGCCGTCGTGGTCAACGACCTCGGCGGGAACAACGAAGGCGTCGGCGCCGACGCCGGGCCGGCCCAGCAGGTGGTCGACGAGATCACCGCGGCGGGCGGGCGCGCGATCGCCGACACTGCGAACATCGCCGACTGGGCGGGCGCGAAAGCCCTTGTCGAGCAGGCGATCACCACCTTCGGCGGGCTGGACGTCCTGGTGAACAACGCGGGCATCCTGCGCGACGCGTTCATCGCCGCGATGGACGAGACGCAGTGGGACGCGGTGATCGCGGTGCACCTCAAGGGCCACTTCGCGGTACTGCACCATGCCGCCGCGTACTGGAAAGCACAGTCGAAGGCGGGACAGCCGGTCGCCGCATCGGTGATCAACACCGCCTCCGCGTCGGGCACCTTCCTGCCGAACCCAGGTCAAGCCAACTACGGCGCCGCCAAGGCGGGCATTGCCGCACTCACCCAGGTCGCCGCACTGGAACTGGAGCGATACGGCGTGCGCGTCAACGCCATCGCCCCCGTCGCCCGCACCCGCCTCACCCTCGCCACCCCCGGCATGGGCGCCATGTTCGCCGCGGCGGTCCCCGCCGGCGAGTTCGACGCCTTCGCCCCCGAGAACATCGCCCCCATCGTCGCCTACCTCGCCCAGGAGAACTGCCCCCTCACTGGCCAGGTCTTCGCCGTCCAGGGCGGCGCCATCTCCACCCTCACCGGCTGGACCGCCACCGCAACCATCGAAACCGACGGACCGTGGCAACTGACCGACCTGGCCGCCCGACTCCCCGCCCTCGCCTGATCCAGCGCTGCGACGCCGCTCCCCGCATGACGTACGCCACACTCGCGTGACACCCCCACAGCCTCCTTACGTGCGGAAATGAGAGACTGGACGGCGTGACGATGACTACCGGAGTGCCGAGCGCGCTGCGGATCGGGCCGTATCCGGTCGATCCGGCGGTGGTGCTCGCGCCGATGGCGGGCATCACGAATCTGGCGTTCCGCAAGCTGTGCCGCGAATTCGGTAGCCCGACCTCGATCTATGTCTGCGAGATGATCACGGCGCGGGCGGTGGTCGAGCGCAATGAGAAGACGCTGGAGATGATGTCGTTCGACGCCGACGAGTCGCCGCGGTCGATGCAGCTCTACGGGGTCGACCCGGCCACGCTCGCCGAGGCGGTACGGATCATCGTCGGTGAGGGTTGGGCCGATCACATCGATATGAACTTCGGCTGCCCGGTGCCCAAGGTCACCCGGCTCGGCGGCGGCGCCGCGCTGCCGTACAAGCGGGCGCTGTTCAGCCGGATCGTGCGCGCCATGGTGGAAGCCGCCGAACCGGCGGGCGTCCCGGTGACGGTGAAGTTCCGGATCGGCATCGACGACGAGCACCTGACCTACCTCGACGCCGGGCGCATCGCGGAAGCCGAAGGCGCGCAAGCGGTTGCGCTGCACGCCAGGACCGCCGCCCAGCGCTACTCCGGGCAGGCCGACTGGACCGCCATCGCCCGGCTCAAGGAGGCCGTCAGCACCATTCCGGTGCTCGGCAACGGCGATATCTTCTCGGCCGCCGACGCGGTCCGGATGATGGCCGAAACCGGCTGCGACGGTGTCGTGGTCGGTCGTGGCTGCCTCGGCCGCCCGTGGCTGTTCGCCGAGCTCCAGGCGGCGCTGCGCGGCGAAGAACTGCCCGAACCACCGAACCTCGGCCGGGTCGGCGAGGTGCTGTACCGGCACGGCGCCCTGCTGTCCGAGCACGTCGGCGAGGACAAGGCCATGCGCGACCTGCGCAAGCACATGGCCTGGTATCTGATGGGCTTCCCGGTCGGCGCCGAACTGCGCCGCGCGTTCGCGACGGTGTCCAGCCTCGTCGAGCTGGAAGACCTTGTCGGACAGCTCGATCCGACGGCTCCGTTCCCCAGGGACGCCGAGGGTCCACGCGGAAGACAAGGCTCCCCAGGCAAAGTCGCGCTGCCGCACGGTTGGCTCGACGACCCACAGGACCCGGCGGTCCCGCACGGCGCCGACGTAATGCACAGCGGCGGCTGAGAACCGAGCGACATCGACAGGGCTGACACCCAGGCGAAGCGACGGCGAATCGGGTATCCAAACGACACTGTGGCCAATTCGATTTCGTACTCGAGTGGCCCGCCGTGGCGGAATCGTTATCATTGCGGAATCGGTCATGCCGGTCGAGTACGGCCCGAGGCGGCGACGTAGACGAAAAGCGAGGTTCGTTGGTGGGTGACGATCGGCACGGGCGTTCGCCACGGCCCGGAGATCGCGCCCCGTGGGAGCGCTATCCCACGGAGGACAACACCGAGCGAGACGGTGGCCGGTCGTCCCGGCGATCCCGCCACACCGATGCCACGGCAGACCCGGGTGCCGCCCCGCTGACCGTGCAGGATCTGGTGCAAAAGGTGGACAACGAGCGGTCCGGCCGCCGTGGCCGCCGCGCCGCGGCCACGCCCGAGGCCGCCGCACCGAACCGAGGCGTCCGACGCGGCGAACCGCCTGCCGGATCCGACCCGGCTTATCAACGACCTGCCGAACCCACCCAGCGTCGCCCTGCGGAACCGACGCGACGCCAAGGCGAGCCACCCCGTCAGCCGGACCAGGCGGCCCGCCGCCAAGGGGATCCGGCCGCTCGGCGCCCAGCGGCGCCGGGACGCCCGACCGAGCAGGCTCCGCGCCGCTCGGCCGATGGCCCACCACCGCGCACCGCCGGTTCCCCGGTCGTGCAGGACATCGCCGGCACCCCGGCTGCACGGACCCCGAATCGTCGCGGCCCGAGCGCCGAGGACGGCAGGAAAGCCCCCGCCCCGGCCCGTGGGAAGCCGGAGACGGCCGAAGAGGTCACCGACATCCTGCCGCCGCTGGCCGAGACCACCCGCGCCAAGCGCAAGAAGCCCGACGACGAAGCCGGTGCCGCACAACCCAAGTCCGTCGGCGCCGCGCCGCTGTCCCGCCTGGCGGCCAGCAAGCAGCGCCGCAACAAGCGGCTACGCCTCGCGGGCCGCAGCGCGCTGGCCATGTTCGCGGTGCTCTGCCTGCTCACCACCGGCGGCGGCTGGAGCTACCTACGGTCCACCGGCAACAACTTCACCCAGATCTCGGCGATCGACAACAACACCGACGACGTCGTCGACTCCAATGCCCAGCTCGGCGACGAGAACTATCTGCTCGTCGGCACCGACACCCGCGCGGGCGTGAACAGCCAGGTCGGCGCGGGCACCCTCGACGATGCCGAAGGTTCCCGCGCGGACACCGTCATGCTGGTGAACATCCCGAAGAACCGTTCGCGGGTGGTGGTCGTCTCCTTCCCGCGCGACCTCGACGTCACCAGGCCGCAGTGCAACGGCTGGGACAACGAGAAGGTCCAGTACACCGCCGAGACCTTCCCCTCGGCCATCGGCGACAAGCTCAACGCCGTCTACGCGCTCGGCGGGCCCAAGTGCCTGTTCACCACCATCCAGCGCATGACGGGTAGCGCGATCAACCACTTCATCGCGGTCGACTTCGCCGGCTTCGAGGCCATGGTCGACCAGATCGGCGGCGTCGAGGTGTGTGCGCCGAAGCCGATCACCGACGAGGTGCTCGGCACCGTGCTCGAGCACCCGGGCAAGCAGAAGGTGGACGGCTCGACCGCGCTGAACTACGTGCGGGCCCGGCACGTCTACGGCGAGGAGCGCAGCGACTACGACCGGATCAACCGGCAGCAACGCTTCATGGCCTCGCTGCTGCGCGGCGCGCTCTCCAGCAAGGTGCTCTTCGATCCCGGCAAGCTGAACGGCTTCATCGGCGAGTTCACCAAGCACACCTGGGTCGACAAGGTGCAGCCGTCGGATCTGCTGACGCTCGGCCGCTCGCTGCAGAAGCTGGACGCGGGCACCGTCACCTTCCTGACCATCCCGACCGCGGGCACCACCTCCTACGGCAACGAGATCCCGCGCGAGCAGGACATCAAGGCGATCTTCAAGGCGATCCGCGACGATCAGCCGCTGCCCGGCGAGAAGAAGGTGACCCCGGCCCCCGGTTCCATCCCGTCGGCGCCGCCCGCCCCGCCCAAGTTGAATGCGGTCGATCCGAGCACGGTGTCGCTGCTGGTCTCCAACGCCTCGGGCACCTCGGGCCTGGCGCAGCGCGCGGCGACCAAGCTCGGCAACCAGGGTTTCCAGATCTTCAACATCGGCAACTATTCGGGCGGCAGCGAGGTCACCTCCAAGGTGCGCTACGGCCCGGGGCAGGAGGCCGCCGCAGCGACGGTGGCCAGCTCGATACCCGGTGCGCTGATGGAGTCGGCGAGTGATCTCGGCGGCATCGTCGAGGTCGTCATCGGCGGCGATTTCACCGGCACGGTGCGCGCGCCGACCCCGGTCGGCGATGTCATCTCGAACGTGCCCGCGACGACCGCGCCTGCGACGCCGGTCACCTTGCCGTCCGATCTGGAGCACGTCAACGCCGCCGACGAGACCTGCAAGTGAGCGGAGCCGCGACCTGCGGCAACTCCAGCGCTAACGTTCGGCACCGGTCATTCACCCTCCGTTCGTGACTTGGTCAGCGCCGCCAACTAATGTCTGGTTTCATGCGTGTCATCTACAACGAGCAAATGGCCGATCTCGCCCACCTGCTGGGTGAGATGGCCGGGCTGGCCGGATCGGCCATGGACCGGGCCACCCAGTCATTGCTCCAGGCCGACCTCGCTCTGGCAGAGCAGGTGATCACCGAGTCGGACCGGATCGCCGAGCTGATCCAGGACGCCGAGGAGCGTGCGTTCGCGTTGCTCGCGCTGCAGGCACCGGTCGCGGGCGATCTGCGCCAGGTGGTGAGCGCGATCCAGATCGTGGCCGATGTGAACCGGATGGGCGCGCTCGCGCTGCACGTGGCCAAGGTGGCCCGGCGGCGCCACCCCAACCACGCGCTGCCCGAGGCGGTCAACGGCTACTTCGCCGAGATGGGCCGCATCGCGGTCAACATGGGCGCGGGCGCCAAAGAGGTGCTGGAGACCCGCGACCCGGAGCGCGCCGCGCAGCTCAACGAGGACGACGAGGCGATGGACGACCTGCATCGTCACCTCTTCACGCTGCTGATGGATCGCGACTGGAAGTACGGCGTCGCCGCCGCCGTGGACGTCACCCTGCTCGGCCGCTACTACGAGCGCTTCGCCGACCACGCCGTCGAAATCGGCCGCCGCGTCATCTTCCTCGTCACCGGCGTATTGCCGCCGGACACCGACGTCGAGTCGTAAGCCGCGACTGCCTGCCACGCCGCCGCAGGTTGGCAGGCAGTTTTCCGCCGGGGGGGCTTGACGTCTCATAGTCGAGAGATGAAAGATTGACCGCGCAGTAGAGCGATGCATGACTCGCTGCGCGGATGCCGTTATGGGAGTTACGGCACGAAGGGGCGGAAATGAAGGTCGATCCAACAGAGTTGCGCGCGTTGGCCACATCGATGGACACAATCAGTGGCGAAATCGCCGCGCTGAAAGCGCGTGCCAAGACGGATGCGCTGAGTGCGGCGCTGCCCGGCTCCACGATCACCACGGCGTGCACCACCGCCGGTGACCAGATCGAAGCAGGCTGGCTGCGAATGGCGGAGCGCTGCAAGGCGATAGCCAATATCGCCAAAGGTGGTGCCGCCGATTACGAAGTGACGGACCAGGATTTCCGCGACAGCCTCAAAGCACTCGGCGGCGGACAATGAGGAGCGGCGACCAGACCGCCGCCGCGATTCCGACGCTCAGCCAGGTGCAAACACAGTGGCAGCCTTGGAAACTCAACGAGGCCGGCGAGGAAATCAAGGCACGCAACACCGATTTCGTCACGATGATCGACAAGACCGTCACCCAGATCAGGGAGGCGGGCTCGCACTGGAGCGGCGACGCCTACTACGCCGCCTACGACCGCATCGCCGGCGACCGGGACACCGCCAACAAGATGGCGCAGGAGACGACCGAACTCGCCAACGCGCTGATCAACGGCGGCAACACGCTCACCGGTTACCGGCAAGCGTTGCTGGACAAGGTCACCGAAGCCACCGCCGCGGGTTACAAGGTCTCCGAGGACTGGCAGGTCACCGCGTCGGGCGAGGGCTCGGGCGACGACCTGCACACCTATCAGACGGCGATCACCACCGCCCTCAACGAGATGGTCGGCACCCAAACAGGTATCACCACCGCCATCGAGCAGGCGAACACCGCGGTGCAGACGCAGAGCACCGCGCTGGGCACCGGCGATCCGCTCGATACCCTGACCGGACAGCCGAAGTCGACGCTCACCGCACAGCAGATCAGCGCCGAGCAGCCGGCCAACACGGTGCCCGCCGGGACCGACGAGAAGTCCAAGGAGAATCCGCAGACGCAGGCGGCGGGTACTCCGAAAAACATTGCGGAAACCCAAGATCCGACGAAGACGACTGACCCGACCAAGACAGCTGACCCCACCAAAACAGCTGACCCCACCAAAACGGCTGACCCCACCAAAACGGCCGACCCCACCAAAACGGCTGACCCGACCAAGACGGCTGACCCGACCAAGACGACCGACCCCACCAAGAACACTGCTTCGCCGGGAACCGGTTCCGCCAACGATCCGAACTCCTGGACGCCAGCGAACGTCATCAGCATGGTCACCGCGGTTGGCGCGATCACCGGCAACGTGCCCACCCTGCTCGACTCGATCGGCAAGCTCGACGACAACTGGGACGACACCATCAAGGCGGCCGGTGACGCAGGCAAGGGTCTCCTCGACTCCGCTGGCACCGCGGCCGAAAAGGTGATCAACAGCGTCGATAAGGCGGTCGACAACGCCCCTGGCGAGGCGCCGAAGAAAGACCAGCCCGCTGGCACGCCGCAGTCCGGCACACCCGCAACACCGCAGTCCGGCACACCCGCAACACCACAGTCCGGCACACCCGCAACACCACAGTCCGGCACACCCGCAACACCACAGTCCGGCACACCCGCAACACCACAGTCCGGTACACCCGCAACACCCCCTGCGGCTACCTACACCCAACCGCAGAGCTCACTCGCGGAGCAGACCCCTGCCACCAGCGTTCCCGCGTCCATCGCGAGTCCCGCTGCCACATCCCCCGCGAGCAGCAGCCTCTTCGGCTTGCCCTCACCCACCCGTGGCGCCGAATCCGACAGCGAGCATCGCCCGAACAACTACGTGATCCAACCGGCCGAACCCGCGGAACAGGAATCCTGACGCACCGCGAAAAGCCCGAACACACGACAATGGCCCGCGCACCGCGCGGGCCATTCTTCGTTCGTACCAACCGATTTCGGATTTACCCGAAACGACCGGAGATGTAGTCTTCCGTCGCTTTCTTACCGGGGTTGGAGAAGATCTTCTCGGTGTCGTCGATCTCGACCAGCCGACCGGGCTTGCCCTGGGCCTCCAGGTTGAAGAACCCGGTCTGGTCACTCACGCGGGCAGCCTGCTGCATGTTGTGGGTGACGATAACGATGGTGAATTCCTTCTTCAGCTCGGTGATCAGGTCCTCGATCGCGAGCGTGGAGATCGGGTCGAGCGCCGAACAGGGCTCGTCCATCAGCAGCACGTCCGGGGAGACCGCGATCGCACGCGCGATGCACAGGCGCTGCTGCTGACCACCGGACAGGCCGCCGCCCGGCTTGTCGAGGCGGTCCTTGACCTCGTTCCAGAGGTTCGCGCCGCGCAGCGAGCGCTCGGCGACCTCGTCGAGTTCCTTCTTGCTCCGCACGCCCTGCAGCTTCAGCCCGGCCACCACGTTGTCGCGAATCGACATGGTGGGGAACGGGTTCGGGCGCTGGAACACCATGCCGATGGTGCGGCGCACACCCACCGGGTCGATCTGCGAGCCGTAGATGTCCTCGCCGTCCAGCAGCACGGCGCCCTCGACGCGGGCGTTCGGCGTCACCTCGTGCATGCGGTTGAGCGAGCGCAGCACGGTGGACTTACCGCAACCGGACGGGCCGATGAAGGCGGTGACACTGCGGGGCAGCACGGTCAGGTCCACGTCGGCGACCGCGTGGAACTTCGCGTAGAAGATGTTCAGGTCTTTGACGTCGATCCGCTTGGCCATCTGAGTTTCCTATCGATTCCGCGTGAGCAGCTTGTTGACGACCGCGGCCGCCGCGTACAGCAGCGCGATGAGCAGGATCAGTGTCAGCGCCGCGCCCCAGACCCTGGCCCGGCCTTCGGGCTCCGGGTTCGCCAGCTCCTGGTAGATCATCAGCGGCAGCGAGGCCATGTTGCCGTCGAAGACGTTGCTGTTGATCGACTTGCTGTAGCCGACGAGCACCAGCACCGGCGCGGTCTCGCCCATGACTCGGGCGAGGGAGAGCAGGATGCCGCTGATCATGCCGGGCAGCGCGGTCGGTATCACGATCCGCGCGATGGTCTTCCATTTCGGAACGCCGAGCGCGTATGCGGCCTCGCGCAGTTCGTCGGGAACCAGCTTCAGCATTTCCTCGGTGCTGCGCACCACCACCGGCAGCATCAGCAGCACCATCGCCAGCGCGACCGCGAACGCGCTCTGCGGTGCGCCGAAGGTGGCGATCCACAGCGCGAAGATGAACAGCGCCGCGACGATGGACGGCACACCCGCGAGGATGTCCACCATGAACGTGGTGGTCTTGGCCAGCCAGCCGCGACCGTATTCGACCAGGTAGACGGCGGCCATGATGCCGATCGGCACGGCGATCACCGCGGCGATCGCGGACTGCACGATGGTGCCGTAGATGGCGTGGTACACACCGCCACCGGACTGGTCGGGCAGGATGCCCTTCTGCGACTTCTGCCACCAGTCGATGGAGATGACCGATTCGAAGCCCTTGCTCACCACCATGATGAGCACCCAGGCCAGCGGGATCAGCGCGATGGCGAAGCACAGCCACACCAGGCCGGTCGCAAGGTGATTGCGCAGCCGGCGACTCGTGCTGACGTCACGGAAGGTCGGCGCCTTGATCGGCTTGTCGAGCGTTGTCGTGGTCATTACCCGTTCACCCTTCCGCCCGCGGCGAGCCGGGCCAGCGCGTTGACGACGAAGGTCAGCGCGAACAGCACGAAGCCGGCCGCGATGTAGGCACCGGTCGGCAGCGGCGAACTGAATTCCGAGGCCGAGGCCGCGATCCGGGAAGCGAAGGTATACCCACCGTCGAACAGCGACCAGCCGCCGGCCTGCGCGGAGGTCTTCAATACGACCAGTACCGCGATGGTTTCCCCGAGCGCGCGCCCGAGTCCGAGCATGGAGCCTGCGATCACACCGCTGCGGCCGTAGGGCAGCACGGTCATCCGCACCATTTCCCACTTCGTCGCGCCGAGGGCGTGTGCCGCCTCGACGTGCGCGGGCGGCGTCAGCGCGAAGACCTCACGCGACACCGAGGTGATGATCGGCAGAATCATGACCGCGAGCACCACACCCGCGGTGAAGATCGTGCCGCCACCGGAGATCGTCACATTGCCGTCGGAGAAGAGAAAGAACCAGCCGAGATTGTCGTTCAGGAACTCCTGCACCGGCTTCAGATGTGGCGCGAGGACCAGAAAGCCCCACAGGCCGAACACGATCGACGGCACCGCGGCAAGCAGATCGACGAGCATCGCGAAGGGCCGCGCCAATGGCTTCGGCGAGTAGTGCGTCAAGAACAGGGCGATGCCAACCCCGATCGGCACCGCGATCACCAGCGCGAAGATCGAGCTCAGCACCGTCACCATGAACAGATCACGGATACCGAAGCGGAGATTGTCCGCGTTCGAGGTGTTGAACTCGCTGCTGGTGAAGAAGTTCGCGTCGTTCGCCATGACCGAGGGCACCGCGCGGATCAGCAGGAACAGCGCGATCAGCGCGATAACGGCGACGATGGTCGCGCCCGATGCCGTGGCCAGAGACCGGAAAATGATCTCGGCCCGGTGGTTATGGGCGGGGCGAGCCTTTTTGGCCGGCTCGGTGCTCGGTTCACTGGACATGGGGTCGATGTCTCCGGCCGCCCGCCGGCCCGTCGAATCCGACGAGCCGGCGGCGGTCACCTCAGGGTGCACGGTCATGGCTTCGGCGTGCGATCAGGAGATGGCGTTGATCGCGGTGGTCAGGCGGGTCTTGAACTTCTCCGGGATCGGGACGTACCCGGCCTCGTCGAGACCCTTCTGGCCGTTGCTGATCGCCGAGGTCAGGAACGCCTTGACCGCCTTGGCCGTGTCGGCGTCCTTGTACTTCGAGCAGACGATCTCGTAGGTGGGCAGGATGATCGGGTAGGCACCCGCTTCGGTCGGCTTGTAGAACGAGCTGGTGTCGAGCACCAGGTCGTTGCCCTCGCCCTTGATCTTCGCGCTGTCGATGGCCTTGCCCGCGGACGCGGTATCCAGCTTCACCGGAGTCTTGGAGGCCGAGGTGATGATCTGCGCGATGGACAGGTTCTGCGCCTTCGCGAACGACCACTCGTTGTAGGTGATCGCGTTCTTGGTGCTCTTGACCGCGGCCGAGGAGCCTTCGTTGCCCTTCGCGCCCTCACCGACACCGCCGGTGAACGCCTTGCCCGCACCCTTGCCCCAGGCGCCGTCGGAGGCGGCGTCGAGGTAGAGCTGGAAGTTGTCGGTGGTGCCCGACTCGTCGCTGCGGAAGATCACCGCGATCTTGTCGGAGGGGAGCTTGGCGTTCGGGTTGAGCGCCTTGATCTCCGGGGCGTCCCAGGTGGTGACGGTGCCGTTGAACACCTTGGCGGCGGTCGGGCCGTCGAGCACCAGGTCGGTGACGCCGTCGATGTTGTAGGTGATGGCGATCGGGCCGAACACGGTCGGCAGGTTCCAGGCGGGGGAACCGCAACGCTCCTGAGCCTTGGCCGGCTCTTCCTTCTTCGAGCTGAGCGGCGAGTCGGAGCCGGCGAAATCGGTCTGGCCACCGAGGAACTCGTTGACGCCTGCGCCCGAGCCGCTCGAGGTGTAGTTCAGCGTGTTGCCGTCGCAGTTGGTTTCGTAGGCGGCGACGAAGCGGTCCATCGCGTTCTTCTGCGCCGACGAACCGCTGGACTTCAGCGCCTTCTTGCCACCACAGGCAATCTCCGAATTGGCGTTGTTGCCTTCGGTGCCGGCCGTGTTGTCGTCACTGCCACACCCGACGAGGGTCATGGCACCAACGGCCAGCACACCAACGAGGGCGCTGCTGCGCTTGAAATTCACTGATTCCTCCGGAAAGGCGTCCTACTCGTCCGGTCCCTCACCGGCCCGGACGGGTGATGTGGTGCTGTTCGCGGGGAACTTGCGCACCAGGCAGCCGTGGGCTGCCCACCACTCAACGTAAAGTCACGTGGTTTACAGTTGGACCGAACTGAGTGAACGGCGAGTGAACAGGCAAGCGCGATTAGGGCGTTATGTGTGACATTAGCCGCAGTTTTACTCGGCAGCCCCCGCCGTGGCCCCTGCTATTCAGTTGAGCCCGCCGCATAGGCGACATCGATGTGCGCCGGTGTGAACCCCAGCCGGGTGTAGGTATGCACCGCCGACGTGTTGTCGGCCTCGGTGTAAAGCAACACCTCGGCGAGGCCGCGATCGCGCAGATAATGCAGGCCGACCAGGGTCAGCAGGCGGCCGAGTCCGCGACCCTGCGCGGCCGGATCGATGCCTACGACGTAGACCTCCCCGACCGCCGGCGTCTCGTCGTAATGCACCTTCGTCCAATGGAATCCGAGGACTCGGTCGGGGTGGGCGGTGTCGGTCGCGAGGAACAGCCCCTTCGGGTCGAACCAGGGCTCGGCGCGGCGGGCCTCGATGTCGCGTGCGGTCCAGCCACCCTGCTCCGGATGCCAGGCGAAGGCGGCGTTGTTCACCCGCAACAATTCGGCATCGTCGGCGGCACCGGCATAGGTCCGGATCGTCACCCTGCCGCGCGCAGCAACCTGCGGTAGCTCGGGAGTTGCCAGCGGTCGGCGCATCTGCCACAGCTCGCGTGCGGTGGCCAGGCCGAGCCGAGCCGAAACTGCCTTCGCGGCGGGCAGATTTCCGTGCGCCCAGACTCGGGTATCGGGACCGCCCTCGGTGAGTGCGGCCGCGACCAGTTCGCTGCCGATGCCGTTGCCCCGGGCCGGCGGATCGACCGCGACCTCGGCCATCGCCGGATGTTCGCCGTGTGCCGGTACCAGATTCGCGTAGCCGGTGACGACGTCGTCGCGTACCGCCAGCAGATGCCGTACCGAGGGATCATCGCCCGCGCTCAGCGACAGCACCGCCTGTTCGGAAACGGGGGCGACACCGTCGGTGGCGGTCGCGCGTTCGAGTAGTTGCCGGACGGCGGCTGCGGCGGCCGAATCCAGCCGCTCGGTCCACTGTGCTGCCACGCCGTTCATCGGGCTCCAATCCTCGTTTTCCGCGGCAGCCCGACCGGGCTGCCCACTCGGACAACGTCATTGCGCGGCGCGGCATTTCGCGTCCGTCCGGGCCGGTGCGCGGCCGCCTGGTGACGCGGCGAATACCGGGCTGAACACAGCGCGAACACATAATGACGCGACGGTGTTTCGGATTGGGCGGCTTCGCCCACCGACCTCACTGCACAGAGCCGTTGACCGGAGCGAGCGGCGCGTCGTCCGTGCCCTCCGACTCGTCCTCCGCAGCGGGGGCCTGGTCGTTCTTGCTCGCCGTCCTGGACGGCCGCACCGCCTTGTAGCCGACATTGCGCACAGTGCCGATGAGCGATTCGTACTCGCTGCCGAGCTTCGCGCGCAGCCGCCGGACGTGCACGTCGACCGTGCGGGTGCCGCCGAAGAAGTCGTAGCCCCACACCTCTTGTAGCAGCTGGGCCCTGGTGAACACCCGGCCCGCGTGCTGCGCGAGGTACTTGAGCAGCTCGAATTCCTTGTAGGTGAGATCGAGCGGGCGCCCGCGCAGGCGGGCGGTGTAGGTGCCCTCATCGATCACCAACTCGCCGAGGGTGATCTTGCCGGAGTTCTCCGGACTCGCCACGCCGCCGTTGCGGCCGACCAACAGCCGCAGCCTGGCGTCCAGCTCGGCCGGGCCGGTGCCGGGCAACAGGATGTCGTCGAGTCCCCAGTCTGCGTTGACCGCGACCAGGCCACCCTCGGTGAGCACGGCGACCACCGGCACCGACGACCCGGTGCTGCCGAGCAGGCGGCACAGGCCGCGCGCGGCGGCCAGGTCGGTCCGTGCGTCGACCAGCGCGACATCCGCACTCCCCGCCTCCAGCAGCGAGGAGACCTCGGTGGGCGCCGGACGCACGTGATGCGCCAGCAACGCCAGTGAGGGCAGCACCGCTTCGGGGTTGGGGTCGGAGGTCAGCAGGAGTAGCTCCACAAGCTCTCCTCCCATCTCGTAGCTCCGAGGACAACAGCCGCACTGCCGGGGGCCACGTCGCTGATCACAGGTAATTCGATGCAAGATTAGCGTGTCGACCCCGATGACCTCGTCATCCGGGTCGCCGAGTCATCGTGAGTGATATGTCTGATACCAGAAATGCACCGTCGCGCCGGGGATGGCTAAGGTGCACCAATGCGCAAGCTCATCATCGGGCTGCTGATTCTCGCGGGACTCGCAGTAGTCACTGATTTCAGCGTCGCGGCCTATTCGGAATACCGCGTCTCGCGCGCGCTCCGTAAGGGCGCCGATCTGCCCGCCGATCCGGCGGTGGCCATCCGCGGCGTCTCCTTCCTGGTGCAGGCGCTCGACGGCCGCTACGACAATGTCTGGATCAGGGCGGGTGGAAACCAGCCGCACACACCGGGCGAATACGAGTTCGAAGCGACGCTGACCGGCGTGCGGCTGCCGCTGCGCGAGCTGGTCGACGGCAGCCTGCGCAACGTGCCGGTGGAGCGGGTCGAGAGTTCGCTGCGCATCGGGCCGACCGAGCTCGGTCGGCTGTTCAACATTCCTGACCTGCAGGTGAAGGGCCCGCCCGCGGACAAGTCCGACGGCACCGGCGGATCGGGCGGTTCCGGGATGACCGCGACCGACGGCGTGCTGTGCCTCACCGGCAGCCTGCCGGAGGGGACGGACAAGCAGTTCGCAGGAAAGAAGGTCGCCGTGCGGGCCGAGCTCGTGGTCGACGGCGGCGAGGTGAAGATCACCGCGACCGGTTCCTGCCCGGCCGAGACCGACACCATCCCGCTGGCGCTGCTCCCGCAGCCCGATCAGCCCGCGGTGCTCGCGCGGTTCACCCGTACTATCGACATCAAAGAATTGCCGTTCGGTGTCCAACCCGCCAAGGTGCGTGCAGACGGTGGGTGGATCGTGGCTGAAGGCAAGGGTGTGAATGTGACGATCGACCTCGACCGATTGCAGCAATCATGATTGAAATCACAATTCTGGCAGCGGTGTTGCTCGCCGCGTTGGCGGTGGGCATTTTCCTACGCCGCCGCGAAGGCAAGGTCCGTGCCGCCGATGTAATCGAAATCGGCTCGGCGCGTGCCGATCTGCTCGCCGCCGTCGGCGTGACCGGCACCGGCCCCGCCGTGCTGCACTTCTCCGCCGACTGGTGCGGCCCCTGTGTCGCGGTGCGCCGCGTCGTCGCCGACGTCACCGGCCAGCTGGCCGAGTCGGCGCAGCCGCCGCTGGACATCGAGATCGATATCGATGCCGACCCCGTGCTCGCCAAGGAACTGAACGTGCTGTCCTTGCCGACCACGTTCGTCTTCGATAGTGAAGGCCGCGAACGCTTTCGGATCTCCGGCGTGCCGAAGGTGACCGATCTGCGCTCCGCGCTGGAGCCACTGACTGTTGCCGCCTAGCGGCCTTGACAAGGTCCCCGGACGGCTGTGATCAACCCGGGGTCCAATTCTCCCGCCTGATTAGGTAAACTGTATTCGTGCTTTACAACCACGAGCTGATGCTCACCCGACGCCGCACAGTTGACCTGTGCCGCCTCGGTGGTTGTTGCTGCCTGTGCCGCTGAGCGGTCGGCTCTCCTCAGATTTCCTGACGCCGACCTTTGTCCGCCGTGCGAGTGATCTCGTTGATCCCCCGGCGAACTGGCAATTTTCCAGCCATCAGTCGCATCCAGCGCAGGAGTACGCACAATGTCCACCGAAATCGGTAACACTTCGCAGAATCAGCCAATTCCCCAGGGACAAGTAGACGTTCGCGGACCGCGGTTCGCCGCGTGGGTCACCACCGCCGTCCTGGTCCTGGTGCTGATCGCCGCCATCTTCTCCCCCGTCGCCGCCGCGGTGCTCATCGCCGCGCAAGCCGTCGTCTTCGCGCTCGGCGCCGCCTACGGTCCGCGCAAGCATCCGTACGGCCGCCTCTACGCGAAGTTCGTCGCGCCGCGGGTCGCCCCGACCACCGAGACCGAACCCGTGCCGCCGCTGAAGTTCGCGCAGCTGCTCGGCCTGGTCTTCGCGGTGGTCAGCCTGCTGGGCTTCGCGCTCGGCTCCACAGTTGTCGGCGCGGTCTTCGCCGGCTTTGCCCTGTTCGCCGCGTTCTTGAACGCGGCGTTCGGGATTTGCCTGGGTTGCCAGATCTATCCCCTGGTCGCCCGCTTCCGCCGGATTACCCCGTCCCCGGCACCGAACTGATCCGCTGTTTCATCTCTGAAAGGAACAACATGGCTCGCTCCGATGTCCTGGTCTCCGTGGACTGGGCCGAAGAGAACCTCAACGCCCCCGGCGTCGTCTTCGTCGAGGTCGACGAGGACACCTCCGCCTACGACAACGGCCACATCGAGGGCGCCGTCCGGCTCGACTGGAAGAAGGACCTGCAGGATCAGGTTCGTCGTGACTTCGTGAACCAGGAGCAGTTCTCCGACCTGCTCTCGGCGCGCGGCATCTCGAACGACGACGAGGTAATCCTGTACGGCGGCAACAACAACTGGTTCGCCGCGTACGCCTACTGGTATTTCAAGCTGTACGGCCACACCAACGTCAAGCTGCTCGACGGTGGCCGCAAGAAGTGGGAGCTCGACGGCCGCCCGCTGTCCACCGACGGCGTCAACCGCCCGGCCACCCAGTACAAGGCCGCCGCCCCCGACGTGACCATCCGCGCGTTCCGCGACGAGGTCATCGCCGCCATCGGCACCAAGAACCTGGTCGATGTCCGCTCGCCCGACGAGTTCTCCGGCAAGATCCTGGCCCCCGCGCACCTGCCGCAGGAACAGAGCCAGCGTCCCGGCCACATCCCCGGCGCCATCAACGTGCCGTGGAGCAAGGCCGCGAACGAGGACGGCACCTTCAAGTCCGACGCCGAGCTCGCCGAGATCTACAAGGAAGCGGGCCTGGACGGCGAGAAGGAGACGATCGCCTACTGCCGGATCGGCGAGCGTTCCTCGCACACCTGGTTCGTGCTGCAGGAACTGCTCGGCCACAGCAATGTCAAGAACTACGACGGGAGCTGGACCGAGTACGGCTCCCTCGTCGGTGCACCGATCGAGTTGGGAGCGTAATCAACATGTGTGCAGCACCTACCCAGGGTCAGGCCATCCCGGCAGGCGTCGACGTGGAGAAGGAAACGGTCATCACCGGCCGCGTCCTGAGCACCGACGGCCAGCCGGTCGGCGGCGCGTTCGTGCGCCTGCTCGACGGCAACGGTGATTTCACCGCCGAGGTCGTCGCCTCCGGCACCGGCGACTTCCGCTTCTTCGCGGCGCCGGGCGCGTGGACCTTGCGGGCGCTCTCCTCGGCCGGTAACGGTTCCGCCGAGGTTCGTCCGGAAGGCGCGGGAATCCATCCCGTGGACGTCGCGGTCGCCAAGTAAGAGACCGTACGCAGCTAACGACCCCGGACTTCCCGCACCGTGACGGGAAGCACCGGGGTCGTCTGCATATGCGGCGGTGGTTGTCGATAGACTCCAGACGTGGTCCTCTTCTTCGAGATTCTGCTGGTGGCCGTCGCCATTCTCATCGGCTGGTTCGGCCTGTACGTCTTCTACCGGCTGTTCACCGAGTCATGAGTGATCTCGCGAGCGAAGGTTCCAATCCGGCCGAGCAAGCGAGTGAACAACTGAACGGCAACGGCTCCCCCGAATCGGCTGGTCGCCGCAGCGGCGATCAAGCCGTGTCCGAGGCCGTCGAGCGGGCCAAGACGACCGGCGCCCGCAACATTCCGGTGCTGCCCGATCTGCCGCTGCCCGAGGACACCGCGAACCTGCGGCTCGGGCCGGATCTGAGCTCCTCCATGCTGGCGCTGCTGCCGATGGTCGGCGTGTGGCGCGGCGAAGGTGAGGGCAACAACCCGGAGCGCGGCGATTACCGCTTCGGTCAGCAGATCATCGTCGCGCACGACGGCGGCGACTACCTGTCCTGGGAGTCGCGGTCCTGGGCGCTGGACACCGAGGGCAACTACGCGGGCCCCGATCTGCGCGAGAGCGGTTTCTGGCGGGTCGGCATCGACGGCAACGACGAGGTCATCGAGCTGCTGCTCACGCACAGCACCGGCATCGTCGAACTCTTCTACGGCCAGGCGCTCACCCAGTCCTCCTGGGAGCTCGCCACCGACGTGGTCATCCGCAGCCAGTCCGGCATCGTGGTCGGCGGCGCGAAGCGCTTGTACGGCATCGTCGAAGGCGGCGACCTCGCTTATGTCGAGGAACGCGTCGTAGCCGACGGTCCCCTGGAACCCCGCCTCTCGGCCCGGCTCCAGCGCTACATCGGCTGATCGGGAACGCGACTGCTGATTTCGCGGGTACATGGGTAACTCACCGGGTACCGGCTGACTCGCACCAGCACCTCACCGCCGGTCGCCAACGCTACCGAGCACGCACCTGAATCTGGCCTGAATTCGCGGAGGGGCGGAACAGAACAGCCCCCGAGCCCTACCAAAGCGGGGTTAATCGCTCGGGTCCTGGTCGGACTCAACCAGGGGCTCGGGGGCCGGGTGACTGCGTGGTATTCGCTAGCGCTCGCGCGGCGAAAACACTGCAGCGGTGGCGCTAGCGCGCAGCCACCTCACGCGTCCTTTGAATAACCATTCTTCGAACCACCTCCTTCCTGTGTACTGACGAATTTAGCCACGGATCAGCCGGTCGGCAACGGAATTTCTCCGAGGGCGGAAGTGGGCATCGCACGATCTGCGAAATCGGCTTTCACCTGGGCTGATGCTTCGACTCGGACGATGACGTCGGCATTGTGGTGCGGTGGCAGCTGATGTGTGACGACCACCACAATTCGATCGGGCTCCACCAAACCACTGTCCACGTCCAGCAACTCGCGCAGCAGCTCGGCACCCGCGTCCGCCTCGAGGTGTTCGGTCGGTTCGTCGAGCAGCAATACCCGGGCCGGCGATACGAGTGCTCGGGCAAGCAGGATGCGGCGACGCTGACCGCCCGAGACCGCCGCCGCGCCACCGATCAGATCGGTGTGCACGCCCTTGGGCAGGGAATCGAGCCAGTCGCCGAGACCCACTCTGGCCAAGGCTTTCTCGGCTTCGGCCGCAGTGAGATCGCCGCGGGCAACGCGCAGGTTCTCCAGTACGGACGTGCCGAAGAGATGCGCGTCTTCGGCGAAGAAGGTGACACCGGGCCGGGGAGTATCGAAGAGCCCCGCCCACGCCATCAGCAGCGTGGTCTTTCCGGCACCGCTCGGCCCGACGACGGCGATCCGGCGACCCTCGGGCAGCTCCGGAAGTTGTTGCAATAGAACGTTGTCGAGCCCACGGTCAGCAGGCGCGGGTTCGGCCGCATCGTGCTCGGTCAGCCGACGCAGGGCCGCGCGGGCGGTCGTCAACGCCTGTGCGGCGGCGGGCAGCGGCCCGACCGCCTCGAAGGCCGACAGCGGAAGCAGGACGAGCACGGTGAGCGCCATCGGTGTCATCGCGCCCGGCGCGCCGCCCGACGGACCGTAGAGGGTGATGCCGATCAGCAAGGCGCCCAGCACGCTCACACCGATCGAGAGCGGGGTGGCCGCGGCCGACCATGCGCTGCGTGCGGCCGCCGCATCCTCCGCCGCGACCGCCCGGCGCGAGGCCTTGGTGGCGGCGCCGAGGGCCGCGTCCAGCCGACCCGCGACGCGCAGTTCGGCCGCGTGGTCCAGCACCGTCAGTGCCTGCGCGGTGAACTCGGCACGGTCCGCGCGCACGGCCCGTTCGGCGTCCCGCGCGGCCTTTGCCGACAGCCATGGGGCGACGACCCCCGAAACGGCCAGTGCCCCGGCCAGAATCGCGGCCGCGGCCACCGAAATCGTGGCGAGCAGGCCGATCGCGACCGCGGAAAGCACGACGGCGACCGCGACGGGGACGAACACCCGCACCACAACAGCGCCGAGATCGTCTATGTCGCTACCGATTCGGACCAGCAGGTCGCCCCGGCGCAGCTGCCCGCCCGACCGGCCGGCACCGACGACAGCCGATCGCCGGCCGCTCGACGGCCTGCGCAGCCAGAAGTCGGATCCGGCCAACGTTCGATAGACCGTGGTGCGTGCCGTCGCCATCGCGCGCAGCGCGACGTCATGGGTGGCAAGCCTTTCCAGGTATCGGCACAGCCCTCGTGAAATACCGAGCGCTCGCACGGTCACCACGGCGATGCTCAGATCCAGCACCGGCGGCATCTGCCACGCGCGAGCGATCAACCACGCGGCCAGCGCCGCCAGCCCGAGCCCGCTGCCGAGCGCCAGCACGCCCCAGGCGACGGCCACCACGACCCGCCAGCGGGACAGTTCGAGCAATGCCCACATGCGCCGCAGATCGCCGAGCAGCGTCACAATTTCCGTTGCCGCGCCGACCGGTAGCGCGCCAGGCGTCTTCGCTGCGGCGCCGTCCGCCCTAGCACCCATCAGACCCCCACCTCCGCCCGCTCATCGATCGAGGCGCGTACGTGAACCACCTGATCGGCCGCTGTGAGAACCGTTGGGCGGTGGCCGATCACGATGACCGTCGCGCCGTCTCGAGCGCGCTGCTTCAACGCCGCGAGGACCGCGGTCTCGCTGTCGGCGTCGAGGTGGGCCGTCGGCTCGTCCAGCAACAGGATCGGCCGGTCCGCGGCGAGCACCCTGGTCAACGCCAATCGCTGGCGCTGGCCGAGGGACAGCCCGACGCCGCCCGGACCGACCACCGTGTCCCACCGATCGGGCAGTTCCTCCAGCACCGTGTCGAATCCGGTAGCCACACAAGCGGCTTCGAGGTCGTCGACCACGCGTGCCGGTCCATGCGGAGGCGACGGCTCGGCCTGCGCACCGAACAGTTCGAGGTTTTCGCGCAACGTGCCGGGCACCAGGACGGGGCGCTGCGGCAGCCATGCGACGCGGGCCCACCATGCGTCCTGATCCAGCTCGCGCACATCGATACCGTCGACGGTCACCGCGCCCTGGTCCGGCTCGATCAATCCCAGGATCGCCTGCACCGCTGTCGATTTCCCGCTGCCGTTCGGTCCGGCGAGGACCGTGACGACACCGGGGCGCAGCAGCCCGGACAACCCGTCGGGCGCGAAACCGCCACGCGCCCCGACGGACAGATCGTGCAGTTCGACAACTCCGGCAACCCGTGCAGGCGCTACCCCGCCGGCCAGCGCCACGCTGCCGCTGTCCGGCTCGAGCACCGCGAAGGCCTTGTCCGCGGCCGCCATTCCGTCCTGTGCGGCATGAAACCGCTCCCCCACCATTCGCAGTGGCAGATACACCTCCGGGGCCAGCACCAGGGCAACCAGGCCCGCGTACAGGCTCATCTCACCGAACACCAGCCGCAGTCCGATGGACACCGCGATCAGCGCGACGCTCAACGTCGCGAGCAGCTCGAGCACCATCGAGGACAGGAACGCGATCCGCAGCGCGCGCATCGTCCGCTGCCGCAACGCATCGCCGAGCGCACGCACGCGGTCGGCCATGGTGCCCGGGCGGACCGCCGACGAATCGGCCGCGTCGTGCTCCGGATCCCGTGCCGCGGCAACCACTCCGCCGCGCTCCCGCCCGAGCGCTCGCAACGTCGGCATCCCCGCGAACAGGTCGAGCAGTTGATCCGACAGCCGGGTGGTGGCGGCCAGGGTTGCCTCGGCGCGCCCCTGCGTCAGCAGCCCGATCAGGATCATGAAGATCGGGATCAGCGGCAGCGTGATCACCACGATGAGGCCGGAGAGCGGATCGTGGATCGCGATGACCGCCAACACGATCGGCGGCACCAGTACCGCGAGCAGCAGGGCGGGAACGTAACCGATGAGATAGCCGCGCAATCCCGACAGTCCGGTGCCGACCACGACCGCGAGTTCGGTTCTGCGGGTTTCGAGTTCCCGCGGTGGCAACCGGGCCCCGGCGGTGAGCACCGCGGTCTCCAGCTCGGCCACCACGCCCGCGCCCGCCCGGTGCGCCAGCCGCGACTGCAGCCAGGTGGCCAGCACCCGGCAGGCGATGGCGAGCGTGAGCACCAGCAGCTCGGTCGTCCATGCGCCGAGGCTGCGCTGCCCAGGATCGGTGACGACCCCGGACAGCACCCGGGCCAGCATGACCGCCGCGACCACGATCGATCCGGTGATCACCACGGACAGCGCGACACTCAGCACCAGGTAGCGGCGTGCCGAGCGGGCATACCGCCACAGGCGCGGGTCGACGGGCGGGCGGGCCATGGCTCAGTCCTTCAGCGGGAGCCCGACCGGGGCCGGGATCTGGTCGACCGTGATCCGCTTGCGGAACACCCAGTACGTCCAGCCCTGGTAGAGCAGCACGACCGGCGTGACGATCACCGCCGCCCAGCTCATCACCTTCAGCGTGTACGGGGTGGACGACGCGTTGTGGATGGTCAGGTCGAACGCCGCATCGATGGTGGAGGGCAACACATTCGGGAACAACGACCCGAACAGCAGCGTGGTCGCCGCCGCCACCGTGACGGTGGTGCCGGTGAAGGCCCACCCGTCGCGATCGGCGAGCACCGCGGCGCAGGCGGCGACGAGCCCGAGTACCGCGACCCCCAACGGAATCCACGTCCACCCGGTGCCGTAGGCCAGCTGTGTCCAGAGCCCGAACGCGCCGACGATCACGGCGGTCGGCGCCAGCAGCAGCCTGGCCGTGCGCTGGGCGTCGTCGCGCACCTCGCCGCCGGTCTTCAGCCCGAGGAACACCGCGCCGTGCAGCGCGAACAACAGCGCGGTGGTCAATCCGCCGAGCAAGGCGTAGGGGCCCAGCAGATCCCACACCGAGCCGGCGAACTGCTTCTTCTCGTTCAGCGGCACCCCGCGCACGATATTGGCGAAGACCCAGCCCCACGCGAGCGCCGGAATCCAGGAACCGATACCGATGCCGAGATCGCAGCGGGCCCGCCAGCGCGGATCGTTGATCTTGCCGCGATATTCGATGGCGCAGATGCGCAGGATCAGCGCGACGAGCAGCAACAGCAGCGCCAGGTAGAAACCGGAGAACATGCTGGCGTACCACTCCGGGAAGGCGGCGAACATGGCGCCGCCCGCGGTGATCACCCAGACCTCGTTGCCGTCCCACACCGGCCCGATCGTGTTGAGCACCACCCGCCTTCGCCTGTCGGAGCCGCGGCCCAGGATGGGCATCAGCATGCCGACCCCGAAGTCGAAGCCCTCCAGCACGAAGTAACCGGTGAACAGCACTCCGATCAGCACGAACCAGAACTCTTGCAAACTCATCGTCGGCTCCTAGTAGGCGAACGAAAGTTGTTCGACGGCAGGCTCTTCGGTCCGCGGCCTGCCCGGGCCGCCGGTATCGTCGGGCTTGTCGTCATCGGCGACCACCGGCGCCGGATCGGGCCCGTGCACCACGTAGCGCCGCATCAGGTAGAACCAGACCACCGCCAGCGCGCCGTACAGCAGCGTGAAGACGATCAGCGAGAACAGCACCACACCGGCCGAATGGTTCGACACACCCTGCTGCACCATCAACCGCACGTTCGGGTCACCCGTCGGGTTCGGCACGACAACCCAAGGCTGGCGGCCCATTTCGGTGAACACCCAGCCCGCGCTGTTGGCCAGGAACGGTGTCGGAATCATCAGCAGGCTGAGCCAGGAGAACCAGCGCTGGTTCGGCACCCGGCCGCGCCGGGTGAGCCACAGCCCGGCCAGCGCCAGCACCGCCGAGCCCGCCGCGAGGCCGATCATCGCGCGGAACGACCAGTAGGTGACGAACAGGTTCGGCCGGTAGTCGCCGACGCCGTACTTCTCGTTGTATTCCTTCTGCAGGTCGACCACGCCGGGCAGGGTGACGCCGCTGAACTCGCCCTTGGCCAGGAACGGCAGCACGAACGGCACCTCGAGCACATGGACGACGCTGTCGCAGTTGTTGTGTGTGCCGACCGTGAGGATGGAGAAATCGGGGTCGGTTTCGGTGTGGCACAACGACTCCGCCGAGGCCATCTTCATCGGCTGCTGCTCGAACATCAGCTTGCCCTGGGTGTCGCCGGTGAAGAACAACGCCACCAGCGACACCAGCATCACCCAGGTGCCGACCAGCGCCGCGGGCCGCCACATGGTGCGCGCCTCCGCCAACTGGGTGGCGTCCCCGCTGCGCGCCTTGCGCACCATCCACCAGCCCGCGATACCCGCCACGAAAGTGCCTGCCGTGACGAAGGATCCGGCGACCACGTGCGGAAAGGCCGCCAGCAGTGTGTTGTTCGTGAGCACCGCGACGATGCTCTCCAACTCCGCCCGTCCGGTCTCCGGATTGAACCGCGCGCCGACCGGATGCTGCATGAACGAGTTCGCGGCGACGATGAAGTACGCCGAGGCGTTCACCCCGATGGCCACCATCCAAATCGCGGCCAGGTGCGCGAGTTTCGGCAATCGGGACCAGCCGAAGATCCACAGGCCCAGGAAGGTCGACTCCATGAAGAAGGCGACCAGCCCCTCCAGCGCGAGCGGCGCGCCGAACACGTCGCCGACGAAGCGGGAGTACTCGCTCCAGTTCATCCCGAACTGGAACTCCTGCACGATGCCGGTGGCGACGCCGAGCGCGAAGTTGATCAGGAACAGTTTGCCGAAGAACTTGGTCAGCCGCAGCCAGTGATCCTTACCGGTGATCACCCACGCGGTCTGCATGGCGGCGACCAGAGGCGCGAGTCCAATGGTCAGCGGCACCAGCAGAAAGTGGTAGACCGTGGTGATCCCGAACTGCCACCGCGAGATATCCAGCGCATTCATAACTGCGCCTCGCTACCGCGCAGCTCCGTCATGACCGCCGAGGCGGCTCCGTCATCGGTTCGCTCGCTCACGGTGCCACGACCTCCTCGTCGTCTACGACATGACGTAGTAATACTACGTCGGAGGAGGGTTGGAAGAAGTGAGTCGTAGGACACGACACACGGGGACTTTCGGCCTTCAACAGCGCTTTTGCGCGCTCGCACCGGCCTGCGGACGTGCGAGTAGGACGCACATCACGTCGACCGTTGCCCGTCGGCGGCCGGTGCGGGCAGTCACCGGTCGCCGCGGAGAGTTACCAGTCGCCGATAGCTCCGGCCCGTTCGACGCCACGGTCGACCAGGTCGATGATTTCCTGCGCGTTATCGGGCGCCGACATCCGCAAGCCGTCCAACGAGTTCACCCGCGCGGCCAGCGAGATGCTCGACATCATCCACACGCTGTCGCAGGTGAGCAGGTCGGCGGTGAACAGCGACTTGTAGATACATTCCCACCCCGCCTTCTCCGCCTCGGCGAACAGCGCGCGCTGGGTGACACCCGGCAGCACACCGTTCTTGGCGGGCGGGGTGATCAGTTGCTTGTCCCGCGCGATCACCACGGACGAGCGCGGACCCTCCAGCACCCGGTTCTCGGTGCTGGTGAAGATCACGTCGTCGGCACCCATCCGCGCCGCGAACCGCAGCGCCGCCATGTTGGACGCGTAGGACAGCGTCTTGGCGCCGAGCAGCTGCCACGGCGCGGCCTGCGCCAGGTCGATCGAGATGCCGCGGGACAGCGTCACCACCGCGACACCGTCGGTCCGCGCCTTCTGCACGCGATCCGGCACGGGTAGCACGAGCACGTACGCGGTGGGCACCGGAACGGCGGCGGCGAGATCGCCGGTCGTCACCTTCTCGGTCACGCCCGATAGCTCGGAGTCACGCCCCCGCGTGAGCACCAGCCGCATGACCCCTTCGCGGTCTGCACCCCACTCCTTCGCGGCCCGCTCGACCGCCTCCCGCCACCGCCCCAGTTCGGGCTCGGGCAGATCCAGCGCCTGCGCCGACCGGCGCAGCCGGCCTAGATGAAACTCGATCGCACACGCGTTGCCCGCGCGCACCAGAACTGTTTCGAAAATACCGTCGCCCCGCAATACGCCGATATCGTCCGCATACAACAACGGCGCGTCCGGATCCCGGACAGCGCCGTCGAGTGAGACAAGAACCCGATCTACCATGCGTCGAGAGTAGGCGGTGTTGCTAGGTCTCGCCTATGTCACGGCAGACTTCGCGGCATCTTTTACAAGCTGCCGCCCGAGGTTCACCCGGACGCTGCGCACTCGCCGTCATGAAGGTCTCCGAACGGGCTCGCGCGCACTCCCCCACCGCCCCGGTTCGGGCACCCGACTCCGGGCCCGCCTACAGTGGAAACGTGTCCGTGGTCGTTGCGCCCAGCCCCATCCTCGCTGTTTCGGGAGCCGTCGCGGGAGCGCCGGGTTCGCCCGATGCCGCCGTCGCGTGGCACTACGGTGACCCGCTCGGTGAACAACGCGCCGCCGTCCAGCACGCGGCGGTCGTCGATCGCTCGCACCGTTTCGTCCTGACCATCACCGGCGCCGAGCGGTTGACCTGGCTGCACACCATCAGCAGCCAGCACATCGCCGCACTGGGCGACGGGCAGTCGGCGGAGAACCTGGACCTCGATCTCAACGGCCGGGTGCTGAACCATTTCGTGCTCACCGAGCTGGACAACACGGTCTGGATCGACACCGAGGGCGACCGCGGCCCCGCGCTGCTGGAGTTCCTGCGGAAGATGGTCTTCTGGGCCGACGCCAAGCCGGTGGAGTCCGAGTACACGGTGCTGAGCCTGCTCGGCTCCAAGGCCGCCGAGGTGATCGCGGCCGTCGGCGTCGCGACCCTGCCCGGCACCTACGAGGCAGTGCCGCTGGCCGACGGCGGTTTCCTGCGGCGCATGCCGTGGCCCACCGCCGACTCCTTCGATCTGCTGATCCCCCGCGACCGGCTCGCCGAGTGGTGGACCCGCCTGACCGAGGCCGGCGCCGAACCGGCGGGCATGTGGGCGTTCGAGGCGCTGCGCGTCGCCGCCGTGCGACCCCGCATCGGCCTGGACACCGACGAGCGCACCATCCCGCACGAGGCCCGCTGGATCGGCGGGGCCGCCGAGTACGGCGCCGTGCACCTGGACAAGGGCTGCTACCGAGGCCAGGAGACGGTGGCGCGGGTACACAACCTCGGCAAGCCGCCGCGGCACCTGGTGCTGCTGCACCTGGACGGTTCGGCCGACGAGCGCCCCACCACCGGCGACGACATCACCGCGGGCGGCCGCACCATCGGCCGCTTGGGCACCGTCATCGACCACTACGAACTCGGCCCCATCGCGCTTGCCCTGATCAAACGCACCGTCCCGGCGGACACCGCGCTGACGGCCGGAACGACCGCCGCGGCCATCGATCCCGACTCCGTCCCCAGGGACGACGAACCGCAGGCGGGCAGGCTCGCCGTCGATCGGCTCCGCGGCCGCTGACCCGCCATGGCCATCGAATACCGCAGGGGCGCAAAGCCCCGCGTCGCCCGCTGGGCACCAGCCGAGCGACCCCATCCCGCCTTCCGGCATATCGCCGACCCCCGACCAGGTGACGAGAGGAAGTGACTGTGCGACCAGGTGATACCGGCCGGGTGCTGGCCGTCTGCGTGGTGCACGCCGACCTCGACGTGCCGGGCCGCGTCGGCAAATCCGCGATCGACAAGCGGCCGAGGCCGGGCCGGGTGCCGGTGCGCGCGCTCGGGCTCGACGGCGATCACGTCTGCGACGTCAAGCATCACGGCGGTGTGCACCAGGCCGTCTATGCCTACGCCGACGAAGACGCTCGGCGCTGGGCCGACGAACTGGATCGGGACTTGCCCGCGGGCTGGTTCGGCGAGAACCTGCGCATCGAGGGACTCGCGGTCAGCGACGCGGTGGTCGGCGCGCGGTGGACCATCGGCGACACGCTGCTCGAGGTGAGCGCGCCGCGGGTGCCGTGCGCCACCTTCCAGCACTGGGCCGGGGAAGCCAAGTGGGTCAAGCGATTCGCGCTGCGCAGCGACACCGGCGCCTACCTGCGGGTGCTGACCGAAGGCACGATCGGCGCGGGCGACCCGGTGTCGGTGGTGCACGTGCCGGACCACGGCATCACCGTGCGCGACGTCTTCACCGGCGCCGACCCGGACCGGCTCGCGTTCCTCGCGGCCGCGGAGCCGACCCTCTCCGACGACATCCGCATGCAGATCGAACGCCATGCCCGCAGGCAGGTCAGCGCCGACCGCGCGGCCCGGCAGCGCGCCGAGCAACCAGCAGATCCGGCCACCCGACGTGGCGCCGAACTCGACACGGGAGCACAACTGTGAGTGTGGAACTGGTCGAAGTAGTCCGCTCCGGATTCCGCGAGTGCGTACACCGCGGCTCGGCGGTCATCCTCGATCCCGACGGCGAGCCGACGCTCACCCTCGGCGAGGTGCATCTGCCGATCTTCCCGCGCTCCACCAACAAGCCCATGCAGGCGATCACCTTGCTGCGCCACGGGTTCGAGCCCGTCGACGATGCCGAGCTCGCCATCGCGACCGCCTCGCACTACGGCGAACCCGATCATGTCGCGCTGGTGCGCAGGCTGCTCGACCGCTTCGGCTTCGACGAGAAGTCGCTGGAGTGCCCGCCGGATCTGCCGGTCGACGACAAGGCGCGCGCGGCCGTGCTTTCGGGTTCGCAGGGATCTCGGCGCATCTACATGAACTGTTCGGGCAAGCACGCCGCGATGCTGGCGACCTGTGCGATCAACGGCTGGCCGACCGAGGGCTACCTAGACGAGGGCCACCCGCTGCAGCAGGCGGTGATCGCCACCGTCGCCGATCTCACCGGCGAACCCGAGACCGATCTCGGCATCGATGGCTGTGGCCTGCCGATCATTCCGGTGTCGCTGGTGAACCTGGCCCGGGTGTTCGCGACCATGGCGACCGCCGCGCCCGACGCGCCGGAGCGCCGCGTCGCCGACGCCATCCGCGCCCATCCGCGAGTGATTTCCGGCACCAACGCCCCCGATTTATTGACCATGCAGGCCACCCCGGGACTGGTCTGCAAGATCGGCGCGGACGGTGTGCACGCGGGCGCGCTGCCCGACGGCACCGCGTTCGCATACAAGATCGACGACGGTAGCGACCGTGCTCGAATGCCCCTGACGCTGGCCATTTTGCACCGGATCGGGATCGACTGGACCGACGCGCACGCCGAGCTCGCGGCACCCCCGGTGCTCGGCGGCGGGGCCAGGGTCGGCGTGATCCGGGCGATCCCCGGGGTGCTCTAGCCGGACGGTCCGAGGGCGACAACCGGGCAAACGGAACCACTTCGGCGGCTCTTCAGCCACTCCTGGAAGCGGGACGGCCGGACACACGCTAAAGTGTCTGTCAGGAAGAGTATTAATTCGAACGGGGCCGCCAACCAAACCCCAGGCCGCCCCGCAGTGACGCGAGGGGGTCAGCCATGGGCCGTGGCCGGGCTAAGGCAAAGCAGACCAAGGTCGCACGCGAGCTGAAGTACAGCAGCCCGCCGAGCGACTTCGCGAGCCTTCAGCGCGAGCTTTCGGGAAGCCCCCACTCTCAACGGAGTGGTGTGCTGTCCGATGAGCACGACGCGGACAAGTCCTCATCCACCTGGGAAGAGGACGACTACGACGACTGGCGCCGCTGACTCGGAGCAACGTCTGAAAGGGGAGGACAGCGTTCCTCCCCTTTCAGACGTTGCCGCGCGTTGACGGATACCGCCGAAAAGGCTTACAACGCACCAGCGTCCCGCATCTGAGCGATGCGGGACGCTGGTTTGTGTTTGCGTGAAGCTCAGAACCGTGGGTGTTCGCCGACCAGGACGGCGCGCAGGGCGTCGGAATCCTTGGCCTTCTTGACGGTGCCCAGGGTCCAGCACTCGATGTGCCGGGCGGTGAGCACGGCCAGGGCGCGGTCGACGTCCTCGGGGGCGACGATGGCGACCATGCCGACGCCCATGTTGAAGGTCTTCTCCATCTCGACCCGCTCGACTCGGCCGCGCTGCGCGATCATCTTGAACACCGGCGCCGGATTCCAGGTGCCGCGGTCGAGCTCGGCCACCATGCCCGCGGGCAGCACCCGGCCCAGGTTGGCGGCCAGGCCGCCGCCGGTGACGTGGGCGAAGGTGCGCACGTCGGTCTCGGCGATCAGCGCGAGGCAGTCCTTGGCGTAGATCCGGGTCGGCTCGAGCAGTTCCTCGCCGAGCGTGCGGCCGAACTCCTCGACGTGGCCGGTGAGCGACATCCGGTCGATGTCGAGCAGCACCTTGCGGGCCAGGCTGTAGCCGTTGGAGTGCAGGCCGGAGGAGCCCATCGCGATCACCACGTCGCCGGGGCGCACCCGGTCCGGGCCGAGCACCGCGTCGGCCTCGACCACGCCGACGCCGGTCGCGGACAGGTCGTAGTCGTCCGGGTCCATCAGGCCCGGGTGCTCGGCGGTCTCGCCGCCCAGCAGCGCGCAGCCGGCCCGTACACAGCCCTCGGCGATGCCGGAGACCAGTTCGGCGACCTTCTCCGGCACGACCTTGCCGATGGCGATGTAGTCCTGCAGGAACAGCGGCTCGGCACCGCATACGACGAGGTCGTCGACGACCATCGCGACCAGGTCGAGGCCGACGGTGTCGTGCTTGTCCATCGCCTGCGCTACCGCGATCTTGGTGCCGACCCCGTCGGTGGACGCGGCGAGCAGCGGTTCCCGGTAGCCACCCTTGAGCGCGAACAGCCCGGCGAACCCGCCGAGGCCACCCTGCACCTCGGGTCGGCTCGCCTTCTTCGCCAATGGCCCGAACAACTCGACTGCGCGGTCACCTGCCTCGATATCCACGCCTGCCGCGGCGTAAGAGGCACCACCACTGGGGGTCTGTTCAGTCATTTTCGGGGAAAGCTCCAAACCGAATCGGCGGATAGATGCCTGCTCACGCTACCGGAACCGGATAACGACCTCGCAGCTGTCCCGCCGCTGATCCGCCTCTACGCGTATTTTGCCGGTCGGCAGCGTCGTGGGACTTGACAACCGGACCGGCGGGAGGTTGCTCGTCGGGTGTCGGACTTACCCGACGAGCAACCCGAGTACCTACGAGATCACTTGTCGCGTCACGTGATCTCGGTCGCGAACAATGCCGCGCTCTCCGCCCGGCGCCTGCGCTGCTCCACCGGATCCGGCACCGGCACCGCGGCGACCAGGCGCTGGGTGTACTCCTCGGTCGGTGCGCGCAGGATGCGATCGCGATCGCCCTGCTCCACCACCGCACCGTTGCGCAGCACCACGATCCGGTCGGCCAGCTGGTCGACCACCGCGAGATCGTGGCTGATGAACAGGCAGGCCCACCCGCATTCGCGCTGCAGCTGACCGAACAGCTCCAGCACCGCGGCCTGCACGGAGACGTCGAGCGCACTGGTCGGCTCGTCGGCGACCAGCAGATCCGGATCCAGGACCAGCGCCCTGGCCAGGCTGGCGCGCTGGCGCTGACCGCCGGACAGCTCGTGCGGATACCTGCGCTCGGTGCCTGCGGGCAGCTGCACGTCGTCGAGCAGTTTGCGCACCCGCGCCTTGATCTCCGCGGCGCTGCCCATCTTGTGCACGAGCAGCGGCTCGGCGACGCACTCACCGACGGTGAGCCGCGGATTCAGCGAACTGGCCGGATCCTGGAACACGAAGCCGAAGCGCCGCCGGATCGGCCGCAGCTTGCGCCCGGACAGACCCGCGATGTCCTGTCCGCGCACCTTCACCACGCCCGAGGTCGGGCGTTGCAACGCGGCGACACAGCGGCCGATGGTCGACTTGCCCGAGCCGGATTCGCCCACCAGGCCCAGGGTTTCGCCGGGTCCGATGCGCAGATTCACCTCGTCGACCGCGCGGAACGGCGGCCGCCCGAACGAGCCGGGGAACTCTACGACCAGATCGCACACCTCGAGCACCGGCTCGGCGGTCGCGGCCACCTCTTCGGCCGGACCGTGCGCCAGCTGCTCGGTGCCCAGGTGCGGGACGGCGGCGAGCAGCGCCCGGGTGTACTCCTTTTTCGGGCTCGCGAACAGCTCGTCCACCGGCGCCTGCTCGACCACCCGGCCGTTGCGCATCACCACGACGCGGTCGGCCAGGTCGGCCACCACACCCATGTTGTGGGTGATCAGCACGATGGCGCTGCCGATCCGGTCGCGCAGGTCGCGCAGCAGTTCGAGGATCTCGGCCTGCACCGTCACGTCGAGCGCGGTGGTCGGCTCGTCGGCGATGATCACCTTCGGCTCGCAGGCGATGGCGATGGCGATCACCACGCGCTGCTTCTGCCCGCCGGAGAGCTGGTGCGGGTAGAAGTTGACCCGATGCTCCGGGTCGGGCAGCCCGACCAGCCGGAGCAGTTCGACGGCGCGGGCCTTCGCGTCCTTCTTGCTCATCTGCGAGTGCGCGCGCAGCGCCTCGCCGATCTGGAAGCCGACGGTGAACAGCGGGTCGAGCGCGAGGCCCGGCTCCTGGAACACCATCGAGATCGCACCACCGCGCAGCGCGGTGAGCTGGCGCTCGTTCATCGAGGTGATGGTCTCGGTGCCGAGGGTGACCAGACCGCGCACCCGTGCGGTCTGCGGTAGCAGACCCATCGCGGTGCGCGAGCTGACCGACTTGCCCGAACCGGACTCCCCGACGATGGCGAGCACCTCGCCGGGGTACACCTCGTAGGAGACGTCGGAGACCGCGTAGACGGGTCCGGCGTCGGTGGCGAAGGTGACCGAGAGCGACTCGATGGACAGCGCAGGCTGCCCGCGATCGACGGCCACCGCGGGGGTGGTCATGGTGTCTCCTTCCCGGCAGTACCGTCATTGACCAAATCGACGTTCTTGCTGTCGGTTTCGGTGTCGGCGGCACGGTCGAGTTCGGCCGGGTCGGCGACTTCGATGCCCGCGACGGTGATGGCGTCGCCCGGCGCCGAGTCGACCGAGCGCCGGGTACGCAGGATCGGGTTGAGCACCTCGTTGAGGCTCTCGCCGACCAGGGTCATGCCGAGCACCACGAGCACGATGGCGAAACCGGGGAAGATACCGGTCCACCAGATGCCGTTGGAGACGTCGGACAGCGCCTTGTTCAGGTCGTAACCCCACTCGGCGGCCTGGGTCGGCTCGATGCCGAATCCCAGGAAGCCGAGCCCGGCCAGCGTGAGGATGGCCTCGGACCCGTTGAGGGTGACGATCACCGGCAGCGACTGGGTGACGTTGGCGAAGATGTGCCGGAACAGGATTCGCGTGGTGGACGCGCCGGTCACCCGGGCGGCATCCACGTACGGTTCGTTCTTCACCGCGATGGTCGCGTTGCGCACCACCCGAAAGTATTGCGGCACAAAGACGGCCGTGATGGCCACCGCCGCGGACAGCACGCCACCCAAACTGGTGGACCGGCCACCCGCGACCACGATGGACACCACGATCGCCAGCAGCAGCGTCGGGAACGCGTACATCGCGTCCATGAACAGCACGAGCACGCGGTCCAGCCAGCGCCCGACATAGCCGGACAGCAAGCCGAGCGGCACCCCGACGAACAGCGAGAGCACCAGCGAGATCGCGATGACGAACAGCGCGGTCCTTGCGCCGAAGATCACCCGGGAGAACACGTCCTCGCCGCGGACCGAGGTACCGAACCAGTGCTCGGCCGACGGTGCCTGCTGCCGCGCGAAATCGACTCCGTCAGCGGCGCTTTGGGCGAAGCCGTAGGGCGCGATGAGCGGAGCGAAGATAGCCGCGAGCACGAAGAACCCGACCAGGCTCAGCCCGAAGATCAACGTCACCCGCTGCAAGCCTGCGGTCATCGAGAACAAGCGCAGACCGGGTATCCCCCGGCGCGCCTTCACGGGCACCGGCGGCGCGATGACCGGTTCGTTCAGCAATTCCGGTGCGGTCATCAGAACCTCACCCTCGGATCAATCAGTGCCACAAGGGCATCCACCAGGAAGCTCATCACCGCGACGACCAGCGCGATGAACGCGACGATGCCCTGCACGGCGATGAAGTCACGCGCCGACAGATACGTCGCGAGCTGATAACCCAGGCCCTTCCATTCGAAGGTGGTCTCGGTCAGCACGGCACCGCCGAGCATCATCGCGATCTGCATGCCCATCACCGTGACGATCGGAATCATCGCGTTGCGGAAGGCATGCCGGCCGGTGACCACCCGCTGCGACAGACCACGCGCCCGCGCGGCGTCCACATAGTCGGCCCGCAGGGTCTGGATCAGGTTGATCCGCACCAGCCGCAGGAAGATGCCCGCCGTGAGCAGCCCGAGCGCGATCGCCGGCAGCACAGCGTGTTTCAGCACGTCGAGCAGGTAACCCATGTCGCCGTAGAGGATTCCGTCGATCAGCATGATGTTGGTCTTCGGCGAGACGTGCTGCAGCTGCAGCTCGACATTGGTGCTGGCCCGGCCCGCCACCGGCAGCCAGCCCAGCTGCACCGCGAAGACCAGCTTCAGCAGCAGACCGACGAAGAACACCGGCGCCGCGTAGGCCAGGATCGCGAACAGCCGCAGACCGGTGTCGGTCGGCGAATCACGCCGGGTCGCCGCGTATCTGCCGAGCGGAATGCCGACCGCGAAGGCCACGATCAGCGCCCAGAACATCAGCTCCAGCGAGGCGGCGCCGTAGGTCATCACCACTTCGCTGATCTGCCGATTGTCTTGCGACTTACCGAAATCCCCGCTCAGCAGGCCGGTGATGTACTCCCAGTACTGCGACAGGATGGGCCGGTTCAGCCCGGCCGCCTCCTTGCGAACCTCGATCTGCTCCTGGGTCATCCGCCCACCCATGGCCGCACTGATCGGGTCGCCGGCCACGCGCATCAGGAAGAACACGACGGTGACCAGGATCCACGCGGTCACCGGGATCAACATCAATCGCACACCCAAGTAGCGCAGCAGGGCGAGCTGGCGCGAATCGCCGCCGCCCTTCCGTGCTCGTGGCACGCCGAAGCGCCGGGCCCGGGCCGGCGCTGGCTTCGTTTCTGGAGCAGCTGTCGTCCCGGGCCCGGCTTCGCCGGATGTCACTTGCTCAGCACCGTGTAACGGAACTTGAACGACGCGTCGAGAGTCTGCTCCACTCCCTGCACGTTCTTACCCGAGACGGCGATCTGCTTGCCGGACAACAGCGGAACGATCGGCAGGTGGTTCTGTGCCAGATCCTGCTGCACGTTCTCGAGGATCTCCATCCGCTTGGTCTTGTCGCGTTCGGTGATCTGGGCGATCAGCTGCGCGGTGACGCCGGGATTCTCGAAGTGCGACTGCAGGAAGTTGTTCGGACCGAAGAACGGGGTCAGGTAGTTGTCCGGGTCCGGAAAGTCCGGGAACCAGCCGAAGTGATAGAGCGGGTACGAATCGCGCGCCCGTTCCCGCTGGTAGCTCACCCATTCGGTGGACTGCAGGTTCACCCGGAACAGCCCGCTGGCCTCCAGCTGCGACTTGATCGAGGCGTACTCCTCGGAGCTGCTCGAACCGTAGTGGTCCGGGTTGTACTGCAGGTTCAGCTCGACCGGCGTCGCGACACCCGCGTCGGCGAGGAACTTGGCGGCCTTGTCCTTGCTCGGATCGGCGCCGTAGATGTCCTTGAACGGCTCCGTCGCGCCCGGAACACCCTGCGGCACCGACGAATACGCCGGCGTGTAGGTGTTCTTGTAGATGTTCTTGGCCAGCGCGGCCCGGTCCACCGTGGAGGCGAGCGCCTTCCGCACCGCCAGCTTCTGCTCCGGAGTGCCGCCCGGCATGGTGTTCATGTTGAACACGATGTAGCGCAGCTCGCCACCGGGACCCTCGTGCACGGTGACCTTGCTGTCGCCGCGCAGCGACTCGATGTCGGTCGGCGTCAGCGACCGGTAGGCCACGTCGAGCGACCCGTTCTGCAGGTCGAGCTTCATGTTGTCGGTGGTGGCGTAGTACTTCGTCGAGACGGTCTTGGTCTTCGGGGTGCCGAGGATCCCGTTGTAATCCGGGTTCGCCTTGTACTCGACCAGCTTGTTCTTGTCGTAGCTCGCGATGGTGTACGGGCCGGAGTAGCCCTTGTTCTTCACCACGTCCTCGTCGGCCATCACCTTGTCCGGCGAGTACACCTTCTCGTCGACGATCGGCCCGGCCTGGGTCGGCAGGATCGCCGGGAAGGTCTGGTCGTTGGCGACCTTCAGCGTGAAGTTCACCGTGCGATCGTCCGGGGCCTCGGTCTTCTCGAGGTTGCCGAGCAGCGAGGCGGGCCCGTTCGGGTCATTGATCTTGACCATGCGGTCGAAGGAGAACTTGACGCTCTTGGCGGTCAACGGGTTTCCGTTGGCGAACTTCAGGCCCGGCTTCATGGTGCAGCTGTACACCGTCGGGGTGGTGAACTCGCACTTCTCCGCCGCGTCCGGCTTCGGCGTCGCGTCGCCGGGCGCGAAGTTCAGCACGTACTGGTAGAACTGCGTCTCCGCGACCAGCGAGCCGTTGTCGTAGGCGGCTACCGGGTCGAGCGAGAAGATTTTGTCCGTGGTGCCGGCCAGCAAGCCGCCACCGTCACCACCATCACCGGTCCGGCCGGAACCGCAGCCTGCCAATGACGACGCCACCAGCGTCGCCAGGCCGACGGCCGCGATAGTTCGCGTCCGGGTCCGGCCCCCAGGTGTTCTAGAAACCAACATCAGGGCCCCACTTCTCGAGCGCCGCACCGCGCTGTCCTGGATCGCAGGACAGGTGCGGACGCAATGAACTTCCGATCTGACGGGCACCGTACCCACGAACCATTTCCGGCACGTTGCGTTTTCACAGAAAAAATCACCGGGCCGTTAGCAGGCGTTGCAAATAGTGCACCGAGGGGGCCAGATCACCGGACGAATGTCCAGGAACGCACTGGATCGCCCGTGCGGGCGTCTCGAAGACGCCACGGCACGCAGCCGGACAGTTGCAGCCGTTTACCGCGACGCGCGAAATCGACTCGCCGTGTGCGCGGCGCGAAATGGGCGCGTTTCGGTGCACCGGATGGTGGTTCGTACCAACGAGAAGAGACCGGCTCGAGATAGGCGGTTGGGTGTCGCAGTTACCGACAACGCGGCAGCACGAGGGCTGCGGAAAGAGTGATCCGGCGGGAGGCGGACCGACGACGGAAGCCCCCACGGCAGACGGCCGACCACGACGGCACAGCGGGAATCACCAGTTCGAGGTGGAGCTTCATCACGCAAGGCGCCGGCCCGGACTTCCCGGGCCGCCCAAGCCCTACGGACGACTCAGCGCACTCGCATTCGCGTTCTCGCCCAGCAGCAGCGCCTCCGGCTGCCCGGTGAGCATGCCTTCGAGCACGTTCTTGCCGATGGCCGCCTCGGTGGGCAGTGCGATCGGGTAGTTGCCGTCGAAGCAGGCGCAGCACAGCCGCGAGCGGGGCTGCTCGGTGGCGGCGATCATGCCCTCGGTGGAGATGTAGCCGAGGGTGTCCGCGCCGATGGAACGGCGCACGCCCTCCACCATCTCGTCGAAGCTGCCTTCGGCGCCGGACCCGTTGGCGATCAGTTCGGCGGGCGAGGCGAAGTCGATGCCGTAGAAGCACGGCCATTTGACCGGCGGCGAGGCGATCCGGACGTGGATCTCCAGCGCGCCCGCTTCGCGCAGCATGCGGATGAGCGCGCGCTGGGTGTTGCCGCGGACGATCGAGTCGTCCACCACGATGAGCCGCTTGCCACGAATGACCTCGCGCAGCGGGTTGAGTTTCAGTCGGATGCCGAGCTGACGGATGGTCTGGCTCGGCTGGATGAAGGTGCGCCCGACGTAGGCGTTCTTCATCAGGCCTTGGCCGTAGGGGACGCCCGAACCTTGGGCGTAGCCGACCGCGGCCGGGGTGCCGGATTCGGGCACCGGGATCACCAGATCCGCGTCGACCGGATGCTCCTTGGCGAGCAGGCGCCCGATCTCGACGCGGGTGGCGTGCACCGAGCGGCCCGAGATGGTGCTGTCCGGCCTGGCCAGGTAGACGAACTCGAAGACGCAGCCCTTGGGTTCCGGATTGGCGAAGCGCATCGAGCGCACGCCGTCGGCGTCGATCGCCAGCAGTTCGCCGGGCTCGATCTCCCGGACGAAGGCCGCACCGACGATGTCGAGTGCTGCGGTTTCGCTGGCAACAACCCAGCCACGGTCCAGCCTGCCCAGGCACAGCGGGCGGACGCCGTGCGGGTCACGCGCGGCGTAGAGCGTGTGCTCGTCCATGAAGGTCAAGCAGAACGCGCCCTTCAGCGTCGGCAGCAGTTCCATCGCCGCCTGCTCGATGCTGGAGTCGGCGGAGGCGTGCGCCAGCAGCGCGGTGATCACATCGGAGTCCGACGTCGCGGCGATCGGCTGCGGGCGGCCGTTGGCCACCGTCGCCCCGATGAGCCCGAGTTCCCTTGCGCGGCCTGCCAATTCGGCGGTGTTGACGAGATTGCCGTTGTGGCCCAAGGCAAGTCCGGAACCCACCGAGGTGGTCCGGAAGATCGGCTGGGCATTTTCCCAGGTCACGCCGCCGGTGGTGGAGTAGCGGCAATGCCCGACGGCGATGTGGCCCGGCATGGCGGCCAGCGTCTGCTCGTCGAACACCTGGCTGACCAAGCCGAGATCCTTGAAGACCAAGATCTGCGAACCGTCGGATACCGCGATGCCCGCCGCCTCCTGTCCGCGGTGTTGCAGCGCGTACAAGCCGTAGTACGTGAGCTTCGCCACGTCCTCGCTCGGCGCCCAGACTCCGAACACGCCACACTCTTCGCGTGGCTCGTTCTCGTCCTGATCGGGGGTGGCGGAAGTAGCGTCAACCGGCAGTTCGGCGTTGGTCACCGTTTGCTCCCTGTTCGGGCGGGCTGGGGGCACGTTTCATTCTACGGGTGAAACTTCGATCGCGATCACCGCCACCGCATACCAGTAGCAATCCGGCGTGGCGCAGCGGCCGGGGAATTCGGCGACGGTAGCTGTTACGGTGCGATCCGTGACGACTACCGACAGCGCGGGTTCAGGCAGCGGGGCGGGATCGAACACCGGGGGCACCGCGCCGCAGCGCAGGCCATGGGCACGGCTGGTGCTGTTTCCCATCGGCGTGCTGACGCTGCTGACGGCGTTGCTCGGCATCATGTATCTGGATTACGTCGTCGATCCGGAGAAGAATCTGCACGATTTCCCCATCGCCCTGGTGAACCAAGATGTGGGCGATGTCATCAAAAAGGCCGACAGCCAGCAGCAGGTGAATTTCGGTAACCAGATCACCGACGCGCTGGAGAAGGGCGTTCCTGCGGACAAGGTCGACCTGCGGGTGATCAGCATCAGCGAGGCCGAGCGGCAGATGCAGTCCGGCGAGGTCTACGGCGCGCTGGTCATCCCGAGCGACTTCAGCAAGCGCCTCGGCATCCTCGGTGTCGGCAGCGTGATTCCCGGTGACATGGAACGCCCGATCATCACCCTGCAGACCAACCCGCGCACCGGCGCGTTCGGCACCCAGATCGTGCTGCGGGTAGGCAACCAGGCGCTGACCGAGGTGAACAAGCAGGTCGGCAAGCAGCTCACCGATCAGGTGACCGAGCAGCTGAAACCGCAGGCCGGTGCGCCGCCCGGGCCCGAGCTGTCCGGCGCGGCCCGGGTCGCGCTCGCCGATCCGGTGAAAGTGGTTGTCCAGCAGTACCATCCGCTGCCCGACGGCACCGGCCAAGGGCTGAGCGCGTTCTTCTACGCACTGCTGTTGCTGCTCGCCGGGGTGGTCGGCGCGATGGTCATCCACACCATGATCGACGCCCAGCTCGGCTTCATCCCGACCGAGTACGGGCCGTGGTACGTGCACTATCCGCCGACGCCCATCTCCCGCTTCCGCACCCTGCTGATCAAGTGGGGCGTGATGGTGGTGACCGCGAACATCGTCTCGGCGGTCTTCCTGATCGTCGGCAAAATCCTGGACATGCCGATCGATCATCCGCTGGCGCTGTTCCTCTACAGCGCACTCGCGATGATCGCCGTCGGCGTCACCGGTCTGTCCACGCTGGCCGCGATCGGCTCGGCGGGGCTGCTGGTGAACCTGATCCTGTTCATCATTCTGGGCCTGCCCTCCTCCGGCGGCACCGTGCCGATCGAGGCGACGCCGCAGTACTTCGGCTGGCTGGCCTCCTTCGAACCGATGCACCAGGTGTTCCTGGGTATCCGCGCCATCCTCTACTTCGACGCCAACTTCGAAGCGGGCCTGGCCCGCGGCGTCTGGATGGCCGTGGCCGGCCTCGCGATCGGCTTGGCCTTCGGCGCCATCATCACCCGCTTCTACGACCACAAGGGCCTGCACCGCAGCAACCGCGTCGCCGCCTGAGCAGGGCGGATCCGCGCTCGCTGCGGCCCCCTGGAGCGAGTGCGGATCCCACGAAGGAATGCAGCGATCAGCCTTCGGCTAGACGGGCGATCGGGAGCCAGCGGGCGACTTCGGTCGCCCGGCTGCCCGAGGCCGTAAGCGTGCCGGAGTCGAGGGCGGTGGCGAAGTCCAGCAGGCCGGTGGCCAGCAGCAGCCAGGTGCGCGGGTCGGTTTCGACGACGTTCGGCGGGGTGCCTCGGGTGTGCCGAGGACCTTCGATGCATTGCACCGCGACGAACGGCGGGACCCGCACCTCCACCGAGTGCCCGGGGGCTGCGGCCGCCAAAGTGCGCGCGGTCGTGCGGACCGCCGCCGCGAGTTCGGTGCGCGCGGGCGCGTCCACCGAGTCGTCCCGCAGCCACGCACTCACCGCATCCACCGCCGACCGCAGCTCGGCCGGACTCACCGCTTGTCGAGCCACGTAGCCGAGATTACCGGTCGAGTCCGCGGCGGATGGCGCGCTCCACCGGCGAGTACGCGCCGTCCGGGCGATCCAGTACGCAGGGGCCGCGCGACAGCAACGGCGGCTGCGCCAGAAAACGCGCCGACGTGCCCCGATGTCGTTGCGCGGCATGCACCAGGAAGGGGTGGCAGAGGTAGACGTCGCCGGCCCGGCCGGTGGCCACGGCCTCGGGTAGATCGGCGGTCGCCTGCGCGTACGGGATCAGCGCGAGGTCCGCACCCGCCTCCCCGAACGGTGCCAGCAGGGCGGGCACCCGCAGGTGCGACCCGACCCGGATGCGGGTCGGCGCGTCGTCGACACCGATATCGGAGAACAGGAACAGCATCAACAGGGCACGCCCTTGCGACCACAGATTCACCCGCCAGGTGAAGTAGTCGGTGGGGTCCTCACCCGGGAAACTGACATCGATATGCCAGCCGCCGTCACCGGGCGGCCCGCCCACCGGAAAGCGAACCGGGAAGGTGCCCAGGCTGTTTCGCGGCAGCCAGCGGCCTCGGCCGACGAGCTGATCGAACGCCGCCGTCAAGGCGGGCGCGGTGGCGGCGCGCGCGAACGGTTCGTCGGCGAAGTCGCCGAGCCGGATCACCGGCTGCGTCCAGGTCGAGCGGTCGTCGGGTTCGCAGCCGGTCGCACGCCACAGAATCGCCCGGCCCGCAGCCGCCACTTCACTCGGAAACGCCTGCTCCAGTTTGACGAAGCCATCGGTGATGAAGGATTCGATCTGCGTGTCGTCGAGCATGAGGTCCTTTCGTCGCCCCAACGATGGCCGAGCGCGGGCACGTATCGCCACCGATTTTTGTCCCGCCGCGGCGGCATCCCGGAGCGGCCGACCTGAACGCGCTCGCCTGCGGAGACCAGGCGAAACGTGGAAATGCTTGCGCGGCTGCGCTGCCCCGATCGTCGACGTCTCGGCAAGGCCGCATGCGGCGAATACGCTGCATCGGTGATTGTGCAGGAAGACCAGTTCGCCGCAGCCTTGGCTCGGGCTATCGCCGAAGACCTGAAAGTGCATCCGCCCGCCGGTGCGCTCGTGCGCATCGTGATCCGCTGGTTCGAGGAAGACAACCCGCTGAACTTCGGCGTCCATGTGCTCGACTCCGCGCAACGAGCCGACGTTGCGGCGGAAGACGCGTGGTATCCCCTGGAGTGGGCGAACCTCGAAGACGAAGGTGCGCGATTCGAGCGTCTCTCCGAACATCCCGACGTGCAGCGGACCGGAGCAGCACTCGCCGCCGCGTACCAGGCGGGCACCGTGGAACCGGTCGGCGACGACGCATGGCTGCCGGCCCCGGCCATCCTCGACGCCGTCCGCCGTCTCCCCGCGGAACTACAGGCGGCGGGACTACCGCTCGACGATGACTTCGCGGCGGCGGCAGCACATTTCGAGGGCATGGGACCACTCGCCGTGCTCCAGCAGCTCGCCGCCCCGCACGTTCTTGCCGCTTTGGCGGCACGCGGCGAGCTGCCGACCGAATAGCACTCGGGGTGCCGGCGCCGCTACTCACCGGTTTCGAGACGACCCGCCGCACTCACCCGTGCGCGAATCGCGCAAAGGCTTGCGCCACTGAGCCGCTCGCTTCTACTGTAAGTAAGTAGTTACTTACAGGAGTGCGGATGGCTGATTCGACGCGGGAACGAGTCATGGCGGCGGCGCTGCGGCTGTTCGGCGAGCAGGGTTTCGCGCGGACCACCGTGACGCAGATCGAGCAGGCCGCGGGGCTCTCGGGCGGTTCGGGGGCGATGTACCGGCATTTCCGGTCCAAGGACGAGTTGCTGGTCGAGGCGGTGCGGTCGAAGCTGACCGAGCGGGGCGAATGGGCGTCGCTTCTCGACCCGGACTTCTCCGTGCTGGCCTGGCTCGATTCGCTGGAGCCGCAGGGCTCCACGGTCGACAAGCTGACCATGCTGTGCCGGATGGGGCTGGCCAGGCTCGAGCACGACCGCGATGTGAACCGAATCCTGATGCGGGACAACTCGATCGGGACCGATGTGCTCGAGGTGTTCCGCCGCGAGGAGTACCTGGTCTTCGTCTCGGCGGTACTGCGCGGACTGATGGAGCTCACCGATCCGCAACGGCAGGAACAGGATTGGGAGGCCGCCGCGGCGGTGGTCGTCGGCGCGGTCGCGCACTACTGGCTGATCAGTGACACCTTCGGCGGCGAACACCCCACCGCGGTCGGCCCGGACCGCTATCTGCGCTCCATCGCCGAGATGGTCGTCGCCCGACTGGGGTGGACCGGCACACAGGGAGAGGGAACAGCATGAAAACACACGTCACGGTGATCGGCGGCGGCCTGGCCGGCCTGACCGCGGCCATCGCACTGGCCGAGGCGGGCGCGGCGGTGCGCCTGTACGAGGCACACCACACGCTGGGCGGCCGCGGCCGGGCCACCGCGCCGCCGTATGTCGCCCACGACGGTGCGCATGTCTTCTACGCCGACGGCCCGCACTACACGTGGCTGAAGGAGCACGGCTTCGTCAACGATCTGGGTTGGCCCCGCCCCGGGGACTGGGCGCGGGCGGGTTTCCGGGTCGACGGCCGGGTACGCGCGCTGCCGCCGATCGGCATGCTGCGTGCCCAGGCCCGCGGCAGGCTGCGGGCCCCGGTCGATCAGGACTTCCGCGGCTGGGCCTCGGCTCGCTGGGGCGAGGTCACCGCCGAGCAACTGGCCAACGCGATCAGCGTGGCGACCTATGACGCCGACACCGGCCGCCTGTCCGCGGCCTTCGTATGGGATTTGTTCCAGCGTGTCTTCGGGCCGAATATTCCTGCGGTGCGCTGGGTACGCGGCGGCTGGCAGCGCGTCATCGGCCGAATGGCCGAGCGCGCAACAGAACTCGGCGTCACCATCGAGACCGGCGCGCGGGTAGATCAGCTGCCGACCGACGGGCCGGTGCTGGTCGCCACCGAATTGAGCTCCGCCAGAATGCTGCTCGGCGACGACAGCCTCCAGTGGACCAGCGGCCAGTGCGCCCTGCTCGACATCGCGGTCACCGCGTCGCGCGCCGACCGGACCCTGGTGTTCGATCTGGACGAGGGCGGGTTCCACGAGAGCTACACCATGCAGGACGACACCATCGCGCCGCCGGGTGAATCGCTGTTCCAGCTCCAAATGCCCACCCGCACCGGCGAATCCCCCGGCGACACGCAACTGCGGCTGGGCCGGTTCGCCGACACCGTCCTGCCCGGTTGGCGTGACCGCACCACATTCCACCGCACCGGGGCCGCGAAGGGCCGCACCGGCGCACTCGATCTACCCGGTCAGACCTGGCGCGACCGGCCCGCCATCGACCGCGGCAACGACGTCTACCTGATCGGCGACCAAGTCGCCGCCCCCGGGATGCGTGGCGAAATCGCGATCAACAGCGCGCTGCAAGCGGCCCACCGAGCGGCGAGATCGGCCACGAAGACCGGGGCTTGACCACCGGGGGCACGCCGAAAGGGCCGGGTTATGGCCCGGCCCTTCGGTTTCGGATTGATCAGACGGACTGCTTCGGGGTGGCGCGCATACCTACGTAGCAGACCTCGGTGCCGTCTGCGAGGGTGGCGAAGACGACGGGCATGTAGTCCTCGCTGAACGACGGGCCCGCACCGGACGCGGCGAACACCGTCTCGGCGACCGGGGTGAGGTCCATACTCAGCGGCGGGGACATGTCCTTCATCTCGTCCACGAATTCGTAGAGCATGTGCGCGGAGCCGTCGTCGCGCTTGCTGACCGTGACCACGACGCCCGCGCGGCGGTAGGTGCCGACGAACGGTGGGACGTCCACCTGGACCGGCGGATCCGCGGGCGCGAAGGGCTCCGGCATCTGCACCCCGGCCAGTTCGGCGAGCAGTTCCCGGAACAGCGCGGCGTAAAGCTGGCGTGCGCCACCACCATTGGTGAGCAGAGCGACGGCGACACCCGCCTCGGGGATGGCTCGCAGGTAGGCGTACTGGCCGATCGCGGCGCCGTCGTGACCGAAGCCCTTGATGCCGTCCCAGTCGTACAGGGTCCAGCCCAGGCCCCAGCCGTCCGCGCTGACGGTCCACTTGTCCGGCACGTCGACCTCGCGCTGCTGCATCGCCGCAACGATTTCCGGCGACATCACCGCGGTGCCGTCGGCGGCGCGGCCCCCCTCGAGGTGCATCCGGGCGAACCGCACCATGTCCCCCGCGGAGCTGATGACCCGGGCCGCGGGCGCGACCGAACGCGGCATGATGTCCCACTGCGGCGCCGGATCCGGGTACCGACCAGGCTCGCCCAGGTGGCTCATCGCGACGCGGAACCGCAGGGCCTGCTCCGGCAACGTCATCAGATGGTCGAGACCCAGCGGGGTGGCGAGCAGGTCCTGCACGGCCTCGTCGAAGGTCTTGCCGGTCAGCACCTCGATGACCCGGCCGAGCACCACGAAACCCAGTCCGCCGTAGGACGTCCCGGACCCCGGCTTGCAGTCGAGCGCCACTTCCCTTGCAGCCCGGACATACTCGGCGAGGCAGTTGTCACCGCGGCCGCCGTCGTAGTTGAAGTCGTTGGTCACGCCGCCGGTGTGGCTGAGCAACTGCCGGACGGTGATGGTCTCGGTAGCTTCCTCGTCCGGGGTGGCGAACTCGGGCAGCACGTCGACGACGGGTGCGTCGAGGTCGAGCTTGCCCTGGTCGACCAGTCGCATGATCATCGTGGCGGTGTAGACCTTGGCGACCGAGCCGCAGAGGAACACCGAGTCGGGGGTGACCTCCACACCGGTACCGCGATGCAGGACGCCGCTGGCGAGCTCGTAGACCTTGCCGTCGACCAGGATCGCCAGCGCCGCACCCGGCACGTGGTGGGTGGCCCGGAGTTCGTCGAGGCGCCGCTGCCAGCGCGCAACTGAGAAATCCCGTCCGGTCGAATCGGTGCTGCCCCAGTCGCCCTGCGCCTTCCAGTCACCCTCGGTGCCCCAGCTCACGGTGTTCGACATTGCGCTCTCCTGCTCTGAATCCTGTCGGCATGTACGCCGTTCTCCTGTTGCGAACACTGTACGCACAACGGAACACTGTGCGCAAGTGCGCATGGCGTTCTTCGATACCCGCCTCGTAAGCAGTCGGAGGGTTATGCAGACGTCATGTGCGGCGAGGAAGGAGCTGGCCCGCCGACGGCAGGTACCCGGATGTGTTGAGCCGGTTTACTTTTCGGCAGGACCGATCAGCCGAGCCAGGCGAGGCGCGACAGCGCCACCCACATTGGTGGCCAGATGCAGCATGGCCGGCGCCGTGACGCTTCCGGTGCGGCGGCGCAACCAGCCGAGCGCGAAACCACCCGTAGCCGTGGCGACCACGGTGACCGGAACGCTGTCACCCGCGGCACGGGCCGGGTGCACATGCCAGAGCCCGAAGGTCAACGCACCGAGCACCGATCCGGCACGAGCACCGAAGACGTTGTCCAGCAACGGCTCCAAGGTGGCGCGAAAGATCATCTCTTCGCCGTAGACGGTGCCGATCGGGATATGCACCATGATCCATTCGGCGTCGTCGACCTCCGGCCCGCGATCGATGAACTCGCGCAGCCCTTTCCGCACCGAGGGAATCGCTAGGACCACCCCGTAACCGGCGGCGACCAGCGCAGCGGACACAGCTCCGTATCGAAACCCCTTCGCAGAGAACCATTTCGGCTCACCACGGAAAGCAACGGCATAGGCGGTGGCGAATCCGGCATTGGCGGCGGTCCTGCCGCGCACACCGAGCCTGAGCCCGGGCAGCACCCAGTTGCTCCACGCCAGCGGAATTGCCACGGCGACAACAGTTTCCGTAACTCTACTCACTTGATCTTCCGCTCGAAGTCCTCGGTGGCCTCGATCTCGGCCCTGATCCGGTCGGACATGCCCGCGTTCCAGTCCGGCGGCGCGGCGATGGCCGCCCACCCGTCGAGCACCAGGCTGCCGTAGCGATGCCCGTGCCCGTCGGTGACGCCCTGCGCATTGGTGAGGTCGGCGGCGACCTGCCAGAAGGTGACGAACGGCCACCAGCGCATCTGTGAGGAGACGTCCGCGCCGCGCGGCTCGGACAGCCAATCCGGTTGGGAGAAGATCAGATCCGTGGACCACCAGACGATCGGATCCGACGCGTGCTGCAGATAGGCGATCCGCGGCGGCCGCCACTCGGTGGACGGTCGCGCGAGATCGGCACTGTCGGAGGCGAATCGCACCACCAGCCCGTCGGCGTACACCGGCTGGACCTCCCGCGAACCGGGGTCGCGCCGCGAAACGAACTGCTGCCATAGTCGATTCGAGTTCGGCGGTCCCACCCACAGCGCGCCGTCCACCTTCGTCCGCAGATCGGCCAGCCCGTCGAAAGCGGCCTCGGAGCCCTGCGAACCCAGGCTCTCCCCGTACACCAGCAGCTTGGGGCGCTGCTCCCGCGGCCGCGCGCTCCAGTGCCGGTAGATCGCGTCGAACATGGCCCGGCCCGCGGTCATCGCCTTCCCACGGTCCGCCAGGAACGACAGCACGCTGGGCAGATACGAATACTGCGAGGCGACGATCGCGCTGTCCCCCCCGTACATGTACTCGATCGCGCCCGCCGCCATGGCGTTCACCCAGCCGGTGCCGGTGGTCGTCATCACCACGAGCACCTGCCGATCGAACGCGCCGGTGCGCTCGAGTTCCGCGGCGGCCAGTTCCGCCGGATCCTCTTCTCCCTTAGCCGATTCCAGCCCCACGTAGGCGCGGATCGGTTCGCGGGCCGGCTTGCCGGTGACCTCGCCGATCTTGCTCGCGGTCGGCCCGTGCGAGACGAACCATCGCCCCTCGTACCCGAGGGTCTCCCATTTCGCCAGCGAGGCGGGGCTGCCCGAGCGTTCGGGCTGCACCGGCTGGATCGCGTTCGCCGAGGTGTGGTCGTTGCGCACGCTGAACGCGGAGTTGGCCACGGCGAAGAACGCGCGCGAGGCCACGCCGTTGAAGATGGTCACGGCCAGCAGGACGAGCACGAGGAACCCGGCGGCGGGCGCCAGCTCGCGCGGCACCCGCACCCACTGGTTGAGCAGGCGGGCGAAGAACCGGATGATCTCGCGCACCGTCCGATACACCGAGACCACCGCCACGCCGACCGCCAGACTCAGCAGACCCGTGCGCAGGTAGGCGGGCGTCGTGGTGCCTTCCATGCCCATCAACGCGGTGATCTCGCGCTGCCAGCGCGCCGACTGGACCAGCATCAGCGCCGCACTCAGCGCGGCGGTGAACAGGATCGCGGACTTCACCGCATAACGCACCCAGGTCGGCGGTGGCGGAATCCTGGTCAGCCGCGGCCGCACCCACAGCCGGAACAGCCACTCCAGCACGCAGCCGACGCCATACCCGAGCGCGGCGTTGATCCCGCTGATCAGGCCCTGGAACAGCCAGTCACGCGGCAGCAGCGACGGCGTCACCGACAGGGCGAAGAACACCGTCGCGACGACCAGCCCGGCATAGTTCAGATCGATGATGTCTTCCGCGCGCCGCACGATGACGACGCCGCGCGCACGCAGCTTCGTCATGGTGGAGGCGGGCACGAGCACGGGACTCAGCGCGCGCGGACTTCGGGCGCGGGCGGGTCCGTTGCGATCATCACCGCAACAGTATGGCGGGCGACCCACGGATATTTCTGACACGGTGGGCCGAGGCGGTGTTGCCGCCGGGCAGCCTGGTCGGCCGACTGCGAAGATCGGCTGCGCAACGCGACGCCGTCACAGCGTCACCGACCGCGATCGGCAACTACCCAGACCGCTCGAGTAGTTGTACGCGGTTGCGCGCGTGCGCGTGTCGGCAGACTTCCTAGCTATGAGCACTCCCAACGCACAGTCGAAGACCACCTCGGCCTTCATCGCGCAGGCCGCGATCGCGTTCGGTGTCAGCTTTCTCGGGGCGGGCATCGGAATCTGTTATCTCCCACTGGACATGTGGCAGCGCGGCTTCCTCGCGATGTCGCTGCTGTTCCTGGTGACCAGCACCTTCACCTTGGCGAAGGTGGTGCGTGACCAGCACGAGGCCGCGACCGTACACGGTCGCATCGATCAGGCACGGTTGGAAAAGCTGCTCGCAGAGCACGATCCGTTCAACACCGTGACCTGACGACGCGCCTGGGCGGGCCTTGTGCACGAGGGGTCCCGGCCCGCCCAGGACCGCGTCTTATTTCAGCGAGCGTTCGCGAACCGCCGACGCTTCCAAGTAGTTTCGGATCCGATCCGAGAGCTCCGCCGACCAGTCCGGCGGCTCGGCGAGCGCGGCCCAGGCATCGAGCACCAGCGTGCCGTAGCGATGCCCGTGCCCGTCGTTGACGCCTTGCGCGTTCGGCAGATCCGCGGCCACCTGCCAGAAGGTGACGATCGGATACCACGCCATGGTCGGCGACACATCGGCGCCGCGCGGCTCGCGCAGCCAATCCGGTTCGGTGAACAGCAGATCCGGCGACCACCAGATCACCGGATCGGACGCGTGCTGCAGATAGGCGATGCGCGGGGTGAGCCAGGTGCTCGACGGCCGCCACAGGTCGCCGCGGCCGTCGGCGAACCGCACCACCAGACCGTCGGCGTAGGTCGGCAACACCTCGGGTGAGCCCGGATCGCGACGGGTCACGAATTCGCGCCACAGCCGGTTCGAGTTGGGCGGCCCGACCCACAGCACCCCGTCGGATTTGGTCCGCAGATCCGACAGTCCGGTGAACGCGCCCTCCGAGCCCTGCGAGCCGAGGCTCTCCCCGTAGACGAGCAGTTTCGGCCGCGCCTGCGCCGGCCGCGCCGACCAGTGCTCATACACCTTGTCGAACACCAGCTTTCCCATCCGCGTCGCCTTCTCCTTGTCCGAGAGGAACGACAGCACGCTGGGCAGATACGAGTACTGGGTGGCGACGATCGCGGTGTCGCCGCCGTACATCAGCTCGACGGATTCGGCGCTGGTGGAGTCGACCCAGCCGGTGCCCGTCGTGGTCACCACGACCAGCGCTTTGCGGTCGAAGGCGCCGGTGCGCTCCAGTTCGGCGGCGGCCAGTTCGGCCTGCGCCTCCGGTCCGTCCGCCGATTCCAGGCCGGTGTACACCCGGATGGGCTCGCGCGCGGGTTTGCCGGTGACCCTGGCGATATCGTCGGCGCTCGGCACGTAGGAGACGAACCAGCGGCCCTCCGAGCCGAGGGTCTCCCACTTGGCCAGCGAGTTCGGACTGCCGGACCGTTCCGGCAGCTGCGGCTGGGTGGCATTGGGCGAGGTGTGGCCGTTGCGCACGCTGAACGCCGAATTCGCCGCCGCGAAAAAGGCTTTGGCCAGCACTCCGTTGAACAGCGTGACGGCGAGGATGGTGACGATCAGGGCACCGATCGGCAATGCGAACTGGCGCGGAATGTGCACTCGCGCGGTCAATTCGCCCGCGACCCACCGGATCAGCCACCGGACGGCGCGGAACACCCCGATCACCAGCGCGATCACGGCGGCACTCAGCGCGCCGGTGCGCAGGAAGCCCGTGGTCGTGATGTCGTCCATGCCCATCAGCGCGGTGATCTCGCGCTGCCACCGGGCCGACTGCACCAGCATCACGATCGCGACGACCACGCAGCCGAGCAGCACGGCCACCTTGATCGCAGCCGGCAACCAGGTGGGCAGATCGGCCAATACCTTTGTCACCGAGATGGGTAGCCGCACCCGCGGCCGAATCCACCTGCGGTACGCCCACTCCAGCAGACACCCGACGCCGTAGCCGATGGCCGCGTTGACCCCGCCGATGAGCCCTTCGAACAGCCAATCGCGCGGCAGCAGCGACGGTGTCAGCGACAGCGAGAAGAAGAGCGTGGCAATGACCACCCCGAACAGCGAAAACGACAACTGATTTCGCACGAACATGGGTAACTCACCGGGTACCGGCTGACTAAGCCGGTACCCAGCCGCCGGTCGCCGACGCTCCTCGCTCCGCACCTAAGTCTGGCCTGGATACGCGGAGAGGCGGGGGAGGACCGCTCCAGCCTCAGCTGCCATCAGATGGCACTGGCTCCGAACAACTTCGGCAGCGTGCCCTCGTGCGCGGCCCGCAGCTCGTCCATGGGGACGGTGAACTGTCCTTGCACCTCAACCGAGTCCGTGCCCTGATCGACCACACCGATGCGCACCCACGGCAATTCGCGGGCGGTGCACATCTTGGTGAACCGGGTCTCCTCCGAGCGCGGCACCGCGACGAGCACGCGACCCGCCGACTCGGAGAACAGCGTCACGAACGGATCGGCATCCTCGGGAAGCAGGATGCGGCAACCGGTTTCGCCGGCCAGCGCGGCCTCGACGACGGTCTGGATGAGCCCGCCCTCCGAAAGGTCGTGCGCGGCACTGATCATGCCGTCGCGCGAACCCGCGGTGAGCACCTCGGCCAGCAACTGCTCGCGGGCGAAGTCGACCGTGGGCGGCACGCCACCGAGGTGGTCGTGCACGACCTGGGACCAGATGGAGCCGCCGAATTCGTCGCGGGTGTCGCCGAGCAGGATCAGCGTCTCGCCCGGCTCCAGGCCGAGCCCGGTCGGGATGCGCCGGTGCACGTCGTCGATGACGCCGAGCACGCCGACCACCGGGGTCGGCAGGATGGCGGTCTGCCCGGTCTGGTTGTAGAAGCTCACGTTGCCGCCGGTGACCGGAATGCCCAGCGCCACACAGCCGTCCGCGAGACCGCGGACCGCCTGCTGGAACTGCCACATCACGCCGGGATCCTCGGGCGAACCGAAGTTGAGGCAGTTGGTGACGGCCTTCGGGGTGGCGCCGGTGGTGGCGACATTGCGGTAGGCCTCGGCCAGCGCGAGCTGCGCGCCGGTGTACGGGTCCAGCTTGGTGTAGCGGCCGGACGCGTCGGTGGCCAGCGCGATACCGCGGCCGGTCTGCTCGTCGATCCGGATGACACCGGCGTCGGCGTGCTCGGCGAGCACGGTGTTGCCGCGCACGTACCGGTCGTACTGCTCGGTGATCCACTTGCGGCTGCACAGCTGCGGGCTGGCCAGCATCCGCAGCAGCGTCGCGCGCAGTTCGTCGCCGGTCTTCGGGCGGGTCAGTTTGTCGGTGCTGTCGGCGATCAGCGCGTCCTGCTCGTCCGGGCGCCGCACCGGGCGCTCGTAGACCGGGCCCTCGTGCGCGACAGTGCGCGGCGGCACGTCGACCACGGTCTCGCCGTGCCAGGTGACGATCAGCCGGTCACCGTCGGTGACCTCGCCGATCACCGTGGCCAGCGTGTCCCACTTGCGGCACACCGCCATGAACGCGTCCACGTTCTCGGGGGTGACCACCGCGCACATGCGCTCCTGCGATTCGCTGGAGAGCACCTCGGCCGGGGTCATTCCGGTGGCCCGCATCGGCACCTGGTCCAGTTCGATGCGCATGCCGCCGTCGCCCGCGGCGGCCAGTTCGGAAGTGGCACAGGACAGTCCGGCGCCGCCGAGGTCCTGGATGCCGACCACCAGTTTGGCCGCGTACAGCTCGAGACAGCACTCGATGAGCACCTTCTCGGTGAACGGATCGCCGACCTGCACGCTGGGCAGCTTCTTGCGGCCGGTGCCCGACTCGTCACCGGAGAAGGTGTCCGAGGCGAGCACGGAGACGCCGCCGATGCCGTCGAGGCCGGTGCGCGCGCCGAATAGAATGATCTTGTTGCCGGTGCCGGAGGCGAAGGCCAGGTGCAGGTCCTCGACCCGCATCACGCCCGCGCACAGCGCGTTCACCAGCGGATTGCCTTGGTAGGACGGGTCGAACACGGTCTCGCCGCCGACATTGGGCAGGCCGAGCGAGTTGCCGTAACCGCCGACACCGCGCACCACACCGTCGACCACGCGCCGGGTGTCGGCCGCGTCCGCCGCACCGAAGCGCAGCTGATCCATCACCGCGATCGGGCGGGCGCCCATCGCCATGATGTCGCGCACGATGCCGCCGACGCCGGTCGCCGCGCCCTGATACGGCTCGACATAGGACGGGTGGTTGTGGCTCTCGACCTTGAAGGTGACGGCCCAGCCGTCGCCGACATCGACGACGCCGGCGTTCTCACCGATGCCGGCGAGCATCGAGGCGCGCATCTGCTCGGTGGTGGTCTCGCCGAAGTAGCGCAGATGCACCTTCGACGACTTGTAGGAGCAGTGCTCGCTCCACATCACCGAGTACATCGCCAATTCGGCGTCGGTCGGCCGACGGCCGAGGATTTCCTTGATGCGCGCGTACTCGTCGTCCTTCAAACCCAGCTCTTTATAGGGTTGCGGCACGTCAGGAGTTGCTGCGGCTGCGCTGACGGTGTCGACCTGCGAAGTCACGGGGTGCAGCGTCCTTTCGACATGATCGGGCGCGCTGCGTGGTTACGCTGCGCTACCTCCTCCGCGCTTGACCCGACCATGTCAGGGGTCCTTTCGGGCCGGGAGCGCGAAGCTGGGGATTCGCCTGGAAGTTTAGCCGTGACCGTCGGCGGGCACCGGGCCGCATGGGCCCCGCGCCCGGTTCGCCGGAATCCTGTGTGCCAGGTCACAGGCCGCACGGGCCATCGTGCGCGCCGACGAGGGTCACACACCGGCCACGGATACGCTGGGCCCGTGAACGAACGATCGGGGGTTGCGGATTCCGCTGAGCCGGTTGCCTCGAAAAACCCGAACGCCACCTCGACGGCGCGCGTCCCGTTGTCGCGTGAGCAGCTGCGCTGGCTGCTGATCGCGGTCGGCCTGTTCGCCGCGTCCGCGGCGCTGTCGCTACTGGTGCACTGGTGGTCCGGTTACATCGATCTACAGGTGTACCGCAACGGTGCCCGGGTCTGGCTCGACGACGGCGAACTGTACGGGCCGATGCCGCCGGTCGCCGGAATCGGCTTGCCGTTCACCTATCCCCCGCTGGCCGCGCTGTTCTTCGCTCCGCTCGCACTGATGCCGCTGCCGGTGGCCGAGGTGCTCGTCCTGGTGACCTCGCTGGCCAGCCTGGCCGTCACGCTGCGGGTGGTGCTCGCGCGGATCCGCCCCGAACTGTCCCGGGTCACCGCCTGGACGATCGTCATCGGTGCGGTCGCCCTGCTGCAGACCTTCGAACCGCTGCGCCAGACCTTCGGCTTCGGCCAGATCAACCTGGTGCTGATGGCCGCGATCACGCTGGACTGCCTGGTGCGCAAGCCGTTCTGGCCGCGCGGCATGCTGATCGGCATCGCGGTGTCGGTGAAGCTGATTCCCGGCGGGTACCTGCTGTACTTCCTGCTGCGCAAGGATTGGAAGGCGGCGGGCACGCTGGTCGTCTCCGCGATCGGGGCGGTCGGGCTGGGTTTCCTGCTGTTCCCGAGTGATTCGGCCGAGTACTGGTTCCACACGCTCGCCGACACCGGCAGGATCGGGCCGCCGTATTTCGCTGGCAACCAGTCGATCAAGGGCATGGTGTTCCGGCTCGGCATCGCCGACTCAATGGCCACTGTGCTGTGGATCACGCTGTCACTGGTGGCAGTCGTACTGGCCGCCATCTGGATGCGCAGGCTGATCGACACGGGTGCGACCGTGGCCGCGCTGATGGTGAATGCCGCGGTGGTGCTGCTGGTTTCGCCGGTCTCCTGGTCACACCACTGGGTGTGGATCGCGCCCGCGCTGGTGGTGACGGCGGACGCGATCGCACGCGGCAGAAGTGCCGGACCCGCGCGCGAACGCGGCACCTGGAACACGCGCAGCCCGCTGTTCCTCGGTTCCGTCGGCGCCATGAGCGTCATGTTCCTCATCGGACCGCAGTGGCTGCTGCCGCACTCCGAGGACAAGGAACTCGGCTGGGCCTGGTGGCAGCAGCTCATCGGCAGCAGTTACGTGCTCGCCACCCTCGCGGTGTTCGTGGTCGCGGTGGCGACCTATCACCCCGTGACGGCGGGCGTCAGGAAGGCGGCCAGCGCCGCGGCGTAGGCCGGAACATCGGCGGCGCCCATTATTTCGCGCGCCGAATGCATGGCCAGCTGGGCCGCGCCGACGTCGACCGTCGTCATGCCGGTACCCGCCGCCGTCATAGGGCCGATGGTCGATCCGCACGGCAGATCGGCGCGATGCACGTAGCGCTGTAACGGAACTCCCGCCTGTTCGCAGGCCAGCGCGAACGCGCCCGCACCCGCCGCGTCGGTGGCGTAACGCAGGTTCTGGTTGACCTTGAGCACCGGTCCGCCGTTCACCTGGATGCGATGCGCGGGCTCGTGCCGCTCCGGGTAATTGGGGTGCGTCGCGTGCGCCATATCGCCGGAAGCGCAGACCGAACCGGCCAGGGCGGCAAAGAATTCGCCGCGATCGCCGCCGCGGGACAGCACGATCCGCTCCAGCACTGTCGGCAGCAGATCGGACTGCGCGCCGCGATCGGACTGGCTGCCTACCTCTTCGTGGTCGAAGGTGGCGAACACGGGAATGGCCGCGCCGGGCTCGGCGGCCGCGGCGAGGAAGGCCTGCAGGCCCGCGTAGCAGGTGCCCTGGTTGTCCAGCCGGGGCGCGCTGACCAGATCCTGGTCGCGGCCGACGAGCCGGCTCGGCGTCAGGTCGTGGGTCATCAGCTCCCAGCCGAGCAGCGCGTCCGGGTCGAGGCCGGCCCGCTCCGCGACGAACGCCAGGAAGGAGCGCGGCTCGTGGCCGACGCCCCACACCGCGTTCACGTGGCGCTGCGGGTCCAGCGTGACGCCCTTGCGGTCGTCGGAGAGATGGATGGCCAGCTGCGGCACCCGCAGGATCGGCTCGTCGATGCGAACCAGCTGCTCGCGCACGGTGTTTCCGTCGCGCACGCTGAGCCGCCCGGACAGGCCGAGCTCGCGATCCAGCCAGGAATTGAGCCAGGCGCCACCGTAGGGTTCCAGGCCGACCAGCTGCCAGCCCGCCGACGTCAGATCGGGGTGCTGCTTGACCCGCAGGTTCGGGCTGTCGGTGTGCGCGCCGACCACCCGGAACGGTGTCACCCCGGCGGCGTCAGCCGTCGCCCACGCGACCAGCGAGCCGCCGCGCACCAGGTAATGCTTGCTCGGACCGTCCGCGGGCCACGGCGCCGATTCGTCCAGCCGGGTGAAGCCGTTGGCGTCCAGCTCGGCGGCTACCGTCGCGCAGACGTGGAAGGGCGAGGGCGACGCGTCGATGAACGCGCACAATCCGGTGGCCGTAGCGGCGGTCGTGGAAACGGGCATGCTCGCGATCTTAGGGGGCACCGCCGGATCAGCTGGTGCGGACTTTCAAGCCGGGATGGTCGCGCAGCACCGTGCTCAGCGGCTGACCGAGCAGCACCGGGAGGTGCCCACAGGTGCCGTCGAACAGGGTGGTGGTGGTGACGATGGAGCTGGTGATGCCGACCGCCTTGGTACCCGCCATGATCGGCCCGCCGCTGTCACCTTGATGCCCGCACAAGGTGGTGATGAACATGTCCTCGAACTGGACCGGATCACCGTGTCCCGGCACGCCTTTCAGCCGGGCGACCTGGCCGGAGGCGAGCACCACGCCGCAGGAGTAGCCGGACCGGAATCCGGCCTTGCACACCACGGCGCCGTCGATCGGATCTGCCGTGCCGTCGATGGGCACCACCCCGGTTTCGCGGATCGACGCGTCCGGCACCTGGCTGGTGTTGCTGCCGGTATCCAGCGTGGGCGGCACCACCGACTGGGTCGGCGGCGACAGCTCGCCCGCCGAGACCAGGTTGTTCCGGAACCGGGGCGCGGCCGCCTCGTTGATCCGCAGGATCCCGTAGTCGTACGGGCTGAAGCTGGACACGTCGAAGTAGCCGAGTTCGGTGCCCAGCTTCGGCTTCTCGCCGGGCACGTACTCCTTGTCCGACGTCCCGCGCACCGTGAAGACACGCTGGGGCCCCTGCTTGCGTTTCGCCTGCGCGACAAGGTTGTTGGGGTCGCAGTGGCCCGCGGTGATATTGACCGCGCGGCCTTTCGCGTCGGTGGCGTGGAAGCCGAACGAGCACCGATGGACCTCGCCGTCGACCTCGAAGGCGTAGGACTGGCCGCCGACGATGGCGCCGTCGGGCCCCTCGGCCGCGATGGGCCGCACCTCGTCGGCGGTGTTGTCGGGCCAGGTTTCCGGCATGGTCGCCGCGATCGCCCGCACCGGTCCCGCCTCGGCGGGCAGCTGCGTGTCTTTGGCGACCCGCACCGCGAAACTGTTGTCCGCCATGTCGATTCCGTACCCGAAGATCGACTCGGCGACCGCGCCGGTCTGCGCGGCAAGCCAGCGTTCGAACGCGGCGCGCCGCTCCCGCAGGGTCGCCTCGCTGGCGGACACCGTTTCCACGGTGAATCCCGCCGCCTCGGCGGCCGCCCGTGCGTGCCGGGAACTCACCCCGTCGGTGAGCGAGACGATCGGGCGACCGCCGTCCATCCGGACGCCGGCGAAGGCGGCCGGGTGCGCGATCCGGGCCGACCTGGCGTACTCGGACAGCCGATTCGTCAGCGCGACCCGGCGCGCGTATTCCGCGGCGTCGATGCCGAGGTCGCGCCCCAACGCGTCGATCAGGCTCGGCGGCAAGGAGATTGCCCCGGACGGCGGGGCGGCCGAGACAGGGACAGCCGCCGATCCCGCAGCCAGGGCGACACAGCACATCAGCGCCGCCTGTCGGCAACGACGTAGTGCTGTGCCGCGACCTAGCGCCTTGTCGCGTAGACGGGGACCGAACGACATCGATGAGCCTCCTACCAGAACTGACAGTGGGTGTCGCCCGATGCTATTAGTCACACCAGCCACAAAACGGACTATCCGGTCCAGTCGCGTGTCATTGTCGTTTCACTATGCGTGCGCGCGGAGCGCGGTACGCAGCGACACCCGGCTGCCGGTGAGCAGGACCGCGTTGCCGTAGATCCGGCCTGCCAACCGAGCCACCAGCGCGATGGTCAGCACCATGGCCACCAGCGCGCCCGTCATCTGCCAACCGGGCACGTCGTAGGCCGCCCGCATGGGCATCACCACCGGCGACAACAGCGGGATCATCGACAACACCGTCGCGGAAGTCCCGTGCGGATCGGCGGGCACGATGGACTGCCCGATCAGATACGCCGCGATCAACACCACCGACACCGGCACCGCCACCGACGCGAGATCCTCCTGCCGCGACACCAGCGACGCGGCCGCCGCGACAACAAGGGCATAGAGGAAGTAGCCGAGCAGGTACCACACCACCGCCCAGCCGACCACGCTGCCGACCATCGCCGTCGACAGCTCCAGCACCCCGGTGGCGAAGGCGGTGGCCATCCCCACCGCGGCGATCAGGGCCACCTGGATGATCGTCACGATGCCGATGCCGATCACCTTGCCCGCCAACAGCTCCCACGGCCGGATCGTCGCAAGGAGCAGCTCGACAATGCGATTGGCCTTCTCCTCGACGACCCCCTGCCCGGTCAGCTGGATACTGATCAGCAGCATCACGTAGGTGAGCACGCCGATCACCGCCGCCATGCCGATGCGCGCGCCACGATGAGCGTCGGCCGGCTGCAGCGGCTGCACCGCGATCTTCGCAGCGGCGATCGCGCTCTCCACGGCGGCCGGATCGCCGCCGAGCCAACTGATTTCCTGATGCAGCGCGGCCTGCCTGGCCACCAGGCCGAACGCCGTGCGCAGCCCATCCGGCAGGGCCGATTTCACCACCACCTGCAGCTGTCCGTCCGCGGCGCCGACCAGCAAGGCCGCGAGATCGTCCGCGCGGATCTGCTCTTCACCGGTGGTCCGGTCGAGCACGGTGGTCTCGATCGACTGACCGGCCGCCGCGCCCGCGGCGACCAGCAACGGCTGGAACTGAGCCATATCCGCGGTCAGGCCAACCTTTTCCACGGCGGCGGTGGTGCCCCGATCGATGAAGTGGAACAGCAGCACCGTGCCCGCGACGGCGAGCACGAGGATCGCGGTGATCGCGACGAAGGCTTTCGACCGCACCCGCACGTTGATCTCGCGGCCCGCGACGATGCGAATCGCTTGTGTCGGAGACAGCTTCGGGTCACTCATCCGCTCACTCATGCCGCCACCTCGGCCGAGTCGACGGTCGCATCCCGGAACAAATCGGTCAAAGTGGGCTGCACCCGGCCGAATTCGCGCACCGGCCCGGCGGCCAGCGCGGTGGTCAGCACCAGATGGTCGTCGACGTGGTCCTCCAGGCGCAGGATCCACCGGGACGCCTCGCGCCCGCGCACCGACACCCCCGGCATTCGGGTGATCCAGTCGTCGTCCAGGCCCGGCGCGTCGATCGCGACCAACGCCGGTGCGCGACCGCGCAATTCATCAACTGTCCCACAGGCCACCATGGTCCCGTTCCGGACGATTCCGACACGGTCACACAGTCGTTCGACCAGATCGAGCTGGTGCGAGGAGAACAGCACCGGGCTGCCCTTCTCCGCGCTGCGTTCGCGCAATACCGAGCTCATCACCTCGACCGCAACGGGATCCAGCCCGGAGAACGGCTCGTCCAGCACCAGGACGTCGGGATTGTGCACCAGCGCGGTCGCCAACTGCACCCGCTGCTGATTGCCGAGACTGAGCTTCAGCACGTCGTCCTCGGCGCGCTGCTCGATCCCGAGGCGCAACATCCACAGCTGCGCGGCGGTGGACGCCTCGAAATCCGAAAGCCCGTGCAGCCGAGCGAAGTACTGCAGCTGCGCGCCCACCTTCATCCGCGGATACAGGCCCCGCTCTTCCGGCATGTAGCCGATGCGCCGCCGCGTCGCCAGATCCACCGGCCTGCCGTTCCATCGGACTTCACCCGCGTCGGCGGCCATCACGCCCATGATGATCCGCATTGTTGTCGTCTTCCCCGCACCATTGGATCCGACGAACCCGAACAACTCACCGGGCCGCACGTCGAACGTCATGTCGGACAACGCGACAACGTCCCCGTAGCGCTTGACCAAGCTCGAAATTTCCAACATGTAGAATTCGCACCTTCCACTCGTCGCACGATCGTCTTCGCGTCCACGAGGCGGCTCGATTCGCCGCACCGTTCCGCAGGCGGACGCCGCTAGCGGCACGGCGCCACCATGCCAGGAAACAACCTGCCCCGCCGCATAACACACCGAATAGGCCGGTTTTCTCGTGACGGCACAGCACATCCGCTTATACCGCACGCTCTTCCGATTAATTACGACTGCGCCCGGCCGGTCCATGGATACGACAATCGGCCGTTTCCCCGATCTACCATTCTTTCGTCACGGTGACGCCTTCGGTTCGCGCATGGCGCAAGAACTTTCGGCCGCGATGCGCGCGTTGCCCGCTCATACCACCGACTTTGTTGAGTACCATCACGGCCGGGTCACCGACCCGACAGTCAGATGAACTCTACGAAGGGTGACTACATGACGATGCGCAAAGCCCGATACACGATCGCCGCACTGGCCTTCAGCGGATTCTCCGCCGCCACTGCATTGTTCGGATCAGGAGCCGCGTCCGCCGATCTGGCCACCGACTTGGCGCCCCTGATGACGACGAAATGCTCGTTCAGCCAGTTCGATGCGGCTATGCGCGACATGGAACCCGCTGTCGCGGCCAAGTTCGACGCCGACCCGATCCAGAAGGTCGTTCTGCAAACCACACTCTCGCAGCCGGTTTCCCAGCGGCAAGCGGCATTCGAGATGTTCAACAAGAGCTTCGGCCAGATGACGGCAATGCACGCGAACAACACCACCACCACCGATGCGAGTGCCGATGCGAACGCCGACGCGCGTGCGGCAATCCGCAAAGTCACGGCCTCCTGCGACCGTTACTGAGGCATAGCGCCGACAGCTGACCCCCGGTCGGATCGACGACCACTTCTGCAGACCGACGCCGCTCGAACGCGAATATTTCAGACCTTTTGTTCGGATTATTCATTCGGACACACAGCGCGAAAAAAGCTGCTATAGGCCATTGGTCCAGGTAGATAGGTCGGCGCGAACTTTCCGACACGCCGGGGCAGTTCAGCATTAACAACGCCACACTTGGCATGATCTCTTCTGCTACACCCCAATAAACCGTCCAACGAAGGAGTAACTCGTGCTGTTGTCTGTTACCGTCCCGCTCGGTCTCGGTGTCGCTGCTGCTCTCGGCCTGGTTGTGGCCGCTCTCGGGCTGCTCTGAGCAAAAGCAGCTAATTGAGAAGGCAGGGCCGAGCCCTTCCGGAAGGCGCTCCGGTCCTGCTGCCGATTTTCCGAGATCTGTTCGAGTCGGAATCAGAATCTCGCGCGTCAGACCAACACTCATCTGCCAATGAAGGAGTTATCCATGCTGTTGTCTGTTACCGTCCCGCTGGGCCTCGGTGTCGCTGCTGCTGTCGGCCTGGTGGTCGCCGCTCTGGGCTTGATCTGAGAATCTCGACCCATTGAGCACAGTGGATCCAGAAAAGCTAGGTCCACTCTAATTCCCGAGTCTTGTCGAACCCCATCGAGAATCACCGGGTCGACCACTCACCTGAACCGAGAAGGAGCACACTCATGCTGCTGTCCGTGACCGTTCCCCTGGGCATCGGCCTCGCCGGCGTCATCGCACTCGCCGTGTCGGCGCTGGGCCTGCTCTAAACCATCTCTGAGCCAAACCTAAATGCGGGGCCGAGCGACTGCAGACGCTCGGCCCCGCATTTTATGGTTTTCGAAACAGCACTGCTATCTCACGCCGGAGACATGCGCAGGACACCAGCCCACGGCCGACCGCCGGTATTGCGCGGGTCCGATTCCATCAGCGAAGAAAGCAAGCGCATCTTCAGCGGAAGACGACCGGCCCGGCGCGCGTGCGTGAACACCGATTCCAGATCCGTTGCCGTCCAGCCGCGTTCTTCCAGATAGGCGATCGGATCGTCGGACGCGAAGCGGAACGGCGCGTTCTCGAACATGGTGCCGTACGACTTCTCCATGCCGTTCTGCATCGTCGTATTCATGACATCCACGATCCACCACTGGATGTTCGCGGCGCGCAGTGCGCTCGCCAGCTCGCTGACCTGCTCGTCCTCCAGGTACTGGATGAGCCCCTCGGTGATGACCAGGGTCTTGGCCGGGTCCACCACCGCGGACTCCAGGAACGAACGCAGGGTCGCCGCCTCCGACAGGTCCACTTGATGCCGTTCCAACCGGCACTTGGGTGTTTCATCGGCCAGCAACTGCGTTTTCTCGGTGACCAACCGCGGCAGATCGGCTTCGATCCAGGTCAGCTCGGCAGGCAGGTCGAGGCGGTACGGGCGCGTGTCGAGGCCCGCCGCGAGATTCAGCACCCTGGTGCAACCATGCGCCAGCGAATCGTGAATCAGGTCATCGATAATTTTGGTCCGAACGACGACACCCAGCCCGCTGCGCACTTTCTTCGGCGCCGCCTGGATGATCTCGTAGCCACTGGTTCCTGCCATGCGATCGGCGAATGGATCACAGATTAGTGCGTCTTTTCGGGAAGATTCAATGGCCCGATATGCAGCTGCCCATCGCGCCGTGTCCGAAACATCGTTGATCAGGGTCTCTGTAGATACCATGCAGGCAGGATATACGGCCGATACCGCCGGTCCACGAGCTGCGCGGCGTGTCCTACCGGGCGAATAGCGGCGAGTTGTAACTCCGCTTCGAAGTACGACGAGTCGCACATTTCGGGCAGGTCGGTCGACAAATATCAACGGTACTGCCGGGTGAATACCGAACGGGGCCGACGGCTATCGGATGACAGCCCTCGGCCCCGCTGTGAACTTCCTCGAATTCAACTCACTCGAGCGTCGGTACTACGACAGACCCATCCCGCGGGAAAGGAACGGCCAGGAGTGCTTGAACTCGTCCTGCCAGTAACCCCACGAATGCGTACCCGAGGCGTAGCGGAAGGTCGCCGGAATTCCGAGCGACTCCAGCCGCTGCTGCATATTGCGCGTACAGAAGTTGGTGACGGCCTCGATCGCGCCGCCGACCGCGATCTGATTGATCAGCGTCTCGACACCCAGCTGATTGTCGTCCCCATCGATTTGGGTCCGGCCGCCACCGAGCTGTTCGGCCCGCCCGTCGACCGTGTCGTATTTGCCCGGGCTGCCGTCGCCCGACGACAGATACAGATCGAGCCCGCGCAACTTCTCGGCGTTGATGTAGGCATCGTTTTCCAGCCATTCGGGTGAGCCGGGCGGGCCCCACATGTTCTCCACGTCGCCGCCGCCCATGCCGACCACGGATTTGACAAATGCCGTGCCGAGTTTGTCGCTGGTCTGCGCGCAGCCACTGTAAGCGGCCACGGCCTTGTAGAGACCGGGCTTCGCCATCGGCATCGTGAGCACGGTGGTACCCGCGGTGGAGATTCCCGCGATGGCATTGACACCATTGGTGCCCAGCGCCGCGTCGATCAGCGGCGGCAGCTCTTCGGTCAAATAGGTCTTCCACTTGTTGCGACCGAGTGCCGGATCATCCTTGATCCAGTCCGCGTAATAGCTGAACGGGCCGCCCACCGGGATCACCAGGTTGGCATTCTTGTCCGCCATGAACTTCGGAATGTCGGTCTGCGCCTGCCACGAGGCCAGGCCTTCGCCGCCGTCGGCGCCGTTCAGCAGATAGAGCACCGGCCGCGGCAGGGAGGTATCCGCCGGCCGGACGACATCGACCGGAAATGTCTTGTCCATCGCCGTGGAGTGCACCTGCAGCCGGATGCTGTGATCATCGATTTTTTCGACACCGGTAATACGCGAGCCATCCGGGGATACCGCGCCGGTCGGAATCCCGGCGACGCTCGGATCCGCTGAAGCCGACACCGCGCCGAATCCGGTCATAACACCGACAAGCAGTCCTGCTACTGCGGTACCGGCCACGAAGGCGCACCGGGACCGACGCCTTTCTACGCCTGGGAAAGTCGATTTCATGGGCACCAGCATCGACCATCGCGGTTGCTTATCGAAGCAACGACACACCTTCTTGTCGCACTGACCATGCATTACCGGAACCCTTCTGTTTCTACAGGTTTCGCCGATTCAGCGCGCACCCGGCACCGCGCGTTCGGCCGACATCTCGTTTGCATACACAGGGTTGTCGCAAAGAAACTCGGCGGTGCGCAGCAGATCTCGCACCACCGTCTGGAAACGCTAGTTCTGACCCGTCGTAACGGGTTGGATCCGAGCAAGAAAGGCATCGATGGCCGCGTGCATCTCCCGATTGATCTGGAGGTGTCGGCCCGTACCGACCACCATCTTATAGTCCACTCGATTCACGGTGAATCGGGCTGCCAATGCCGCGTGCAGCGGCGAGGGTACCGAGATGTCGGTCGCGTTGATCAGCAACAGGATCGGCGCATCGTAGCCACTGGTCGGCACACCGAGGTAGTCGGCGAGCACACTCTGGAAGTGCTTGTTGGTCAACGGTTTCGACAGCAGCTGACTGATTCCGACATCGCCGATCCCCTCGACCATCCGGTCCTGGCACAGCCGGCCGACGGTATCGAGCACCTCCCGGCCGCGCGGGGTCAGGTAGCTGTCCATATTCGCGTCCGGCCGCGCGGTGCGCAGTCCGGCGAGCACGCTGGCGACGAAAACGGTGAGGGCCTGGCCGACTTCACTGGGCAGGTCGGGGCCCCACGGTCCGGCCATCGGCAGCAGGCTCTCCGCGTCGGAGGCGGGGTCGATCGCGATCGCGCCGCGGAAGTCGAGCTCCGGCGCGTAGGTCCGGTGCAGGTGCGCGGTCCCCAGTGCGGCATGCCCGCCCTGCGAACCACCGAGGACCACCCAGGTGCGCGACAGTTCGGTGAAGTGCGACCTGGCCGCCTTGATCAGGCCGATGGTCGCGGTGGCCTCGGTCTTCAGTTCGAGGTACGGGTGCGGGCCGGTGTCGAACCGGCCGAGCCCGAGATAGTCCGGCGCGACCACGGCGAATCCTTTGGACAGGAAGCTCGCCACGAATTTGTCCTCGGCGACGCGCAACTCGGGCCAGGGACCGCGGGCCGGATCGGACTGGGCGCCGCAGCCCGGCCCCAGGCCGAAGCTGCCGTGGGCGAAGGCGAGAATCGGCCAGCCGCCGGCCGGGGCCGGACCGGGCGGAATGAGGACCGCACCGCTGGCGGGTTTCGGGGTGCCGTCCGAACCGGTCATCCAGTATTCGACGACCGAGCCATTGCTGACGTTGCGCCAACCCTCGGGCTGGGGCAGCACGGAGATGACCGTTCCCGCGCTCGCCGCGTGTGCGGGTACCGAGACCACCCCGGCGGCGAAACAGGCCGACACAGCGGCAGCCAGGGCCCCGCGTTGCCATGAACCGAACAACCGCATCGGACACCACTTTCCGTTTCGGCGGAGAGAACGTACGCGATGGTGCAGATCGAGATCTTGGTCCGAGTGAAACGGTAATACGCGGCAGAAGTCGCCGACGCTCGCCGCGCGGCGTGTCGAGCAAGAGGATCGCAACCTCGGCAGGCGAGCAGTTACCCGGATGCCGGTAGGTGTCCACGGCAGGCAAACTTCAGGATTGCCGCTACTTCAAATTTTGCTATGACGAGCGGCCACATTAATTCCATTCGGCACGGCACAAAGACGGCCGCGCGCGGATGACCGCGCGTGCGTCCGAGGACGGATCAGACCGCGCGGAAATCGTCGGACGAATTAGTCCTACTCGGGGTTCGCGGAAACAAGTTCCAATAAACGCATGAGCTCGGCATAGCGCCGCGCACCCATTCGCGACCGCAGTTCTTGCTCGGCCCGCGACTCCTCGGCCCGCACCGACGCGACCAGCTCCGCACCGAGTCGGCTCAGCCCGATCAGGATCCGCCTGCGGTCGTCCTGGGCCGCCAGCCGGAAGATCAGACCGCGCTCGGCCAGGTAGTCCGCATGCCGGGTCGCCGAGGACGGCGCCAGCTGTGACCTGGCCGCAAGCTCGCTCATGGTGATGCCGGTCTCACTGGAGAGATTCGACAACATCGACCACTGATCGGCCGTGAGCTGCCTGGCACACAGTGCGGCGTCCAAGTGACGCAGCCAACCGCGTTCTGCGGCACGCAGCGCACCATGCAGCGTCGAATATCCGCTTACAATGGTCGTCATTGTTATTTCCTGCCTGCCATGAATTTCGCTCGAACGAGAAGAAGAGTACCGAATGTCAGCGTTCGGCGAGAGCCCAGAGGGCACTATCGAGATCCTGAACATAGTCCCCATGCAGGGACCGGGCGGGATCGTGGCACCCTCCTGCGATGCGGCGATTTCCCTTGCCGTCGACGAAATCAACCGGGGCACAGGAATTCTCGGCCGGGAAATTCGTACTACGAATATCGATGGCGGGCGGGCGCCGCACGAGGTGGCCAGCGAAGTTTCCGCACTGCTGGCGACCGGCATGGTGGACGCGATCACCGGCTGGCACACCTCCGCGGTGCGCCGCGTGGTGGCCCGCGCGACGGCCAGCCGGGTGCCCTATTTATTCGCCACCGGGCACGAGGGACTGCCGGACGAGTTGCCCGGGGTGTTGATGCTCGGCGAGCACCCGGCGGGGCAGACACTGCCCGCGCTGCAGTGGCTCGAGCGCGAGCACGGCGTGCGCCGCTGGGCCATCATCGGCAACGACTACATCTGGCCGCGTGAGTCGGCCAAGGCGATCCGCAACAGCCTGACCGACCCCGGCGCCATCGTGCTGGAGCGCTTCGTGCCGCTCGGTGCGCCCGACTTCGGCGACTTCCTGGGCCATCCGGCGCTTGATCGGGCCGACGGCGTGGTGATCCTGATGGTGGGCGCGGACGTGTCCCGGTTCAACCGGCAGTTCGCCGCGACCGGACGCGCGGCGACCCAGCTGCGGATCAGCCCCGCGGCGGATGAGAACGTGTTGCTGGCCGGCGGCCCGGGCGCCAACCAGAACTTCTATGCCGCGTCCAGTTTCTTCATCGACGAGCGCACCGCGGACGGACGGGAGCGGGTCGGCCGCTACCGCAAGTTGCACGGTGAGTTCGCACCGGCGCTCACCAGTTTCAGCAACATGACCTATGAGGCCATCCACACCCTGGCCGGGCTCGCGCACGCGGTGGGTTCACTGCGGGTGCCCGACGTGCTCGGCGCCATCGACCACGGTGTGCTGCTGGAAACCCCTGGCGGGCTGCGCGCGTTCCAGGGCAACCAGGCCATCCAGCACGGCTATATCGCCCGTGCGAACGGCGTCGAATTCGACATCGTCGCCAGAATCACCTGAGCCGCACAGCTTTCGAGCCCCACACACTCGCGGAGTGCGTGGGGCTCGAAAAGTATGCGGCTCTGGGTGTTACGCCGAGACCAGGGTGTCCAGCACCGAGAGGAACAGGCCGAGGCCGTCGTCGCTCGGGCCGGTCAGTGCTTCGGTCGCGTGCTCAGGGTGCGGCATCAGGCCGACGATGCGACCGTCGGCCGAGGCGATGCCCGCGATGCCGCGCTGCGAACCGTTCGGGTTGTCGCCCGCGTAGCGGAAGACCACCCGGCCCTCGCCCTCCAGCTCGTCGAGCACGGCGGGAGCGGCCTGGAAACGCCCCTCGCCGGACTTCAGCGGGATCAGGATCTGCGCGCCGGCCTCGTAGCGCGAGGTCCACACGGTGGACGCCGATTCCACCCGCAACCACTCGTCGCGGCAGATGAAGTGCAGCCCCTCGTTGCGGGTCAGCGCGCCGGGCAGCAGGCCCGCTTCGCACAGCACCTGGAAGCCGTTGCAGATGCCGAGCACCGGCAGGCCTGCCTTGGCGGCGCGCACGACCTCGCCCATCACCGGCGCGAACCGGGCGATGGCGCCCGCGCGCAGGTAGTCACCGTAGGAGAAACCGCCCGGCACGACCACCGCGTCGACCTGCTTCAGGTCGGCGTCGGCGTGCCACAGGCTGACCGCCTCGGCGCCCGCCAGGCGCACCGCCCTGGCCGCGTCGACATCATCGAGCGTGCCCGGAAAGGTGATGACTCCGATGCGCGCAGTCATGCCTCCGCCTCGCTGACGCTCGGCTCCGGCATGCCCGCGACGGCAGCTGTATTCAATGGCTCGCTGCGCTCGCTCATGACAGGCGAGTGACCTTCCACTCCTCGATCACGGTGTTGCACAGCAGCGACTCCGCGATCTGCTCGAGCTCGGCGTCACCGACGGTGTCGTCGACATCGAGTTCGAATCGCTTGCCCTGCCGTACATCCGAGATGCCCTCGAATCCCAGGCGCGGGAGCGCACCGACGATGGCCTGTCCCTGGGGGTCCAGGATCTCGGCCTTCGGCATCACCTCGACCACGACTCGTGCCACGCGTTGCTCCTCATGTGGTGGTGGGGGGGTTACCTGAGCAGCGTAGTTGTGCTGGTCGACCGCGGCATCCTCGGGGTCGGCCAAATTCGCCGGGTGCCGCGGCTGCGGTCCGGCAATAGCATGGCGGGATGCGCATAGCTCACTTCGGCCACTCCTGCCTGCTCGTCGAGCTACACGGCAAGAAGGTGCTGTTCGACCCCGGCACTTTCTCGCACGGTTTCGAAGGGCTCACCGGTCTGGACGCCATCGCGATCACCCACCAGCACCCCGACCACATCGATCCGAACCGGATCGAGGCCCTGGTCGACGCCAATCCCGGCGCCCGGTTGCTGGCCGATCCGCAGACCGCGCAGCAGCGCGGCGAGCGGTGGGAGGCGGTGCACGCGGGCAACGTGCTCACCCTCGGCGACCTGCGGATCACCGGCGGTGGCGGCAGGCACGCGGTGATCCACCCGGAGATCCCGGTCGTCGACAACACCGTGTTCCAGCTGGGCACCCCGGACGATCCGGCGCAGCTGGTGCACCCCGGCGACTCGCTGTGGGTGCCGCCGGTCCCGGTCGGCGTGCTCGCGGTCCCGGCGGCCGCGCCGTGGATGAAGCTCAGCGAGGCGGTGGACTACCTGCGGGCCGTCGCGCCGCGCACCGCGCTGCCCATCCACTACGGCATCATCGCGCCGGAGGCACAGGGCATCTACTTCGGCAGGCTGTCCGAGATGGGTCCTGCCGGAACGGAATTCACCGTGGTGGAGCCGGAAGACCAGCGCGAGTTCTAGCACTTCCGGTGCGCCACCTGTCATCCCGGCAGTCGCCGGGACGACAGGTGGCGGCCGTTGCTAGCCGGCTCGGTCGGCGTAGTTCAGCAGGAACAGCGCCTCGGCCAGTGCCATGTGCTCGATCTCGGACGGGTCCACGCTCTCATTGGGGGCGTGGATCAGGCACTTCGGTTCCTCGACCCCGAGCAGCATGATCTCGGCCTCGGGGTAGGTGTCGGCGAAGACGTTGCACAGCGGAATCGAGCCACCCTGCCCCTGCGTGGTGGCGGCACGGCCGTACGAGGCGGCCAGCGCCGCCTCCATCGCCTCGCGGGCCGGCCCGCCGTTGCCGGACCGGAACGGTGCGCCGATGCCGTCCAACTCGATGGTGAGTTCGGCGTTCCACGGCGTGTTCGCCTCGAGGTGCGCGAAGAGTGCCTTGCGCGTCTCCTCCGGGTCGGTGCCCGGCGGGATGCGCAGACTGAGCCGGGCACGCGCCGAGGGCTGGATGGCGGCGGTCGAACCGACCACCGGCGGGACATCGATCCCGAGCACCGTCAAAGCCGGTCGCGCCCACAGCATGTCGGAGACGGAGCCGTCACCGATCAGCTCCACGCCGCGCAGCACACCGGCGTCGGTGCGGAACTGGTCCTCGCCGTACTGCACGCCGGACCAGCGCTGATCGTTCTGCAGTCCGGCGACCGTGGTGTTGCCGTGCGCGTCGCGCAGCGAGGCGAGCAGGTGGATCAGCGCGGCGAGCGCGTCCGGGGCGGCACCGCCGAACATGCCGGAATGCAAAGGGCCCGCCATGGTTCGGACGGTGACGATGACGCTCACGCCGCCGCGCAACGTTTCGGTCAGCGTCGGCACGCCTGCCGCGAAGTTGCCACAGTCGCCGATCAGAATCGTGTCGGCGCGCAACAGATCCGGGTTTGCCTCGACGAATCGCTCCAGCCCGCCGGTGCCCTGCTCCTCGGACCCCTCGGCGACCATCATGACGCCGAGCGGCAGGTCGGGTCCCAGCGCGCGCAACGCCGTGAGGTGCATGACGATGTTGCCCTTGCAGTCCGCGGCGCCGCGGCCGTACCAGCGGCCGTTCTTCTCGGTCAGCTCCCAGACCGGCGTGCGCCAGGCCGCGGGGTCCAGCGGCGGTTGCACGTCGTAGTGGCAGTACAGCAGCACCGTCGGCGCGCCGGGCGGCCCGGGCCGGGCGGCGATGACGGCCTTGCTGCCGTCAGGGGTCTCGTGCAACCCCACCCTGGTCAGCCCCGCCGCGGCGAACGCGTCGGCCACCCACTGCGCGGCCCGCTCACACTCCTCCGGCGGAAACTGGCGCGGATCCGCCACCGACTTGAACGAAACAAGTTGCGTCAGATCGGTTTTCGCCTGCGGCATGAGCGCGGCCACCTTGCTGCGCAGCTCGGCGGTGCGGGAATCGTCGGTCATGGCCAGCGCCTCACTTCTTCGTGTCGTCGCGCTCTTGTCGCGCACCCGGATACGGAAACGGTCCGGCAGCAGCGCCGCTTGCGCACTGTGACACGAACCGCTCAGCTCGAAGGTTGAAGGTAGTCGACCGAGCAGTCCGTGTCGTCCGACTTACCGGCGCCGACAGCGGCCGCCGGGCCGGCCATGTGTGAGGGTGGTGAGTGACTGCAGTTCGGTACCAGCCCGCCGACACTCCGGAGGCCCTCCGATGCCCTACCGCGCAGACTCCGACGACCTGTTCGCCCTACCCGGCATGAGCCGGGTCGCCCCCAAGGCCGGCTTCCCGCAGCACGAGCTGTTCGCCGAGGTCGCCTACGAAATCGTGCACGACGAACTCATGCTCGACGGCGTCTCCCGGATGAACCTGGCGACCTTCTGCAGCACCTGGGTGGACGACCAGGCGCGCAGGCTGATGGCCGAGTCGCTGGACAAGAACATCGTCGACAAGGACGAATACCCGCAGACCGCGGAGCTCGAGCGCCGCTGCGTCCGGATGATCGCCGACCTGTGGCACTGCCCCGACCCGGCCGGCACGCACGGCACCTCCACCACCGGGTCCAGCGAGGCCGCGATGCTCGGCGGGCTGGCGGCCAAGTTCCGCTGGCGGCAGCGCGGCGGCACCGGCACACCCAATTTCGTGTGCGGCCCAGTTCAGGTCTGTTGGGAGAAGTTCGCGCGGTATTTCGATGTCGAGATCCGCCGCATTCCGCTGCGCGGGGACCGCCTGACCATGCACCCGGACGACGTGGCCGCCTACTGCGACGAGCGAACCATCATGGTGGTGCCGACCTTCGGGCAGACCTTCACCGGGCTGTTCGAGGACGTCGCCGGGATCAGCCGCGCGCTGGACCGGCTGCAAGAGGTGAGCGGTTTGGACATCCCGATCCATGTGGACGCGGCCAGCGGCGGCTTCCTCGCGCCGTTCACCGCGCCGGACCTGGTGTGGGACTTCCGGTTGCCGCGGGTGAAATCGATCAACGCCTCCGGTCACAAGACGGGGCTCGCGCCGCTCGGTGTCGGCTGGGCGATCTGGCGCGAGGCTGCGGATCTGCCCGCCGAGCTGATCTTCGAGGTGGACTATCTCGGCGGCAGTGTCGGCACGTTCAATCTCAATTTCTCCCGGCCCGGTGGGCAGGCGATCGCGCAGTACTACGAGTTCATCCGGCTCGGCCGGACCGGATACGCCCGCGTGCAGTCGGCCATCTACCGCGCCGCCCGGCATCTGGCCGCGGGGCTGCGCGACCTCGGGGTCTTCGAGATGATCCACGACGGTGATCCACACCGTGGCATTACCGCCGTGGCGTGGCGCTCCAGCGGGGATCCCGGGTTCAACCTGTACGACCTGTCCGATCGGTTGCGCAGCAGGGGCTGGCTGATCGCCGCCTATCCGCTGCCCGCGGACCGGGACCACGAGACGATCATGCGGGCGGTTATCCGGCACGGTTTTACCGTCGACATGGCCGATCTGCTGGTCGCCGACTTCGACCGATGCCTGAAACAGCTGGCGCGGCATCCGTTTTCGACCTCGCTCACCCGGCAGGAAGCGGGTGGTTTCACGCACAGCGCGACGGCGGTGGTGCCCGACGAGCAGATCGAGCCCGCCTGATCGTGCATGTGCGCGACGTTGTCGACGTGCCGCATCGCAGGCCCTCGATATCACTGCTCCCGGTGCCGTGCCCGCGACGTGGGAGCGCGCGATGCGGAGCGCCGCCGCCCGCTTCACGCCATACGCGAGCGGCGGCGCCGATCGGCCACGCGCGCGGTGCCGATCACTACGGCACCGTCGCGCCCGATCGCTACGCCGCGGTGCCCGACCACACCACGCCGCAACATCTTTCAGGCCGCACGCGCGATGGCGGGCGGCTCCCAGCGGTAGACCGCGCCGACGGCGCCGTGGAACAGGGCGAGGTCGACTGCGTCGAGCATGGCCTGGCGCGGCCCGGACCGCTCCAGCTGGGCGGCCGAAACCGCAAGGCGCAGTAGGCCGCCGCGGCGCGCGATCCGCGAAGCACCCATCACCATGGCCCGGCACCACCACGGTTCGGCGCGGAAACCCTCGCCGATGCCGTACACCCGAACCTTCTGCGCCACATTGTGTTCCAGGTCCAGGATCGAGGTGAGCCCGAGCGCGACCCGGAAGCCGACCTCGGGTAGTGCCTCGATGGCGCCCGCGGAGGCATCCCAGCGGGGCGCGGCAAAGAGGCGGGTGCGCAGTTCCACCCGCTCCATCACCCGGTCCGCGGCGGTGAGCCGCAGCCGCGCCTCGTGCCGGGGCAGCGTGGCGAACTCGGCCCGGCGGCGCTTGGTCGCCGCCTGGTCGTAGCCGTGCAGCACGATCGCGTCGCCGCGCGCCCGGCGACCGCGCAGCCACGCCTGCGTCGCGGGGTCCTCGACCAGCTTGTATTTGCCCTTCAATCGGGGCGCCACCAGCAGCGAGAGTGGCACCCCGCGCTGATCCATCTCGGCGGCGAACTCGATCGCCGCGTCCCGAGTGGTGTCCCTGATTCCGGAAATCGAGACGATCAGCTCAGCGTTCATGAACCTACGGTGCCAGGGGCAGATGTACTGAACGTGCAGGCCGGATGGCCGTGCGACGAACTCCCTGACACACGTTCTCTTCGATCAGGCCTTCGCGCCGGCCGAACCGACCCGGTCCAGCACCCAGGCGTACTCGAAGGCGACTTCCTTCCACTTCTCGTAGCGCCCGCTCACCCCGCCGTGACCCGCACTCATCTCCGTCTTGAGCAGCAGCGGTGCGTCGCCGGTCTTGGTGGCGCGCAGCTTCGCGACCCACTTGGCCGGCTCGACGTAGAGCACGCGGGTGTCGTTGAGGCTGGTGATGGCCAGGATGGCGGGGTAGTCCTTGGCCTCGACGTTCTCGTACGGGGCGTAGGACTTCATGTAGTCGTAGACGTCCTTGTCCGCCAACGGGTTACCCCACTCGTCCCATTCGATGACGGTCAGCGGCAGCGACGGGTCGAGGATGGAGGTGAGCGGGTCGACGAACGGGACGTTGGCCAGGATGCCGGTGAACAGCTCCGGTGCCAGGTTCGCCACCGCGCCCATCAGCAGCCCGCCCGCGCTGCCACCGTCGGCGATCATCCGGTCCGCCGCGGTGACGCCGGTGTCGATCAAATGCCGTGCGCACGCGACGAAGTCGGTGAAGGTGTTCTTCTTGGTGAGGGTCTTGCCGTGCTCGTACCAGAGCCGGCCCATCTCGCCGCCGCCGCGCACGTGCGCGACCGCGAACACCATGCCGCGATCCAGCAGCGACAGTCGCGAGACAGAGAAGGACGGATCCATGCTCGCCTCGTAGGAGCCGTATCCGTAGAGCAGCAAGGGCTTCGGTGCATCCACCGGCAGGCCCTTCTTCCACACCAGTGAGATCGGGATCCGGGTGCCGTCCTCGGCGACGGCCCAATCCCGGTGCTGCTCATAGTCGTTCGCGTCGTAGCCGCCCAGCACCGGCTGCTCCTTGCGCAGCAGCAGATCGCCGGTGGCCGGGACGTAGTCGAACACCTGCACCGGCGTGATGAACGAGGTCAGTCCGATGCGCAGGGTCGGCTGCGCCCACTCCGGGTTCGCGCCCGCGCCCACCGCGAACAGTTCCAGGTCGAACTCGAGCTCACGCCGCTCGCCGTACCCGCTCTCGGTCAGCGGCCAGACCGCGACCCGGGTCAGCGCCTCGCGCCGGTAGCTCAGCACCAGGTGATCGGCGTAGGCGTCGATATCCTCGAGCCGCACGTCGTCCCGGTGCTCGATGAGCAGCCGCAGGTTCGCCGGGTCGGCGACCGGGGCGTCGGCGAGCACGAAGTTCTCCGCCTTCACCCCGTCGACCACGTCGTTGTGCAGGATCAGGAAGCGGTCCTCGCCACCGACCATCGCGTGCTCGGCGGAGTACTCGACGCCCTCGCGGCGCGGCAGGATGACCCGGAATTCGCCCTCGGGGTCGTCGGATTCGAGCACCCAGCCCTCGGTGGTGATCTTGGAGCCGACCCAGATCATCAGGTACTTCTCCGAGCGGGTCGAGGTGATGCTCACCCAGTAGCGCTCGTCGGGCTCGTGGAACACCTTCACATCGGCGGCGGTCGGGCTGCCGAGGCGGTGCCGCCACACGGTGTCGGGACGCCAGGACTCGTCGACGGTTTGGTAGAAGACGTGCGTGCCGTCCAGCGACCAGGTCGCGCCGGGCGCCGTCTCAGCGATCGCGTCGGGCAGCATCTCGCCGGTGCGCAGGTCCTTGAAGCGCAGCACGTAGCGCTCGTCGCCGACGGTGTCCACCGAGTAGGCCAGCAGGTTGCCGTCGTGGCTGAGCGAGAACGCGCCGAGTGCGAAGAAGTCGTGGCCTTCGGCGACCACATTGCTGTCCAGCAGCACCTCTTCGCCCGGCACCTCGGTGCCCGCCTCCAGTTGCGGCGGGGTCCAGGCATCGATGCCCTCGGCGTCGGCCGCGATCGGGCACCGGCAGTGCACGCCGTACTGCTTGCCCTCGAAGCTGCGCGAGTAGTACCAGTAGTCGCCCATCCTGGTCGGCACGGACAGGTCCGTCTCCTGAGTGCGCCCCTTGATCTCGTCGAAGATCGAGTCCCGCAGCTGCGCCAGGTGCGCGGTCTGCGCCTCGGTGTAGGCGTTCTCCGCCTCGAGGTGCGCGATGACCTCCGGGTTCTCCTTGTCCCGCAGCCACTCGTACTCGTCGATGAACACATCGCCGTGATGCACGCGTTCGGTGGGCACCGTCTTGGCGATCGGCGGCGCCGCCCCGTCGAGGTCTGAGATCGTTCCGGTACCGCTGTCGAGAGCCATGCGCTCCACCGTAGCGGCGCGACCCTCGCCCGTCCCGGCAGGACCCGGCAACACCGCTGCTCGAGCCGGTCGCCGCGCTGTCCTGCCGCTCGGTGCGCCCCGAAAATCCGGTGCGCCCAGATCATCGAAATGATCATGATGGGGCCATGAACGTATCCGTCGATGCACCAATTCGGCTCGGTACGACCAGGCTGCCCGATGGGCGGTCGCTCGGCTGGTCGGAGTGGGGACCGCCCGACGGCGTGCCGGTGCTGCTGTGCCCGGGTGCGGCGACGAGCCGCTGGCTCGGGTTCGGCACCGATCTGCTCGCACCGCTCGGGGTTCGTCTCATCTCGGTCGACCGTCCCGGGCTCGGGGTCTCGACGCCGGCGCCGGGGCGGACGTTGCACGATTTCGCCGAGGACATGCGCGGCTTCACCGCGGCGCGGCAGTTGGGTCGCCCCGCGGTGGTGGGGAATTCGCAGGGCGCACCGCAGCAGGCATGTGGGACATGGTGATCGAAACGAGCGCGCCGTCCGACGTCGCCGTGTACCGGCATCCGACGTTCGCTGCGGCCTATCGCCGGGCCCTGGCCGAGGCGTTCGCGCCGGGCGCGGGCGGGTATGCCCGCGACACCGTGCTCGCCATGCGCAGGTGGCCGTTGCGGCTCGACCGGATCGCGGTGCCTGTCGACATTTGGTACGGCGCGCTGGACACCGGCCACTCGCCCGACAAGGGCGCCTTCCTGACCACTCGAATCCCCGGCGCGCGCCGCCACCTCGTGCCCGACGCGGGCGGCGCGCTGCTGTGGACGCATGCCGAAGCGGTGCTGACCACCCTGCTGGAGCGGATGCGCGCCTGATCCTGCGGCGTCAGGCTTCGAGCAGTTTCACCTTGCGGTTCGCGCGGTCGGCGAGCAGGGCGCCGCCCGCGGCGAGGACGACGAGGACTGCGAGTTGACCGCCCCAGCCGCCGGGAACCCAGTCGAGCAGGCCCCATACCTGGGATTTGCTGTGGTCGATCACGAGGCGGATCACGGCTTGGGCGGACGCGACCATCACCACGATGCCGGCGATCTGCAGTCCGACCCATGCGTTCTTGCCCATCATGTTCTCCGTTTTCTAGGTTGGCTGGCAGTGCGCGTCTCATGGTGGTGGCGGCGTCGGTCATCGCACATCGGTCGGCGGTCGACGGGTGATTCATCCTTTGGTCGATCCGAATTCGCCCTGCAGGGCGATGCGCGGGTGTTCGGCCGCCACCTACAGTCACGGCATGTCCACCGCACCCCCGTCGTCAGCGCCGCCGTTGCGGTTCTGGTCGCACGCCTGGCGGACGGCGGCGGTCGTGGCCATCGGTTTGTTGGCATGGTCCGGGACCAGGACGGAGACGGCGCCACTCGAAGGGGCGCTGCTCACCTGGTTCCAGATCGGCGATCCGCTGCTCGGCGTGGTGTGTCTGCTGCTCACTTTTTTGCGGCGCAGGTATCCGGTGTCCATCGCGGCGATCGTGCTGGTGCTGTCGACCGCCTCGGTGAGTTCCAATGGCGCGGCGGCACTGGTGCTGTGTTCACTGGCCACCCGGCGGCGCTACCCCGAGACGATCGCGCTGTCCATCGTCTGCATCGGCACCGGCTTGCTCACCAACAGCTTGATCTACCCGAAAAAGCCTGACGTGCAGCCGGATTGGTATGGGCCGTCGGTGCTCACGGCTGGTGTCGCGGCCATTGTCGCGGTCGGCTTCGCGGTCGGCGCACGGCGAGATCTGGTGTGGTCGTTGCGCTCTCGTGCGGAGACTGCCGAACGCGAACAGCACGCACGAGCCGCCGAGGCGCGGCTACTCGAACGCCACCGCATCGCCCGCGAGATGCATGATGTGCTGGCACACCGCATTTCGGTGGTGGCGATGCACGCTGGTGCGCTCGGCTTCCGCACCGATCTGACCAAAGAGCAGACGACCGCTACCGCGAAAACCATTGCCGAGAACGCCCATCTCGCGTTGCAGGAATTGCGCGAAGTGCTCGGCGTGCTGCGCACCAGCGACGACGCGCGCACCGGCACCCCGGAACCGCCGCAGCCGACGCTCGCCGATCTCACCCGCCTGGTCGACGAGGCGCGCTCGGCGGGCATGGACGTGTCGATCATCGACACCACCACGGCCGACCTCCCGGCGACCAGTGCGCGCACCGCGTATCGCATCGCCCAGGAGGGACTGACCAACGCGCGCAAGCACTCCCCCGGCGCGTCGGTTCGGGTGCGCATCGACGGCGGGCCCGGTCAGGACTTGACCGTCGATGTCGGCAACTCCGCGCCACTGCATCCCGGCTTCGCGCTGCCCTCGTCCGGCTACGGTCTGCTCGGACTGGCCGAGCGGGCCGAATTGGTCGGCGGCACCTTGGATTACGGCCATGATGCGGCCGGCGGCTTTCATCTGCGGGCGGTGCTGCCGTGGCCCGCGGCTGTCGCGACGAGCGACCGGTGAGTGCACGCATCCGGGTGGTCGTTGTCGACGACGAGCCGCTGGCTCGCTCGGCGCTGACGCTGATCCTCGGCGGCGATCCGGAATTGGAACTGGTCGGCGAGGCCGCCGACGGTGCACAGGCGGTCGCCCTGGTCCGTGCGCAGTCACCCGACCTCGTGCTGATGGATATCCGGATGCCGGTGCGGGACGGGCTCGACGCCACCCGCGAACTGCTGCGCCTGGCCGACCCACCGCGGGTGGTCGTGCTGACCACCTTCGATGCCGACGACATGGTGTTGCGGGCGTTGCGGATCGGGGCGCACGGGTTTCTGCTGAAGGACACGCCGCCTGCTGAGATCGTGGCTGCGGTCAAACAGGTCGCGGCGGGTCGGCCGATGCTGTCGCCGAGCGTTACCGCGCAACTGATCTCGGTCGCCACCGCCGGACCGAGCGCCGAGGAGACGGCACGCCGACAGGCCCGCGAGGCGCTCGACTCGCTGACCGAGCGGGAACGCGACGTCGCCGAGGCGATCGGTCGTGGTCTGTCGAACTCCGATATCGCCAAAGAGTTGCGGCTGAGCGTGGCGACCGTGAAGTCGTACACCAGCAGGTTGCTCGCCAAGCTCGGTGCCGAAAATCGGGTGCAGATCGCGATTGTCGTGCTCAATGCGGGCGGGCGCGACTAGGGCCTGTCGCGAAGTCCGGCCGGATGCCTCCGGGGGATGGATCGCCGCGTCAAGCTCCGATCGCCGGTGCGATGGTGGGCCAGGACGCGTGCAGCGTGTCCTGCCAGTAGGACCAGGAGTGAGTTCCGGTGGCGCTGTAGTCGATTCGGGCGGGGATGTCGAGACCGCGCAGCCGCTGCTCGAACGCGACCACGCAGGTGTTGATGCCGACCTCGACCGGGCCGCCGAGGAAGATGTTCTCGGCCAGTTGGGGTTTGATCTCCAGCTCGTGCTGACCGGGGATGCCGGAGCCGCTGGACAGGTAGATCGTCTTGCCGCGCAAGCGTTCTGCCAGCAGCGCCGGATCGTGTTCGGCCCAGGCCGGGCTGCCGGGGGCGCCCCACATATTGAGCGGGTTGCCGCCGCGGTTCGCGATCGAGAACATCACCCCGCCCGTCGCCAGGCCGGTGTCGGGGCAGGCGCTGTAACCCGCGACGGCGCGATACAGCCACGGCTTGCGGGCGGCCAGGATGAAGGCCGCGTTGCCGCCCATGGACAGTCCACCGATCGCGTTCACGCCGTTGCCGTTGAACCAGCCGTCGATCAGCGGTGGCAGTTCCTCGGTCAGGAACGTCTCCCACTGGTAGCGGCCGAATTGGGGATCGTCGGCGGCCCAGTCGGTGTAGTAGCTGGCCTGGCCGCCGACCGGGAGGACCACGTTGACGTTCGAGTCTGCGAAGAATCGCTCCGCGTCGGTGGCGTTGGTCCAGGTGCTCTGGGTGAGGCCCGGATCGAGGCCGTCCAGCAGGTAATAGGCGGGGCGTGGGCCGCCGCCCGCCGGGTGCAGCACCTGCACCTGCACCGTGCGACCCATCGCGGGCGAGTTGATGAACACCGCGGCGCGCGTCGGGCTCAGGTTGTCCACCCGCTCGATCTGCGCGGCCGAGGCCGTAGCAGGCCCGACGGCGGCTGGGCCGAGTACCGCTAGAGCCAAGGTCAGCACTGCCACAGCAACTGGTGTTCGACGCATGCTCACACCTCCATCACCGCATCCCAACGGCTTTTAAAGGTAGCTCACCGCAGGTTATCGGGGAAGAGACGGCGCGTGCTGGCGTTCATGCAGCAATCATCGGATCGAATGCCTGCCCGGGCACTCCGGGTGCACCGCTCAGCGGCTCAGCGCACCGCGAATCGACCCCGCCAGATAATCCAGATCGGCCCGCCGCGGACTGGTCGGCCGCCCGCGCAACCCGAACCCGTCCCCCGGCGTCCGCGGGATCACATGCAGATGCACATGAAACACCTCCTGCCCCGCCGTCACCCCGTCCGCCAGAAAGAAATTCACCCCATCACACCCCACCTCGCTGGCGCGCAATGCCGCCGCCACCCGCTGCCCCACCTGAAACAACTTCCCCCCGACCACCGGATCCAACTCCGCCAGACTCCGCGCCACCACCTTCGGCACCACCAGCACATGCCCCGGCGTCATCGGCCGAATATCCATGAACGCCAACACATCATCGTCCTCATACACCCGGCTGGCCGCCGCCCGCCCAGCAATGATGTCCCCAAAAATCGTGTACGGATTCACCCCGAAACCCTAACGCCCCACCCCAACCCGGCCCGCGACAAATTCACTACCCCGACCGAACAGCGAGGCCCATACTTGCAGCAGCTCCTGGCACTAGCTGGGAGAAGTGGACCCGGCTCGTCACCGGACGGTGGGAAGTCGGATTGCGCGGGCGGCTACACAATTGCGTAGCCGCCGAGCACCGGATGCAGTAGCATTGAGCCAGCTCCCGGCACTAGCTGGGAGAAGTGGACCCGGCTCCTCTCCGGACGGTGAGCGGTCGGGTTTCGCGCTATTTGCGGGCAGCCACCTCATCGAAGACCGCCCGCACCAACGGCGCAACCATCGCCTCCCACTTCCCACCCGCGCCGACGGCCCATGCCACCGCATCGGGCCACCACAGCCCCGGCTCGGTATGCGGTGGGAGATGGACATACGGCAAATCGACCGATGCTTTGCGGAGCACAGCGGCGATGCAGTGCCGATCACGGTGGTCCAAGCCTTCCCGCGACTCGATCACCAGCCGAGCAGCCTGCAAATCCACCAGGTATGTCACCAGTCGAGCCATGCAGTCCGCGCGAGCGTGCATCTCGATCCCTCGCCCGACGAAGACCGCGACCTGCACCCGCTCACATCGCGCCATCGCGGTGAGAATGTGCCGACGTCGCGAGTCCGGCTCCTTGGCGAAGTGCCACCGCCGTTGACCGGGCAGGCAGAGACCGCGGACAAGGGCACGTGCGGCGACCAGCCGGTCGGCCGGAATGGGGGCAGCACAGAGGATGTACCTGTCCCGACGAATCGATTCGTCCACGAACGCGTGAATGGCCACCGAGGGACGATACCGGTCGGCTATGACACCTGCTAGCGAATTCGCGGCGAAAACACCGCTCCCGCTAGAGGATTGGAGAAGGGGTGTAGTTGGCGGCTGCGGGGTGCTGGTCGACCAGTTTCTGGACGGCGGCGATGACGTCGGAGACCTGGGCTTCGGCGGCGCCGATGAAGGCGGACTTGTCGGCCAGGGCGGCGTCGAGGGCGGTGCGGTCGAGGGGGAGGCGGGGGTCGGCGGCGAGGCGGTCGAGGAGGTCGGGTTCGCGGCCCTGCTCGCGCATGGCGAGGGCCACGGCTACCGCGTGTTCCTTGATGACCTCGTGGGCGGTTTCGCGGCCGACGCCGACGCGCACGGCGGCCATCAGGATGCGGGTGGTCGCGAGGAACGGCAGGTAGCGGTCGAGTTCGCGGGCGATGACGGCGGGGTAGGCGCCGAATTCGGCGAGCACGGTGAGGAAGGTTTCCATCATGCCGTCGATGGCGAAGAAGGCGTCCGGCAGCGCGACGCGGCGCACCACCGAGCAGAAGACGTCACCCTCGTTCCACTGCGCGCCGGCCAGTTCGGCGGCCATCGACGCGTAACCGCGCAGCACCACCTGGAGCCCGTTGACGCGCTCACACGAGCGGGTGTTCATCTTGTGCGGCATCGCCGAACTGCCCACCTGGCCGGGCTGGAAGCCCTCGGTGACCAGCTCGTGCCCGGCCATCAGCCGGATGGTGTGTGCGAACGACGACGGACCCGCACCGACCTGGACCAGCGCGGACAGCACGTCGTGGTCGAGCGAGCGCGGGTACACCTGGCCCACGCTGGTGAGCACGGTCGCGAACCCGAGATGCCTGGCGACCTGCTGCTCCAGCTTCGACAACTTGGCCGGATCACCACCGAGCAGATCGAGCATGTCCTGAGCCGTGCCCATCGGACCTTTGATGCCGCGCAGCGGATACCGGTCGATCAGCTCACGCACCCGGCTGAGCGCGATCAGCAACTCGTCGGCGGCCGAGGCGAACCGCTTGCCGAGCGTGGTGGCCTGCGCGGCGACATTGTGCGAGCGACCCGCCATCACCAGCGTCTGATACTCGGCGGCCCGCTCGGTGAGCCGCGCCGCGATCGCGATGCCGTGCGCGTGCACATGCTCGAGCGAGAGCCGAATCTGCAGCTGCTCCACGTTTTCGGTGAGGTCGCGGCTGGTCATGCCCTTGTGCACGTGTTCGTGCCCGGCCAGCGCGTTGAACTCCTCGATGCGCGCCTTCACGTCGTGCCGGGTGACCCGCTCACGCTCGGCGATCGAAGCCAGATCGACCTGGTCGATCACCCGCTCGTAATCGGCGAGCACACCTGGGGGCAGGTCGATGCCGAGTTCCGACTGGGCCCGCAGCACCTCCAGCCAGAGTCGCCGCTCGAGCACGATTTTGTGCTCGGGCGACCACAGCTGAACCAGTTCAGGACTGGCGTATCGGGTGGCAAGGACGTTCGGGACGAGGCTCACGTCTTGTCAGTCTAGTGCGCGGAAACGGTCCGCTTGCTGGGGCGTCGGCGGTGCGACGATGTCGATCACCTCGAGCAGCGCCCCACGGGCCATTCGGCGCGGCTCGGGCTCCAATTCGGTGAGCGCCGCGACGACCGCGCCGTCGACCACCGCGACCAGTCTGCGCAGTTGCTCGGGCCGCACCAACCGGTCGGAGCGGCGCAGCACATCGGCCAGCAACTCGTCGAGCTGCGCGCGGAGCCGTAACTGCACCTCGCGTAACTCGGGATGCCGCGCGGACGCCACCGACCGCTCGTACCGCGCGATCAACTGCCCGCGCGCACCCTCGTCGTGCCACTGCCCGTCGACCCCGACCAGCAGGTCGAGAACCAGATCGACGGTCGCCTCGGCGCCGCGGCGGCGGTGACTCACCTCGCCGACCCGGCGGCGCATCGCGTCGAGTTCCACATTGCCGCTGAACTCGACCGCCCGCGCGATCAGATCTTCCAGCGATTCGAAGTAGTAGGTGGTCGACGCGAGCGGAAGGTCGGCGCGGGTTGCGACCGAACGGTGTCGCACCGCCTCGAACCCACCTTCGAGCAACAACTCGGCGGCAGCAGCTACCAGAGCCTGGCGACGCCGTTCGCCTTTCGGGGTCGTCGCGGTGATCACCGTGCCATCGTGCCAGTCGTCATCAGTTCTTCCAGGGGAAATCAGCGAGGAAAAGCAACCATCGATGTTCTACCGTATCCGCGCCGCTACGGTGCCGAACTGCGGAAAGTTGTTGCTGTACACGACTATCTGTTACCGAGATAGTGCCCTAGACGAACCACGGCTTCCTCGATGTCGGCCGTGGCGCCGGCGAAGGAGAAGCGAACTGTCCGATTTCCGTGCACGGTGTCGAAGTCGATACCGGGCGCGAGCGCTACACCGGTGTGGTCGAGCACGTCGGCACACCACGCGCGCGCATCGCTGGTGAGGTGGCCGATATCGGCATAAGCGTAGAACGCGCCGTCCGCCGGAGCCAGGTCGGTGATGCCGATTTTCGGCAAGCCCTCCAGCAGGATGCGCCGGTTGATCGCGTAGCGGCGCACGTGGCCGTCGAGCTCGGCCTTGGCCTCGGCGCCGAACGCGTGCAGCGCCGCGTACTGCGAGATCGCGGGCGGGCACACGGTGAGGTTGGAGGCCAGCCGCTGCAAGGCGGGGCGTAAGCCGCTCGGCGCGAGCATCCAGCCGAGCCGCCAGCCGGTCATCGAGAAGTATTTGGACACCGATCCGATGACGACCGATTCCCGCGAAGTCTCCCAGGCTGACGAGGTTCCGGTGTCGCCGCTGTCGTAGGTGATGCCGTGGTAGATCTCGTCGGAGATGAGCAACGTGCCGTGCGCCTCGCACCAGCGCGCCAGCGCGGCCAGTTCGGCGGGCGCGATCATGGTGCCGGTCGGATTGGCCGGGCTCGCGACCACCAGCCCCGCCGGGGGTTCGGGCAGCGCCTCCAGCATGGCGACGGTCGGCTGGAACCTGGTTTCGGCACCGCAATCCAGTTCCACCACGCGGCAGCCGAGCGCCGTGAGCGTGTTGCGGTAGGCCGGATAGCCGGGGCGAGCCACCACCACGGTGTCGCCCGGGTCGAAAGCGGCCAGGAAGATCAGCGAGAACGCGCCGGACGAACCGGTCGTGATCACCACGTCGTCCGGGTCGACGGCGTAGCCGTAGGTGACGGTGTGATGCGCGGCCATCACCTCACGCAACGGCAGGATGCCGAAAGTCTCGGTGTAGCCGAGCAATTCGGCTTCGATCGCGGATTTGGTCGCGCGCAGCACCGGCGCGGGCGCGGGGGTCGACGGCTGCCCGGCGGCCAGCACGAGCACATCTCCGTGGGTTCGGGCCCGTTGCGCAGCAGCTTTCCAGACATCCATCACGTAGAAAGGTGGAATGGTCGACCGGCGAGATTCTCTGCACACCCGTCAGACGGTAGCCGGTGCGCAGCGCCTGTCGTGCGCTCCCCTGCTACCGGGGTTATGGTCGGCGTGATGCTCGAGAATGCTCGACGAGCTGGGCTCGACCGGGTGCGCGGAGTGGGTGGCATCGGGGTCATTCCGCCGGACTGGCGTGCCCGGCTCCGGGAACGACCGGCGCGCGGCCCGCGGGCCCTGCTCGATCGGCGCAACGTCCAGGAAATCCTGCGACGACGACCCGATCCGCGGGAACTGTGGCGGCGGCGATCCGAGCTGCGTGCCAAGTGGGACGACAAACGCCCCGACCGCGACGAACTCCTCGCGCTGCTGCGTAAGCATCGAGTGCTGCTGGCCGCGCTCGCCGCGACCGCTGTTTTCGCCGCAGGCGACACCTACTACACCGGCGTGATCAGCGATCGCATCCCGGACCAAGCCCACGCGCAACGCGTCGCCGTGGCCTACCCGCTACAGGTGCAATCCACCCCGCCGTCGGTGCGTCGATACCTGAACGCCATCGCCAACGGTGAACGTCTGCGCGAACAGGCCGTGGTCGCGGCCGCCGCACGCGCCACCTTGGAACGCGCCAAAGCGGAGGCTGCCGCGGCGGCCGCAGGCGAATGGCAGCCGTGGATGGGTGGCGGCTCGACGACGATGCCGGGTGCGGTGCTGCCGGGCGTCGGCGGTTTCGTCATGCCCGCCCGCGGCGCTTTCACCTCCGGATTCGGTTCCCGCTGGGGCACTTTCCACAACGGCATCGACATCGCGGGGCCGATCGGCACCCCGATCTACGCCGTAGCCAACGGCACCGTCATCGACGCGGGCCCGGCCGAGGGCTTCGGATTGTGGGTGCGCATCCGCCACGACGACGGCAGCATCACCGTGTACGGCCACATGTACGACTTCTTCGTCTCGCGCGGCGAACGTGTCCCCGCAGGCATGCAGATCGCCCGCATGGGCAATCGCGGCGACTCCACCGGCCCGCACCTGCATTTCGAGGTGATCGTCGGCGGCCAGCACGTAGATCCGCGCCAGTGGCTGGCCCTACACGGGCTCAACTTCAGCTAGGGACAGCGATCCGGTCCTCGACGGCGGCGAGGCCGATGTCGGTGCGGTAGTGACTGCCCGGCAGTTTGATGGAGGCGATGCGCTCGTAAGCGTGCGTGCGGGCCTCGGCGAGATCGGCGCCGACACCAACCACATTGAGCACCCGGCCGCCCGCGGAGACCAGCGCGCCGTCCTCACGCAGTGCGGTTCCGGCGTGCAGCACCGCGGCGGACTCGTCGAGGGCACCCTCGCCCGCCCCGGAGATGACGTCGCCGATGCGCGGGCGGCCGGGGTAGTTCTCCGCCGCGACCACCACGGTGATCGCAGCACCGTCACGCCAGCGAGGCGGCTCGACCTGGGCGAGCGTGCCGGTTGCGGTGGCGTTGAGCAGCTCGGCCAGCGGGCTTTCCAGCAGGGCGAGCACGGCCTGGGTTTCGGGATCGCCGAAGCGGCAATTGAATTCGACCACCGCGGGTCCGGCGACACCCATCGCAAGACCGGCGTAGAGCAGCCCGGAGAATCCACAGCCACGGCGAACCATTTCCGCCGCAACAGGTTTCACCACATCGTCGACGATCGCGGTGACCGCCTCCTCGGACAACCAGGGCAGCGGCGTGTAGGCGCCCATGCCGCCGGTGTTCGGACCGGTGTCGCCGTCGCCGACCCGCTTGTGATCCTGTGCGGGCAGCAGCGGAACCACCGTCTCCCCGTCGACCAGGCAGAACAGCGAAACCTCCGGCCCGTCCAGGAACGATTCCAGCAGCACCGGGTGCCCCTGCTCGAGCAGTTCGGCGCCGTGATCGCGGGCCGCGAACCGATCGGCGGTGACCACCACACCCTTGCCCGCGGCGAGACCGTCGTCCTTCACCACCCAGGTGGGGCCGAACCGGCTCAGCGCGGCGTCCAGGTCGGCCGGGGTGTCCACGATCTCACTGTGCGCGGTCCGCACCCCCGCCGCCGCCATCACATCCTTGGCGAAAGCCTTCGAGCCCTCGATCCGTGCGGCCGCGGCCGACGGCCCGAAACAGGCGATCCCGGCCGCGCGCACGGCATCGGCGACGCCGAGCACCAGCGGCACCTCGGGCCCGATCACCACGAGATCGGCCGCCGACTCGGTGGCCAGCGCCACCACCGCCTCCGCCGAGCACGGATCGACCGGCCTGGTCTGCGCGTGCTGGGCGATACCCGCGTTGCCCGGAGCAGCGACGATCCCGCTCACCGCCGGGTCGCGGCGCAGCGCCAGGACGAGGGCATGTTCACGGGCTCCGGAACCGATGACGAGTACGCGCACGGCAGACAGCTTAGGTGAAGGCCCCCGGCGAGCTGCGCTCACTCATGAACAGCAGTCGACCATCGAATATCGGTCTCGCGACATGGATGATGGAAAGGGATGGTTCGGACATACCGCGACCGGACCACATCACCCACACCGCGCGAAGGATGTGCACACGATGGGTCTGATCGACGGACTGATGGGCAATGCCGGGCGAATCGATCCCGCCAGGGCGCAACAGGAATACGCGAAACTGATGGGCGAAGGTGAACAGATCTACGCCGCATACCTATTGGTGCGCGACGCGATCCTGTTCACGAACCGCCGCCTGATCCTGGTCGACAAGCAGGGCATGACCGGCCGCAAGGTGAGCTACCACAGCGTCCCCTACCGCGCGATCACCCACTTCTCGGTGGAAACCGCAGGCACCTTCGACCTCGATGCCGAACTCTGCATCTGGATCGCCGGCAGCAGCGAGCCGCTACAGAAGAGGTTCAATCGCCAGGTCGACATCTACGAGGTGCAGGGCATCCTGTCGCATTTCGCGGCGGTCTAGTCGCGGCGAGCGCCGCCCGAATCCGCGGCGCGTAGCCTGCGAATCATGGCTTCTGTCTTCAGCGCGATCATCGCCGGTCAGCTTCCAGGTCGATTCGTCTGGGAGGATGACGAATTCGTCGGTTTCCTCACCATCGCACCGGTCACCCCCGGCCACACCCTGGTGGTGCCCCGCAAGGAAATCGACCAGTGGCAAGACGTCGACGCCGACACCTTCGCCCGCCTGAACCTCGTCGCCCAGAAGGTCGGCCAGGCCGTGCGCGCCGCCTGGGACGCCCCCCGAGCCGGCCTGCTCATCGCCGGCCTCGAGGTCCCCCACCTGCACGTCCACGTCTTCCCCGCCTTCACCATGGGCAACTTCGACATCTCCGGCGCCGACCCCAACCCCACCCCCGAATCCCTGGACGAGGCCCAAACCAAGATCAAGCAAGCCCTGCGCGATCTCGGCCACGGAGCCAACGTCCCCGACTGAAATCGACGGTGGTCCGACCGCCGAAAGTGTCCGGACCACCGTTTCGCTCGCCCAGCACAAGGAAACGAGCGCGCCCTTGCGGACGCGCTCCAGGTGACTCGATCCGTGCTCTGGTCACAGTGGGATACGAAGTAGCAGGTTCGGTGTTCCCGAGTGAACACCGCGAACTGCATCCTGGGTAGCAGCCTGCTCCATCATGTTTTTGATCACGCTCACGGAACTGCTTGGATTGTCAGCCTTTATGAGCGCGATTACTCCGGCCGCATGGGCGGCAGCCGCTTCTGTTCCATCGAGGTTCTTGGTGCCGCCGTCCTTCGACGGATCGTTGATGTTCGCCGTCGGCGCCGCGATCCCCGCCCCCGGCGCGAAGGTGGCGATACAACTGCCCCAGTTGCTGAATTTCGCTGCGGTATCGCCCCTGTCGGTTGCGGCAACGACAATCTCCGTCGCGGGGGCCGGAGAACCGACACAACTGTCTTCGCTTCCGTCACCGGCGCCGATCACGACGGGAATCTCCAGCTGCTGCATAGCTCGGATCGAGTCTTGCAGAAATGCGCGGTCACTGAACTCCACGCCGAGCAAGACCACGTCATTACCTGTCTTGTTCTCTGCCACATATTGAAACCCGGCTACCAGACTCGCTTCAGTACCGTGGCCTTCCGCGTCCAAAATCTGCACGGCGACGATTCGGGCCTTCTTCGCCACCCCGTAGGTTGCCCCGGCAGCGATCCCGGCCAGTGCGGTTCCGTGACCGTTGACGTCCGTGGATGGTTCGCCGGTAATGGCGCTCGTTGCCGTTTCGGCTCGTCCACCGAACTCCGTGTTGGCGGGCTGGACTCCCGTGTCGAGCACCCAGATCGTCACGCCGGCACCTGCGGAGTCGGGATAGGTGTAGGTGCCGGTATAGGGGGCCGGAAGATCGTCGTGCGAGATTCGGTCGAGATTCCACGGCGCTCCGGACTGGACGGCCGCATGTGCGTAGCACGGTTGCAGCCCCGACAGCATCGCTCCCATGACCACGACTACGCCGAATTTCCTTACCGCACGGCGCGTTCCGACCTCCCGCCCGCGCCCCGACAACGACGTCCTAACGCGGGTGCCAGGCATACGCATCATCATTCCTTCTGGTGAGGGGTAGCGGCGCCCGGCCGCGCCGGGTGGTCTGCGACCCGAGCCGCCTCGGTACCGTGTATTCGGAGCCATACAGGTTCGAGATGACACGAGCATCTACCGAATCCGATCCAACGCCGCCGCTGGCGGGCAATGGCTTGCAGCTCTATCTAAGATCGATGGCGTTGTGGGGTTGTCGTCCGCGCCGTGCAGGACCGCTACTACCTGAACGAGCGCGCCGTCACAGACGGACTCGACCAGAGCCCCCAGTCAGGATTGAACTGACGACCTCTCGCATACCTGAGCGCTGTGCCGACCGCGACGGTCCCGCAGGCGGAAGCTCAGTGGCGCCCGCGAGCGACTAGTCATGTGCCAAAGATAGCTGACACGTCGACGTTGACCTGCCCAGGAAATCCTATACAGTCGATGTACAGCTGTATAGGATTTCCTACCCATAGCGAGGGGGTCAGACGATGGACTCGGCGCGAATCCTCACCGAACTCCCAGACACGTTCCGGTTCAACGACGCTGTGCGGCTGATCGGCGAGGGGCGCTTTCGTCGGCTTCTCGCCGATGGACAAATCACCCGCCTTGCCCATGGCCTGTATCGCAAGGCCGGCTGGATCGGCGACGAAGACCTCTTGGCCATCGCCACTCGGGCACCGCGCGCCACACTCGCGCTGCGGTCCGCTCTTGCGCGGCACGACCTGATAGACGACATACCCAGCTCCATCGACATCGCAATCCCGCGCGGCGCCTGGGCGCCGAAGCTGGAAACGCCGGTCAGATGGCACCGTTTCGATGCCACGACCTTCGATCTCGGACGGGACGATTTGAACATCGATCAGAGCCACAGCATCGGCCTCTACTCCGCCCAGCGAAGCATCATCGACGCCTTCCGTCTGCGGCATCTAGAGGGGGAAGACCTGGGCATCGAGTCGCTCAAGCGGTGGCTGCGCAAGGGCGGGCAAGCATCGGAACTGCTGCGGTTGGCGAAGTCGTTTCCCACTGCGCAACGCGGGCTGAATCAGACGATAAGCATCCTGCTGTGAACGCCGCAGATACTGGCGATCGGACATATCGCGCACTGCAGCAGAGGGCGAAGGCCACGGGGCGCAACACGCAAGAACTCTTCGACCTCTACCTGCTCGAGGGGTTCCTCGTGCGTCTGGCCGCCAATTCCCACCGCGAAGCATTCGTCCTGAAGGGCGGCGTGCTGCTTGCCGCATTCGGAAACCGGCGACCGACGCGTGATGTGGACCTGGCCGCAATCGATGTGAGCAATGAGAGCTAGACCATCCTCGGTTTGATCCGTGAGATCCTCGCAGTGCCAGCCGATGATGGACTGCAGTTCCAGCTCGACTCGCTTACCGCGGAGGTGATTCGCGACGACAGTGAATACTCAGGCATCCGGGTCAGCGCCAAGGCCACGTTGAGTCGCGCCAAGCTCAGCTTCCACGTGGACGTGAATGTCGGGGATCCGATTCATCCCGAGCCGACCACCGTGGCCGTACCGCGACTGCTCGACGGCGACCCGATTACAGTCCGCGGCTATCCCTTGCAGATGGTTTACGCAGAGAAGATCGTCACCGCAGTTCAGCGAGGCACTGCGAGCACCCGATGGCGTGACTTCGGCGACATCTGGACGCTCACCCATCACCACCCGATGACGGGATCCGACCTCCAAGAGGCGATCCAGGCAGTCACGACATTTCGCCGGGCAACGATCATTCCCCTCAGTGAAGCCCTCGACGGGTATCCGCTTATCGGCCAGGCAAAGTGGGCTGCGTGGCGGCGGCGTACCGACAACCGGGTACTCCCCGAGCGGTTCGAACTAGTGGTCGCAACCGTCGTCGCTTTCAGCGACCCTCCGCTGTCCGGGCTCGTCACCGGTCAAGTGTGGGACCAGCATCAAAGTTCGTGGGTAAGTGGGTGACTCGGACGTTGCGCTGCAAACAAAGGGTGGTCAGACCGAACCTCGGTCTGACCACCCTTTTGGATGAGCCCTACAACGTGAACGAGCGCGCCCGATGTGGGCGCGCTCGACCGGAGCCCCCTGTCAGGATTGAACTGACGACCTTTCGCTTACAAGGCGAGTGCTCTACCACTGAGCTAAGGAGGCGGGTGACTTCTGGAAAAGCGGTTGCAATCATAGCCGGGCAGGCCGACTGCGTGACACCGGCTTACGGTGTCACGCAGTCGGGTTGTCCCGGCGCGGTATTCAGCTACCGAGGGTCAGGACTGGGCGCCCTGACGGGCCGCGTCGTCGGCGGCCATGGCGTCGCGCAGGCTCTTCGGACGCATGTCGGTCCAGTTCTTTTCGACGTATTCGACGCAGGCAGCGCGGCTGTCCTCGCCGAACACGACGCGCCATCCGGCCGGGACCTCCGCGAAAGCAGGCCACAGGGAATGCTGCTCTTCGTCGTTGACCAGGACGAAGAAGCGGCCGTCCTCGTCATCGAAAGGGTTGGTGCTCAATTTCACCTCACTGGATACTCGCGCTATGTACGGGATCGCTCTTGGATCGCCCGGCGCCGGGTCCGACGAACCGAGGGGTCCACGGACTTGCGCGCCGTTGGAGTCCCGAGCGTTGTTTCGACCCTAGCAAGGGAGACGTTACGCCCGGGCGGTTACCTCGGGCCGGGAAACTCAGCTCGCGAAAAAATCGAGCAGGATCTTGTTCACCGTCTCCGGGCGTTCCAGGTAACCGAAGTGCCCGGCGTCGGGCACTTCCTGGTAGCGCGCACCGGGGATGACCTCGGCGATTTCCCTGGTCAGGTAGGGCGGGATCATCCGGTCGTCGGCGAACCCGACGGCCAGGCATGGCACGGTGATCGCACGGTAGGCCTGCACCCGCTCGAAATCGTGATCCATCCGTCGCTGCGCGCGAATACCGGGCGTGACCGGCCCGCCGGTGAACTCGAACAGGTCGAGCCAGTCGCGGGCCGCGTTGGCATCGGCCATCGTCGCGGGCGAGAGGTTCATCACGGCGGTGATCGCGGCCTCGTACTTCTCGGGCAGTCGCACCCCGCTCGCGTCGAGCTGGTGCTCGCCGAGCGAGAGCGTCTTCTGGAACTGGTCGAGGCGTCCGTGCCCGGCCATGAAGACGGCTTTGCGCACCAGTTCGGGCCGGGCGAGCGCCAATTCCTGCGCGACCCGCGCGCCCATCGAGGTGCCGACCACCAGCGCGGGACCCTCGTCGAGGAGCTCGATCAGCCCGGCGGTGTCGGCGACCAACTGGTCGATGGTCATGCCCGAGGCGGCCTCGAACGACGGCGCGATCCCGCGGTTGTCGAAGGTGCACACCCGGTAGCCCGCGGCGATCAGCGCGGGGACCTGGTGCAACTCCCACACCCGGCCCGGACTGCCGGTGCCCATGATCATGACCACAAGCGGACCCGACCCCTTGACATCGGTACCCCGCGCGCGGTCACCTTTGACCTGGTAGTTGAGGGAAATTCCGTTCACCGTGGCCAGCGGCATATCGACCCTTTCGTGGAGTTGATGCTCAGTCCCACGGTATAGGGGCGGACGGGGTCGGCACACCGGCCGGGGGCTGGTGTGACGCGGGTGCCACCCGCGCCTGGCGGCGCCAGATACCATTGACTATTCGCACGTACGAGCGTAGTGAACCGGGAGGACTTGAAGATGGCCGCGAAGGGCAGCGCGAACGACATCGCGGACGACGATCTGGAACCACTTGCCGATGAAACCGCACGTCAGGCCCAGCGCGTTGTCGCGGCCTACGCGGAAGACGCCGACGAGTGCCGGATGCTGTTGTCGATGCTCGGCATCGGCCCGAGCACCCGGGTCGACTAGAGCCCAACCCCTTTCGACGCCAACGGCGACGTCGACCTACCCGATTCCCCGGGGGACCCAGCGACGCGCAAAGGATGCGTGAGTGGACCAGATGACTTCGTCCGACGACTCCGAGCCCGCCCTAGAACCAGCACCTGACGAGACAACGACCGCACGTACCGGTCCGGCCGAGTCCGGCTCCGGTTTCGTCGTGGTGGCCAACCGGCTGCCGGTCGACCTGGAACGCCTGCCCGACGGCACGACCCGATGGAAACGCAGCCCGGGCGGCCTGGTCACCGCACTGGAACCGGTGTTGCGCAACAACAAAGGCGCCTGGGTCGGTTGGGCGGGAGTGCCCGACGCGGACGTCGATCCCATCATCGAGGACGGCCTGGAGCTGCATCCGGTGCCGCTGACGGCCCAGGAAGTGGCCGACTACTACGAGGGCTTCTCCAACGGCACACTGTGGCCGCTCTACCACGACGTGATCGTGCGCCCGGTGTACGACCGCAAGTGGTGGGCTGCCTACGTCACGGTGAACCGCCGCTTCGCCGAGGCGACCGCGAAGGTGGCCGCCGAGGGCGCCACCGTGTGGGTGCAGGACTACCAGCTGCAGCTGGTGCCGAAGATGCTGCGGATGCTGCGGCCCGACCTGACCATCGGCTTCTTCCTGCACATCCCGTTCCCGCCGGTCGAGCTGTTCATGCAGATGCCGTGGCGCACCGAGATCGTGGAGGGTCTGCTCGGCGCCGATCTGATCGGTTTCCACCTGCCCGGCGGCGCGCAGAACTTCCTGTACCTGGCGCGCAGGCTGGCCGGCCAGCCGACCTCGCGCGGCACTGTCGGTGTGCGCTCCAAACTGGGCGTCGTCCAGGTCGGCTTCCGGACGGTCCGGGTCGGTGCGTTTCCTATCTCGATCTCCTCGGCCGAACTCGACGAGCATTCCCGGCGTCGCTCGATCCGCGAGCGGGCCGCGAAAATCCGTGCGGAACTGGGCAATCCGAAGAACATCTTGCTCGGCGTCGACCGCCTGGACTACACCAAGGGCATCGACATCCGGCTCAACGCGCTCGAAGAGCTGCTGCTGGAAGAGCGGATAGATCCGGCCGAGACCGTGATGATCCAGCTGGCCACGCCGAGCCGCGAGCGGGTGGAGAGCTACATCCAGATGCGCGGCGACATCGAGCGTCAGGTCGGCCGGATCAACGGCGAGTTCGCCCAGGTCGGTCACCCGGTGGTGCACTATCTGCACCGGCCGATCCCGCGCGACGAGCTGATCGCCTTCTTCGTCGCCGCCGACGTGATGCTGGTGACGCCGCTGCGCGACGGCATGAACCTGGTCGCCAAGGAGTACGTCGCCTGCCACAGCGGTCTCAACGGCGCCCTGGTGCTGAGCGAATTCACCGGCGCCGCAGCCGAATTGCGCCAGTCCTACCTGTGCAACCCGCACGACCTGGACAGCGTCAAGGACGCCATCGTCTCCGCGCTGGAGGACGATCGCGACACCAAGCGCCGCCGCATGCGCTCGCTGCGCCGCCAGGTGCTCGCCCACGACGTGGACCGCTGGGCCCGCGCCTTCCTCGAGGCGCTCGCGCAGGACCAGGTCGCGGGCAGCGCCCTGCTCACCGACGACGACGTCTATCCGGAGGAACGGCAACCATCCAGGTAAATCGTTCACAGGAATCACCCAGATAAGGTCCAGCAAGTTCGCAGGTGGATAGCGGACCATGAAGCCATGAGTGGTGCGCCTGCGGAGCAGGCACCCGAGGCGCGGGTGCTGGTGGTCGACGACGAGCCGATGATCGTGGAGTTGCTCGCGGTCAGCCTGCGGTACCAGGGCTTCGCCGTCGACACGGCCGCGGACGGGGCGCAGGCGCTGGACAAGGCGCGCAGCTTCCGGCCGCAGGCGCTGATCGTCGACGTGATGATGCCGGGCATGGACGGCTTCGGCCTCCTACGCAGGCTGCGCGCCGACGGCATCGATGCCCCCGTGCTGTTCCTGACCGCGCGAGACGAGGTGCAGGACAAGATCACCGGGCTCACCCTCGGCGCGGACGACTACGTCACCAAGCCGTTCAGCCTGGAGGAGGTGGTGGCCCGGCTGCGGGTGATCCTGCGCCGCGCGGGGCATTCCGCACCGCGACGGGAGAGTTCCCGGCTCCGCTTCGAGGACATCGAGCTCGACGACGACACCCACGAGGTGTGGAAGGCGGGCGAGCCGGTCGCGCTGTCCCCCACCGAGTTCACCCTGCTGCGCTATTTCATGGTCAACGCGGGCACCGTGCTGAGCAAGCCGCGCATCCTGGATCACGTGTGGCGCTACGACTTCGGTGGCGAGGTCGGGGTGGTCGAGACCTACGTGTCGTACCTGCGCAAGAAGGTCGACACCGGCGAGGAGCGCCTCATCCACACCCTGCGCGGGGTCGGCTATGTCATGCGCGCGCCGAGCCGCACCCGGTCGGCCAAATGAGCGACACACTGCCACGCGGCTGCGAGGTGGGGTCATAAGCGAGGGAACGGTCGCGGCGATGCGCGCCAAGGCTGCCGGCGCGCTCTCGGCGATCCCGTTGCGCGTGACGCTGATGCTGATTCTCGTCGCCACCGCGGGACTCGGCCTGCTGATCTCGGGCATGGTGGTCACCTCGGGCCTGGAACGCTCGCTGACCGACCGTACCGACCAGCAGCTGCGCAACGGCGCGATCGAATGGTCGCGCCGCCGGGTGCCGCCGCCACCCAGCCTGCCCGGCGATCCGCGCCACACCAGCCAGTTCTACGTCCGCTCGGTGCAGGACGACGGCCGGATCTACTTCATCAAGGCGTTCGGTGTCGATGCCGAACCCGCGCTGCCCGAGTCCCCGCCGATCGGGCCGATGACGGTGGGTTCGTTCGGCGGCGGGCCGACCGAGTGGCGGATCTTGACGGTCCGCGTGCCGGACGGCACCACCACGGTGGCGCTGCCGCTCAACCAGAACTACGACATCGTGCAACGCCTCGTCATGCTGGAGCTGGTCGTCGGGCTGATCGTGCTGAGCGCGCTGGCCGTCGCCGCGTATTTCGTGATCCGGCGCAGCCTGCGGCCGTTGCTTCGGGTGGAGAACACCGCCGCCGCCATCGCCCGCGGCGACCTGTACCGCCGAGTGCCGGTGCGCGGCAACAACACCGAGGTCGACCGGTTGTCCAGGTCGCTCAACGGCATGCTCGCCCAGATCCAGCAGGCGTTCGCGAAGACCGAGGCGTCGGAGGCCGCGGCCAAGCATTCGGAGGCGAAGATGCGCCAGTTCGTCGCCGACGCCAGCCACGAACTGCGCACCCCGCTCACCACCATCCGCGGCTTCGCCGAACTCTACCGGCAGGGCGCGACCACCGATCCCGACCTGTTCATGGACCGCATCGAACGCGAATCCCAGCGCATGGGCATCCTCGTCGAGGACCTGCTGATGCTGGCCCGGCTCGACGCGCAGCGCCCGCTGGAGCGGGGCCAGGTCGACCTGCTCGCCGTGGCCAGCGATGCCGTGCACAGTGCGCGCGCTATGGCCGCCGCCGCGGACCCGGACACGCCACGGCGCCGAATCGACGACGCACCCCGGCACCCGATCGACGGCGCACCGCGGCGCCGGATCGAACTCGACATCCAGCCCGGCGAAGGCACTTTGGAAGTCATCGGCGACGAGACCCGGCTTCGGCAGGTGCTGGCCAACCTGCTCAACAACGCGCTCACGCACACCCCACCGGACGCCGCGGTGACCGTGCGCCTCACCCCCACCGCCGACGAGGTCTTGCTGGAGGTCGCCGACACCGGCCCCGGACTACCCGCCGACGAGGCGGACCGCATCTTCGAACGCTTCTACCGCACCGACAGTTCACGCACCCGCACCAGCGGCGGCACGGGCCTCGGGCTGTCCATCGTGCAGGCGCTGGTCACCGCGCACGGCGGCAGCGTCGACGTGCGCAGCGTCGAGGGCGAAGGCAGCACCTTCACCGTGCGATTGCCACGCGAATCCACTGCGTGACAACCGATTCGGCTCAGACCGGGGTGACCTGGTCGACCAGCCAGCGGTCGCCGTCCTTGTTCACGGTGGCCCGGACCCGGCTGCCGCTGGTGGTGCCCTGCGGCGAATCCTTGCTGGTGGTCACCTGATTCAGGAACAGCAGCACCTCGACGTGGGACTTGTCGGCCGAAACCACGCCTGCCGCCTGAGTAGTCGCCTTCACCGAGAGCTGCTTGTCCTTGGCACCGGGGGCGATGGCCTGCGTGATCAGCTTCAGATAGTCCTCGCGGAACTTCGGCGAGAGGTTGTCGGCCGCCTTGGGCAGTTCCCGGTCCACGGTCTGATAGTCGTAGGTGAACATGGCGGTGACCGTCCGGTCGGCGGCGGTCACCGCATCCTTGCGCGCCTGCTCGGCCTGCTGGTCGTTCCAGATCCGTAACCCGTTGACGCCCAGCACGATCAGCGCCGCGACCGCGACCACGCTCGCGGCCGCCAGGAAGATCTTGCTCCGCATTGTCATGCCACGAACTCCACTTTGGATACGGTCAGACCGGAGTTGCCGTCGCTCACGGTGACCCGGAAGCGGTAGAACCGCGTCTGCGGCCCCTCCTGCCCCGCGTTGGTCAACGTCTGTTTGGCCGCGACCAAGATCTTCGCGGAGTCCTCCTCGTCGCTTTCGATCGCCGCCTCCACGATCTCGCCGTTGGAGACGACCTTGGCCTGCTGCACGATGTTCATGAACGGATCGACCCGGCCATCGAATTCGTTCTTGAACTGGCCGGAGGCCAGCGACAGGATCCGGTCGATGTCTTCCTTCGCCGAATCTGCGCGGATCGTCGTGAGGTTCAGGACGGCCTGCCGGGCGGTCTGCACATACTCGGCGCGGCGCGCGTCGCGGGTGTCGAGCGAGTGGGCCTGCACCACCGCGGACAGGGCTGCTGCGATCAGCAGTGCGAGCACCAGGGCGGCGGCTGCGGCCAGCGTGGTCAGGCGGCGAGTGGGTTTCTTCGGCTTCTCGTCGTTCTTGGCATCGGCGGCAGCCCTGTCGAGATCGACGGGCTGACTATCCGCCGAAGCGTCGGCTACGACAGCGGCAGTGTCTGCGGTGTCCGTATCAGCGGCAGCGGACACACTTCCAGCGCTCGACGGCGCGGCGCTGCCCGCTTGCTTACTCAGCGCCACCGCGGTCACCGCCGCAGTACTCGCGCCCTCGACCGGAACCGACGTCACGCCGGCGCTCGCCGTCTCCTCGGCGGGCGGACCCACCGAGCGCACCGCGCGTCGCCGCGTGCGGTGCCGATCTCCGTTGTTCTCAGTCATCGTTGCTGCTCCTCGAGCATCGCCTGCCAGCTCGACGGTACCGTGCCCGAACCGCCCGGTCCGATATCGCCCTGTCGGTAGGTGCGGCCGTCCGGGCCGATGTACTGGCCGGTGGACGGGTCATAGGATCTCGCGGCAGCCGGCGTTCCGGTGCCGTACGCGGCGGGTGCCACCGGTGCCGTCCCCGGGTCGACCGGCGCGGACGCCGACGGTACCGGTTGCGACGGGCCGAACGGGGGGTTGTTGCCTTGCGGGACAAAGCCGGTCCGGCAGAGCTCGGGTGTCGGCGCTCGCACGCCCGGGAACTCCGCGCACGGCGTGTTGCGGATGCCGCGCACCGCGATCGGTGAATCCTGCGGCACCTTGCAGTACAGGCCGGGCGGTGACGGGATCGAGTCCAGCTCGCTGGGTGAGCGCCGCTCGTTGGCGGGCAGGAAGCCGGTCGTGCAGGCGGGCGGGTCGTTGACCACCACCATGAAGTCGACCATCGCGCCGTACTCCGCCGGACCACGGATTATCGTCTTCAGCGCCGCGATCAGCGGCGGGAAGACCACCAGGAGTTGTTCCAGCCCAGCGTGATAGGTGACGCCGACCTGGCCGACGCTGACCAGGTTGGTCAGCAGCAGCGGCAGCGTCGGTCGCAGCGATTCGAACTGCGTGGTGACCCGCTGCATCGCGGCGGGCCCGTCGCGCAGCACGTTGCGCAGCGACGGGTCGTGTTCGCGCAGTTGGTCGGTCACCGTGGCCAGGTCGCTGGTCCACGAGCGGATCGCCGCGTCGGACTCGAGCTGTGTGTCCAGCAACGGCCCGATCTGGTCGATCAGCTTCTTCGTCGGTTCCGCGCTGTTCTGCGCCTCCTGCACCAGCAGCGAGGCCGAGTCGATGAACCGCTGCAGATCGGGTCCGGCACCGTTGAAGGCCTGGAACGCCTCGTCGATCACCTGGCGCAGCCGGGTGTCGGCGACGCTGGACAGCAGCCGGTCGGACTGATCGAGCAGCGAGCCGACGTCCTGCGGAAGTTTGGTGCGCCCCACCGGAATCACCGCACCGTCGGCCAGGTTTCCGCCGGCCGGGCGCTCGGCCGGGATCAGGTCGACGTACTGCTCGCCCACCGCGGAGACGCTGCGCACCCACGCGGTGACATCGGCGGGGATCTTGTAGTCGCTGTCGATCGACAGCTGCGCCTCGACACCGCCGGAGGTGAGCCGGACATCTTGCACGACACCGATATTCGTGCCGCGGTAGGCGACGTTGGCGGTCGGGTAGAGCCCGCCGGTCGCCTCGAGTTGCACCGTGACGTCGTAGCGGCCGATGCCGAGCATCGCGGGCACCTTCACATACACCCCGCCCATCACCACCAGGCCGATCACCGTCAGCACGGCGAAGATCGACAGCTGGACGCGGACGAATCGCGTGAGCGTCATCGGCCCGGACCCCCTTGTGGCGCAGCGGCTCCGGGCAACGGCACGGTCAGCCCGGGGATGGCGGGCAGGCCGGGAATCGGCGGCAGGCCGGGCAGGGTCGGCGTCGGCTGTGCACCGGCGTCGGGCCCGGGCTGCAGCGGTCCGGTGGCCGGGTTGCCGCTCTGCGTCGCGGTATCGGGCGCGAAACTGCCGATCACGCCCTCCACGCCGCCGAATCGACCACCGAGCGGCGTGCCGGTCAGCCAGTTGCTGTCCAACCGCTTGCCGGTCAGGTCGACCGTGATGAACAGGTTCAAGTAGTCGCCCATGATCGCTTTGTCTAGGTTCTTCATCGGGAACGGGAAGGTCGGAATGATCTTCATCGCCTCGACGAGGTTCACCCCGGTGTCGGCCAGCGTCTCCAGCACCGGCGCGAGGCTGCGCAGGTTGGCCTTCAGGTTGTCGCCGCTGCTGGCGATGAGCCGGTCGGTGACGTCGCTGAGGTCGCCCAGGGCGCTGATCGTCGCGGTGATGTTCGCGGTCCGGTCGGCGAGCACGGTGAGCGCGGGATGGATCCGCTCGATCGCGGCCGCGACCACATCGCGCTGCTGGGCCAGCTGGCCGCCGAGCCGGTCCAGTCCGCTCATCGCCGCGATGATGTCGTTGCGCTGCTTGTCCAGGTTGGTGGTGAGTTCGTTGAGTTGCGGCAGCAGATCGCGGATGTCGTTCTCCCGACCGCTCAGCGCCGAATTCAGTTCGCGGGTAATCGTTTCCAGTTGCGAGATGCCACCGCCGTTGAGCACCACCGACAGCGACGACAGCACCTGCTCCGTCGTCGGGAAGGCGCCGGCCCGCTCCAGCGGAATGATGTCGCCGCCCTTCAGCTGGCCTTGCGGCGCAGTGTCGTTCGGCGCGGCCAGTTCGACGTGGTTGCTGCCGAGCAGACTGGTCTGCCCGATCTTGGCGACGGCATTGGCGGGCAGCCGCACACTCGGATTCAGGATGACGGTGACCAGCGCGTGCCAGCCCTCCACCTCGATGTTCGACACCGTCCCGACGGTGACGTCGTCGACCCGGACCGGTGAATTCCTGGTCAGCGTGGTCACATTCGGCATCTGGATGCGCACCTGGTACGCGCCGTCCATGGTGCCCTCGGTGCCCGGCATCGGCAGCGAGTTCAAACCGTCCCACTCACAGCCGGATACGCCGAGCACCAGCGCGAGACCCACCACCACCGTTGCCATCCGGCGCGGTCGCACAGCGCTCTCCCGAGGCTGCTCGCGAGCCATGAATGCGCGAGGCCGCTTCATCGCCCTCCTCCTGGGATAGCAAGTCCGGCAATGCCGTCCGGCACGGTGACCGGCGGCGGTCCCGGCGGCGCCACCTGCCCGGCCAGGCTCGGCGGGCTGTACTTCAACTGATCCGGGAACGCGTGCACCCCGGTGGCCGGATTGAGCATGATCGGCGCGTAATTCATGGCGAGCGAACTGATCACCGGCGCCAGATACTGCGCGCACAGATCGGCGGAACGATCGGAATCGTTGGCCTCCAGCGCCCGCACCGAACCACACAGGAAGCTCAGCGGATCGGCCGTGTTGTTGAGCGCTACCGCGCCGGCCAGGGTTCCCTGGGCGGGCTTGTAGATCTGATAGAAGTTCACCAGCGCCGTCGGCCCCGAGTGCAGCACCCGCTCCAGTTCGGGGCGCTTGTCCACCAGCTGCTGGGTGACGTCGGCCAGTCGCTGCACGCCTTCGGTGAGTTCGGCGCCGCTGCCCTCCAGGAAACGCTTCACGTCGCCGAGCGCGGTATCCAGATTGTCCAGTCCCGCACCGAGTTCCGCGGAGGTGCCGGCCAGCACCGAGGACACCGACGCGAGCCTGCCGCCGAACTGCACGATCTGCTCGTTGCTCGCCGACAGCACGTCGACGAACTTCTGCAGATTGCGGATGGTGCCGAACAGATCGGTGCGCCCGTCCGACAGCGTGTTCAGCGTGGCGGACAGTTCCCGCAACGTATCGCGCAGCTTCTGGCCGTTGCCGTCCATGTTGTCGGCGGCGGTGTTGACGAAGCGGCCGAAGGAGCCCTGTGTGTCGTCGCCGACCGGCCCGAGAGTCGTTGCCAGCTTGGACAGTTCGGCCTTGATGTCATCCCATTCCACCGGCACGGCCGTGTGCTCGAGCGGAATCTCCGCGCCGTCAGCCATTTTCGGGCCGCCGACGTAGGCGGGGGCCACCTGGATGAACCGCGCCGAGACCAGCGAGGGCGAGATGATCACCGCGCGGGCATCGACCGGGATGTCGATCCCACGATCCACGGTCATCTTCACCGTGACGCGGTCCTTGCCCGGCTCGATCGAGTCGATGCGGCCGACGTTGACGCCGAGCACCCGGACCTCGTCGCCCTCGTACAGGCCGGAGGTCGACGGGAAATACGCGGTGATCGTGGTCTTTCCGATCCGGGTGACGCCGGTGTACGCACCGGCCAGCACCAGCGCGGCGACCAGCACGCCTGCGGCGATCAGCGCCCAGCGCGGCAGGTTGCGGGCTCTGTCCAGCATGTTCATCGCGGTGGCTCCTGGAGGGCGGGCCCGATCGACGGCGGTGCCGGGTTGGTGAAGATATTGCGGAGGTCTTCGGGCAGATGCTCCGGCCACACCAGCGCGTCGACCAGCGGCTGCAACTCCGTGCTGGAGGCGTTGACGACGTAGGCGTTGAACCACGGGCCGTTGCCGACCTGCTCGCCGAGCGCCGCGGCGTACGGGCCGAGGCCGTCGAGCGCGTCGTTCAGGTTCTGCCGGTTGCGCTGCAGCAGGCCGAGCACCGAATTCAGTTTGTCCAGGGCGGGTTTCAGCAGTGGCTCGTTGTCGGAGACCAGGCCGGACAGCTGCTTGGCCACCTCGTTCACGTAGACGATCAGCTGACCGATCGCGGCGCGGCGCCGATCCAGCTCGCCGAGCAGGTCGTTGCCGTCCAGCAGCAGCGCGTTGATCTGGTTGCTCCGGTCGGCCAGGATCTTGGTGACGTTCTGCGCCCGGCCCAGCAGCTCGGTCAGGGCTTGGTCGCGGGCATTGATGCTGCGCGACAACGCGGTAACGCCGTCCAGCGCCGCCCGCAGCGGGGCCGGGGTGTCGGCGAAGGTCGCCGAGAGGGTGTCCAGCGTCTTGTCCACCTGCGCCAGGTCCAGGTCCTGCACCGTGCGGCCGAGATCGCCGAGCGCGTCGTTGAGCGAGTACGGCGACGTGGTGCGGTCCAGCGGGATCGTGTCGCTGCGCCGCAGCGCGCCCGACCCGATCGGGGTCACCTCGAGCGACTTACGGCCGAGCACGGTATTGGTCTTGATCGCGGCGGAAGACTTCTGGCCCAGCACGATCGACTCGTCGAGGGTGAACCGGACCAGCACCTTGGCGCCGTCCAATTGCACGTCGTCCACCCGGCCTGTGCGCACGCCGGCCACCTGGACCGGGTCGCCGGGTACCAACCCGCCCGCGTCGGCGAAGTACGCGGTGTAGGTCGCGCCGCCGCGCACGAACGGCAGCCGGTCGAACTGTAAGGCCGACAAGGCAACACACGCCGCGACGACCAGGCCGACGATGCCGATGGTGACGACACGTGATCGCTCGTTCATCAGGGCGTGCACCTTCCGGTCGTCTGCTTACCCGGCAGGTTCACTTGCATCGGCTGCCCATTCGGACCGTCCACGACCAGGTTGGTCCCGCAGATGTAGAGCTGCAGGAACGAACCGTAGGCGCCGATGCGGATCAGCTTCTTGTAGGTCTCGGGCAGCTTGTCGAACACCCACTGCAGCGTGTCCGAGCCCTCGTCGAGATTGGTGGCCAGCCGCCCGGTGTGCTCGATGGTCGAGCGTAGGTCCGGCCGCGCCTGCTGGAGCAGGCCGGTCAGGTCCCGGGTGGCGCCTGCGATACGTGGCAGCGCGTCGCCGATCGGATCGCGTTCGGCGGCCAAACCGCTGATCAGGCGCTGCAATTCGTCGAGTGTGGTGGCGAACTGGTCACCACGCTGATCGATGGTCTGCAGCACCGTGTTCAGGTTGTTGATCACGTTGCCGATCAGCTCGTCGCGGTCGGCCAGCGTCTTCGCGAACGAGCCGCCGCTGTTGAGCAGCGAGACCAGCGTGCCGCCCTGGCCCTGGAAGATCTGCAGCAACGCGCTGGTCAGATCGTTCACCTGCGCCGGATCCAGCCCGCGCAGCAGCGGCCGGAACCCGCCGAGCAGCATGTCCAGGTCGAGCGCGGGCGCCGTCTTGTCCGGGCCGATGGTGCCGCCGTCGCGCAGCATCTCGGTCGAGCCCGGGCCCTCCAGCAGCTCCAGATACCGGTCACCGACCAGGTTTTCGTATCTGATCGTGGCGCGGGTGCTGGTGAGCAGCCGGTACTTGCGGTCGACATCGAACTCGACGTGCGCGAGGTGGTCCTTGCCCACCTTCACCGACGAGACCGAACCGACCGGCACACCGGCGATGCGCACCTTCGAGCCGGGCAGCATGCCCGATGAACTGGTGAACACGGCGTGGTAGCCGTACTCCCTGGCGAAGCGCATCTGGCTGAAAACAACCACCAGTCCGGCGAAGACGAGTGCCATCACCAGCGTGAAGATGAGCAGCTTGACGGTCGTCGCGGTGTTCTTCACAGCCTGCCCACCCCCGGCAGCCCGGCGAACAGCAGCTGGAACACCTTCGGCGCCTCGTTGGGCTTCGTGAAACCCGTGTTCGGCACGTACGGAGCTCCCTGGTTCGTATCGGTGACGACGTAGTCGGCATGGCTGCCCGGCACCCGATCCAGCACGCCCGCGCACTGCGGGCCGCCGGTCGCGTTCACCTTCGGCAGGTCGTTCGGGTACTGGTAGGGCTGCGCGCCGAACATGAAGTTGGTGTTCATCCCGATGCCGGGCAGCTTGCCGCCGAACACATCCTCGGCGAGCGGCATCATCGGGCCGAGGCCGTTGATGATGCAGCCGAGCGCCGGGGCGTACTCGAAAAGCAGGCTCGTGGTGGGGCGCAGCAGGTCCAGCGCGGTGCTGAAATCGCCTTCGTTCTCCCGCAATACCGATCCGGTGGTGTCGGCGAGGCCCGTCAGGTTGGCGAGCATGGTGTCCAGGCTCTGCTGCTCGTCGACCAGCGTCTGGCTGGTGCCGGTGGCGTTGTCGACGGTGCGCAGCAGGTCGGGGACGGTGTCGGCGTACAGGTCGGTCACCGCGCCGGTGCGCACCAGATCCTCTTGCAGCGTAGGCAGATACGGGTTGATGTCGCGCAGGTAGGCGTCGCTGCGGGCGAGCAGGTCGCCCAGCTTCTCGCCGCGACCCTGCAGCGCCGTGCCGAGCGCGGACAGGGTCGCGTTCAGCTTCTCCGGCTCCACCTTGGCCAGCACATCGGACAGATGCTGGAACAGCGTGTTGAACTCGACGGTCACGTGCTGCACCGCCACCCGCGCGCCGGGCTGCAGCGAGGCCGCCGAAGGCTGTTCCGGCACAGTGAAGTTCACGTACTTCGCGCCGAACACGGTGGTGGAACGGATATCCACGCCCGCGTTGGCCGGAACCAGCTTCAGCTGATCAGGATTGAGCGCGAGCTTCAAGCTGGCACCGTCCGAGGTCTGATCGATCGCGACCACCCGGCCGATCTCCACCCCGCGCACCTTCACCTTGGCGTCGGGATCGAGCACCAGCCCACTGCGCGGCGCGTCGACCGTGACGGTGGCCGTCGGGGTGAACCCGCCTACGAACATCACCAGTGCGACGGCCACGATCGCGGCCAGCGCGAGCACCATCGCGGCACCGGCCACTTTGTAACCCGCTGCAGCGCGCAATTGCTTCGAATCCGCCATATCGCTTTACCCGGAGAGATGAAAGTTGCCGGAGGTGCCGTAGATGGCCAGCGAGATCAGCAGGGTCACCGTGACCACCGCGACCAGCGAGGCCCGCACCGCATTGCCGACCGCGACGCCGACGCCGACCGGTCCGCCCGCGGCATTGAAGCCGTAATAAGTGTGGATCAGCATGACCGCCAACGCCATGAAGATCGCCTGGGCGAACGACCAGAGAATGTCGCTCGGGATCAGGAAGGTGGAGAAGTAGTGGTCGTACACGCCGGCGGACTGGCCGTAGATGACCACCGTCGCGAACCGGCTGGCCAGGAACGACGCGATCACCGCCAGCGCGTAGAGCGGCACGATCGCGATCATCCCGGCGAGCACCCTGGTGCCGACCAGATACGGCACCGGCCGGATCGCCATCGACTCCAGCGCGTCGATCTCCTCGGCCACCCGCATCGCGCCCAGCTGCGCGGTCGAGCCTGCGCCGATGGTGGCGGCCAGGCCGATGCCGGAGATCACCGGCGCCGCGATGCGGACATTGATGAAGGCCGCGAAGAAGCCGGTGAGCGCCTCCACGCCGATATTGCCGAGCGAGCTGTAACCCTGCACGGCGATGGTGCCGCCGGCGAACAGCGTGAGGAAGCCGACGATCACCACGGTGCCGCCGATCACCGCCAAAGCGCCGCTGCCCATACTGATTTCGGCGATGAGCCGAATGGTTTCGGTCCGATAGTGCGTCATGGCACGCGGAATAGCCCCCAGGGCCTGTGCGAAGAACACAGCCTGTTTACCGACTGAATCGAGCGAGTCCGACATCCGACGCACTCGTCGCACGGTACGCGGGAAGCGGGATTCGATCACGAAGGCCATGCGGTCACCGCGCCGTGAACTTGATACCAACGGCGGTGACCACCACGTTCACTACGAACAAGGCCATAAAGGCGAAGACGACGGTCTGATTCACCGCATCACCGACACTCTTGGGACCACCTTTGACATTCAGACCCAGATAACAGGCCACCAGCCCGGCGATCAGCCCGAACAATCCGGCCTTCACCTCGGAGATGACCAATTCGGGCAAATGGGTCAGCAGCGTGATGCCGTTGACGAACGCGCCCGGGTTCACGTCCTGCAGAAAGACCGAGAACAGAAATCCGCCGACGATACCGATGGTGCACACCAAACTGTTGAGCATCAGCGCGACGAACATCGACGCGAGCACCCTTGGCACCACCAGTCGTTGCACCGGATTGATGCCGAGCACCCGCATCGCGTCGATTTCCTCGCGAATCGTGCGGGCGCCCAGGTCAGCGCAGATGGCGGTGGCGCCGGCTCCCGCGACGATCAGCACGGTGACGATCGGCCCCACCTGGGTGACCGCGCCGAAGGCCGCGCCCGCACCGCTGAGATCGGCCGCGCCGATCTCGCGCAACAGGATGTTCAGCGTGAAGCTCACCAATACGGTGAATGGAATCGCGACCAACAGCGTGGGCACGATCGAGACGCGGGCGATGAACCAGGACTGGTCGATGAACTCGCGCCATTGAAATGGCCTGCGCACACTGGCTCGCGCTACTTCGGCCGTCAGTTCGAAGAACCCGCCGACTGCCCGCAACGGCACAGCAAGGACCTCGTTCATCTATGAACCTCCTTGCTCAGAACCTGCGTACGCCCTCACGGCACGATTCTTCACCGAGGCCGCACCGCCTCCACGATTAGAACACGTTCACTACGCTGCCGGTAGATGTTTGCCACTTTTGAACTGCACTTTTTCTTTGCATCGGCATATGAATTTGGAACGAGTGTCAGAGATTGATCCCACCTTTGTGCGGTGGCACACGTCTCGACCCCCAATATCTACCAACTGCCCGACCGCCGATCAACAGTTGGACGGCTGATCAGCAGTTTATTGTCAGCGGGGCTTGCAGAAGCCGATCCTCGCTGCGCTTGTTTCACCGTGTCGGATACACCGCACGGAACTCAGTCGAGATCCAACAGGGTCGAGGCCGAGAAAGTCTGCCCCACAGGGCGTTCGGCGAAATAGCCGCCGAGTGCGCCGGCCAGGTCGCCGACCGACCACGCGTCACCGGCCGCGTCGAACCGCTGCTCGACGACGGGGGCCGCCATGAGCGCCACCATGGCGCCGTAGACCACGAACAGTTGCCCGTTCACCGGGTCGGCAGCGGGCGAGGCGAGGTAGGCGACCAGTCTGGCCACATGATCCGGTGACAGCGGGTCCACTTCGCCTTCCGGTGCCGCGCTGAACACCGCTTCGGTCATCGCGGTCCGCGCGCGGGGCGCGATCGCGTTGGCGCGCACGCCATATCGGGACAGTGCCCGCGCGGCCGAGAGGGTCAGCGCGGTGATGCCCGCCTTGGCGGCGCCGTAGTTGGCCTGCCCCTCGGGGCCGAGCAGGCCCGCCTCGGAGGAGGTGTTGATCAGCCGGCCGTAGACCGGCGCGCCCGCCGCCTTGGACTTGCCGCGCCAGTACGTTGCGGCGTTGCGGGACAACAGGAAATGGCCGCGCAGGTGGACCGCGACGACGGCGTCGAAGTCCTCGTCGGTCATGTTGAACAGCATCCGGTCCCTGGTGATGCCCGCGTTGTTCACCACGATGTCGACGCTGCCGAAGGCCTCGTCCGCGGTGCGGATCAACGCGTCGGCCGTCGCGCGTTCGGCGATGCTGCCCGCGACGAACTCGGCTTTGGCGCCGAGCGCGCGGATCTCGGCGAGCGTGTCGGACACCGCATCCGATTCCGACAGATCGTTGACCACCACCGAAGCACCCGCGCCGGCCAGCGCGAGCGCCTCTGCCCGCCCCAACCCCGCACCCGCACCGGTCACGATCGCTACCCGACCGGCAAGACTCACATCATCAACCACGAGCCCGACCCTAGAACGTGTTCCATTCTATGGCAAGGGTCGGTCTCACTGGAGCCGCAAGGCCGCTTTCGGGCACTGCGCCACCGCGTCCTCGACGTCGGCCAGCCGGTCCGCCGGAACGTCGGCCTGCAGGATGTGCAACTGGTCCTCGTCATCGAGTTCGAACACGTCGGGGGCGATTCCGACGCAGATTCCGTTCGCTTCACACTGATCCAGATCGACGCTGACCTTCATGAGAACTCCTTTACCGCGATCCTTGCCGAAGCCTAACAAGCCGACGCCGCCGCAGGTGGCGCCATCGACCCGATTCACCCCCAATACTGGAACATGTTTCAGTGCATATGCAATGATCGGTGCAACCCACATCGACGAAGGCCTGAGGTATTTGCCATGCGCATTGCGTACACGCCGCAGCAGGAGGAGCTACGCGCGGAGCTGCGCGACTACTTCGCGCGACTCATCACCCCCGAGCGCCGGGCAGCGCTCAGCGCGCAGACCGGCGAGTACGGCCAGGGCAACGTCTACCGCGAGGTCGTGCAGGAGATGGGCCGCGACGGCTGGCTCACCCTGGCCTGGCCGAAGGAGTTCGGCGGCCAGGACCGGCCGACGATGGACCAGCTGATCTTCACCGACGAGGCCGCCATCGCTGGCGCGCCGGTGCCGTTCCTGACCATCAACTCGGTCGCGCCGACGATCATGCACTACGGCAGCGAGGAGCAGAAGCGCTTCTTCCTGCCCAAGATCGCGGCGGGCGAGCTGCACTTCGCCATCGGCTACTCCGAACCGGGCGCGGGCACCGACCTGGCCAGCCTGCGCACCAGCGCGGTGCGCGACGGCGACGACTACGTGATCAATGGCCAGAAGATGTGGACCAGTCTGATCGCGTACGCCGACTACGTCTGGCTCGCCGTGCGCACCGATCCGAATGTCAAGAAGCACAAGGGCATCAGCATGCTCATCGTGCCGACCACCGCCGAGGGCTTCTCCTGGACCCCCGTGCACACCATGGCGGGCCCGGACACCAGCGCGACCTACTACCAGGACGTGCGGGTGCCCGCGAGCGCGCTGGTCGGTCAGGAGAACGGCGGCTGGGCGCTGATCACCAACCAGCTCAACCACGAGCGCGTCGCGCTCACCTCGGCGGGACCGCTGGGGCTCGCGGTGAGTCAGACCGTCGAGTGGGCGCGCAACACCAAGGCCGCCAACGGTTCCCGCATCATCGACCAGGAATGGGTGCAGCTCAGCCTGGCGCGCGTGCACGCCAAGGTCGAGTACCTGAAGCTGCTGAACTGGGAGATCGCCAGCCGGGCCGACGCGGGCGGTGACGCCGCGCCACGGCCGTGGGACGCCTCCACCTGCAAGGTGTACGGGACCGAACTGGCCACCGAGGCGTACCGGTTGCTGATGGAAGTTCTAGGGCCGCAAGCTTATCTGCGCCAGGACTCCCCCGGCGCCGAGCTGCGCGGGCGTCTGGAGCGGATGCACCGGGCCGCGCTGATCCTCACCTTCGGCGGCGGCACCAACGAGGTGCAGCGCGACATCATCGCGATGACCGCCCTCGAGCAGCCCGCCGCGGCGCGCTGAGTCGGAAAGCAGGTAGCAGACATGGATTTCACTCCCACCGAAGCCCAGCTCGACCTGGCCCGGTTGACCGGCGAGGTGTGCGGCAAGCTCGTCACCGCCGACCGGCTGCGCGAACTCGACACCGCGACCGAACGATTCGACGAGGCGCTCTGGGGCTCGCTGGCCGAGACCGGCGTGCTCGCCGCGGCACTGCCCGAGGCTGTCGGCGGCAACGACTTCGGCGTGCTCGAGCAGACCGCGGTGCTGCGTGAGCTCGGCAAGCACGTCGCGGCGGTGCCGTATCTGTGGTCGATCGTGGTCGGCGCAGGTGCCTTGGCTCGTTTCGGGGATGCGGCGCAGCAAGATCGGGCGACTCAGGCGGGTGCCGGTCGGGTCATTCTGACGGCCGCGCTCGCGGAGGAACACAACTGGGAGCCGGCCAAGCCCACCACCACCGCCGTCGAGGTGGACGGCGGCTGGCGGCTCACCGGGGCCAAGACCACCGTGCCCTTCGCCGACCGGGCCGACCGAATCCTGGTTCCCGCCACGGTGTCCGGTGCGCCCGCGGTGTTCCTGGTCGATCCGTCGGCGGCGACGGTCACCGCACAGCAGGTGGTCGACCGCTCCCCCGAGTACGCGGTCGAATTGACCGACACTCCAGCCGAATTGGTCGGCACCGTCGAGAACGGTGCGCAGATCCTGGACTGGATGCTCATCCGCGCCTGGCTCGGCCTCAGCGCCCTGCAACTCGGCACCCTGGAACGCGCACTCGAACTGGTCGCCGAATACGCCCGCGAGCGGGAACAATTCGGCAAGGCCGTCGGCAGTTTCCAAGCCGTGGCGCAGCGGCTCGCCGACGCCTACATCGACGTCCAGGGGCTGCGTCTCGCCGTCACCCAGGCCGCCTGGCAGCTCTCCGAGGATCTGCCCAGCGCCGAAGCCGTGCACACCGCCAAGTTCTGGGCGGCCGACGCGGGACATCGGGTGGCGCACACGGTCGTGCACGTGCACGGCGGCGTCGGTATCGACCGGGACCACATCGTGCACAACTACTTCACGGCCGCCAAGCATCACGAGTTCGCATTGGGCGGGGGTACCGATCACCTGCGCGCCCTCGGTGCGCACCTGGCCGCCTCCTGATCGGACGCAGTACCCATTCGGCCCGTCGGCTCGATCGGCGGGCCGAATTCTGTACCCATCCAGATCAGGTGTTGTGCCGAATGCCGGTGAGGTGCCGGCGTTCGCGACGAGTCTCCGCCGCGAACAGGCACCGCTACCCACATCGGCACCTGAGGTCCTGGAGGGCTACTTGGCGGCACGACGATCGACACTCGCGGTTTTGGCCGCGGCCTTATTCCTGAGCTGCATGGGTGGGATAGGCGATGCCCATGGCCAACCAGTGGGTAGAACGGGCGCACTCATCGCCCAGGCCGAGGCCCGCACCGCCAGCGCAAACGCTCGCGGCGCCTCCGCTTTCCAAGCGGTAGGTACCGCCACCGCCAACGAGCCGGTGACGTACACGCAGGAGGTTCGGCCGGTATCTCTCGAAGAAATTCAGTTCCGGCCCTCGTTGCCCGGCGCGGTCAAGGCCGCCACGATCGCCGCACAGGCCGCAACCGCAGCGCTCGCGACCATCGACGAGCTCCCGAACCCGCCGAAGGACGTCCGGCGCACCGCGGCAGCGGCACAACAAGCCGCGGTGAAAGCCGCGGCGACACCGGACAATGTCAAACTCGCGAACCTCGCCGCGTCGGCGGAGAACGCAGCTCTCGACGCCAGTTCCGCCGCCTTCGGCACAACCGCGACCAGGGTCGAGTGGATCCGGACCGGCTAGCCCTACCGGAATCGAAACCGGCCCAAACGAATCGGCCTCGTCGGTCTCACCGGCGGGGCCGATTCGCTCTTTCGTCCGCCTATTGGTCCTTCGCCGACGTGAGGTAACGCTGGAGTGTGGGGGCGATTTCGGCGATCAGTTCGTCTCGGGTGAAGGCGACGACCGGCGGGATGCGCAGGACGTAGCGGCAGAGGGCCAGGCCGAGGAGTTGAGTGACCACGAGGCCGCCGCGACGGGGGGCGTCGGCGGGGTCGCCGAAGCGCAGAACAGCGGGCAGCACCTGCTGGGCGAAGACCGCGCGGAAGCGTTCGGTGACGGCGTCGTCGGTGACGGCCGAACGCAGCAGGGTCAGCAGGACTTCGTTGCCGGGAGGCTCTTCCCAGAGGGCCAGGAAGCGGCGCACCAGTAGTTCGCCGAGCGAGTCCCGGTCGGCGGCGGCCAGGTCGGGCAGGGCCAGATCGATGTCGACCGCGGCAGCGAACAAGCCGTCCTTACTGCCGAAGTAGCGCATGACCATGGACGGGTCGATGGCCGCGTCCGCCGCGATGGCACGGATGGTCGCCTTGCCGTAGCCCTCCGCGGCGAATCGGGCGCGGGCGGCATCGAGGATGGCCGCGCGGGTCGCGTCGGAGCGGCGCGCAGGCGGTTGATCAGGCACGGTCGTCATGCCAACAAGTGTAGGCCAACACCTGTTGACTTACGAAACGCGGCGGCTTACGGTTATGCCAACAATCGTTGGCCCACAGATGTTGACTTCAGGAGTTCTCATGACCACCACCCCGCTGCCGGACACCACCGCCGTCCTGATCGTCGGTGCGGGGCCCGCCGGGCTCACCGCCGCGATCACGCTGGCCGACGCAGGCGTCGATTTCGTCCTGCTCGATCGGCTTGCCGAGGGCGCCAACACTTCTCGCGCCGCCGTCGTGCATGCCAGGACCCTGGAGATGCTGCACGAGCTCGGCATCGCCGAGGAGCTCATCGCGAAAGGCATTGTGGTGCCCCGGTTCACCGTGCACGACGGTGCCCGCACGCTGGCGACCATCCGGTTCGACGGGCTCCCCACGCCGTACCCCTACACCCTGATGACGCCGCAGGACACCACCGAGGCGGTGCTGCTCGCCCGGCTGCGCAAGGCGGGCGGCGAGGTGCGGCGGCCGTACCAGGTCACCAGCCTGGTCAACGAAAAGGACGGCGTGACTGTCGAATACACCGATGGCGACGGCGCTGCCGGTACACTGCGCGCCGACTACGTCATCGGCGCCGACGGTATGCACAGTGTCGTCCGCGAGCAGGCGGGCATCGAATTCGCCGGCGACACCTACCCGGCGTCCTTCGTCCTGGCCGACGTCCGGATGGACTGGCCGATCGCGCGAGACGAAGTGGCGCTGCATCTTTCGCCCGAGGGCGTCACAGTTGTCGCACCACTGCCCGACTCCGCGGAACAGAACCGCTACCGAGTCGTCGCCACCCTCGATGATGCACCCGAACACCCGACCCGCGACGACATCCAAACCGTGCTCGACACCCGCGGCCCCGGCGGCGACATCAAGGTCAGCGAGGTGCTGTGGAGCTCACGCTTCCGCGTGCACCACCGCGTCGCCGCCCACTACCGCGCCGGCCGGATCCTGCTCGCAGGCGACGCCGCCCACGTACACAGCCCCGCAGGCGGCCAGGGCATGAACACCGGCATCCAAGACGCCGCCACTCTCGGCCCCCTACTCGCCCGAGTCCTCGCCGGCGAACCCGACACCCTTCTCGACACCTACGAAACCACCCGCCGCCCAATAGCTCTCGGCGTCGTAGCCTTCACCGACCGAATGACCCGCATGGCCACCCTCCGCCCCCGCCCCGCCCGCACCCTCCGCAACCTCGCCCTCTCAACCCTCACCCGCATCCCCACCGTCCGCACCGCCCTAGCCCACCGCCTCGCCGAACTCCCCCACCGCTGAACGCCAGCGGTCCCACCGGGACAATTAACTGAACTACTTCAGAACTTCCCGTAGGATGGGCGTATGAGCTCCAAGACGTTCCCGTTCAGCGACCTGATTCGTAAGCAGACCTCGGTGTTTCCTGCGCTCGATGACGCCGACGTGATCCTGGAGCGCCGCGACGCCGAGAATCTGGTGCTGTCGCGCTCCGAGCGGTTCGAGGCGAAAGAGACCGCGATCCGGCTGCTCGCCAGGACCATCGCGATCATTGCCAAGACGAACCGCAGCTTGGCCGAGGAAGTGTTCTCCGAAGAGCTGCCGTGGCTGAAGTGGCTACCCGACACGGGGCGCACCGAGGCCGTCAACGAACTCCTCGACCACCTGATCGCCGGGGCCGCCACCGGACTGTTTACCCCGTTCGCCCGCGATCTGGTCGCATGGCAGCACACCGCCGAGATCTACGCCCAGCCAGAATTGGCGCGCCGCCTCGCCGGCCCCTTCGAGCCCAGCGAGTTCACCGAGGTGGCCCGCCCCGGCGGTGCCGAATGAAGCTTCGCAAAGGCGACGAGGTTCCCCGTCCGCGCCCGTGGCGGGTAGTCGTGCACAACCTCAATGCCGCGAAGGGCTGGGCCGAACTGCTGGCGCAGGCTCCCGGCAATCTCGATCGCGCCTGGGTCGACATCACCAGCGACCCACGCAGCGTCGCGAACCCGTCCCGGCAGCATCGACTCAAATTCGAGTTGAAGTCGATCAAAATGGGCGGCGCCGAACTGGAGCAATGGCAGTACGAAATCACCGGCGGCGGCCGGATTTGGTACGCGATCGCCGACGAGGAACGAACCCTGTACCTGACACTCGCAGGCACCGGACATCCCCGCCAGACCGACCGCCGACGCTAGGGGGGCCTTGACTACCGAAGGGCCGCTGCATGATTCGCGGCGGCCCTTCGGGTAGGCAGTCTTACTTGCTACTTGCGCAGGTGTGCGCGTCGGCGGCGCTGGAAGTCGTTATTGGATACCGGCTTTCGCCTGGATGATGTCGCCATTGGTGAAGTCGACCTGGCGGCGGGCGTTGGACAGGGCGGTCACTACGCAGGTGCCGAAGGGGCCGGTTCTGTCGAACAAGGTTGCGCTGCCGACTGCTACACCGTCGGTGCTGAGGTGGCTGTCGGCCTCTACGCCGACCTCGGAACCCACGGGCAGACGGGCCAGCGCCAGCGTCATGTCGGTGTTGATGAAGCCGATGCCGGCGCTGCCCCAGTTGGTCATCAGGCTGGTGGCCTCGCCGATGACTACGGCACCGACGAACGGGGAGGGTGGTTCGCCCTCGATGACCCGCATCGGCGCCTGCCACATGCGCTTTCGGCTGTCGTTCTGGTGCTCGCCGATCTCGGGCGACCAACCCTCGGCGTGCGCGTCACTGCCCCACAGCGGGCGCGTGGGTTCGGTGGCGACCGGCACCGACGGTGGCCGGGGCACCTCCGCCCGCGTCCACAACTGCCCCGGCGGCTGGGCCGACCGCTCGAGGAAGACGACCGTCGCCCGTGCGACGTCCACACCGTCCTGCATCAACGCGGCATCGGCGACGCGGATCCGCCGCCCTTCCCGAACCAGCTCCGTGACTACCGTCAGCGGTTTGGCGAGCGTGGGCCGGAACAGATCAACGGTCAACCTGGCGGGCAGGAAGCCCGGCGAACCATGTTGCCGCTCCAATGTTCTGGCCAGCAGCCCACAGACGGCTGGTCCATTGACCATCGTCGGCGACCAGGCGCTCGCGGCGAACGGCAACGGCTCGAAGCCGCGCGCGGTCTCCTCGAAGAACCCGTAACGGACCGCCACGTCGATCCCCCTTGTTCCCCGGCGTCCTACTTGCTGCTCGCCTCGGCGTGCTCGTCGGCGGGACGGGACTCGGTTTGGGACTTGGCCCAGCGGTAGTCGGGTTTGCCTGCGGGGGAACGCTTGATTTCGTCTACGAACCAGAGGCTGCGGGGGAGTTTGTAGGGGGCTATTTCCTTGGTCAGGAAGGGGCGTAGTTCTTCGATGGTGGGGTGGTTTTCGCCGCGGCATTGCACGACGGCGACTACGCGTTGGCCCCAGCGCTGGTCTTCTACGCCGACGACGAGGGCGTCGAAGATTTCCGGGTGGGTTTTGAGGGCGCCCTCGACCTCTTCGGGGTAGATCTTCTCGCCACCACTGTTGATGCTGACCGAGCCGCGGCCGAGCATGGTGACCGTGCCGTCTTCCTCGACCCTGGCGTAGTCGCCGGGGATGGCGTAGCGAACCCCGTTGAACACCTTGAAGGTTGCCGCGCTCTTGGCTTCGTCCTTGTAGTAGCCGAGCGGGATGTGCCCGCTGCGGGCGAGGAGGCCGACCTGCCCGGAGCCGGGTTCGACCGGGTTGCCTGCCTCGTCGAGCACCTGGGTGGAGGCGTCGATCTTCACCCGTGGGCCGCCGGTGTGGTTGACACCCTTGGCGACGATCGACAGACCACCGAAACCCGTCTCGGAGGAACCAATGGAGTCCGAGATCAACCGGTTCGGCAGCAGCTCGACGAACTGGTCCTTGAGCGCGGGCGAGAACAGCGCGGCACTGCTCGCCATCACGTAGAGGCTCGAAAGGTCGTAGGGCTGACCGGTTTCCGGGTTGCCCTCGATCAGCGCGTCCAGCATCGGCCGCGCCATGGCGTCGCCGGTGATGAAGATGAGGTTGATCTTGTGGCGGTCGATCGCCTGCCACACGCCGTGCCCGCTGAACTCGGGCAGCATCACGGCTTTACCACCGTCGAACAGGCTGTGGAACGTGGCGGTCTGCGAGCCACCGTGGATCATCGGCGGAATCGGGAACCGCACCATCTGCGGGTTGTTGGCCGCACCGGTCTTGGACTGCTGCCATTCGTCCTCGATGGGCTCGCCGGTGATGAAGTTGATGCCACCGCCGAGCACCCGCCACCAGTCCTCGTGCCGCCACATCACGCCCTTGGGCAGCCCGGTGGTGCCGCCGGTGTAGAGCATGAAGATGTCGTCGGGCGAGCGCGGACCGAAGTCCCGTGTACCGGACGAGGCGGCCAGCGCGGTCTCGTATTCGACCGAATCCGCTGCGGTCGCAACGGTGCCGGTCGTATCGTCGTCGACGACGAGAACCGTCTTCAGCTGCGGGGTGTTCGACCGGACCCCGGCCACCCGATCGCTGTAGCGGCGCTCGTGGATCAACGCGACCATGTCCGAATTGTCGAAGATGTATTGCAACTCGTTCTCGACGTACCGGAAGTTCACATTGATCATCACTGCCCGCGCCTTGAACACCGCGACCATCGCCTCGACGGCCTCGATCGTGTTGCGCGAGTAGATGCCGACCTTGTCCCCCGGCTGCACACCGTGTTCGAGCAGGTAGTGAGCCAACTTGTTGGCGCGCTCCTCCAGCTGTGCGTAGGTCACCTCGCGGCCGTCGTCAGCGAGCGCGACGCGGTCGGGCATCAGGTCGATGGCGTGTTCGACAAGGTCCGCTATGTTGTAGCTCACAGGCTAAAAATAGAACGTGTTACTGTTCTTGGCAAGGCCGTAGCGACTGCTTGCAGGTCGCTCGAAAAGATCGGCTTGAAAGTCAGGAGATCTGCTAATGCCGCACTGCCTCGTTGAGAAACGCGACCATGTCCTCATCGTCACGATGAATCGCCCCGAGGCGCGCAACGCGCTCTCGGCGGAGATGATGGCGATCATGCGCGACGCCTGGGATCAGGTGGACAGCGATCCGGACATCAGGGTGGCCATTCTGACCGGCGCGGGCGGCGCGTTCTGCGCGGGCGCGGACCTCAAGGCGATGACCGCGCAGCACCCCGGCGATTCGTTCGCGGGCGGCGGCTGGGACCTGTCGAAGATCGAGGCGCTGCTCAAGGGCCGCAGGCTCACCAAGCCGCTGATCGCCGCGGTCGAGGGCCCGGCCATCGCGGGCGGCACCGAGATCCTGCAGGGCACCGATATCCGGGTGGCCGGCGAGAGCGCGAAATTCGGTGTGTCCGAGGCACGCTGGGGCCTGTTCCCGCTCGGCGGTTCCGCGGTGCGCCTGGTGCGCCAGATTCCGTACACCGTCGCCGCGGACATCCTGCTGACCGGCAGGCACGTCACCGCCGCCGAGGCCAAGGAGATCGGGCTGATCGGGCACGTCGTCCCGGATGGCAGCGCGCTGGACAAGGCCCTCGAACTCGCCGCGCAGATCGCCGCCAACGGCCCGCTGGCCGTGCAGGCCATCCTGCGGACCATCCGGGAGACCGAGGGCATGCACGAGGAAGAGGCGTTCCAGATCGACGCGAAGCTCGGCATGGCCGTGTTCCGCTCGACCGACGCCAAGGAGGGCCCGAAGGCCTTCGCGGAGAAGCGCAAACCGACCTTCACCGGCAGCTGAGACCACGCCGCCCCCGGCACCTTCGGGTACCGGGGGCGGCTCATGCCGGGCTCAATTGCCCGGGTAGTCCATCCAGAACGGCTCCCACTGGTGGCCGTCCGGATCGAGGAAGGTGCGGCTGTACATGCCGACCTGCGCCTCCTGCGCGCGCTTGTCCTCGCTGATCTCCTCGGTGCCCCCCGCGGTGAGTGCCGCGGCGGCGAGCGCATCCACCTCCGCGCTGCTGGTCAGCGCCAATCCGTAAGTGGCGCCGATCTTCTCGGTGGTGTCCGCGACCTGGCGCTTGCTGAAGTTGGTAAAGAACTGCCGGGTCAGCAGCATGAGGCAGATATTGTCGTCGATCACGATGCAGGCCGCGTTGTCGTCGCTGAACTCCTGGTTGACCTTCCAGCCGAGCGCCTCGTAGAAGTTCTTCGACCGGTTCAGCTCGGCGACGGGTAGGTTGAGAAAAATCATCCGGCTGGTCATGTCACGACACCTTTTCGTAGTCCGCCTGTTTAGTTGCGCAGAAATAAGGACGAGACCCGGCCGCTGAACTCATCGCTCGCCCCCACGGCTGTGACCACCCGCACCCGGCGCCGCGGGTGTTGATCTTGCTGGTGCTGGTAGCAAGCTTTCGGGTCTGGGATGTGTCGGTGGGCTGTGGCATGGTGACACCCATGAACGACCCGTCCGGCCACTCCGCCGGCCTTGCTCCCGACGTGCTCGAATCCTTCGAGAAGCACCGCCGGGAATTGTGCGCCTACGCCTACCGCATGCTCGGTTCGTCTTTCGAAGCCGAGGACGCGGTCCAGGAAACCTTCACCCGCGCGTGGAAGTCCTACGACTCGTTCGAGGGACGCGCGAGCCTGCGCTCCTGGCTGTATCGAATCGCCACCAATGTCTGCCTGGACATGCTCGACGGCCCGCAGCGGCGAGCCAGGCCGATGGACCTGAACGGTCCGTCGCGGCCGGATTCACCGTTACCCGCGCCGCAGCCGGACTACGTCTGGATCGAACCGATCCCGAACGCCCTGGCGTTCGGCGCCGACCCGGCCGACCACGCCTCGGCCAAGGACACGCTGCGACTGGCGTTCGTCGCGGCCTGCCAGCACCTACCCGCCACCCAGCGCGCGATCCTGATCATGCGCGAGGTGCTGCGGTTCTCCGCCAACGAGACCGCCGAAGCCCTCACCATGTCCCCCGCGTCGGTGAACAGCGCATTGCAACGCGCCAGGGCCACCATGTCGAAGGTGCAGCCGAGCACGGCGGACAACTACGACGAGTCCAACGAAGACCAGCGCAAGCTGGTCGACAACTTCGTCAAGGCGTTCGAGGCCTACGACATGGACACCCTCACCACACTGCTCAAAACCGATGTGGCGCTGTCCATGCCGCCGATCGAGTTCTGGGTCTCCGGCCCGGCGAACGTTGCCGAGTTCATGCTCGGCCACGGCGCAGGCTGCCGCGACTCGCGCCTGGTCCGCCTGGACGGCGCCAACGGCAACCCCGCCTTCGGTCACTACAAGCCCAGCGGCGAGCCGGGCGTGTGGGTCCCGTGGTCGATCACCGTGCTGGAGCTCGACGGGAACGAGGTTGCGGGCATGAGCTTCTTCCTCGATACGGAGAAGCTGTTCCCGTTGTTCGGGCTGGCAGCGGAGTTGCGCGAAGCGGTCTGAATGCCCTGTCGCCCGCCCCCGGAAGGGTTGCTAGGCAAAGACGGCGCTATGCGCCCGGAGCGGGTGGCGTGAAAGGGGTGTGCACACCGTTTGTGTCAGCCGCACACCCTGTATAGCGGGTGTGCGGCTAGCGAAAAGGGTGTGCGGCAAGCAGATGCGAATCGAGCAGAGTCATATGGTCGCTACCTGATCTTGGGTAGCGACCATATGACTCTGACCATTTCGGAGATGCTCGACAACGCCACCACAGCCAGATGACCACGCCGGAAGCCCGGCGCTACGCACCTGACTCGAGGTGAAAGCCGGGTACGGCACCCGACGCGCCCAGCACTACTCACAGGAAAACCTGGGTGAGTCTTCAGCTCCCCGAGACGGTCATCTCGGGGAGTACTTGGCGTACCCCACCGAGCCGGATCCGCTACGTACTAGGACGCGGGGACGTAGCGCTCGCGGAGTTTGCGCTTGTACAACTTCCCGTTGGGGTCGCGGGGCAGTTCGGGGAGGTAGTCGACCGACTTGGGCATCTTGTACTTCGCCAATTGGGTTGCGGCGAAGGCGAGTAGCTCGGCGGTGAGGTCGTCGGTGCCCTCGATGCCCTCGGCGGGCTGGACGACGGCCTTGACCTCGGCGCCCCAATCCGGGTGCGGGATACCGAAGACCGCGACGTCGGCGACCTTCGGGTGGGTGATCAGGACGTTCTCGATCTCGGCGGGGTAGATGTTCACCCCGCCGGACAGGATCAGGTCGGAGCGGCGGTCGTGCAGGTAGAGGTAGCCGTCCTCGTCGAGGTGGCCGATGTCGCCGACGGTGAACAGGTCGCCGACGCGCGAATCCTCGGTCTTGGCCTTGTCGTGGTGGTACTCGAAACTCGAAGCGCCCATCCGCATGTAGACCAGGCCGGGTTCACCGACAGGCACCTCGGACCCGTCCTCCTCGCTGAGCACCTTGATCACCGACCACGGCCACGCCTTGCCGACCGAGCCCGGCTTCTGCAGCCACTCGGTCCCGTTGATCACCGTGCCGCCGCCCTCGGTGGCCGCGTAGTACTCGGTGACCGTCGGGCCCCACCACTCGAGCATCCTTCGCTTGGTCTCCTGCGGGCAGGGGGCGGCACCGTGCACCATGCTGCGCAGCGAGGACACGTCGTACTTGGCGCGCACCTCCTCGGGCAGCGCGAGCAGCCGATGGAACTGGGTGGGCACCATGTGGCTATGCGTCACGCGGTACTTGTCGATCAGCCGCAGCATGTCCTCGGCGTCCCAGCGATCCATCAGAACGAGCTTGTGCCCCAACTGAATCGAGATGGTCGCGAAGTTCAGCACCGCGGTGTGATAGAGCGGCGACCCGCAGATGTGCACGTGATCGTCGTACGGCGCGAGGCCGAACAGGCCGAAGAACGCATTGGTGTGCGGCGGAACGACATCCGGGTCGGCGCCGGTGAGCGGGCGGCGAACGCCCTTGGGGCGCCCGGTGGTTCCGGAGGTGTAGAGCATCGGCGCCCCGGTGCTGCGGTCGGCCGGTCGGCCGGTGTCCGCGGCGCCCAGCCAGGCCACCGATTTGAAGCCGTCGATCTCACCCACCGAAAAGCGCGCCGTAGCAGGCAATCCCGCCTCATCGGCGGCGGCTTTGGCGGTGGCGGCGAAGCGATCGCCAGCCAGGAACGCCTTGGCCTCGCTGTCCTGCAGGATGTAGGCGACCTCCGGGCCGGTGAGGTGCCAGTTCACCGCGACGATGTACAGCCCGGCCTGGTACGCCGCGAAGTAGGCGGCGATCGCCTCGACGCAGTTGTGCACCATGCTCACCAGCACGTCGCCGGTTTCCAGGCCGAGGCCGCGCAGGCCGGTGGCGTAGCGGTTGGCCAGGGTGGCCAATTCGCGATACGTCACCTCCCGGCCCGCCGGATCGACCATGGCGATCCGATCGGGTTCGGCTTCGGCGATGTTCCACAGACCGAGAATTTTCACTGACTCCTGCGTCGTCATCTTACTGAATCTAGAACGTGTTCTACATATCGACAAGGGGTGCGAGACGACGTAATTGCGCGACATCGGAAACCGACACCAACATCATGGTGACTCCGGCCGCCGACCAGACCCCGAGTTGCTTACGGACATGCCCCTCGTCGCCGATGATCGCCGTGTCCAGAATCAGCTCGTCCGGCACCGCGGCCGCCGCCTCGGCCTTCTTGCCCGCCTGGAACAGGCTGCCGATCTCGTCGACCTCCCGCTCGTAGCCCATCCGCCGGTAGACCTGGGCGTGGAAATTCTGCTCCGGCGCGCCCATGCCGCCGATGTAGAGCGCCATGATCCAGCGCATCCGCTCGATCTCGCTCGCCGCGTCGTCGGTGATCACCACCTGGCAGCTCGCGGCGATCTCGAAGTCCGCGCGCGACCGGCGCGCACCCGCCCTGGCGAAACCCTCGTCGAGCCAGTCGTTGTACATATTCGCCAGCCGCGGCGCGTAGTAGATGGCGAGCCAGCCGTCCGCGATCTCGGCGGTCAGCGCCACATTCTTGGGGCCTTCCGCGCCGAGCCAGATCGGCAAATCCGCACGTAGCGGGTGCACGATCGGCTTGAGCGGCTTGCCGAGCCCGGTCGCACCCGGCCCACTGTAGGGCAACGGGTAGTGCGGCCCGTCATTGGTGACCGGTGCCTGTCGCTCCAGAATCCGCCGGATGATGCCGACGTACTCCCGGGTGCGCTGCAACGGCTTGGCGAACGGCTGCCCGTACCAGCCCTCCACCACCTGCGGCCCGGAGACACCCAGCCCGAGAATCGCCCGGCCGCCGCTCAGATGATCGAGCGTGAGCGCGTGCATCGCGGTTGCGGCGGGCGTTCGAGCCGACATCTGCACCACGGAGGTGCCGAGTCGCACCCGCTCCGTGGACGATCCCCACCAGGTCAGCGGCCCGAAGGCATCAGAACCCCACGACTCCGCAGCGAATACCGCATCGAACCCGGCGTCCTCCGCCGCGACCACCAACTCCCCCGCATTCTCCGGCGGCTGCGCCATCCAGTACCCGAGTTGCAATCCGAATTTCATGCTCCAGCCTTCCGACCTCGCCGGCCGCTCACACAGCCCGTCACCGACACCGCATCTTGCCAGCAGAATAAGAACCTGTTCTACTCGACATTGTGACTCAGGGGAATACCGCATCCGGCGTAATCGCGGATGAGAGAGGGTCGGAATTGAACGCCGCACCTGATGTGCTCAGCGCGCCCCTACGGGTGCGATTCGACTACACGCGGTCCGTGGGACCGACGATCGGCACCTTCTTGACCAAACTGCGCGACCGCAAGATCGTCGGGGTGCGCGGGTCGGACGGCCGGGTGCTGGTGCCGCCGCCGGAATACGATCCGATCACCGCGGCTCCGCTCACCGAGTTCGTCGACGTGGCCGCGGTCGGCACCGTCGAATCGTGGACCTGGGTGCGCGAACCGCTGCCCGGCCAGCCGTTCGACCGGCCGTTCGCCTGGGCGCTGATCCGGCTGGACGGCGCGGACACCGCGCTGCTGCACGCGGTCGACGTCGCCACGCCCGAGGACATGCGGACCGGCATGCGGGTAGCGGTGCGGTGGGCCGCCGAGACCACCGGAACCATCCACGACATCGCCTGCTTCGAGCCAGGTGAAGAGTCCGACACCAGTGCGGCCACGGTCGGCGGCGAGCCGGTCACGATGCTCACCACGCCGGTCGACCTGGCCTACAAGCACACCGCCTCGCCGCAGGAGACCGTCTACCTGCGCGGACTGGCCGAGGGCAAGCTGCTCGGCGGGCGCACCGACGCCGCGGGCAAGGTGTACTTCCCGCCGCGCGGCGCGAACCCGACCGACGGCAGGCCCACCGACGAGGTCGTCGAGCTGCCCGACCGCGGCACGGTCACCACGTTCTGCATCGTGAACGTGCCGTTCCTCGGTCAGCGGATCAAGCCGCCGTACGTCGCGGCCTACGTGCTGCTGGACGGCGCGGACATCCCGGTGCTGCATCTCGTACTCGGTTGCGAGGCAAGCGAAGTGCGGATGGGCATGCGCGTGGAGGCGGTATGGAAGCCGCGCGAGGAGTGGGGCTACGGGCTGGAGAACGTGGACCACTTCCGCCCCACCGGCGAGCCGGATGCCGACTACGAGACCTACAAGCACCACCTCTGAGAGAGGCGCACGTTGACTGACAACGGAACCGACATCGCGGTCGTGGGTTTCGCCCACGCGCCGCACGTGCCGGAGACCTTCGGCACCACCAATGGCGTGGAGATGCTGGTGCCCTGCTTCCAGCAGCTCTACCGCCAGCTCGGCATCACCAAGTCCGACATCGACTTCTGGTGCTCGGGCTCCTCGGATTACCTTGCCGGGCGGGCCTTTTCGTTCATCTCCGCGATCGATGCGATCGGCGCGGTACCGCCGATCAACGAATCGCACGTGGAGATGGACGCGGCATGGGCGCTGTACGAGGCGTGGGTGAAACTGCGCTCGGGACAGGCGGAGACGGCGCTGGTGTACGGCTTCGGTAAATCATCGGCGGGCACACTGCGCCAGGTGCTCACCATGCAGCTCGATCCGTACCTGGTGACACCGCTGTGGCCGGACGCCTGGTCCATTGCCGGCTTGCAGGCGAGGGCCGGACTGGACGCGGGCCGCTGGACCGAACGCGACATGGCCGCGGTAGCCGCGGACGCATTAGCCGCCGGCGGCCGGGCGACCCAGGCCGAAAGTCTGCTCGACGCACCGTATATCGCCGATCCGCTGCGCGCGCACGACATCGCCCCGATCACCGACGGCGCCGCCGCGATCGTGCTCGCCATCGGCGACCGGGCCCGCGAACTCTGCGAGCGGCCCGCCTGGATCACCGGCATGTCGCATCGGGTGGATACGCCGATGCTCGGCGCGCGCGATCTCACCGTGTCCCCCTCCACTTCGGCTGCCGCACAGGCGGTTACCGGCGGTGACACGCACTTCGACGTGGCTGAACTGCATGCGCCGTTCAGCCATCAGCAGCTGATCCTCGCCGAGGCCATCGGCCTGAAGAACGGCACCAAGGTGAACCCCTCGGGTGGTGCACTCGCCGCGAACCCGATGTTCGCCACCGGACTGGAACGGATCGGCTTCGCGGCCAACGCGATCATGGACGGCTCCGCGAATCGCGCACTCGCGCACGCCACCAGTGGGCCCGCGTTGCAGCAAAACCTTGTGACAGTTCTGGATTCGGAGGCGAGCCGATGACCAATCCGGCTGCGGTGCTCGGCACCGGACAAACCCATCACGTGACGAAAAGAACCGATGTATCGATGGCGGGCATGTGCCGTGAAGCCATTGATCGCGCGCTCGTCGATGCCGGCCTCACCATCGCCGATATCGACGCGGTGGTGGTCGGTAAAGCGCCGGACCTGTTCGAGGGCGTCATGATGCCCGAGCTGTATCTCGCGGATGCGTTGGGCGCCACCGGAAAACCGCTGTTGCGCGTGCACACCGCCGGTTCGGTCGGCGGCTCGACCGGCGTGGTCGCCGCCAATCTGGTGCAGGCCGGCGTACACAAACGGGTCCTCGCGATCGCCTGGGAAAAGCAGTCGGAGTCGAATGCCATGTGGGCGTTGTCGATTCCGGTGCCGTTCACCATGCCGGTCGGCGCGGGCGCGGGCGGCTACTTCGCCCCGCACGTGCGTTCCTACATCCGGCGCTCCAACGCGCCGAGCCACATCGGCGCGATGGTCGCGGTCAAGGACCGGCGCAACGGCGCCAAGAACCCGCTGGCGCACCTGAAACAGCCGGACATCACGCTGGAATCGGTGCTGGCCTCGCAAATGCTCTGGGACCCTATCCGTTTCGACGAGACCTGCCCGTCCTCGGACGGCGCGTGCGCCATCGTGCTCGGTGACGAGGAGGCGGCGACCGCCGTCGAGGCCACCGGCAAGAAGGTCGCGTGGGTGCACGGCACCGCGATGCGCACCGAGCCGACCACCTTCGCCGGACGCGACCAGGTGAACCCGCAGGCCGGCCAGGACGCCGCGGCCGCGCTGTGGAAGGCCGCCGGGATCACCGACCCGCTCAGCGAGATCGACGTGGCGGAGATCTACGTGCCGTTCTCCTGGTTCGAACCGATGTGGCTGGAAAACCTCGGCTTCGTGCCGCAGGGCGACGGCTGGAAACTCACCGACAAGGGCGAGACCGAGATCGGCGGCATTCTGCCGGTCAACCCGTCCGGCGGGGTGCTCTCCTCGAACCCGATCGGCGCGTCGGGGCTGATCCGGTTCGCCGAGGCGGCCAAGCAGGTCATGGGCCGGGCCGGTGCCTACCAGGTCGAGGGTGCGCGTAAAGCCTTCGGCCACGCCTATGGTGGCGGGTCCCAGTACTTCTCGATGTGGGTGGTCGGGGCTGATAAGCGATGACCCCGCTGAAGTTCACCCTCGGCATCGCGCTGAGTCCACTGGACCAGCTGCCCGAGCTGGCGAAAACCGCTGAGCAGTGCGGGTTCTCGTCGATCGCGCTGCCGGACTCGCTGTTCTACATGAAGTCCGCGGCGGCGAAGTACCCGTATACCGCCGACGGCAGCCGGTTCTGGGGTCCGGAGACCCCCTGGGTCGACCCGCTCATCGGTGCCACCGCGATGGCGATGGTGACCACGCGGATCCGGTTTTACACCAACGTGCTCAAGCTGGGGTCGCGTAACCCGCTGCTGCTGGCCCGCCAGGTCGGCTCGGTGGCCAACCTTTCCGGCAACCGCTTCGGCTTCGGCGTGGGAATCGGCTGGGCGCCCGAGGAATTCGAGTGGTGCGGGGTGCCCTACGCCCGCCGCGGCGCCAGGGTCGACGAGATGATCGAGGTCATCAAGCTGGTACTGGGCGGCGGCATGGTCGAATTCCACGGCGAGTTCTTCGATTTCGATCAGCTGCAGGTCAGCCCGGCGCCGACCGAGCCGGTGCCGTTCTACGTCGGCGGCCACACCGAGGCGGCGCTGCGGCGGGCCGCCCGGGTGGGTGACGGCTGGACCTCGGCGATGATGACCTACGACGAGCTGTGCCGCACCATCGGCAAGCTCGACGCGCTGCGCGCCGAATTCGGGCGCGGTGACCAGCCGTTCGAGCTCCAGGCGGTGTGCGTCGACCGGTTCGGCCGGTCCGGCTATCAGGACCTCGCGAACGCGGGCGTGACCGACGCGATCGTGGTGCCCTGGCTCTTCGACGGCATCGGCTTCGACGGTGAACTCGCCGCCAAACAGGACTCGCTGCGCCGATTCGCCGCGGCGAACATCGAAGCACCGATCGTCGCGGAGGTATCGGCATGACGAGCGACCATCCGGCCCGGACTGCCGGGCTCGCGTCCCAGGCCGCGGTGCGGGCCAGGGACAAGGCGGCGTGGGTCGCACTGTTCGCCGAGGACGGCATCGTCGAAGACCCCATCGGCCCTTCGGGTTTCGACCCGGAGGGCAAGGGGCACCGCGGCAAGGAGGCGATCGCGGCGTTCTGGGACAAGGCGATCGCACAGACGGAGTCCATCGAGTTCCTGTTCGGCGACTCGTTCGCGTGCGGAAACGAGATCGCGTTCACCGGGACCATCCGCAGCACCCTCGGCGGCCACCAGATCGACGCCGACGGTGTGTTCACCTACCGGGTCGACGACACCGGCAAAATCGCTGCGCTGCGGGCATTTTGGGAGGTCGACCGCGCGATGGCCACCGCGAAGAAGGTCGGCTGAGCACACCGCAACGAGCGAAGGGCCCTCGTACCGGATGGAATCTCCGGTGCGAGGGCCCTTTTCGAGGTACCGGCCTCAGTGCGTGACGGGACAGCCCTTGAAGTCGACCGGGAATTCCTTGATCCCGTTGAGCCAGCCGGAACGCAGCCGCTTCGGCTCACCCAGCTTGCTGATGTCGGGCAGGTGATCGGCGATGGCGTTGAAGATCAGGTCGACCTCCAGCCTGGCCAGGTTCGCGCCGACGCAGAAGTGCGCGCCGGTGCCGCCGAAGGACAAGTGCTGGTTGTCCTTTCGCAGGATGTCGAACCGCTCCGGATTCTCGAAGACGTCCTCATCGAAGTTCGCCGAGCGGTACAGCATGACCAGCCGCTGGCCTTTCTTGATCTGCACGCCGCCGAGCTCGGTGTCTTCCAGCGCGGTCCGCTGGAACGAGGTGACCGGCGTGGCCCACCGGATGATCTCGTCGGCGGCGGTGGCCGGACGTTCCTTCTTGAACAGTTCCCACTGGTCCGGGTTCTCCATGAAGGCGTTCATGCCGTGCGTGATGGCGTTGCGGGTGGTCTCGTTGCCCGCCACCGCCAGCATGATCACGAAGAAGCCGAACTCCTCCTCGCTGAGCTTGTCGCCGTCGACATCCGCCTCGATCAGCGTGGTGACCAGGTCGTTGGCCGGACATTCCTTACGCGCTGCGGCCATTTGGTATGCGTAGCCCAGGATTTCGGCCGAGGCCATTACGGGATCGGCGTCGTTGTCCGGGTCGTCGTAGCCGGTCATGTCGTTCGACCAGGTGAACACCTTCATCCGGTCTTCCTGCGGGACGCCGATCAATTCGGCGATCGCCTGCAGCGGCAGTTCGCAGGCGATCTGGGTGACGAAGTCGCCGGTCCCCGAGGCGGCGGCCGCCTTGACGATCGATTCCGCGCGCGCCGAGAGTTCGGCGCGCAGGCCGTTGATCGCGCGCGGGGTGAAGCCGCGCGAGATGATCTTGCGCAGCTTGGTGTGCTCCGGAGCGTCCTTGTTGATCAGGACGAAACGCTGCAGTTCGATCTGCTCGCGGGTGATGTCGTCGTTGAAGCGCGGGATGGCGGTGTTCTCGAAAGTCGAGAACACGTCGCTGCGCCGTGATACCTCTTTGACATCGGCGTGCTTGCTGACCACCCAGAAGCCCTCGTCCCGGAAGCCACTGACCTCCACCGGCTGTGGGTTCCACCAGACCGGTGCGGTGCGACGCAGCTCGGCGAACTCCTCGACGGGAACCCGCTCGGCGTAGATGTCGGGGTCTGTGACGTCGAATCCGTCCGGCAGATTCGGCCGGACATTCCGAGGGTCTACCACCAGATGTCTCCTTCGACAAACTGAAACACGTTCTATAATCATTGAAGCATAGGTGGCTGTATCAGGAAAGAAACCGGACAGAACCACCTCGAATCCCTGGAGAACTCGTTACAGTTTTCCGTCCCATAGAAAGGTTGGACATGGGCACACCCGTCATCGTCGAGGCCGCTCGCACCCCCATCGGCAAGCGCGGCGGCTGGCTGTCCGGCCTGCACGCCGCCGAGCTGCTCGGCCTCGCGCAGCGCGGACTGCTCGAGCGCACCCACCTGGATCCGGCACAGGTCGAGCAGGTGATCGGCGGCTGCGTCACCCAGGCGGGTGAGCAGTCCAACAATGTGACGCGCGTCGCGTGGCTGCACGCCGGGCTGCCCTGGCAGGTCGGCGCGACCACCATCGACGCGCAGTGCGGCTCGGCCCAGCAGGCCAACCACCTCATCGCCGGGCTCATCGCGACCGGTGCGATCGACATCGGCGTCGCCTGCGGCATCGAGGCGATGAGCCGAGTTCCGTTGGGCGCCAATGTCGGCGAGCACGCCGGACCGCGCAGGCCGGCGTCCTGGAACATCGACCTGCCCAACCAGTTCGAGGCGGCCGAGCGGATTGCCGAGCGGCGCGGCATCACTCGCGCCGACGTCGACGCGTTCGGCGCCCGTTCGCAGCGACTGGCCGGACAGGCCTGGGCCGAGGGGCGTTTCGACCGCGAGGTGCTCACCGTCACCGCGCCCGCCGTCGACAAGGCGGGAAACCTGACCGGCGAGAAGCTGGACGTGTCCCGCGACCAAGGCCTGCGCGAGACGACCGTCGAGGGCCTGGCCAAGCTGAAGCCGGTGCTGGAGGGCGGCATCCATACCGCGGGCAGCTCGTCGCAGATCTCCGACGGCGCCGCCGCGGTACTCCTGATGGACGAAAAGGCCGCGCAGCGAGCCGGATTGCGCCCCAGAGCGCGGATCGTCAGCCAGGCGCTGGTCGGCGCGGAGCCGGAGTTCCATCTCGACGGCCCGGTACAGGCCTGCTCGCGCCTGCTGGAGCGGTCCGGGATGAGCATCGGGGACATCGATCTGTTCGAAATCAACGAGGCCTTCGCCTCGGTGGCACTGTCCTGGGCGTCGGTGCATCAGCCGGACATGGACCGGGTCAACGTCAACGGTGGCGCCATCGCGCTCGGCCATCCGGTGGGCTCGACCGGATCCCGGCTCATCACAACGGCTTTGCACGAACTCGAGCGAACCGGCCGCAGCACCGCCATGGTGCTGATGTGTGCCGGTGGCGCATTGGCGACAGGGACGATCATCGAGCGGATTTAGGGCCGTCGACCCCCCGAAACCGGTTTGTTGAACGTTCATCTCCCAGGCCCGGAAACGTGTCGTACGCCACACATTCGGCTCGACTTGCAACTAGATGAGACGTCAGCTATCTTTCCGCTATCAGGATTGTGTCCGGGAAGACCTCCACGACGGGCCAGAACCGGTCCGTACCTCGGCTTCTCGAGAGCCGTTGGGGTGACCCGCAAACGCAACGGTCGCAGTACCTTCGCGGGACCGGCACCTAGAAGCTTCAAGGAAATCCGGAATCAGGCGTAGGTTTTCAGTTACTGAGCCGCTAATATCAATGATACGTATCCGAGATAACGACTGTTAGTACAGCGAAGGGAATTGGGCGGCTCACAATGGCTGATTTCGCGGCGCGGCTGAACAAGCTGTTCGAAACCGTGCATCCCCCGGGGCGTAAGCCGCACACCAACGCGGAGGTTGCGGCTGCGCTGACGGCCTCCGGACATCCGATCTCGAAACCGTACCTGTCGCAGTTGCGGTCGGGACAACGGACGAACCCGTCCGATGAGACGGTGGCCGCCCTGGCGAAGTTCTTCAAGGTCAAGCCGGACTACTTCTTCAACGACATCTATGCCGCCAAGATCGATCACGATCTTGAGTTGCTGTCCCAGCTGCAGGGCTATGGACTGCGACGGCTGTCGAGTAGAGCGTTCGACCTGTCCGAAGAATCTCAGAACCTCCTCACGTCCATGGCGGAGAAGTTGCGGGCAAGTGAAGGCTTGCCCGAAATTCCTCCGGATGGCACCGAATAGGTTCTCTTGCACGGAAGCACAGTGCGACCCTCCGGGTCGCACTGTGCTGTGTTATGTGCGCGTCCAATACGTGAAGCAAGTGGGCATGCCCGAGAAAATAGGGGCATGCCCTGTCAAGGCCTCTGGCGATGCTCGATCATCAGTAGATGCACGCACATTCGACAATTCTCGAACTTGTACGCCCGCAAGTTTTCCTCGGACAACTGATTTCGTGTGAACGCGGGTAACTCATCGAGTCCAGCGCAGAACTCAGCCGGGTGCACGACACCGGCCGGCAACCACACTCAGCGGTACGCGGAATACGCGCCTGCGGCGCGTGCGCTCAATTTCGGACGGGCTCCAGGGTTGTCGCGTCATAGGCCCGGGCGATGGCCTGGACCCAGCCGCGAGGACTAATCCCCTCGGGCGGAGCAATCCACCGTGCGTCGAGCGCCACATCGCCCAACGGGTTTCTCGCCCACTGCGCCACCGTCTCCGCGCGATCGGCGACCGATCGCGGCGGCGGCGCCACCGCGGCGAGCACCACCCCACCGCCGGACTGGAGGTAGAGGGCGTCCATGATCTGCGCCACCTGGTCGGAGGCGCGCAGCTGGGTGGACGTACCGGTCTGGTCGTGCGCCACCACCTCGGGGAACCGGCCGACCATGATGCGGTGCAGCAGCTTGATCTGGCGCAGCAGCAGCCGCGCGCGCACCCACAGCTCCACCACGATCCATATCGCGCCGAACGCGATGAGCAGACTCGCCACTTCCCACGCCTGCCACGCCCAGTTCGGCTGTCCCGGCGGCACCGGCGGCGCATCGGTGAACGCGCGCTGAATCTCCAGCACCGCAAGGCCCGCGACGACCGCGGTTCCGGTGGTGTAGATCGCGATGCCCCGGCCGAGCGTGGTCCAGTCGAGGTTGCGCAGGCCGGTGATGACGATGAACAGCGCGCCGAGGGTGACGACCTCCCAGCCGAAGGTGAACGACCAGGCGATGGTGATGGTCACCGAGACGATGCCGATGCTGTAGATCGCCATGGCGACCTGACGCAGGTTCTGCCGGGAGCAGATCGGCCAGGCGGCGAAGGCGACCACCGAGGTGGCGGCGATGAAGACGATCCAGGCCGACACCACGACACCGTCGGAGAGCCAGCCCGCGCGCACGCCCTGCGGCAGCAGATTGTCGATGGCCACCGCGATCTCCGGGACCGCGACGGTGGCGGCCAGCGCGACGGCGGCGACCGCGACCACGATGGCCACCCGGGCCGTCGTCGCCGGCTTGACCAGCACCCGTCCTACCCGGGCTCCTGCCGCCATCCACACCAGCAGTGCCGTCAACCAGAGGGTCATCCCAGAGCCTCATCGAATCGAAGGACCGAGACGCCTGCGCCACGGCTGTTGAACACGCGGAGTCTGGTCATCAACATGGCGGCGAAGGTCTCGGCCTCCCACTCGGCCAGCTCGTCCGCGCCGTCGTCGACGATCTGCTGGTGCGCCCGCTGGCTCAGCATGTACGCGATCAGATCGTCGCTGGCCTCGAGCGTCACCTCGGGCGCGGGTGCGCCCTCGTGGTTGAACACGATGTGCCCCAACTCATGTGCGAGGGTGTGCTCCCGGCTCGGCAGCGACTGGGCGAGCACGATCACGTCGCGATCGGGGTAGAGCCTGCGCTGACCGCACACGCCGGGACCCAATTGCGCACTGGCGATTTCGATTTCGCGGCGCCGCTCGCTCGCGATGGCGAGCACCACCTCGTCGAGGGTGGTGGCGTCGGAGTCCGCCGCCACGGCGCAGACGGCATCCACCGCGGCGGCCACCCGCCGGTAGGACCGCGAAGTGTTCTGAGTCTTGCTTTCGCTCATGCCTGCACCTCGCTGACGCTCGGCTCCGGCATGCGCGAAGCGCGCTGTGACACGATTCGTTCGCTCCGCTCACTCATGCCAGCACCCCTCACGGCCTCGGGAAGAACATGGCACGGGCGGCGTCGACTCGGGCCTGTGCGGCCGAGGCACCCTGGAAACTGACTGCGCCGGAACCGGCTCCGGCCAACCCGAGTGCGAGCAGGCCGCCGATCACCGACAGCAGTTTGGGTTTGGGCAGCCCGTCGTTGGCGCTCGTCGGGCGCACGTCGGGGTTCGGCTTGGCGGGGGCCGCCTGCGCCGCCGGTGGGGCGGGCGGGGGCGGCGGTGGCGCGGCCGGTGCGGGCGCGGCCGCCGGGGCGGGCACGAGTGCGGGCAGGGCCGGGATGCCCGGCAGCGCGGGCGTCGGCACCGGTGGGATGGCGACGGGCGGCAGCGCGGGCGGGACAGGCGGGGTGGGGATCGGGATCAAGAGCAGCAGCAGTGGAGCGGCCGAACCGACGGCCGCCGAGCCGACGGCAGCGGAACCGACTGCGGCAGAACCGGTTGCCGCGGAGCCGACGCCCGCGGAACCTACTCCGGCGGAGCCAACGCCCGCGGAACCCACAGCGGCCGAACCAACGCCTGCCGACCCGACTGCGGCCGAACCCGTTCCGCCGACACCGATTCCGGCGGAGCCCACCGCAGCGGAGCCCGTTGCCAAGGCACCAACCCCCGCGGAGCCGGTGACACCGAGCGCGGCGGAGCCGGTGCCGAGGACGACGCCGAGACCGGCCGAGCCCGAACCGAGCGTCAGGCCGAGTCCGGCGGAGCCGGTACCGAGCAGCGCGCCGAGACCGGCCGAGCCTGCGGCGCCCGCCGAACCTGCCGCGGCCGAGCCACCTGCCGCAGCGGAGCCTGCCGCGGCCGAACCGGCGGCTGCCGAGCCCGAGCCGATGGCGGGATTGGTGGGCACCGCACTGACGTCTGTCGGCTGCCCGGGTACCGACAGCGGCAACCAGGTCTCCCCGCCGTCATACGGCGGCGGAGCGGGGTCGGCAGCGCACTGTGCGCACTGCCCTGCGGGCTGGGCTACCGCCGCAACCGGGCCGAGTAGCGCAAAGCCGGCCACAGCTCCAGCTACTGCAACCACACGGAACGTGCGACCAACGGCCATGCGCCGAGCCTTCCCCTCATTCGTAAAGCGCAGATCTCACCCGGTCGCGACTCTCACACGGGACTTTTAACGGATGGGGGCCATAGTAAACCCCTATCGTTACGTGCGCAGGAAGAAGGTCGGAAGCCCGCTCAGGCCCCGTACACCGGTTCGGGCGGCATCCCCTTGGCAATCAGGTCAGCTACCACCGGGCCGAGCTCGGCAGGCGCCCACCTGGCACCGCGATCCACCGCGACACCGTGCCGCCACCCGTCCGCAAGTGCGATTTTCCCGCCCTCGACCTCGAACATGCGTCCGGTGACCGATGCGGATTCTGGGCTGCCGAGCCAGACGACCAGCGGCGAAATGTTCGCCGGAGCCATCGCGTCGAAGCCGTCTTCCGGCCGTGCCATGGTCTCGGCAAACACCGTTTCGGTCATCCTGGTTCGGGCCGCAGGTGCGATGGAATTCACAGTGACGCCGTAGCGAGCGAACTCCGCGGCGGCCGTCAGCGTAAGTCCCGCAATACCGGCTTTGGCCGCGCCGTAGTTGCCCTGGCCGACGCTGCCCTGCAGTCCCGCACCGGAGCTGGTGTTGATGATTCGGCCGTCGACCGGACGACCGGCTTTGGACTCGCCGCGCCAGTACTCGATCGCGTGCCGCATGGTGACGAAATGGCCCTTGAGGTGCACGCGGATCACCGCGTCCCACTCGTCCTCACCGAGGTTGACCAGCATCCGGTCGCGAACGAATCCAGCATTGTTGACGAGCACGTCGAGGCCGCCGAAGGTATCGACCGCCTGCCGGATAAGCCGTTGGCCGCCTTGCCAATCCGCGACGTCGTCGCCGTTGGCCACGGCGGTGCCGCCGAGCGCGGTGATCTCCGCCACCACCTGTTCGGCGGGGGTCTCGGCGGTCACGGCGCCGTCGAGGGCCGAGCCGAGATCGTTGACCACCACCTTCGCTCCGGCCGCGGCGAAGGCGAGTGCGTGCGCGCGGCCGATGCCGCGGCCCGCGCCGGTGACGATGACGGTGCGGCCTGCGCAGATCTGCTCGGTGTCCATACCTGTGTCCTCTTCGTGGGGTCCGTTGTCTTCAGGACTGTTGCCGACCGGCCGCCGCGGTGGACGCGGCCAGGAAGGCGGGGCGCTCACCACCGCCGTGCACCAGCAGGGCGGCGCCGCTGACGTAGCAGGCCAGCGGGGAGGCGAGGAAGACGGCGCAGCGGCCGACGTCCTCCGGGGCGGCCATCCGGCCGAGCGGAATGGTCTGGCCCACCGCGTCGATGCCGTCTTGGTCGCCGTAGTGCAGCCGGCTGAGTTCGGTGTCGACCGGGCCGACGACGAGCGAGTTCACCCGCACCTTGGGCGCCCACTCGACGGCCAGCGAGGCGGCCAGGCTGTCCATGCCCGCCTTCGCGGCACCGTAGGCGGCGGTGCCCGGTGAGGCGCGGTGGCCGCTGACGCTGGAGATGTTGACGATCGTGCCGCCGTCCGGCTGCTGCTGCATCACCGCGTTCGCCGCCTGCGAAACCAGCAGCGGCGCAAGCAGGTTCAGCTCGACGATCTTGGCGTGGAAGTTCTTGCTCGCGGTGGCGGCGAGCGCGAACGGCGCGCCGCCCGCGTTGTTGACCAGGTGATCGAGGCGGCCGTGTCGCGCGACGACGGTGTCGATCAGCTCGCGCACCGCGTCGGCGTCGCGAATGTCACAGGCCAGGAACTCGATCGCGCGGCCGTCGGCCTCGACCGGTGCGTCGGCGGGACGGCGGGCACAGGCGATCACCGTCGCACCCGCTTCGAGGAAGGCCCTGCTCACACCGGCACCCACGCCGCGGACACCGCCGGTCACCAGAACGACGCGGTCGGCCAGATCGATTTCGAGTGCCACCGTGCTAATCTACCAAGCAACTGCTTGCTTTGCCAACGCTGGGCCGCGGCCGAGCCGGGTCTCACGATGGGCTGGGGCCTTCACGAAGGGATAGGCGATGGGGATCAACCGTCACTGCGAATCAACCGGCATCACCGTGGTCACGGTGGACTACCCACCGGTCAACGCCATACCGACGGCAGGCTGGTTCGACATCGCCGACGCGATCCGGGAGGCGGGGCGGGACAAGGAGACGCGAGTCGTGGTGCTGCGCGCCGAGAATCGCGGCTTCAACGCCGGTGTCGATATCAAGGAGATCCAGAGCAAGCCCGGTCATCAGGCGCTGATCGACGCGAATCACGGCTGCTTCGAGGCGTTCGCGGCGGTCTACGACTGCCCGGTGCCGGTGATCGCAGTGGTGCAGGGCTTCTGCCTCGGTGGCGGGATCGGGCTGGTCGGCAACGCGGACGTCGTGATCGCCTCGGACGACGCCACTTTCGGGCTGCCCGAAGTGGATCGCGGCGCGCTCGGCGCGGCCACCCACCTGTCCCGGCTGGTGCCGCAGCATCTGATGCGGGCGCTGTTCTACACCGCGAGCACCATCACCGCGCAGCAGCTGCACCACTTCGGGTCGGTGTACCAGGTGGTGCCGCGTGCCGAACTCGACGCCGCGGCAATGGAAGTCGCCAAGAACATCGCCGCCAAGGACGGGCGGGTGATCCGCGCGGCGAAGCGGGCGCTCAACGGCATCGATACCCAGGACGTGCACCGCAGTTACCGGTACGAGCAGGGATTCACCTTCGAACTCAATCTCGCCGGCGTCGCCGACGAGATCCGCGCCCGGTTCGACGACGATCTGGCCGCGCGCAAGGCCGAGCAGTAGGAGATCGGAAAGTCATGCGAGACAAGCGAATGTCGCTCGACGAGGTCGTCGGCGAGTTGCGCAGCGGAATGACCATCGGCCTCGGCGGCTGGGGGTCACGGCGCAAGCCGATGGCGCTGGTGCGGGCCATCCTGCGGTCGGATCTCACCGACCTGACGGTGGTCAGCTATGGCGGGCCCGACCTCGGTCTGCTGTGTTCGGCGGGCAAGGTGCGCAAGGCGTACTACGGCTTCGTGTCACTGGATTCGGCGCCGTTCTACGACCCTTGGTTCGCGCACGCCCGGACCTCGGGCGCGTTGGTGGCGCGCGAGATGGACGAGGGCATGCTCAAGTGCGGGCTGGAGGCGGCCGCGGCGCGGTTGCCGTTCCTGCCGATCCGGGCCGGGCTCGGCTCGGATGTGCCGAACTTCTGGGACGGCGAAATGCGCACGGTCGCCTCGCCTTACCCCGATGCCGACGGCCGGACCGAGACCCTGATGGCGATGCCCGCCCTGAATCTCGATGCGGCGCTGGTGCATCTGAACATCGGTGACCGGCACGGCAATGCCGCTTACACCGGAGTCGATCCGTACTTCGACGACGTGTACTGCCTGGCGGCAGAGCGCCGGTATGTGTCGGTCGAGCGGATCGTGGAGACCGACGAGCTGGTGAAAACCGTGCCGCTGCAATCATTGCTGCTCAATCGGATGATGGTGGACGGGGTGGTCGAGGCACCCAACGGTGCGCACTTCACCCTGGCCGGTGACAGCTACGGCCGGGACGAGAAGTTCCAGAAGCATTACGTGCAATCGGCCAAGACGCCCGAGGCGTGGCAGCAGTTCGTCGACACGTACCTGGCCGTCTCCGAGGACGAGTACCAGGCCGCCGTCCGCGAGTTCGCACAGGAGGCGAAGAAATGAGCTCGACCGAGACGATCACCCGCGCCGAGGTCTGCGCGGTCGCCTGCGCGGAGATCTTCAGCGGCGCAGGGGAAATCATGGCGAGCCCGATGTCGCCGATGTCGATCATCGGCGCGCGGCTGGCCAAGCTGACCACCGAGCCCGATCTGCTGCTCTCCGACGGTGAGGCGCTGCTGTTCGCCGACACTCCCCCGCTGGGCGGCAAGGCGCCGATCGAGGGGTGGATACCGTTTCGCCGGGTGTTCGATGTGGTGGCCTCCGGTCGACGGCACGTGGTGATGGGCGCCAACCAGATCGACCGTTTCGGCAATCAGAACCTGTCCGCGTTCGGTCCGCTGCAGCGGCCGACCCGGCAGATGTTCGGGGTCCGTGGCGCACCGGGCAACACGGTCAATCACGCCACCAGCTACTGGGTTTCGCGGCACACCAGCCGAGTCTTCACTGATCAGGTCGATATCGTCGCCGGCGTCGGTTACGACAAGGTGGACCCGGCCAACCCGGCCTTCCGGTTCCATAACCTGCACCGGGTGGTCAGCAACCTGGGCGTCTTCGACTTCGCCGGACCCGGCCACACCATGCGGGCGCGCAGCCTGCACCCCGGCGTCACCGCCGCCGAGGTCGCCGAGAACACCTCGTTCGAGATCCACGGACTGGCCGACGCCGAGGAGACTCGACTGCCCACCGCCGAGGAACTGCGCCTGATCCGGGATGTCCTCGATCCCAAGAACATCCGGGACACCGAGGTGCCGTCGTGACCGGCCGGTTGCGCACCGCGCTGACCGACCTGGTCGGTGTCGAACATCCCATCGTGCAGACCGGCATGGGCTGGGTCGCGGGCCCGAGCCTGGTCGCGGCCACCGCCGAGGCGGGCGGTCTCGGCATCCTCGCCTCGGCCACCATGACCTACCCGGAGCTCGAAGCGGCGGTCGCGAAGACCAAGGCGCACACCGGGAAACCGTTCGGTGTGAATATCCGCGCCGACGCCACGGACGCGCCCGAGCGGATCGATCTGCTGATCCGCGAAAAGGTGGCCGTCGCCTCGTTCGCGCTCGCGCCCAAGCAGGACCTCATCGCCAAGCTGAAAGACGCGGGGGTGGTGGTGATTCCGTCGATCGGCGCGGCCAAGCACGCGGTGAAGGTCGCGTCCTGGGGCGCCGACGCGGTGATCGTGCAGGGTGGCGAGGGCGGCGGGCACACCGGCCCGGTGGCCACCACGCTGCTGCTGCCGTCGGTGCTGGACGCGGTCGACATCCCGGTGGTCGCCGCGGGCGGCTTCTTCGATGGCCGCGGCTTGGCGGCCGCGCTGGCCTACGGTGCGGCGGGCGTCGCGATGGGCACCCGCTTTTTGCTGACGCAGGAGAGCACCGTGCCCGAGGCGGTCAAGCAGGAGTACCTGCGCAGGCAGCTGCAGGACACCGTGGTCTCCACCAAGGTCGACGGCATGCCGCACCGGGTCCTGAACACCGAACTGGTGCAGCGCCTGGAGCATTCGGGCCGGACCCGTGGCCTGGCCGCCGCGGTGGCCAATGCCGCCAAGTTCAAGAACATGACCGGCATGAAATGGTCCACCCTGGTGCGTGACGGACTCGCCATGCGAAAGAGCAAGGACCTCACCTGGTCTCAGGTGGTCATGGCGGCCAATACGCCGATGCTGTTGCGCGCTGGTCTGGTCGAGGGCAATACCCAGGCGGGGGTGCTCGCCGCCGGTCAGGTCACCGGCATCATCGAGGACCTGCCGACCTGTCAGGAGCTCATCGACCGCATCGTCGCCGACGCGATCGCCCGGATCGAAGGGTTGCAGAAGAACCTCTGAGTCGCCGACGTACATGCCCCGCCCTGCCCAGGGGCGGGGCATTTCGCGCGTTCGCCTCGAGCGTGCAGTGCTACGCCGCTTCGGGTGCTTGCCGTCCACTCGGGCCGATCGACGCATTAGCTGGTCAATCGACCAGCTAACCTGCCCTTTCAGGCTGATCCGCGACCATCAATCCGCTCTACCTGCGGTAGCAGCGCACAATTCGCTTTGCTGTAAATGTCCGACACAGTCAAGTGGAGCACCCCCTAGTCACATAGCTACCATGTCGCAAATGGAGATCTATCACCTACGCTGCTTCCTGGCAGTCGCCAGCGAGCTCGACTTCACCAAGGCCGCGCAGGCGTTGCAGATGTCCGTCCCAGCGCTGCGTCAGCGCATCGAAGTACTCGAAACCGAAGTAGGCGCACCACTTTTCGACCGCTCTACCCAGTACGTCCGGCTGACACCGGCCGGCGAACGACTTGTGCCGCAGGCATTTTCGATAGTCAGCGACGTCGACGCACTACGTGACCAACTCGCCGACGAGCAGCCGATCGCCGTCCGCGTCGCCGTCCCGGAACTGCTCGGTTCCGATATCGGCGACCGGGTCACCACCGCGCTGGCCGATCTCGCGTCCGACTACACCTGCAACCTCGAGCACCTGCGTTCGGCCGACATGGCGGCGAGCCTGCGCGCCAACCACATCGACCTGGCGCTCTCGCACATCCCGTCCGCCGGTGCGGAAGTCGACTCCGTCGTCATCGCCACCGAACCGATGGGCGTACTCGTCGACGCCACCCTGTTCACCGGACGTACCTCGATCCGACTAGCGGACCTGGATGGCTTCACTCACATTCGAGGACCCGAACACTGGGAGCTGACCCACGACGCCCGAACCGCTTTGTCCGGCAAGGGCATCGACGAAAGCATGGAACGCTTCAAAACCATCGACGGCCTGCTCATGATGCTGCGCCGAACCCGCGCCTTCCTGCTCGCCCCCGTCGACTCCGAGGGTCTGTCCGCCGTCGACCGCACCGAATTCCGTTTCCTGCCGGTCGAAGACCTGAACCTCGAGGTCAGCACCGCATTACTCTGGCGCGCCGACGACGCGCGGTTCGGCCGGCTCGCCGCCGACCTCACCGCACGCCTGGCCGTCTAGCCGCGAGTCAGCTGCCGAGCCGCTCGATGATGGTGGCGTTGGCGGTGCCACCACCCTCGCAGATGGTGAGCAGGCCGTAGCGGCCGCCGACGCGCTCGAGTTCGTTGAGCAGCGAGGCGAAAAGCTTTGCGCCGGTGGCGCCGAGCGGGTGGCCGAGGGCGATCGCGCCACCGTTGACATTGACCCGCTCCGGGTCCGCGCCGGTCTCCTTCAACCAGGCGAGGACAACGGGAGCGAAGGCTTCGTTGATCTCCACCACGTCGATGTCATCGATGGTCAGGCCGGTCTTCTCCAGCGCCCACTTGGTCGCCGGGATCGGCGCGGTGAGCATGAAGATGGGGTCGGCGCCGCGGGCGCTGACGTGGTGGATGCGCGCCCGTGGCGTCAATCCGTAGGCTTCGACGGCCCATTCGGAGGCGAGCAGGGTTGCGCTCGCGCCGTCGGAGATCTGGCTGGCGACGGCCGCCGTCAGGGGGCTGCCCTCGGCCAGCGGCGGCAGCGAGGCCATCTTCGCCAGGCTGGTCTCGCGCGGTCCCTGATCGATCCAGAAGTCGCCGACCGGCACGATCTCCCGATCGAAGCGGCCGTTCTTGATGGCGTCGCGGGCCCGCTCATGGCTGCGCAAAGCCCAGCGCTCCATGTCTTCTCGGCTGATGTTCCACTTCTCGGCGATCAACTGCGCGGCGCGGAACTGGGTGACCTCGGCGGTGCCGTAGCGATGGTCCCAGCCTGCGGAGCCGACGAACGGCGAGTCGAAGCCGTACTCCTTGCCCGCCAGCATGGCCGACGAGATCGGGATGGCGCTCATGTTCTGCAGCCCGCCCGCGACGATCACCTCGGCGGTGCCGCTCATGATGGCCTGCGCACCGAAATTGATGGCCTGCTGACTGGACCCGCACTGCCGGTCGACGGTGACGCCGGGCACCTCCTCCGGATAACCCGCCGCCAACCATGCGGTGCGGCCGACATTTCCGGCCTGCGGGCCGATGTTGTCCACACAGCCGACGATCACGTCATCGACGTTGCCCGGGTCGATCGGGCTGCGGTCCAGCAGCCCGCGCAACGCTGCCGCGCCGAGGTCGGCGGGGTGCACGGCGGCCAGCGCGCCGCCGCGCTTGCCGACCGGGGTGCGCACCGCATCGATCACGTAGGCGTCCCGCAGCGGGGTATAGGGGCGGCGGGGTGCGGATGGTGCTGACATCAGAGAACTCCTACGTGGTGTGCTTATCGGAGACGGTGAGCCCGTCGAGCACGATGGTCAGGTACTGCTTGGCGAGGTTGTCGACGGTGATGGCACCGCCCGGCTGGTACCAGCGCACCGCGACCCACACGGTGTCGCGCAGGAATCGGTAGGCCAGTTCGACGTCGATCTCGGGCCGGAAGCTGCCGTCGGTCACCCCGTTGGTGAGTACGCGATGCCAGAGCTCGCGGAACTCGCGGTTGTAGTCGGCGATGTAGGTGAACCGCTCGGCGGTGCGCAGGCGCTTGGCCTCGGCCTGGTAGATCGCGACTGCGGCGTGGTGCCGGTCGAAGGACTGGTAGGACGCGATCACCAAGGCTTCCAAGGTGTCTCGCGAGCTGAGCCCGGCGCCGACGATCTCGCGGTAGTGCCCGAACAGATCGTCGAGGAAGCCGCGCAGGATCTCGTCCACCATCGACTCTTTGGAATCGAAGTGGTGGTAGAGGCTCCCCGATAGAATTCCGGCCGCATCGGCGATGTCGCGCACGGTGGTGGCGCGCAGTCCGCGTTCGGCGAACAGTTCGGCCGCCAGCGCGAGCAGTTCATTGCGCCGTGCTGATTTCGAAGCGTCGGGTGCGGTCACATGGGCCATAATACAACCAAGCATTTGCTTGGTACAGGGCGGCGCGCGGTTGATCCGTCCAGCAGTGCGGAGATGTGTCGCAGACCTGCTCAGCGCACCGAATAGCGCAGCGGCGAGGACACCGATAGGTCCGCCAGCAGCCGATCGCAGATCACCACGGGCGCGATGCCCGCTCTGGCCAGCCGGGCCACCAGCGCAAGCCTGCGTTCGCAACTGTCCCATTCAACCGTGAGCTGCCCGCGCCCCGGCCCGGCGTCCACCGTCGCCATCACCCGCGGCGGGCCGTAGGCCATCGGCTCTTCGATCAGCTTGAGCACCATGCCGCGCTGCCAGGCCTGATAGGTATCCATATCGGCGCCGATCACCAGCTTGTCGGTGGCGTTGCAGAGACCCTGCGCGATCTCCTCGTCGAAGGCGACCCGGTCGAACCGGAACTTCCGGCACTTCGCCACCACGTCGAGCAGGTCCGCGCGCACCTCGCACAGCAGGGCGGACTGCCGATGTCTGCGCCGGTCCTGCTCGGTCTCCGCGTGATCGGTGCCGAGCCCGATCTGCTTGGCCCGCTCGCGATCTCGGGCCATATCGGCGCGTAGCGCGCCCCGCGGGTCGCGGGTGACCGCCCGCTCGTCGACGGCGTACTGCTCGAGAATCTGGGCGGCGCGCATGGCGGTCGCGTACTCGGAAGTGTGCTCGATCAGCTCGGCGCCGAGAGTTAGCGCGGCGAGTACCATGCTGTCCAGTCTGCGCCTGGCTAGCACCACCTCGCGCACCAATTCGAGTTCCAGTTGTTCGCGGGCAGCTGGGCTATCCAGGCCCATAGCCATCGCCCCTTTGGAGAGTGCGGGATCCGATGTAATCCAGCATGGCACACCCCGGCCGCATCTGGCTTGGGCTTTTCTACCTGATCAGCCGCCCATTTGCTCGATGTACGCGGAGCGCTGGAAGGCGAACGCACTCTGGCGCGTCCGTGCACATACGGATCACCCGGCTCACCCGCCCGTCCGGTCCGTGCGGCTCGCCGCGCCGAACCACCGGTTACCGGACAGCGATTGGATAGCTCGATAGCGAAAGATGTTGGGAAACTACGGCGGATCGCCGAATTCCCGGGGTGCCGTTGTCCCGATGCACGAAAATATTGCCTGCCGCTCAGGCGCGCTGACTGCTGACCGAAACGACCTCACCGGTCAGATACGAGGTGTAGTCACTGGCCAGCATGGCGATGGTGGCGGCGACCTCCCAGGGCTCGGCGGCCCGGCCGAAAGCTTCCCGCTCGGAGAGCCGGTCGAGCAGTTCGGTCGAACTGACTTTGTCCAGAAAAGCGTGCCTGGCGATGCTCGGCGCGACCGCGTTGATCCGCACCCCCAGTTCGGCGGCCTCGACGGCACTGCACCGAGTCAGCGCCATCACACCGGCTTTGGCCGCGGCGTAATGGGCCTGACCGTGTTGCGCGCGCCAGCCGAGCACGCTGGCGTTGTTGACGATCACGCCGCCGTGGCCCGCGGCACGGAAGTAGCCCAGCGCCGCGCGGGTGCAGCGGAAGGTGCCGTTGAGGGTGATGTCGAGGACGCGATCCCACTGCTCGTCGGTCATGTCGACCACCGGGGTCTCGCCGCCGAGTCCGGCGTTGTTGACCATGATGTCGATCCGGCCGATCGCCGCGGCCGCACCCTGAACCAGCGCGTTGACCTGCTCGGTGCTCTGCACGTCGCAGGCGATCGAGGCGACTCTGCGGTCCGGGAACTCGGCCGCGAGTTCGGTGGCCGTCTCGGCCAAACGCCGCTCGTGCCAATCGGAGACGACCACATCCGCGCCCTCGGCGAGCAGCCTGCGCGCGGTGGCCGAGCCGATGCCGGTGCCCGCCGCGGCGGTGATGACGGCGGCACGGCCGGTCAACAGACCGTGCCCGGGGATGGGAGCCGGCGCTACCGATAGCCCGCTCATGACTGCGCCTCGCCGGCGCTCGCCTTGGTCACAGACCTCATGGACGCGCCTCTCGCGGCAGACCGAGCACGCGCTCGGCAATGATGTTGCGCTGCACTTCGTTCGAACCTCCGTAGATGGTGTCGGCGCGGGTGAACAGATACAGCCGCTGCCATTCGTTCAAGTCGTTCTCCTCGGCCACCAGGCCGGCCGGGCCGAGCACGGCCATGGCGAGCTCGCCGAGGCCGCGATGCCAGTTGGCCCACAACAGTTTCGCGACCGAGGCCTGTCCTCCGTCGTCCACGCCCGCGCCCTCCATCGTGCGGATGGCGTGCGCGCGCAGCACCCGCAGGCCGACCCAGGCCCGGTCGATCCGATCGGCGATGAGCGGATCGTCGGCGGCCCCGGTGCGGCGGGCCAGCGCCTCGACGTCGGCCAGCTCCCTGGCGAACCTGATCTGCTGGCCGAGGGTGGAGATGCCGCGCTCGAAGGTCAGGGTGCCCATGGCGATGCGCCAGCCCTCGCCCGGCGCGCCGACCACCAGGTCCGCGGCGGTGCGCGCGTCGTCGAAGAAGACCTCGTTGAACTCCGAGGTGCCGGTGAGTTGGATGATCGGGCGCACGTCGATGCCGGGCTGGCGCATCGGAACCAGCAGGTAGGACAGGCCCTTGTGGCGGACCGAGCCGCGCTCGGTGCGGGCGATCACGAAGCACCAGTCGGCGACGTGGGCCAGCGAGGTCCAGATTTTCTGGCCGTTGATCGACCATTCGTCGCCGTCCAGCCGCGCCGAAGTGGTGATCGCGGCCAGGTCCGAGCCCGCGCCCGGCTCCGAATAGCCCTGGCACCACAGCTCGCCGACGGTGCGGATGCCGGGCAGGAAGCGGTCCTTCTGCGCCTGGGTGCCGAAGGCGAGCACGGTCGGTCCGAGCAGTTCCTCGCCGACGTGCGAAACCCGGGCGGGCGCGTTCGCTTTCGCGTACTCCTCGTGGAAGATCACCTGTTGGCGCACGGTCGCCTCGCGGCCGCCGTACTCCTTCGGCCAGCCCAGACAGGTCCAGCCCGCGGCGGCCAGGTGCCGGTCCCAGGCCAGGCGCTCGTCGAAGGCCTCGTGTTCCCGGCCCGGTCCGCCGAGCCCGCGCAACTCGCGGAATTCGCCGTTCAGGTTCTCCGCCAGCCACTCGCGCACCTCGGCGGCGAATCGCGCGTCCTGCGTCGCGGAAAACCGCCCGCCGGACGCGGCGGTGTCGGATTCTGAGGTCTGGATCGCACCCACGCCGGTAGGATAACCTACCAAGCACTTGCTTTGTAGGGCGCTCGCATAAGTGCCCGACACGGACGTAAGGACCACCGTGACAACCCCTGCTCTGACGACTCCGCTGGCGCTGCGGCATGCCGCGGCCACGTTCGGCACCGCCCCCGCCCTCGCCGACGGCGCGGTCCGGCTGGACTGGACGCAGCTGCTCGCGGCGGTCCAGGAGGTGGCGCGGGCGCTCATCGCGCGCGGCGTGCAGTCCGGTGACCGGGTGGCCATGTGGGCGCCCAACACCCACCACTGGGTCGTCGCGGCGCTGGCCGCCCACTATGTCGGCGCGTCGCTGGTGCCGTTGAACACCCGCTACGTCGCCGACGAGGCCGCCGACGTGCTGCGCCGGGTCGACGCCAGGGCGTTGTTCATCGCGGGCACCTTCCTCGGCCGCGACCGGCTCGCCGAATTGCGCGTGAGCGCACCGGAACTCGATATCGAGACCGTCATCGTCATCCCCGTCGAACCGGGCACCCGGACCAGCGACGAGACCGCGTTCGACTGGTCCGAGCTCGCCGGAGTCGCCGAGAAGGCCACGCCCGCCGAGGCGGAAGAGCGGGCGTCGGCGGTGAGCCCCGAGGACACCGCCGACATCTTGTTCACCTCCGGCACCACCGGCCGCAGCAAGGGCACCGTGGTCGCCCATCGGCAGGCGCTCTCGGTGGTGCGGGCCTGGGCGGAGTGCGCGACATTGCGCCGCGACGACCGGTATCTGGTGGTCAGCCCGTTCTTCCACAACTTCGGTTACAAGGCGGGCATCCTCGCCTGCCTGGTCACCGGGGCCGCGATTATCCCGCAGGCGGTGTTCGACGTGCCCGCCACCATGCGACTGGTGAGCGAGGAGAAGGTGACGGTGCTGCCCGGGCCGCCGACCATCTACCAGACGATTCTCGACTACCCCGACCGCGACAAGTTCGACCTCGGCACGCTGCGGGTGGCCGTCACCGGGGCGGCGACCGTCCCGGTGGTGCTGATCGAGCGGATGCGCGCGGAGCTCGACTTCGACGTCGTCATCACGGCTTACGGACTGTCCGAGGCGGCGGGATTCGGCACCATGTGCCGCGCGGACGACGACGCGGCGACCATCGCGCGCACCTGCGGCCGCCCGATCGCCGACTTCGAACTGCGCCTCGCGCCCAACGGCGAGGTGCTGCTGCGCGGGCCGAACGTGATGCTCGGCTACCTCGACGATCCGGAAGCCACCGCGGAAACCATCGATGCCGACGGCTGGCTGCACACCGGCGACGTCGGCACGCTGGACGAACGCGGATACCTGAAGATCACCGACCGGCTCAAGGACATGTACATCTCCGGCGGGTTCAACGTGTACCCGGCCGAGATCGAGCAGGCGCTCGCGCGGTTGGACGGCATCGCCGAGTCCGCCGTGATCGGCGTGCCGGATACCCGAATGGGTGAGGTGGGCAAGGCTTTCGTGGTCCGCAAGCCGGGCGCGACGCTCACCGAGGACCAGGTGCTCGCCCACGCCACCACCGTGCTGGCCAACTTCAAGGTGCCGCGGTTCATCGAATTCCGCGACCAGCTGCCCTACAGCGCCGCCGGGAAAGTGCTCAAGCGTCAACTACGTGAGGAGATTTCGTAATGTCGGAACCGATCCCGGACGAGGGTGACGTCGTCACGTACGAAGTGCGTGGCCGCACGGCGATCGTCACGCTGAACCGGCCGGACTACCGCAACGCGCAGAACTCGGTGATGACCTACGCCCTCGACGCGGCGTTCGAGCGGGCCGTGGAAGATCCCGAGGTCGGCGTGATCGTGTTGGCGGGCAACGGCAAACACTTCAGCGCCGGGCACGACATCGGCACCCCGGGACGCGATCACCACATCCGCTATCCGAACAAGGCGGCGCTGTGGTGGGACCACGTCGACAAGGTCGGCGGCGATCAGCGCTTCGCGCGTGAGCTCGAGGTGTATCTCGGCATGTGCAGGCGCTGGCGGGAGATCCCCAAGCCGACCATCGCCATGGTGCAGGGCGCCTGCATCGCCGGCGGGCTCATGCTGGCCTGGGTGTGCGATCTGATCATCGCGTCGGACGACGCGTTCTTCTCCGATCCCGTTGTCCGGATGGGCATTCCGGGCGTCGAGTACTTCGCGCACCCGTGGGTGATGGGCCCGCGCGCGGCGAAGGAGTTCCTGTTCACCGGTGATCGGTTCGGTGCGGCGCAGGCCAAGGAATGGGGCATGGTCAACCGGGTCGTGCCGCGTGCCGAGCTCGCGGACGAGACGCTCGCGCTGGCCGAAAAGATCGCCGCCATGCCGCAATTCGGTCTCGCGCTGACCAAGAAGGCGGTGAACCAGGCGGAGGATCTGATGGGTATGCGCACCGGGATGGACTCGGTGTTCGGGCTGCACCACTTCGCGCACGCGCACAACGCGGAGGTCGGCGCCGACTCGCTGGGCGGCATGAACGCCAAAACGATGAAGGCGCAGGCGACCTCGACCGAGAACGGGGCGACGTAGTGGATCTCGATATCGACCAGGCGACCCAGGAATTCCAGACCGAAGTCCGGGAGTTCCTCGCCGCCAACAAGCCCGCCCAACCGCTGCCTTCGATGGACACGCAGGCCGGATTCGAGGCGCACCGGGCCTGGGAGCACACCCTCGCCGACGCTCGCCTCTCGGTGGTCGCCTGGCCCGAGGCCTACGGCGGCCGCGATGCCTCCCTGCTGCAATGGGTGCTGTTCGAGCAGGAGTATTACGCCGCGGGCGCGCCGGGTCGGGTGAGCCAGAACGGCATCTTTCTTTTGGCCCCAACGCTGTTCGAGCACGGAACCCCCGAGCAACTCGACCGGATCATGCCGAGAATGGCACGCGCCGACGACATCTGGGCCCAGGCCTGGTCGGAGCCGGAAGCAGGCAGTGACCTCGCGGGCATCCGTTCCACCGCCCGCCGCACCACCGGCGGCTGGCTGCTGAGTGGCCAGAAGACCTGGAGTTCCCGAGCTGCCTACGCGGACTGGGCCTTCGGCCTGTTCCGCAGCGACCCGGCGGCCGAGCGGCACAAGGGACTGACCTACGTCATGTTCCCGCTGTCCGCGGATGGTGTTTCGGTGCGCCCGATTCCGCAGCTGGACGGTGAGCCCGGCTTCGCCGAGATCTTCCTCGACGAGGTGTTCGTGCCCGACCGCGATGTGATCGGCGAGCCCGGCGAGGGCTGGCGGGTGGCCATGAGCACGTCGAGCAACGAGCGCGGCCTGTCGCTGCGCAGCCCCGGCCGGTTCAGCGCGACGGCCCAGCGGTTGATCGACCTGTGGCTCGACACCGGCGACCCGGCCAACACCGCACAGCGCGACGCCGTGGTGGACGCCTGGATCGGCAGCGAGGCCTACCGGCTGCACACCTTCGGCACGGTCACCCGGCTCAACGAGGGCGGCAAGCTCGGCGCGGAATCATCGATCACCAAGGTGTTCTGGTCGGAGCTCGATATCGCGATGCACGAGACCGCGCTGGAGGTGCTCGGCGCGACCGCCGAGCGATCCGGGCCGTGGACCGACGGCTATCTGTTCGCGCTGTCCGGCCCGATCTACGCGGGCACCAACGAGATTCAGCGCAACATCATCGCCGAGCGGCTGCTCGGACTACCGAGAGGGAGCAGCCGATGAGGTTCGCGCTCAGCCCCGAACAACTGGACTTCGGCACCAGCGTGCGCAAGCTGCTCGACGCGGGCCGCACGCCCGCCGCGGTCCGTAACTGGGCGTCCGGCGATCCGCGCCCCGGCCGCGCGCTGATCGGTCAGCTGGCCGGCGCGGGTGTGCTCGGGCTGGCCATCGACGACGAGCTCGGCGGTGTCGGCGCGGAGCCGATCGATCTGGTGGTGGCGTTCGTCGAACTCGGCCGCGCCGCCGCGCCGGGTCCGCTGGTGGAGACCGCCGCCGCGATACCGGCACTGCTGCAAGCACTTCCGGACAAGAGCCCGGCGCAACGCTGGCTGCCCGGCTTCGCCAAAGGCACCGCGCTGGGCACCATCGCTTTCGCATCGCCGGAGCAGGGCAGGGTGGCGCTGGACGCCGACAGCGCCGAGGTGGTGCTGATCGCCGACGGTGCTCAGGTGCACACCGCGCATCGGACGGGGCTGGTGCGGTCGATCGATCCGGCGCGCCGCCTGTTCAGCGTCGCGGCCGACGAATTGGTCGCCGAGGGCGACGAGGTACCGGACGCCGTCGCCGTCGCGTTCGACACCGGTGCGCTGGCCTGCGCGGCACAGTTGCTCGGTGCGGGCCGCGCGCTGCTGGACGCCGCCACCGGATATGCCAAGCAGCGCAAGCAGTTCGGCAAGCCGATCGGTGAGTTCCAGGCCGTCAAGCAGAAGCTCGCCGATGTGCTGATCGGACTGGATCTTGCCGAACCGCTGCTGCACCGCGCCGCGCTCACCATGGGCGAGGCGACCCGCGGCCGCGACGTCTCGGCCGCCGTGCTCGCCTGTGGCGACGCGGCGCACCAGGCCGCCAGAGCGGCGTTGCAGGTACACGGCGCGATCGGCTACACCGCCGAGTACGACCTGTCGTTGTGGTTGACCAAGGTCACCGCACTCCGTTCCGCCTGGGGCACAACAGATCTGCACCGTGCACGGATCGCCCGCGCGCTGCGCGAGGCGGCCGTGCCGCAGCGAGGGACCGCATGACGAACACCGAACTGCAGGAGTTCACCGCCTCGGTGCGGGCGTTGCTCACCAAGCACGCCGGGTCCGCCGCGGTGCGCGCGGCGATGGACACCGACCTCGGTTACGACCCGGCGCTGTGGCGGCTGCTGTGCGAGCAGATCGGGGTCGCGGCGCTGGCCATCCCCGAGCAACACGGCGGTGTCGGGGCGAGCCTGGTCGAATCCCTGGTGGTGGTAGGCGAACTCGGCCGCGTCCTGGCCGGGGTGCCGATGCTCGGCTCCGCCGTTCTCGGCGTCCAGGCCGTGCTGTTGTCCGGCGACGCGGCGGCGTGCGACCGGCTGCTGCCCGAGGTCGCGGAGGGTACCCGCACGCTCGCGGTGTGCTGCGCAGGCGAAAGCGGTTGGGACGAAACAGGAGTACAGGAGTCCGGCGGAACCCTCACCGGCACCGCTAGCTACGTGCTCGACGGCCATACCGCCGACACCTTGATCGTGCTCGCCTCGACCGGTTTCTTCGAGGTCGCTGCCACTGCGGCCGGGGTCGCACGGCGCGTCGTGCCGACCATGGATCCGACCCGCAAGCTGTCCGAAATCACCTTCACCGCAGCCGAAGCCCACCGCCTCGGTACCGGGGATCCCGCGCCCGCCATCACCCGGCTGCGCGAAATCGCTTGGGCCGCAGTGGCCGCCGAACAGGTCGGTGCGGCCGCCCGCTGCCTGGAGATGACGGTGGAATACACCAAGTCCAGGGTCCAGTTCGGTCGCCCGATCGGCAGCTTCCAGGCCCTCAAGCACCGCATGGCCGACATGTACGTGCTGCTGGAATCGGCCGAGTCCGCCTCGGCGGCAGCCACCCTGGCCGTCTCGGAGAATGCCGCCACCGCCGCCGAAGACGTCTGGGTCGCCCGCCTGCACTGCTCGGACGCGCTGAGCACGATCGTCGCCGAAACCGTGCAGCTCCACGGCGGCATCGCCATCACCTGGGAACACGATGCGCAGCTGTTCTTCAAGCGCGCCCACGGGACCGCCCAGCTCTTCGGCACACCCCGCCGCCCGGTCACTCTTACCTGAACACCCAGGTCACAGCCCCGGTACGGACTGCGTACCGGGGCTGTTCTCTGTCCGTGATCGACTTCACGAGACATATATAGTTAGCTTATGTAATAATATTCTGGTGCAGCAGGCTCAGGTGAACACAGCGGATGACATCGTCGTCGATCTACTCGTTACCGCGGGCAGGCTCACTCGGCTGGCCGGGGTGATCAGCGGCGACGACCTGCCGCGGGCGGTGTTGCGGGCACTGGCGGTGCTCGACGAACACGGCGCCGTGCGGGTCAGTGAATTCGCCAGGATCGACCGCTGTTCGCAGCCGGCGGCAACGACGCTGATCGGCAGGCTGGTCGCGGATGGCTTCGCGACCCGGCGCAAGGACGCGGCGGATTCGCGGGCCGTCGTCGTCGAACTCACCCCGGCCGGACGCAACCGGCTCACCCAGGCGCGACAGGCGTTCGCCGCCGCGCTCACCACGCGGTTGGCCGGTTTCGACACCGAACGCCTGGCCCGCATGGACACCGATCTGAACGAACTGCTGGAGGCCCTGAAAAAGGCTACGTCACAGCACAATCCGACATAGAGGGAACATTGATGAGCACATTGGCTCCCGCCCGCGCCGACGGCGCGGACACCAGTGCGGCCACCGGCCAACCGAAAGCCGTGTGGGCCGTTGCCTTCGCGAGCGTGATCGCGTTCATGGGGATCGGGCTGGTAGACCCCATTCTGAAACCGATCGGCGAGCAACTGCACGCCTCGCCGTCGCAGGTCTCGCTGCTGTTCACCAGCTACATGCTGGTCACCGGCGTGGCCATGCTGATCACGGGCGTGGTGTCCAGCCGATTCGGTGCGAAGAAGACCCTGGTGGCCGGTCTGGCCATCATCATCGCGTTCGCGGCGCTGGCGGGCTTGTCGGACACCGTCACTCAGATCGTCGGCTTCCGAGCAGGCTGGGGTCTGGGCAACGCCCTGTTCATCGCCACCGCGCTGGCCACCATCGTCGGCGCGGCCAGCGGCGGCGTCGCCCGCGCGATCATCCTCTACGAGGCCGCGCTCGGCATCGGCATCGCGACCGGTCCGCTGCTCGGCGGCGTGCTCGGCGGAATCAGCTGGCGTGGACCGTTTTTCGGTGTGTCGGTATTGATGGCCGTCGCGTTGGTCAGCATCGTCGTGCTGCTGCCCGAAGGTCCTAAGCCGACGCATCACACCTCGATCGCCGCTCCCTTCCTCGCGCTTCGGCATCGCGGCCTGCTGACCGTCAGCCTCACCGCGCTGCTCTACAACTTCGGCTTCTTCACCCTGCTGGCCTACACGCCGTTCCCGCTGGACATGGGCACCTATGCGATCGGCTTCATCTTCTGCGGCTGGGGCGTGTTGCTCGCGCTGGCGTCGGTGTTCCTGGCGCCGCGGTTGCAGCGGCGGTTCGGTTCGCTGCCGATGATGGGGCTCGCGCTGGCCCTGTTCGCCGCGGACCTCGCGGTGATGGCGGCGTTCGCCGAGCACAAGCCGGTGCTGATCATCGGAACCGTGCTGGCCGGATTGTTCCTCGGGGTGAACAACACCCTGATCACCGAGGCCGTGATGATCTCCGCGCCGGTCGAGCGTTCGACCGCCTCGGCGGCCTACAGCTTCGTCCGCTTCGCCGGTGGCGCGGCCGCGCCGTATCTCGCGGGCAAGCTCGGCGAGCACAGCATCGCGCTGCCGTTCTGGGTCGGCGCCGCCTGCACCGCGGGCGCGGTGCTCGTCCTGCTGGCCGGGCGCGCGGCGCTAGCGCACATCGACGACCACGATCCGGCGCCGCACAGCGTCGCCGAGGCGCAGGCGATCACCGTCGGCGACTGAGTTCACCGCCCAGCTGCCTGGACCCGGGCACCGGGTTCAGGCAGCTGTCGCGTTCGCCGATCGTGCTCGCTCACACGCTTGCTCAGGCCCGCAGCGGGAGTACCGTCGGATGCTATGGGCGATGCGCAGCGAGGCCGGGTCAAGATCGAAACCAGCCAGAAGCGAGTGCGGGTATTTCTCGGCGGCCACCTGGTGGCCGACACTGCCCGGCCGGTCCTGGTGTGGGAGGGCCCGCACTATCCGACCTACTACATCCCGGTCGCGGATCTGCACGTAAAGCTCGAGCCGACCGGTAAGTCCCACCACTCCCCCAGCCGCGGCGACGCGACCGAATACGACGTGGTCGTGGACGGCACCACCGCCACTGCGGCCGCCCTGCGCTACCACGATTCACCGCTGCCCGAACTGAACGAGCTGGTGCGGCTCGAGTGGAACAAGATGGACGACTGGTTCGAGGAAGACGAGCCGGTCTACGTCCACCCCCGCGACCCCTACTCCCGCGTCGACATCCTCGCCAGCTCCCGGCACGTGCGCGTGGAGATCGACGGCGTCACCGTCGCCGACTCGCACTCCCCGCGAATCCTCTTCGAAACCGGCCTTCCCGCAAGGTATTACCTGCCGATGACCGATGTCCGAATGGATCTACTGCACCCGTCGGACACGCACACCAGCTGCCCCTACAAGGGCACCGCCGACTACTGGACCGTCCGCGTCGGAGACAAGGAATACCAGGACTACGTGTGGGGATACCGCACGCCGCTACCCGAGAGCCAGAAGGTCGCGGGCCTGGTCTGCTTCTACAACGAGAAGGTCGACACGTATGTCGACGGGGAACTCCAGGAACGCCCGCACTCGCCGTTCAGCTGAGTCGGTCAGCGGTAGCCGGTCAGGCCGTCCGCCGGCTTTGCCCGCACAGACACAAAGGCCCACAGTCACTTCAACTGTGCGCCTGTGGAAAAATGTCGGCGAGCACTTCGGCCATGCTGGAGGTCTTCTCGCCGGCAGCGAGGCGTGCGGCGGTCTCCCGCGCCAGCATTTCGTCTTCGGCGTCGTTGGCCGCTTCCACTACCGACAGGGGAACCAGCGCGGTGGCAGGGGTGCCATCACGAAGAATGATCACCTGCTCACCGGCCTCGGTAGCGTCGAGGTATTTCGCCAGGTTGGTGCGTAGTTCCCGGGTACTGATCTCGCTCACGTCCCGAATGTACACACCATCGTGTACACGACGGCGATTCCGTGTGCGGGAAATCAGGAGGTGCGGGGCATCAGACTGCGACGAGCGGGGGCTGGTCTTCGGCGCGGCGGTATTGGCCTGGGGCGAGGCCGTATTCGCGCTTGAAGGCCTTGGCGAAGGCGAATTCGGAGGTGTAGCCGACCTTTCGGGCCACCGTGCCCAGGGGGGCGTCGGTGTCGCGGAGCAGGCGGGCGGCGGTGAGCATGCGCCAGCGGGTGACGTATGCGAGGGGTGGTTCGCCGACGATGGCGGTGAAGCGTCGCGCCAGCGTGGCGCGGGAGACGCCGGCGACGCCGCTGAGATCAGGGACGGTCCAGGACCGGGCGGGCTCCTCGTGCACGGCACGCAGGGCTGCCGCTACCGCCGGGTCGGCGAAAGCGCCTGCCCAGCCGGTGGATTGAGCGTTGGACTGCTCGTCCAGCCAGGCGCGCAGGATGAAGAGCAGCAGCGTTTCGAGTAGTGCCGGAACGGCGGCGTCGCTGCCGGGGCGGGGTTCGGCGATCTCGGCGGCGAGCAGGTCGACGGCGCCGCGCAGGGCCGGATGCCGGCCGGGGCGGGCGGGCAGATGGATGAACTCGGGCAGTTCGTCGAGCAGCGGGTGGCTGCGTTTCTTGCCGAGTTCGTATGCGCCGCAGAGCAATGCCGCGCGCACGCCGGGACCGGTGAGCTCCCTCGGCTCGCCTACCTGCGCCAGCTCGGTGACCGGGCTGTCGAGGCTGTCCACCAGGTCGTGGTCGGCACCGCGGGGCATGAACACGACGTCACCGACACCGAGGGCCAGCGGTGCGCCGGTCGGTGGTACCAGCCAGCAGGAACCTTGCAGCACCACATGGAAACCGGCACCCGGCACCACGGGGTAGCGGCGGCCCCACGGGGCGTGCCGGATGAACAGCCCGGAGGTCGGGCTGCCGGTGCGGATGGCCGCGATGGTTTCGCTGAGTATGTCCACCTGAACACCATAGCGCTTCCGTGGTGAGCGTTTGAGATATATCAGCGAGCAATACGACCATTGGTTTACTCACCGCTGGACCATAAGTTTGTGTCATGACATCGACGAGCAGCACCAAGACCATCGCCGTTTACGGCGCCACCGGCATCACCGGCGGCTACGTCCTCACCGAGCTGCGCAGGCGCGGCTTCACCCCGATCCTGGTGGGCCGCAACGCGGCTCGGATCCAGGCCGCCGCGGCGGCCGCCGACCTGCCGGACGCGCAGATCCGGGTCGCCGATCTCACCGACCACGATGCGCTGGTGACCGCGTTCACCGGGGCCGACGTGGTGATCAGCAGCCTGCCCGCCTACGTGACCCACGGACCCGCGGTGCTGGCGGCGGCGATCGACGCCGGGGCGCACTACACCGATATGTCCGGCGAGCAGCTGTTCCTGAAGCAGGTGTTCGACGAGTTCGGGCCGCGGGCCGAAGCAGCCGGGGTGACTCTGGTCTCCGGCATCACCGACAGCAATCTGCCCGGCGACCTGCTCGGCTACCTGACCACCCGCCGAGTGGCCGGCCCGGCCGAGGTGGTGCTCAGCCATCTGAGCAAGGGCCGCGGCAACGGCTCCAAGGGCAGCGCGAAGACGGTGTTCGCCAGCCTCGACTGGTTCCGCAGCGGCGGCTGGAACTACGCGGACGGCGAATTGCGCACCGGCGCAACGGCTCGGCACGGCGAGATGACCTTCCCTGGCGACGCGGCGCCGACCGCCGTCGCGAAATTCCCGCAGCCGCCGGTACTTACGATCCCGCGCCATTCGGACGTCTCCTACGTCGAGGGCGTGCTCGCCACCTCGATCCTGGACACGCTGAGCGGGTTCACCGAGGAGGTCATCGACACGCTGCCCGATGCACCGAGCGCGAATCTGCGCTACGACCTGGTGGTCGACGCGTTCGGCACGGACGGTCGCACGGTCCGCGGTGTCGTGAGTGGTGTGCACTCGTATCGTGATTCGGCGCTGATGGCGGTGGAGGTCGCCGTACGGCTGGCCGACGGCACCGCGAAGCCGGGAGCGCTCGCGGTGGCCGAGGCCTTCGATGCCGCCGAATTCCTCGACACCCTCGCGCCTTTCGGCATCACCTGGCGCATCGAGGAGCGCTGAGCCCGCTGTTCGGAAAGGCGCTGCAAGGGCGCCGTCCGGCGCCACCGGCCGAAGATCAGGCATAGTCGAACGATGACCGACAACCGACCCGCACTCGCCGAAGCCCTCGATCTGGCACCGCACCCGGAGGGTGGCTGGTTCCGCGAAACTTGGCGCAGCGCCGTGGAATTCGAGCCGAAGGGCTACGAGGGCGCACGCGCCAGCGCCACCGCGATCCACTTCCTGCTGATGCCGGGTGAGCAGTCGGCGCCGCACACGGTCCGCTCGGACGAGCTGTGGCTCTGGCATCGCGGCGGACCGCTGGTGCTGAATATCGGCGGTGAGGAGGTCGTGCTCGGGCCCGATGTCGAGCACGGTCAGGTGCTACAGGCGGTGGTGCCGGGTGGGGTCAGCCAAGCCGCCCGACCGGCCGGCGACGAATACGTGCTGGTGAGCTGCTTCGTTTCCCCCGGGTTCGACTTCGCCGACTTCCAGATGGACTGAAGGCCGGACGAGTTCGGCGACGCCGAGCACACGTCGGTGCCGCCGGACGCGGCGTGACCCGCACGAAATCTGCGACTAGTCGGGAACTGGGACGACACCCTCGTCCACAGCCCACTTGATGGTCTTCTCCAGCTGAGGGCACGAGTCGGGCCGACCCGGACCATGCCCCTTCTTGCTGAGCTCCGCGAAAACCGGGCAGTGCGTCTGCGGCGGCTCGGTCCACTGCACCGAGGTCTGGTGCGAACTGCTCTTGCGCACCAGCACCTGACTCTGGCAGGCCTGACACCGCAGCGGTGTCAGGCCCTGCTCCAGATACCGTTCCTTGTCGACCACGGTCTGGGCGCGCACTTCGGCCTGCCGCGCAGGCTGGTCGGCAAAGTCGGGTGCTTTCGCCCAGGTAACCATCAGACTCCGGCCTCCGCTTGGTCGGTGGCGGCCTCGTCGGCCTCCCGCTTACGCCGCAGGTTCTCGGCGACTTCCGCCTCCCACACCTCGTTCGCCTTGGTCGTGTCCACCTCGAACTCGAAGCGCTGGGTCATCTTCTCGGTGACGTCGGCCAGGTCGACGTAGAACTGGTCGTACCAGCGACGCAGCTGGTAGACCGGGCCGTCTTCCTCGCACAGCAGCGGATTCTCGACCTTGGACTTGTGCTTCCAGATCTCGACGTCCTGCAGGAAGCCGACGCTGATGCCCTCGGTCATCTTGGCGGCCAGCTTGTCCGCCATCTCGCCGTCGACGCCCTGCGGCTTCTCCAGCGTGATGCCCCACTGGAGCACGAAGGAATCCTGGGTCACCGGGTAGTGGCAGTTGATCAGGACGCTCTTGACCTCGTACCCGCTGTAGATGTTGACCAGCGGATTGATCATGTAGGACGGCCCGAAGTAGGACGCCTCCGAGCTCAGCGTGGTGTCGCCGCCGTACTTGGACGCCATCCCGATGTCCGGCCTGCCCTTGGTCTCCAGGAACTGAGTGGCGATATGCCCCTCGAAGACGTTCTTGAAGTAGGTCGGGAAGGCGAAGTGGATGTAGAAGAAGTGCGCCATGTCGACCACGTTGTCGATGATCTCGCGGCAGTTCGCGCCCTCGATCAGCATGGAGTTCCAGGTCCAGTCGGTCCAGCCGTTGTCGAGCTGCTCGCTCGGGTTGCCGTCCGCGTCGGTGTAAGGCCCCTTGATGTGCGGAATGGTCACCTCCGGCGGGGGTTGACTGCCCTCGACGTCGTGCCAGACGAACAGCTGACCGTTGCGCTCGAGCGTGGTCCACTTCCGGGTCCGCGCCAGCGGCGGCACCCGCCGGCCATAGGGAATCGCGGTGCATTTACCGCTCGTGCCGGACCAGCGCCAGTCGTGGAACGGGCAGGCGATGTCGTCACCCTTGACCTCACCCATACTGAGATCGCCACCCATGTGCCTGCAGTAGGCGTCGAGTACGCGCAGCTCGTCGTTGCTATCGGCCCAGATCACGAGTTTGGTGCCGAACACATTCACCGCGTGCGGCTTGCCGTCGCGGAACGACTTGGCCAGACCGAGGCAATGCCATCCCCTCGCATAGCGGGTGGGTACGGTGCCGACATCTAGCTCCCGGACCTTCGCACCGCTCCCCTGTGGGGTAACTGCCATCGCGAATCCTCCTCCTTCTGTACTAGAACACGTTACAAAAATGTCGCGTTCCACGCCAGCGATTCACGCCACTTCCTGCACATGTCCGTCTATGGCCACAGATAGACACCCGTTCTCGACAGAAATAGGAACCTGTTCTAGTCTCAGAGGCAAATGACTACCGGTTATCCAATTGACCAGGCAGGAGCAGGTCCCGAGATGACGCAAGAAGTGACCGAACGGGTCGACGCGCTGTTGCCGATGCTGCGCGAGCGCGCGCAGGAGGCCGAGGACCTGCGGCGCATCCCCGACGAAACCATGAAGGCCCTGCAGGAGACCGGATTCTTCCGGCTCCTACAGCCCAAGCAGTGGGGCGGCCACGCGGGTGACCCGGTCGTTTTCTACGACACCGTGCGCAAGCTGGCCAGTGCCTGCGGGTCCACCGGCTGGGTGGCGGGCATTGTCGGCGTACACAATTGGCACCTGGCGTTGTTCGCGCAGCAGGCACAGGAAGACGTCTGGGGCGAGGACACCGAGGTGCGGATCTCCTCGTCCTACGCGCCGATGGGCGCGGGCACGGTGGTCGAGGGCGGCTACCTCGTCAACGGATCCTGGGCCTGGTCCTCGGGTTGCGACCACGCCACCTGGGCGGTGCTCGGCGGTCCGGTGATCAAGGACGGCAAGCCGGTCGACTTCGGCAGCTTCCTCATTCCGCGCGACGACTACCGCATCGACGACGTCTGGAACGTCGTCGGCCTGCGCGGGACCGGGTCCAATACCGTTGCGGTGAAAGACGTTTTCGTGCCGTCGCACCGGTTCCTGAGCTTCCGCAAGATGAGTGAGCAGAAGTCACCCGGGCTCGAGCAGAACACCGATCCGGTCTACAAGATGCCCTGGGGCACAATCCATCCCACCACCATCGCGACACCCATCGTCGGCATGGCCTACGGCGCGTACGCGGCGCACGTCGAACATCAGGGCAAGCGGGTACGCGCGGCCTACGCGGGCGAGAAGGCGAAGGACGATCCGTTCGCCAAGGTGCGCATCGCCGAGGCGTCCAGCGATATCGACGCTGGCTGGCGTCAGCTGTCGGGCAATGTCGCCGAGGAATACGCATTGCTGGCCGCAGGCAAGGAGATCCCGTTCGACCTGCGGGTGCGGGCCCGGCGCGATCAGGTGCGCGCCACCGGACGTTCGATCGCCGCCATCGACAAGCTGTTCGAGAGCTCCGGCGCCACCGCACTGGCGAACGGGACACCGCTGCAACGCTTCTGGCGCGACGCCCACGCCGGACGGGTGCACGCGGCGAACGATCCCGAACGGGCATACCAGATGTACGGTCAGCACGAGTTCGGGCTGCCCGTCACCGACGCGATGGTGTAGGAGCTGCTGTGAGTGAGCGTCAGCGAATGAACCGAAACTACAGCGCCCTGGAAGGCACGGCGGAGCCGAGCGTCAGCGAGGTGGAGCTGTGACTTCTACGGTGGAGATCACCGCCGAATCGACCTCCCGCTACGCGCAGGTGCGCCCGGATCTGCGGCTGCACTACCACGAGGCAGGGGTCGGCAACGGGCCGACGATCGTGCTGCTGCACGGCGGCGGGCCCGGCGCGTCCTCCTGGTCGAACTTCGGCCGCAATATCCCGGTGCTGGCGCAGAACTTTCACGTGCTCGCCGTGGACCAGCCCGGCTACGGACAGTCGGACAAGCCGACCGAGCACCCGCAGTACTTCGTGCACAGTGCCTCGGCACTGCACGACCTGCTCGAGCACCTGGAGATCAGCGGGCGGGTGCACCTGCTCGGCAATTCGCTCGGCGGCGGCGCGGCCGTGCGGTTCGCGCTGGACTACCCGGATCGGGCCGGGAAGCTGGTGCTGATGGGTCCGGGCGGGTTGAGCACCAACCTGTTCGCGCCCGACCCGACCGAGGGCGTGAAGCTGCTCGGCAAGTTCAACTACCAGCCGACCAGGGAAAACCTGGAGGCGTTCCTGCGGATCATGGTCTTCGATCAGTCGCTGATCACCGACGAGCTGATCGATGAGCGGTTCGCCGCGGCCAGCACGCCGGAGTCGCTCGCCGCGGCGCGGGCGATGGGGAAGTCCTTCGCCAGTGCGGATTTCGAGAAAGGCATGCTCTGGCGCGACGCCTATAAACTGCGTCAGCCGGTGCTGTTGATCTGGGGGCGGGAAGATCGGGTCAACCCGCTCGACGGCGCACTGGTGGCGACCAAGCTGATCCCGCGCGCACAATTGCATGTGTTCGGTGGCTGCGGGCACTGGGCACAGCTGGAGAAGTTCCACGAATTCAACAGGCTGGCAAGCGATTTCCTTGCCGGCGCCAAGGAGAAGTGATGGGGATTCGATCACTGGCGTATCTGCGCGTCGAGGCGACCGACATGGCCGCCTGGCGCGAGTACGGGCTCAAGGTGCTCGGCATGATCGAGGGCAAGGGCGGGAACCCGGACGCGCTGTATCTGCGGATGGACGAATTCCCGGCCCGGCTGGTGATCTCGCCCGGCGACAAGGACCAGTTGCAGATCTCGGGCTGGGAGACCGCCAATGCCCAAGAGCTGCAGGACATCCGGAGCCGACTGGAAGCCGCCGGCGTGCCCTACAAGGAGGGCACCGCCGCGGAACTGGCCGATCGGCGGGTGCACGAGCTGATCCGTTTCGACGACCCCTCCGGCAACACCCTGGAGGCGTTTCACGGTGCGGCACTGGAACATCGGCGGGTGGTGAGCCCGTACGGGCATCGCTTCGTCACCGAGGAGCAGGGGCTCGGCCACGTCGTGCTCAGCACCGAGGACGACCAGGCCGCGCTGGAGTTCTACCGCGACGTGCTCGGCTTCCGGCTGCGTGACTCGATGCGGCTGCCGCCGCAGATGGTCGGGCGCCCGGCCGACGGTGAACCCGCCTGGCTGCGCTTCTTCGGCTGCAACCCGCGGCATCACTCGCTGGCGTTCCTGCCCATGCCGACCCCGAGCGGCATCGTGCATCTGATGCTCGAGGTGGAGGCGGCCGACGATGTCGGGCTGTGCCTGGATCGCGCACTGCGCAAGAAGGTTCCGATGTCGGCGACGCTCGGCAGGCATGTCAACGACAAGATGCTCTCCTTCTACATGAAGACGCCGGGCGGGTTCGATGTCGAATTCGGCTGCGAGGGGCTCGAAGTCGACGACAATGATTGGATTGCCCGCGAGTCGACCGCCGTGAGCCTGTGGGGTCACGACTTCAGCGTCGGGCAGCGCCAGCAGTGAATGCCCCGGGGACGGCAGACGGCGAAGCCGGCGGGGTGGGTGAGCAGGGAGCGAGCGAAGCGATGACCCACCCCGAGATCGATGCGCGGGCCTTTCGTAACGTGCTCGGCCAGTTCTGTACCGGCATCACCGTCATCACCACCTTCGATGATGCCGAGGCGCCGGTCGGTTTCGCCTGCCAGTCCTTCGCCGCCCTCTCCCTCGACCCACCCCTGATCCTGTTCTGCCCCACCAAGACCTCGCGCTCGTGGGCGGCCATCGAACAATCCGGCCGCTTCTGCGTGAACGTCCTCGCCGAGGAACAACGAGAACTCTGCGCCCGCTTCGGTTCCCGCGAACCCGACAAATTCGCAGGCGCTCCCTGGCACACCTCCCCCCTCACCCTCCCCGTCCTCGACGATGCCCTCGCCACCATCGAATGCACGGTGGACAGCGTCGTAGACGGCGGCGACCACTACATAGTCATCGGCCGCGTCCAAGCCCTCACCGAATCCACCACCACCGGCCGCCCCCTCCTCTTCTACCGCGGCCAATACACCGCCATAGAACCCGACAAAACCACCCCCGCCCCCTGGCGCGCCGACCTCGACCACTTCCTCACCACCACCACCCTCGACACCTGGCTGTAGCTCAACGCGCTACACGTGGCTACACTTGCACCATGAAGGTGATCACGCAGCGGGAATTCCGCAACAACTCTGCGGCGGTCATGGATGCTGTCGAAGCCGGCGAGACGTTTCGGGTCACCCGCAACGGTGTCGAAGTCGCAGAACTGCGACCGGTCCAGCGACGGCGACGTTTGACCGCCGAGGAGCTCGTCGAGCGGCATCGCCGATTGCCTCGGGTGGACTACGCGCAGATGCGCCAGGAAGCAGACGAATTCTTCGGGACCGAAGACCGTATCGGGGACGACGACGTGTGGGGGACACATCCATGAGTGACGATCGCAGGACTTCGGGCGTGCTGGATACCTGCACGTACATCGATTTGGACACTCTCGATCCGGATTGCCTGCCGAAGCTGCCTGAGATCACTGCGATCACGTTGGCCGAACTACATCAAGGCGTCGCGATGGCCAAAGATCCCGTCACCCGCGCGGCACGGGCGGAGCGGTTGGGCGCCGCCATCGTGGAGTTCGATCCGCTGCCATTCGATGAAGACGCAGCGACACGATACGGAACGCTGGTCGCACTCACCCTCGCCGCGAAGCGTGACCCTCGCCCGCGCCGGATGGATCTGCTCATCGCCGCCGTCGCGTCTTCGCGGAGTCTGGCGCTCTACACCCGCAACAGCGAGGACTTCCGTGGCCTGGAAAGCATGGTCGAAATCATCGCTGTCTAACGCTTTCAGCTACTGATTCGCAGCGAGGCATGACTGCTCGACTGCGGGCAAGCCCCTGTGCCGTCCCCTTGGGCGAGACCTGATGACGGTTTCGGATGGGGGAATCGCGGTGGAGGGGCGATTTGTAGGAGGTGGCTGTGGCTGAGGACAAGAGGGCTGGGCCGGAGCGGGTGGTGATTGTCGGTAGTGGGTTTGCCGGGTTCACCTGTGCCAAGCGGTTGTGCAAGGTGTTGGGGCGGGCGGGGCAGGAGGTGGAGGTCCTGCTGGTTACGCCCAATGACTACATGCTGTACACGCCGTTGCTACCGGATGTGGCCGGTGGGGTGATCGATCCGCGGTTCGTCGCTGTGTCGCTGGCCGATGCGCTGCCGCGGGTGCGGTTGGTGATAGGTAAGGCCGAGGACGTCGATCTGGACAACAAGACGGTCAGGGTGAGCAGTGAGCATCAGGCCGATCGCGAATTATCTTGGGATCGGCTGGTTCTGACGCCGGGGTCGGTGACGCGGCTGTTCGATGTGCCTGGCGTCGCCGAGCATGCGCATGGACTCAAAACGGTGGCCGAGGCGCTGTATCTGCGCGAACAGTTGCTGCGGCAACTGGAGTTGGCCGACTTCGAGGATGATCCGGAGGTGCGCAAGGCGCGCAGGACCGTGGTTGTCGTCGGCGCTTCCTATGCGGGTACCGAGCTGATCGCGCAGTTGCGGGCGTTGGCCGATGCCTATGCGGCCCGGCGCGGATTCGATCCGGCCGAGGTTCGCTTCGTCCTGCTCGACATGGCCGAGCGGGTGATGCCGGAGGTCGGCGACCGGCTCAGCGACAAGGTGCTGGGCGTGCTTCGCGAACGGGGCATCGACATCCGGTTGAAGACCTCGCTGAAGGAACTGACGGAACGGCAGGCGGTACTCACCGACGGGACCGTCGTGCCGACCCACACGGTCGCCTGGGTGACCGGTGTGACCGGCGCACCCATGTTGGAATCTCTCGGCTTGCCGATGGAACGCGGACGCTTGGTGGTCGACGCGAACCTGTCCGTGCCCGGTCACCCCGATGTCTTCGCCGGTGGTGACGCGGCGGCGGTGCCAGACCTCACCAAACCCGGCAAGATCACCCCACCGACCGCCCAGCATGCCTCCCGGCAGGGTAAGGCGCTGGCCCGGAATGTGGCCGCAAGTCTCGGTATCGGCGGCGCCGCGCCGTACAAGCACCGCGACATGGGTTTGGTAGTCGATCTCGGACCGCACTTCGCGGTGGCGAATCCGTTGGGCGTCAACCTGTCCGGCTTCCCCGCCAAGGCCGTCACGCGGGCGTACCACACCATCGCCGTGCCGCGCCCGGTCAACCGCTGGGCGATCACCCTGGGCTATCTGACCAATTCGATTACCCCACGGCCGCTTTCGCTACTGGGACTGGTGAGTCCCGAGGAGGCGAGCTTCGACAGCAGCGAAGGGATCCCGACCCGACGATAGGAGCGGGCCGCGAACGGCACTGACGTTCGCGGCCCAGCCCACTCAGACGGAGACGGCCGCCTGCTCCCGCTGCAACTCCAGGGCGATGTCGATGAGCTGATCTTCCTGCCCGCCGACCAGTTTGCGCTTACCCGCGCGGACCAGCATCTCGGCGGCGGAGACGCCGTACCGTTCGGCCTGACGCTCGGCATGCTTGAGGAAGCTGGAGTAGACCCCGGCATAACCCATCATCAGCGAAGACCGGTCGAGCAGGCACTCCTGCGGCATCGCGGGACGAACCACATCTTCGGCGGCATCGGCGATGGCGTAGAAGTCGATGCCCGTCGTGATGTCGAGCTTGTCGCACACCCCGACCAGGGCCTCGACCGGAGTATTGCCCGCGCCCGCACCGAACCGTCTTGCGCTGCCGTCAATTTGAGTGGCACCCGCCCGGATCGCGTAGATGGAGTTGGCGACCGCCAGATCCAGGTTTTCGTGACCGTGGAACCCGACCTGCGCATCATTGCCCAGCTCGGCGACGAGGGCGGCGACACGATCGGTGACCTGGTCGAGCACGAGTGCACCGGCCGAGTCGACGACGTAGACGCACTGGCAGCCGGCGTCCGCCATGATCCGAGCCTGCTTGGCCAGCACCTCCGGCGGCTGCGAGTGCGACATCATCAGGAAGCCAACGGTTTCCAGCCCGAGCTCGCGGGCCAGGCCGAAGTGCTGGATGGAGACGTCGGCCTCGGTGCAGTGGGTGGCGATGCGGCAGATCGAGGCGCCGTTGTCCTGGGAGATCTTGATGTCTTCCTTGACGCCGACCCCGGGCAGCATCAGCACCGCGATCTTGGCCTGGGTCGCCGTCTCCGCGGCGATCTTGATCAGTTCCTGCTCAGGGGTTTTGGAGAAGCCGTAGTTGAACGACGAACCGCCGAGGCCGTCACCGTGGGTGACCTCGATGACCGGCACCTGCGCGCCGTCCAGGGCGGCGACGATGTCGCGGACCTCGGTGGCGGTGAACTGGTGGCGCTTGTGATGGGATCCGTCGCGCAACGAGGTGTCGGTGACGCGGATGTCGAGTTCTGCTGAGTAAGCCATGTTTTCGCTCCCTTACACCCGTGCCGAGACAATTTGCCCGGCGATGACCTCGCCGACCTGCGTTGCGGCAGCGGTCATGATGTCGAGGTTGCCCGCGTACGGCGGCAGGAAGTCACCCGCCCCTTCGACCTCGACGAACACCGAAACCTTCGCCATCCCACCGGCGATCACCGACGGCGGATCGAACTGCGGGTCGTTGAGCAGGCGATAGCCGGGTACGTACTGCTGGATGTCGGCCACCATCCGGTGGATGGAGTCGGTGATGGCCGCGGTGTCCGCATCCTCGGGGATCGCGCAGAAGATGGTGTCGCGCATGATCATCGGCGGCTCGGCCGGGTTCAGGATGATGATCGCCTTGCCGCGCTGCGCACCACCGATGGTTTCGACACCACGGCTGGTGGTCTTGGTGAACTCGTCGATGTTCGCCCGGGTCCCGGGGCCGGCCGAGACCGAGGACACCGACGCGACGATCTCCGCGTAAGCGACCGGCACCACGCGGGATACCGCCGCGACGATCGGGATGGTGGCCTGCCCACCGCAGGTGATCATGTTGACGTTCGGCGCATCGAGATTCGCGTCGAGGTTGACCGGCGGCACCACGGCGGGGCCGACGGCGGCGGGCGTGAGGTCGACCGCGCGGATCCCCGCTTCGGCATACTTCGGCGCGGCAGCGCGATGCACGTACGCCGAGGTCGCCTCGAAAACCAGTTCGGGCAGCTCGGATTGGGCCAGCAGCCAGTCCACCCCTTCGGCGGAGGTCTCCAGCCCGAGCCCGCGGGCGCGCTTCAAACCCTCGCTGTCGGGGTCGATCCCGATCATCCACCGCGGCTCGATGCTCGCCGAGCGCAGCAGCTTGTAGAGCAGATCGGTACTGATATTGCCGGACCCGACGATCGCGGCGGTGACGGTCCCGTTCTCGGACACCACATGCCTCCTAAATGAATTGCAAACGGACAGAACCGAGCCCGGCGAACTCGGCATGGAACGCGTCGCCCGGACGGGCGTCGATGGCGCGGGTGCACGAGCCGGGCAGCACGATGTCGCCCGCCTTCAATCGCACGCCGAAACTCGCGACCTTGCGGGCCAGCCAGGCCACCGCGATCACCGGATCGCCGAGCACGGCGTCGCTGCGCCCCTCGGCCACCACCTCACCATTGCGGGTGAGCACCGCGTCGATCGCCTTGATGTCGATGTCCTTGGGCGCCACCCGCTCCGGGCCGAGCACGAAGCCGGCGGAGGACGCGTTGTCGGAGATGGTGTCGGTCAGCCCGATCTTCCAGTCCTTGATCCGCGAGTCGATCAGCTCGATGGCGGGGGCGAAAGCGACGGTCGCGGCGAGCACGTCGTCCTCGGTGCAGTCCGCGCCGGGCAGGTCGGCGCCGAGCACGAAGCCGACTTCCACCTCGACGCGCGGAAACAGATAGCGGCCCGCCTCGACCGGAACGTCCTCGTAGACTTCCATTTCCGCGAGCAGATGCCCGTAGTCGGGTTCGTCCACGCCCATCATCTGCTGCATGGCCTTGGACGACAGCCCGACCTTGTGCCCGACCACCCTGGCGCCGCTGTCGAGCCTGCGCCGGATATTGATCAGCTGGATCTCGTAGGCATCGACCACATCGATGTCCGGGTACCGGGCCACCAGCGGATCGATCGCCACCCGATCCCGTTCGGCGAGCTCGAGCTCGTCGGCCAATTCGATTCGTACCGCATCGGTCAGCACGCTAGTTTCCTTCCACTCTTGCTTGATCGAGCGCCCCGAGCTGTTCGGACAGCACCGGCACGGTGCCGGCCGCGGCCCGACCGGCCCGGCGGCCGGAGAAGATGCAGTCCGACAGCGAGAGCCCGCTGACGTAGGACTCCGAGCAGATACCGACGGCCGTCCTGCCTGCGGCGAAAAGGCCCGGAATGTCGGTCCCGGCAGTCGATTTCACCGCGCCGGTGTCCTCGTCCACGACCACGCCGCCGAGGGTGAGCATCGGGCACGGGTTGGCCAGGCTCGGTCTGATGCCGACATCCAGCAGCCAGAACGGCCCGGTATGCAGCAGTCTGGTGAACTCGGCCGGCTTGCCGACCGGGTCCGGCGTGCCGTGCTCGATCGCGGCGTTGTGCGCGTCCACCGTCGCCCGCAGCCCGGCCACGTCGATGCCGGCCCGCGCCGCGACGGCTTCGAGGGTGGCGCCGCGAATCGCGGTGCGCCGCATCGCCTCGAACTGGCCGCGCTGGAACCAGGCGCCCTGCTTGCCGATCTGGTCGATCGCGGTGCGCATGAGATCGTCGTCGGCGAGCAGCCAGCCCTTGCCGCCGTGTTCGGTGATGAGCGCGTGCCCGACGGCCGCGCCGTACCTGGTCTCGTCGATGACGCGGCGGCCAGCCGCGTCGACCAGCACTGCGCCGGTAAATACGCTGGGCGGCAACAGGAACCGCCACGCGGAGACATTGCCCATCCGATCGGTGGCCGCACCGGCCCGCTGCGCGAGCAGGATGCCGCTGCCGTCGTCACCGGTGGTGCCGAGCGCGAGGCCGCCGCGATAGTCCGGCGCGTATTCGCGCAGCATCGCGCGGTTGGCGATGAAGCCACCGGCACTGAGCACCACGCCACGACGGGCGAGTACGCGAATAGTCTTGCCGTACTGACGATCCAGCCGGACGAGGCGCTTCTCCAGCGCGGCGCGCAGCGGCGGATAATAGATGCCGGGCTTGGCGGCGACCTTGGCCAAGCGGGTGTACCGATCACGGACCCGGCCCGGTGCGTCACGCAGCGTCCGACACTCGACACCGATCACGGTGCCCACCTCATCGGTGATGAGTTCGGTTGCCTGCGTGAGCGTTTCGACTCGGACGCCGAGCCTGGAAGCGGCGGCTGTGAGCGGCCCCGTCAGCTGCTTGCCGGAGGTACCCTTGCCCTTGACCCGATGCCCACGCTGCGCCGCCGGGATATCCCGGAACGCACCGGAGATCTCGCTGCCCGAGTAGTACAGGTAATAGCTGTCGTTCGGGTACGAGGTCTTGTACGGGCACAGCGACGCCTCGAACGGAACGCCATGGCCCTTCAGCCACTCGATCATCGCCGGGCTGCCGTCCACGAAGCGGCGCAGCGTCGCGGGCGACACCGCGTCGCCGACCTCGCGCCCGAGATACGCGAGCATCGCCTCGGGCGTATCCGCGACGCCGGCCTCCTGCTGCACCGACGTCCCGCCGCCGGCGTAGATGATGCCGCCGGACAGCGCCGACGCCCCGCCACCGGCGAACCGCTCCAACGCGAGCACCTGCGCGCCGTCGGCCGCCGCTTCCAGCGCGGCAGCGGCACCGGCCGCGCCGAAACCGACAACGACCACGTCGGCAACCAGGTCCCAATCGAACCCCATGTAGTTCACTCCGGTCTGAAACTGAAACGAGTTTCTCGGTAGATGAGAAGCCGAGTAAGTCTTCTGCCACACAACATAGACCAATGGCCGCATCATTCTATAACGTGTTCTACATGATTGATCGGGAATACGATGTGGTGGTGGTCGGCAGCGGCGCTGCGGGCATGACCGCCGCCCTCACCGCCGCCCAGCACGGGCTCAGCGTGGTGCTCATCGAGAAGGCCGCGCACTACGGCGGGTCCACCGCCCGCTCCGGCGGCGGTGTCTGGATCCCCGGCAACAAGGCGCTGCGCGCCTCCGGCCGACCGGACGACCGCGAGGCAGCGCGCACCTACCTGCACAGCATCATCGGCGACGTGGTGCCCAAGGACCGGATCGATACCTACATCGACCGGGGTGCGGAAGCCTTCGACTTCGTGCTCGACCACACCCCGCTGAAGATGAAGTGGGTGCCGGGCTACTCCGACTACTACCCCGAGGCCCCCGGCGGTCTCGGCGAGGGCCGGTCCTGCGAGCCCACCCCGTTCAACGCCAAGGTGCTCGGCGCGGAGCTGGCCAACCTGGAGCCACCGTATGCCAAGGCGCCGCTGAACGTGGTGGTCATGCAGGCCGATTTCGTCCGGCTCAACCTGATCCGCAGGCACCCGAAGGGCATCATGCGCGCGCTGCGGGTCGGTGCGCGTACCTACTGGGCCAAGGCCACCGGCAAGCACATCCTCGGCATGGGCCAAGCGATCATCGCCGCGATGCGCAAGGGGCTGCTCGACGCGAATGTGCCGGTGCTGCTGAACACTCCGCTGACCGGGCTGGTAGTGCAGAACGGCGTGGTCACCGGGGTCGAGGCGGAGCACGAGGGCGAGCAGGTCACCTTCACCGCGCGCTACGGCGTGGTGCTCGGCAGCGGCGGTTTCGAGCACAACGCCGAGCTGCGCACCAAGTACCAGCGCCAGCCCATCACCACCGAGTGGACCACCGGCGCGGCCGCCAATACCGGCGACGGCATCTTGGCGGGCATGGCGGCGGGCGGCGATGTCGGCTTCATGGAGGACGCCTGGTGGGGTCCGACGATGTTCAAGGGCGGGCGGCCGTGGTTCGCGCTGGCCGAGCGCAATCTGCCGGGCACCATCATGATCAATGCCGAGGGCAAGCGCTTCGGCAACGAGTCCGCACCCTACGTCGAGGCCGTGCACACCATGTACGGCGGCGAATACGGCCAGGGCGAGGGCCCGGGTGCCAACATTCCGGCCTGGCTGGTCTTCGACCAGCGCTACCGCAACCGCTACATCTTCGCCGGATTGCAGCCGGGCCAGCGCTTTCCCAAGCGCTGGCTGGAGAACGACAACATCGTGCAGACCGACACCCTCGACGAGCTGGCCGACAAGATCGGTGTTCCGGCGGCCGACCTCGCCGCCACCGTCGCCAGGTTCAACACCTTCGCCGAGACCGGCAAGGACGCGGACTTCGGTCGCGGCGACAGCCATTACGACCGGTACTACGGCGATCCGACGGTGAAGCCGAACCCGTGCTTGGCCGCGCTGGTGCAAGGTCCGTTCTATGCCGCGAAGATCGTGCCCGGCGATCTCGGCACCAAGGGCGGTCTGGTCGCCGACACGGCGGGCCGGGTGCTGCGCGAGGACGGCAGCCCGATCGAGGGCCTGTATGCCTCGGGCAACTGCTCGACCCCGGTGATGGGCCACACCTACGCGGGTCCCGGCGCCACCATCGGACCCGCGCTCACCTTCGGATACCTGGCCGTGCTCGATATCGTCGAGAAGAAGGCCGCGCAGCCCACCCGCCCGCTGCCGGACAAGGAGTCCTGATGCCGATCGATCCGAAAATCGCACTCGGGGCCGAACTTCCGAGCCGCGAGTTCTCCTGGACACCGTCCGACGTGCAGCTGTACCAGCTGGGACTCGGTGCGGGCACCCGCTGGACCGAGCCCGCCGAGCTGCGGTACCTCGACGACCGCACGCCCCAGGTGCTGCCGACGTTCGCGACCGTGGCGCCGACCCTGCACGAGACCGAGCCGCCGCGAGTCAGCTTCCCCGGCATCGACATCGACCTGGCCAAGGTGGTGCACGGACATCAGGAGGTCGAGCTGCACCGCCCGATTCCCGCCTCGGGTAAGGCCACGAGCACCGGCCGGATCACCGAGCTGTGGGACAAGGGTTCCGCGGCGGTGGTGGTCCAGGAGCAGACCGTCACCGGTTCCGACGGCGCACCGCTGTGGACCGCGCGGTCCTCGATCTTCGCCCGCGGCGAGGGCGGCTTCGGCGGCGAACGCGGACCCAGCACCAAGACCGAACTGCCGGATCGGGCACCGGATTTCGACGTGACCACGCCGACCCTGCCGCAGCAGGCGCTGCTCTACCGCATGTGCGGCGACCGCAATCCGCTGCACTCGGATCCCGAATTCGCCCGCGCCGCCGGGTTTCCCGCGCCGATCCTGCATGGGCTCTGCACCTACGGCATCGTGTGCAAGACGGTCACCGACGCGGTGCTCGGCTCGGATGCGAGCCGGGTCACCGGTTTCCGGGCCCGCTTCGCCGGTGTGCTCTACCCGGGCGAGACGATCCGGACCCGGATCTGGCAGCAGGACGACGAATTGACCATTGCCGCAACGGTGGTCGAACGCGAGGATGCGCCGGTGCTCGGCGACGTCACCTTACGGTTCAGCGCCGCCTGACAGTCCTTCGATCTGCCGCAGGCGAGTGCGCTACGCGGCAGATCCGGGGGTGTTCGGCTGCGTTTCGGTGACGCCCGACGGGCGAGATACGGTGCGGCCCCGACGGACGGCGGCACCCTGGACTATCAACGCGTACAACACCAGCACCAGGATCGGGGCGGCGAGCGGCGCCCAGGCCAGGCGCAGCGGGAGCAGCGCGGCCCCGACGGCCACGGCGGCGAAGCCGACCGCACCCGCCACCGAGGGGACGGTGGTGGGTACGACGCCGTGCGGTGCGGTGACGGTGGCGGCGTTCAGCAGGTAAGTGGTGGCAACCAAACCCATTGCCGCGGCGGCGAGTACGCCGGGATTCGCGACGGCCAGCACGCCGATGGCCAGCAGCACGGCGAGCACCGCGAACGGTCGGAACCACCAGCCGAGGGCGACCAGGACCAGCGCGGGGACGGCGGCCCACGGTTCCAGCAGCGCGACCGAGGTGACCAGGAGTACGCCCGAGAGGACGGCCAGGAATCGGGTCATCGGCGCACCCGGACGGTGCGGCGGTGTTCGGGCAGCACGCGCATGATCTGGTCGAGCCGGGTCTCCGCGGGCCAGGCCACGATGTCGACGCCGACGGTGCCCATGTCGCGATACATGGAGGCGCGCTCGAGCTGCCACATCTTGGCCAGCGTCGGATCGAGATCGTCGCGGAACGGCGTGCCGCGCAGGACATCCACCACCACCACGACGTGCCCGCGCTTGCGCAGATCGATCAACGCGAGCGCGAACTGGGTGTCCAGCAGCGTGGAGAAGGCGACCACGATGGCGCCGAGCGGCACCGCCGAGTGCGGCGCCAGGGTGCCGGTGGTCGGGATGTACTCGTCGCCGACGTCGAGCACCGTGTCGACGATCCGATAGAACTGGCGACGGCCGATATCCGGGCGCAGCCAGCGCGGCTGCCTGCCGAGGCAGACGACGGCGGTGCGGTCGCCGGCTTGCAGAGTGGACTGCACCACCTGCGCCGCGCCGCGCACCGAAAGTTCCAGGGAATCGGTGGCGGGGCCCGGCGCCTGCTGCGAGGTATCCACCAGCACAACGACATCCGCGGAACGGTTGGTCAACCGCTCGGTGACGTAGAGCCTGCCGCGACGCGCACTCACCGGCCAGTTCACGATGCGCAGCTGATCGCCCGGGGCATAGGCGCGGATGTCGGCGTACTCGACGCCAGGACCGTGCCTGCGGGTCAGGTGGGTACCCAGCCGTTCAGGTAGCTCGGTACGCGGCAGCCGCATTCGCTGCGGATCGGTGATCGGGTAGACGAACAGTTGCCCGGCGGGCAGCACCGCGGTGGCTACGGCGAGCCCTGCCGGGCTGAGCGCGGAAACCCGCACCGACACCGGATAACGACCCCACCGATCCGCCGACAAGGCCAGCCGCAGACCGGCGGGCGCGCTGCCGGAATCATTGGACTCCTCGATCTCGATGCCCAGTGCCGCAACCACTTCCGGCTGCAACCGCAGTAGCGCGTGCCCCTGCTCGACGAAGGCGGCGACGGTCAGCACCACCTCTTCGGACTCGAAACACCGCAGCGTGCCGCCGCCGTCGACCTGGATCTTGGTCGCGGACTGCTGCCACCGCGCGGTCGCCAGCACGCCGAGCAGCGGTGCGGCGAAGACCACCAGCTGCCACCGCCCCAGCACCACCGCGACCACCAGCGCCGCCGCGGCGCAGATCGCCAGCATGAAGACCAACGGGGCAGGGCGCCAACGCAATTCGGCCTCGACAGCGGTGCTCGCGTCGCGGTGTTTCATGGCTTCGCCTCGCCGGCGCTCGGCTCCGTCATGGACATGGCACGCCGGCAAACGATTCGCTCGTTGCGTTCGCTCATGACTCCACCTCGCTGACGCTCGGCTCCATCATGCGCGAGGCGCACTGGCACACGATTCGCTCACTGCGTTCGCTCATGACTCCACCTCGCTGACGCTCGGCTCCATCATGCGCGAGGCGCACTGGCACACGATTCGCTCACTGCGTTCGCTCATGTCACGGTGGCGCGCGGCACGGGCAGGCGGCGCAGCAGTTCGGTGATCACGTCCTCACCGCGGATCCGGCGTACCCACATCTCCGGGCGCAGCGTGATCCGGTGCGCCATGGCCGGAATCGCCAGGGCCTTCACATCTTCCGGAATCACATAGTCGCGCCCGAGCAGCAGCGCCCTGGCCCGCGACATCTGCACCAGGTCCAGCTCCGCGCGCGGACTCGCGCCGACCTCCACCTGCGGGTGCGCCCGGGTGGCCGTGGCGAGCGCGACCACATAGCTCACGACATCCGGATGCACCGTGACGTACTCGACCGATTGGCGCATCTCCAACAGCCCGTTCGCGTCCACCACCTGGTTGACCTGCGGCGTGGTCGAACCGCGCTCCAGCCTGCGCCGGATCATCTGCTTCTCGTCGTGCTCGGACAGGTAGCCGAGCCTGAGCTGGATCGCGAACCGGTCCAGCTGTGCCTCCGGCAGGGGGTAGGTGCCCTCGTACTCGATCGGGTTGTCGGTCGCGAGCACGATGAAAGGCTGTGGCAGCTGGAAGGTTTCGCCGTCGATGCTGACCTGCCCCTCGGCCATCGACTCCAGCAGCGCGGCCTGGGTTTTCGGCGGGGTCCGGTTGATCTCGTCCGCGAGCAGCACATTGGTGAAGACCGGACCGCGCCGGAAAGTGAAGCGGCCCGAGGACATGTCGTAGATGGTGGACCCGAGTAGATCGGCGGGTAGCAGGTCCGGCGTGAACTGCACGCGGGTGAACTGCAGGCCGAGCGCCGCGGCGAACGATCTGGCGATCAACGTCTTGCCCAGGCCGGGCAGGTCCTCGATGAGGACGTGCCCGCCGGCCAGCACCGCGATCATGATCAATCGCATTTCTTCCTGCTTGCCGACGATCACCCGGGATAGCTCCCTGAGCACGGCGTCGCTGCGCTGGACGGTGACATCCATCGGCATCGTCATGTGTGTACCCGCACTTGCCTCAACCCATTTCACATTCTCTGCAGGCGGCTCAGGATCTCGTCCAGCGCCGCCCGTCCCGGTGCCCTAGTGGTCTGATCACGCAATGCCGAGTTGGCCGGGTCCACCCAGCGCCACAGTTCCGGCCCGAACAGATGAATACCGGCGGCCTCGGTCGCCTTGCGGTTCTTCGCGACCCGCTGCCCGCTGGACAGCTCGAACTCCTTGGCCAGCAAGGGGCGCAGGTGCCGGTCCCAGTCGGCGCGGGTGCCCTCGGCACGGTCGGCGAGCATCTGCGCCCTGGCGTGCCAGCGGCGCAGCATCTCGGCGGGGCCGTTCTCGATCTCGTCGATATCCTGGTAGGCCCTCGGCTCGGCGCGGTCGCGCAGCGACCACACCAGCCAGGCCAGAGCCACCGCCACCGGGACCGCCGCGACGAGCAACAGCACCCCTCGCGCCCGGTCGAGGGTGACGAGCTCGATCAGCGCGACGACGGTCGCGGCGCCGAGGACAATGGCCGTTCGGTTCAAGCCGCCGCCTCTCCCTGCAGGTCCGCCAGGACGATCCGCAGCAGCTGCTCGGCCCGCATGCGCTGCCACGCGAGCATCGCGTGCGGGCTGAACCTGGCCTCCTCGAACAGCGCGACCAGCTCCCTGGCGGACGCGTCGTGCAGCGCGCCGCGTTCGAAGGCACGCGCGAGCACCTCCATCGGGGTGTCCGAAATCAGCGGTGCGGCAGCGCGATCGAAGGCGAGCCCGCGTTCCATCGCGACGTAGCAGGCGATGATCGCGGTGCGCGGGTCCTGGCCGGGCACATTCATTGCTGCCAAACCCATTTCGGCCGCCCTGGCGAGTGAGTCCACCGCGGTCGGCGGGACCGGGACCAGCGGTGCCGGTGCCGGTGCGGGCTTGCGGCGGGCGGCCACCGCGACCACGACGAGGCCGGCGATGGCCACCGCGATCAGCGCGAGCGCGGCGATGGCGGTCAGCAGTAAGGCGGTGCCGGTCAATTCGGCGGGGGTGGCGCCGGGGTCCGGCGTCGCGGTGCTGAAGTCGTCGACCGGCTGGCCGGTGGCCGGCGCGGATGCCGGTGGCGGGGGCGCGCTTTCACGTCCGACGCCGACGAAGAACACCGCCGAGGCGGCCGCCAGCACCAGGGCGAGCACCGCCAGTCCGGCCAGCACCAGCAGGCCGACGCGGCCGAGGCGCCACTGCTGGCGGTCGGTGTCGCGGTCGGGTTCGGGCATGGCCAGCGGGAGGCGGTGCTGGCTGGCGATCACGCCCGCGATCAGGATGACCATGGACACCATGAGCAGCACCGGCATCAGCGCCACCGACAGCGCCGACGGCGCCGAGCGGCTGTCCCCACGGGATTCGGTCACGCCGGGCAGGTATCCGCGCAACGCGATCGCGGCAGCGGCGAGCAGCGTGATCAGCACGATCACGCGTAATATCGGCGCTCGCGCCCCAGCCACTGATTACCACCACATCTGAGTACTGCACAAAACAGCCACATAGTTACATGCCGGATGGTCCGCTCGGGAGGGAATCGAATACTTCGGAATACATCCTCTTTAACAGCGTGCGGTGCCACTTCGGTGCAGGTCGCCGACTTGTTGCACAACTATCCGATGCGGGACGGTACCAATTGGGATAGTTCACAAAGACGGCTGGCGAGTCGCGCGATATCGGGGACGCCGCAGACGCCGGCGACCAAGTCCGCCAAGGGGACCCGGGCGTGCACGATGAGTTCGCGATCGGCGTCGTAGAGCACATCGACCACGTTGACGAAACGCATCGCCCAGTCCGGTGGCACGTCGTGTAACGGCGGGACGTCGCAGATGATCCAGCGCCGGAAGCGTTGGGACAGTTCGACATAGTCGGCGGCAGCGGTGGATGTGCCGCAGAGTGCGGCGAATTCGATGGTGAGTGTGGTGTCGTCGGCGGATAAGGCGAACAGCCGACGGGTGCCGATTTGCACCGATACCGAGTCGGCAGTCAATTTTTCGCCGTTCGGATGTTCGACCGGGAGCGGTGGGGTGTCGTGCGGCAAGTCTGCGGAAACAATTCGGTATGCACCCGCGACGAAACCCGTACTGCGGGTGATTGTTCGGTCTGCCCGAGTGCGATAGTCCACCGGACCATCCACCGAGACGACCTCGAGGTTGGCGGTGATGCGGGCGATCGTCGGCAGGAACCTATCGTGAAACAGCGGATTCGGCAGTAGCTGCTCGGGTGGGTAATTCGACGTCACCACCAGCGTCACCCGGCGCGCGAACAATGCGTCGAGCATTCGCGCGATCAGCATCGCATCGCCGATGTCGTGCACATGGAATTCGTCGAAGCAGACCAGCCGAGCATCACCGAGCAACGCCGCGACAGCCGCATCGATCGAACCGGTCGCATGCGCGGCTGCGTGCAACCGGACAAAGAACTGATGAAAGTGAAAGCGCCGCTTACGATCCGACCCCACCCTGGCGAAGAACCGATCCATCACCATCGTCTTCCCCCGCCCCGGCCGCCCCCACAAATAAACCCCCCGGCCCCCTTTGACCGGCCGCCCCCGCCGATTCACCAACTCCCCCAGCCGCCTCATCGCCCGCACCTGCTCCGCGTCCAGGACGATCTTCGATGCCGCGTCGCTTTCCATGAGACCTCCTTGTCCTCTACATTTGTAGAGGACAAGGTCAGGCCGAGCCAGGAAAGGTGAGCATGTCCACAACCGACCGGCGCGCACTCATCGTCGATGCCGCCATCGAACTGATTGCCACCCAGGGCATTCGGGCACTGACGCACCGCGGCATCGATGCCGGGCTGGGCCTGCCCGCAGGTTCGTCCTCGTACTACTTCCGTACGAAACGCGCTCTGATCGAGGCCATCGTGGAACGGATCACGGCCCGCTCTCGCGCGGACTTCATCGCCGCCCAACTCGACCTGACCGGACCCGTGGATCCCGATGCCACCGCGCGCGGAATCGCCAGCTGGCTGGATCGCCTACTCAGCGAACGCCGTAGTCACCTGATCGCCCGGCACACCCTGATCCTCGAATTGCTGTCGGACGCCGACCTGCACGCGCGCCTGGCCCACAGCCTGTTCTCCACCGAGCGCGCCCGAGACTTGTTCCACGCCATGGACTGCGCCGACCCCTCGGCCACAGCCGCCGACTTCGTCGCCCTCATCGAGGGCGCGGTCTTCGACCGATTCGCGGGCAGCCGGGCCGATCTCGCCCCGGGCAGCCCGGAGAGCGTCCGCCAACTCGCTACCCTGCTGGGAATCTTCTTCCGCGGCGTAAGTCTTCAGGCAGGCCAGCCGCGTTCGCTGTAGGGGGTGCCGGTGAAGTGGGCTCGGATGCCTGCGGCGGAGTAGGGGATGATGTTGTCGGGGAGGGCGTCCAGGGGGAACCAGCGGAGTTCGTGGGATTGGTCGGGTTCGCGGTTGGTGGGGGTGCCGGTCCAGTGGTGGGTTTCGAAGAAGAGACCGAGGCGGGGGTCGCGGCCGGAGCCGACTACGTGGGCGGTGTGGATGTGGTGAAGGTCGGCGGGGTCGATGTGTACCCCGGTTTCTTCGTTCGCCTCGCGGGTCGCGGCGGCGGTGGCGGATTCGCCCGCCTCCAGTTTGCCTGCGGGCAGGTGCCAGCGGCCGTCGAATTCGTCGTCGCTGCGGCGTTTGCTGAGCAGCAGTCGGCCGTCGCGGATGAGCAGGATGTGCACATCGACCAGGTGCCGCGTGGTCATGCGGTTGCTCCCGCGCCGAGTTCGAGAGCGACTGCGCCGCTGACCAGTTCGCGGGCACGCGCCAGTTCGAGGGTGCCGCTGAGCCAGCGCATACTCACGCCTTCGATCAGGGCGGTGAGGCGTTCGGCGGCGTCGGCGGGCGCGATATCGGCGGCCACGGTGCCCTGCTCCTGGGCACTGCGGATGAGCCAACCCAGATAGTCGGTCCAGCGGACAGTGGCCTCGCGGAGTTGCTCGCGCAGCTCCGGCTGGAAGATCGCGGACGCGCAGAATTCGCCCCACGCGATGCTGTTCTCGATGACCAGCGGGGTGTCCTGGAGTTCGAGCAGCAGCAGTTGCTCGAGATGGGCGACCGGGTCGACGGCGGGGTCGATCTCGGTTTCGGTGTAGCGCTCGGCCCGGGTGCTGATGAAATCCAGCGTCTGCTCGAGCAGGCCCGCACGGTCCTTGAAGTGGTAGTAGATCAGCGAGGTGGACACGCCGGCCGCCTCGGCCAGTTCCTCCACCCGCAGACCACGGACACCGCGCTGCGCGACCACGCGGGCGGCCGACTCCAGGATCGAATCACGACGAGACATGCGGTCAATGGTACCGTGGAATCCTGACTGAAATTTCAGTCAGGAATAATAATCGACTCCCGGAGCCCGTGATGGAGACCCACATGTCCCGCCGATCCGCCTTCAGCGTCCTCACCGGCCTGCTCGCCGCGGGGGTCTCGGCATGCGGCTCAGCCGACCCGTCCACACCTGGCACCCCCGAGCAAGCGGGACCCGGCGGCCGTTTCGGCGCCGAGTGGGAGAGCCATGCGCGCACCTACCTGGCGTGGCCCGCGCAGGAGGCGGTCTGGGGGCCGTACCTCGACGACGTCCGCAAGGACATCGCCGGGCTGGCCCAGGCGATCGCCGAGTACGAGCAGGTGGTGCTGCTCGCACGGGACAGTCAGCGCGACGCGGCGCAGCGGGCGTGCGGCAGCGGTGTCGAGGTGATTTCGCTTGCGGTGGATGACCTTTGGGCCCGCGACACCGTCCCCGTCTTCGTGGAACAGAACGGCAGGGTCGTCGGCGTCGACCTGAACTTCAGCGGTTGGGGCAATAAGCAACCGCACGACAATGATGGTCCACTAGGCCGGAAACTACTGTCGCGCTACGGGATTCCCCGATACCAGGCCCCTTTCATCGCAGAGGGCGGCGCGCTGGAGACCGACGGTGAGGGCACCCTGCTGGTCACCGAGAGTTCGATCGTCAATGACAACCGCAATCCCGGCAAGAGCCGCGACCAGCTCGAAACCGAACTAAAGCAGACCCTCGGCATCGAGAAGGTGATCTGGTGTGCGGGCGTGCGCGGCGAGGACATCACCGATGCCCACATCGACTGCCTGGCCCGCTATGTCGCGCCCGGAGTCGTACTGCTGGACACCGCGTTTCCCGGATCGCCCGCCGACTCGTGGTCGCGATCGAGCGAGCAGGCCAGGCAGGTGCTGGCTGAGGCCACCGACGCGCGCGGCCGCAAGCTGGAGGTCGTCGACCTGCCGCAGCCCGACCCCGATCGAATCACCGGCTACGGCGACCAGTTCGTGTCCAGCTACGCGAACTTCTACATCGCCAACGGCGCGGTGATCCTGCCGGAATTCGGCGACCGGCAGGCCGATGACCGCGCGCAGGGCATCCTGCGCGACCACCTGCCCGGCCGCGATGTGGTCGCGGTGCCGATCGATGAGATCGCCGCGGGCGGCGGTGGCATCCACTGCTCGACGCACGACCAGCCGGGCACACCGCCGCATTAGCTCACCGATTCAGTTGGCGCTGAGCACCAAGCCCGAGGTCGGTACGCCGGTACCCGCCGTGACCACGATGTTCTCCAGATCGGCCACCGGGTTCACCGAGGTGCCGCGAATCTGACGGACCGCCTCGGCAATGCCATTCATGCCGTGGATGTACGCCTCGCCGAGCTGCCCGCCGTGGGTGTTCAGCGGGAGCCTGCCACCGACCTCGATGGCACCGTCGGCGATGAAGTCCTTGGCCTCGCCGCGGCCACAGAAACCGAGCTCCTCCAGCTGCATGAGGACGAACGGGGTGAAGTGGTCGTAGAGGATGGCGGCCTGCATATCGTCCGGCCGCAAACCACTCTGCGCCCAGAGCTGGTCACCGACCAGGCCCATCTCCGGCAGGCCGGACATCGCGTCGCGGTAGTAGCTGGTCATCACGTACTGGTCGGCGCCGGAACCCTGTGCGGCGGCGGTGATCACCGCCGGACGCTGCGGTAGGTCACGCGCCCGTTCGACACTGGTGACCACGATGGCGACACCGCCGTCGGACTCCTGGCAGCAGTCGAGCAGGTGCAGCGGTTCGGCGATCCACCGCGAATTCTGGTGATCCTCCAGGGTGATCGGCTTGCCGTAGAAAAAAGCATCCGGGTTCACCGCGGCGTGCTTGCGGTCGGCCACCGCGACTCGGCCGAAATCCGCACTGGTGGCGCCATATACGTGCATGTAGCGTCTGGCCACCATGGCGACCTGCGCGGCCGGGGTACCCAGACCCTGCGGGTAGGACCAGCCCGCATCGATCCCCGACGAAGTGGGCGCGGACGCCAAAGCCGTGGAGAACTGGCCGAATCGGGACACCGAGCGCTCGTTGAAGGCGCGGTAGGCCACCACCACATCGGCGACGCCGGTGGCCACCGCCATGGCGGCCTGCTGGATGGTGGCGCAGGCCGCGCCGCCGCCGTAACCGATGTGGCTGAAGAACTTCAGCTGCGGAATACCGACGGCCCGGGCCACCGCGGCCTGGGTGTTGGTGTCCATGGTGAAGGTGGTCAAGCCGTCGACGTCGGCCGGCGTCAGACCGGCGTCGGCCAGCGCCGCGGTGACTGCCTCGGCGGCCAGGCGCAGTTCGCTGCGGCCGGAATCCTTGGAGAAGTCGGTCGCGCCGATGCCGACGATGGCCGCGCGGCCCGAGATACTCGGCATCGCGGAGCGATTCCCTGAGGGGTGACGGGTGGGTGACGGGTGGGCCGACTCACTCATGCGAACTCCGGTAGGCGATAATGGCTTTCGCCGTGATGTGGTCGCCGAGGCTGTCCTTGCCGACCACGTCGATGTGGATGTCGTCACCGTCGATGGCGGCCACGGTGCCGGTCAATGTCAGGGTGTCCCCGGCGTACAGCGGCACCCCGAGGCGCAGCGCGATCGACTTCACCACCGCGCGCGGCCCGGCCCAGTCGGTGACGAAACGCTGCACCAGCCCGGTGTCGGTGAGGATATTGACGAAGATGTCCTTGGAACCGCGGGCCACCGCCTTGTCCCTGTCGTGATGCACATCTTGAAAATCCCTGGTGGCCAGGGCGGTACTGATCACGAAGGTCGGATCGGCGGTGATCACCAGCTCGGGCAGCACGGTACCGACCTGCACGGAGGTCGGCTCGACAGTCGCTGTCATGCGGTCACCTGCCAGAACGGCAGCGTCGCTTCGTCAGCGAGCTTCTCGAACGCCACCTGGACGGGCAAACCTACCTGCACCTCGGCGGGTTCGATGCCGCGTAGTTCGCCGAGCATCCGCACCCCTTCCTCCAATTCGACCAGCGCGACGACGAAGGGCAGTTGCCGCCCCGGCACTTTCGGCGCGTGGTGCACGACATAGCTGAATACGGTGCCGCGTCCCGAGGCGACGACGTAGTCGGTCTGCTCCGACTTGTCCTTCCACAGCGCCGGGATCGGCGGATGGCGCAGTGAACCGTCGGGCAGCTTTTGGATGCGCAGCTCGCCCGCTTCGGTGCCCTCCCAGAAGAACTCGGTATCCCAGGAGACCAGCGGCTTGACCCGTTCTCCGGCAGGCGCTTTCGGCGCGGCACCGGTGCCGGGCGCGAATTTCAGCAATCGGAACAGCATTTCGGCGACCAACTCGTCGCCGACGTGCCAGCTGGTCTGGAAGGTGACGAACCAGCCGTCCCCCAGCGCCGTCCGCTTCGGACCGCGTATCTCGGACAACCGGCTGGTCACCGACACCTGCTCGCCGACATTCAGATAACGGTGATAGGTCTGCTGGCAGTCGGTGGCGACGACCGAGGTGTACCCCGCCGCGTCGAGCAGCTCGGTGGCCTTGCCCAGCGGATCGTCGGACGGCCGGAAGCCGTTGAGCCCGAACATCGTCCACACCTGGGCCATGGCGGGCGGGGCGACGATGCCCGGATGCCCCGCCGCCTTGGCGGCCGCCTCGTCGACGTAGATGGGATTGGTGTCGCCCAGCGCCTCGACCCAGTTGTTGATCATCGGCTGGTTCACCGGATCCCGCCCGAAGCGGGGCGCGCAATCACCGGCCGCCTTGATCTGTTCGGCCTCGGCGACGATCGCCTCCGGACTCATGGTTTCCGGCACGCGCGGCTCCTTCTCGACTAGCAATGTCTGGGGGCTATCGGGGTACTCGCGGCAGCTTCAGCCCGGCCGTGGCGACCAGCTCGCGCATCACCTCGTTGACGCCGCCGCCGAAGGTCACCACCAGGTTCTGCTTGGTCCGCCGGTCCAGCCAGGTGAGCAGTTCGGCGGTGCCGGGTTCGGCGGGATCGCCGTAGCGGCCGACGATCTCCTCCGCCAATCTGCCCGCCTCCTGCAGCGATTCGGTGGAGAACACCTTGGTGGCCGACGCGTCGGCGATCACCCCGGCCTGGTCGCCGTCCACGGTGGCGGCCACCTGCCAGTTCAACAGCTCGTTCAACCGGACCATGGCGTGGATGCGGCCGAGCGAACGGCGCACGTCGGTCTCGCCGAGCACGCCGCGCGGCTGCGCCCAATCGCGCACCCGGTCGTAGAGCTGCTCGATCTTGCCGGACGGACCGAGACTGACCCGCTCGTGATTGAGCTGGGTGGTGATCAGCCGCCAGCCCGCGTTCTCCTCGCCGACCAGCATGTCCGCCGGCACCCGCACGTCGTCGAAGTAGGTCGCGTTGGTGTGATGCGCGCCGTCGCAGGTGATGATCGGCGTCCAGGAGTAGCCGGGATCGGTGGTGTCCACGATCAGGATGGTGATACCCCGATGCCGCGACTCGACCGAACCGGTGCGGCAGGCCAGCCAGACGAAGTCGGCCTCGTGGGCGCCGGTGGTGAAGATCTTCTGCCCGTTGACGACCCAGTCACCGGAGTCGTCCCGCACGGCCGAGGTACGCAGCGACGCGAGGTCGGTGCCTGCCTCGGGTTCGGAGTAGCCGATGGCGAAATGAATGTCGCCGGAAAGGATTCCGGGGAGGAACTTCTTCTTCTGCGCGTCGGTGCCGAACTGTTGCAGCGTCGGGCCGACCGTCAGCAGGGTGACCAGCGGCAGCGGCACATCCGCCCGCACCGCCTCGTTGAAGAAGATCTGCTGTTCGACGGGCCCGAATCCCTGCCCGCCGTACTGCTTGGGCCAGCCGACGCCGAGCCAGCCGTCGCGGCCCATCCGGCGCACCACGTCGCGGTAGGCGTCGCCGTGCCGGTTCACCGCCATCGCGGCTTCCTCTTCGGGCGTCACGAGACTTGCGAAGTACGAACGTAATTCGTCGCGCAGCTTGCGTTGCTCGGTGGTCAGGTCGATGAACATCTGGCCCCCAATCGATCGAGTCGGAACGATGCGCCGCCGAGCCAGCGAGCGATGTCCTTGGCCTGTGAGTAGTAGCGGTGCATCGGGTGGGTGATGTCCACGCCGAGACCGCCGTGCAGGTGGTGACACTTCTGCATGGCGGCGGGGAGGTCGGCGGCCACGCTGTAGGCGAGCACGTCGAGATCGTCGTCGATCCGGGCCTGATGCTGCGGGCTGGAATCGTCTTGCGCCAGCGCCCAATTCGCCGAGACCGCGGCCACGTGCAGGGTGCGCGAGACAACGTACAGGTCGGCGATCTGCTGGGCGACGGCCTGGAATTCGGCCAGCGGCCTGCCGAACTGGCGCCGGGTACGCAGGTGTTCGGCGGTGAGCACGAGTGCGCCCTTCAGCAGTCCGTCCGCGACGGCGCCGATCGACGCGAGGGCTAGTCGGTGCAGGTCCGCGAGCCCGCCGGGCAGCAGTTGCTCGGCCGGAATCAATACTCGATCCAACCGCACGGTGCACTCGGGAATGCCGCCGGAGACCGGCGACGGCACCCGGATCAGCCCCTTGGCGTCCGAATCGATCAGCGCGATACCGGAATTCGTCGGGATCAGCAGCCAGCGGGCCTCTTCTCCGTACGGCACGGCGACCTTGTGGCCGGTGACCCGCACCGAGTCGCCGTCGACGACGGCGGCCGTCTCCGGCTTGACCGCGAACGGGGCGGCCGGCTCGCTGAGCGCCGCGGTGAGCACCGCGCCCTTGGCCACCTCCGGGTACACCCGCTCAGCGAGACTGTCCGGCAGCATCGACAACAGCGGCAGCAGCCCGAAGCCGAGCGTGGGCAGGGCGGGCACCGCGACCGCGTCCATCGCCAGCTCGGTCAGCAGCACCGATACCTCGGGCAGGCCCATACCGTCGCCGCCGAATCGCTCCGGCAGTGCGACCGAGAGCAGTCCGCTCTCGACCAGGCTCGGCCACAACGCGTAATCACGGGCCGGTTCCCGCTCCAATAAACTCACGACGACCTCGGCCACCGCGTCCTGGCCTTCGTCTCTGGTGAAATCCACAGTTACTCCAGTCGATTCAGTATCGCTCCGCGATTCGATGGGGGGCGGTGGTCGGGCGGCGGGTGGGCTAGCTGTCGGTGTCGCGGGGTAATCCGAGAATTCGCTCACCGGCCACGGTCAGCAGGATCTGTTCGGTGCCGCCTGCGATCGATAAACAGCGTGTGAGCAGGAATTCTTTTACCACTTCGCAGTCCTGCGCACCGGCGGGACCTGCCGTCTCCGCGGCGAATTCCGCGACCGCCTGGCGATGCCGCACGCCGACCAGTTTGCGCACGCTGCTCTGCGCGCCGGGGTCGGCGCCCGCCAGCATCTTGACGGCGGCGCGCTGCTCCAGCAGCAGGCCCCCGATCGCCTCGGCGACGAATCCGCCAAGCCGGTCGTTCACCAGTTCCGCACCCGGCCCGATGGCGGGCGACTTAGCGATCAGCTCTTCGAGCACCGGACCGATCCCGTTGCCGCCCATCGCCACTCGCTCGGTCGACAGCGTCGAACGGGCGATCTTCCAGCCGTTGTTCAGCGCGCCGACCACGTGGTCGTCCGGGACGAAGACGTCATCGAGGAACACCTCGCTGAACCGCGCCTCGCCGGTGATCTGCACCAGCGGACGCACCTGCAGTCCCGCGCTGCTCATGTCGACGAGGAAGTAGCTGATGCCGCGATGCTTCGGCGCGTCGGGATCGGTGCGGGCCAGGCAGATTCCCCAGTTCGCCCGATCACCGAGCGACGTCCACACCTTCTGCCCGCGCAGTACCCAGCCGCCGTCCACCTTCTTGGCGGTGGTGCGCAACGCGGCCAGATCCGATCCGGCCTCCGGCTCGCTGAACAGCTGACACCAGACCACCTCGCCGCGCAGCGTCGCCCAGGCGAAGCGATCGATCTGCTCCTGGGTGCCGTGCTGCAACAGCGTGGGGACGGCCCAGCCGCCGATCGCCAAATCAGGCGCGGCGAGCCCGGCCCGCCGCAGTTCTTCCGAGATCAGCAGGCCCGTCATCGGATCCGCGCCACGACCGTACGGGCGCGGCCAGTGCGGCATGACCAGACCCGCCTCGACCATGGCACCGCGCTGCTGGTCGGCGGGCAGCGCGGCGATCCGAGCCACCTCCGCCGCCAACTCGCCTGCGCTGTCGCCGTCCACGGCCGCAACACCTTCGGCCGCGAAGACCCGGTCGGCGCCGGTGGTGCGCCGCTGACCCGCGCGGGTCAGCTCGGTCACCCTGGCCCGCCAGTGCGCCGCCCCACCGAGCAGCTGGCGCAACGCCACCGCCCGGCGCAGGTAGAGATGCGCGTCGTGCTCCCAGGTGAAGCCGATGCCGCCGAGCACCTGGATGCAGTCCTTCGCGGTATCGACCGCGGCGTCCAGCGCGGTGGCCGCGGCGATCGCGGCGGCGATGGGCAGCTCCGCGCCGCCCTCGTCCACCGCGGCCGCGGCGTCGGCCGCGACGGCCCGGATCAATTCGGTCCGGCAGAGCATCCAGGCGCAGATGTGCTTGACGGCCTGGAACGAGCCGATCCTGCGGCCGAATTGCTGACGGACCTTTGCGTATTCGACCGCGGTCGTCAGGCACCAGCCGGCCAGGCCGGCCAGTTCGGCGGCCGCGAGGACCACGACCAGATCCTGCACCGCGTGCGGTGACACGAAGATCTGATCGGCCGGTACCCGCACGTCGGCGCAGTGCACCCGGGCCAGCGGCGTGCTCAGGTCGAGCGGCGAAAGCGGTTCTACCCGAAGCCCTTCGGCGTCCGGCGGCAACAGCACCCAGCGCTGCCCGTCCGGCGTGGAAATCGGCAGCAGAACGGCGGTTTCCGGCGCCGCGCCGAGCACCGAATCCCAGGAACCCGCGAGCAACAGTTCATCGGCTGCGGCGGGTACGCTGACCTCCGCGCCGACAACGAAGTCGAGCGCAACCCCGCACGGCAACTGCTCGTCGAGCCGCCCCGCGGTGATCAAATTGGCCAATGCTGTTGCCAGCACGGGCCCGCCGACCAGATCGTGCGCGGCCTGCTCGACCAGCACGGCGAGATCGGCCACCGAACCGCCCGCGCCGCCGGAATCCTCGGCGACGGCGACCCGGAAAATGCCGAGATCGGCAAGGCCCGGCCAGTATGCGCGCCAGAAGGTGCTCGGATCGGTTCGCATTGTTGCAATTGGACGCACCGAACCGGCCCATCCGCGCATCGACTCCTGGACGGCTTTATGCTCGTCAGTGGTGGCGATGGTCACACTCCGTACCGCCTTCCCGGCGTGACTCCCACACCTAGAACATGTTCTAATATCCTAGCTGTGCGGAAGTCAAGAGACGACCGCCGAGCCGATACTCGGGCCAGATCCACGAACGACGTTTCCGGAAAGGACTCTCACCAATGGCCAGTCCCTCCCGATCGCAGCCGGCCGACTCGAACGCGGCGGCACGAGCGACGGCCGCGGAGGCGGTAGCGGAGCGTGACCACGGAGCGGCCCGCGAGCGCCGCCAATCCAATACAGCGCCGGCTACCGCGACGGTCACGACACTCAGCGAGGACGAGCTGAGTTCGGCCGCGCAGCGGGAACGGCGTAAGCGCATCCTGGACGCGACGCTGGCGCTGGCCTCGAAGGGCGGATACGACGCGGTGCAGATGCGCGCCGTAGCCGAACGCGCCGATGTCGCAGTCGGGACGCTATATCGGTATTTCCCCTCGAAGGTGCACCTTTTGGTGTCGGCGCTGTCCCGCGAATTCGAGCAGATCGAGGGCAAGCGCAAGCCGCTTGCCGGACAGTCGCCGCAGGAGCGCATGCACCTGCTGCTCACCCAGATCACCCGGATGATGCAGCGCGACCCGTTGCTCACCGAGGCGATGACGCGCGCGTTCATGTTCGCCGACGCGTCCGCGGCCGCCGAGGTCGATCGGGTCGGCAAGGTGATGGATCGGGTCTTCGCCCGCGCCATGAACGACGGCGAACCAACCGAGCGTCAGCTGGCCATCGCCAGGGTGATAAGCGATGTGTGGCTGTCGAACCTGGTCGCCTGGCTGACCCGGCGCGCCTCCGCCACCGACGTGACCGAGCGCCTCGAGCTGACCGTCGACCTACTGCTCGGCGACCGCAGCTAGCACTCGGACAGCCAGCGCATTCCCGGCAAATCGGGGCCGCGCGCCGCATTCGTGCGGAAAATCACATTCACGCCGAGAACCGGGCGGGCGCATCGAAATCGCGCCCGCCCGGTCTGCTCGGCAGGGGTGGGTAGCGCGGGTTTTGCGGGCACCACCGGGGACCCGTAGCGCTTCGGCATGATCGCAGCGCACGCGTCGAACCGACCTCTCCCGGCCGCTCGGACCCGAGTTCGAGCGCTCGGCACCCATGCCGGGTCGAAGTCGCGGAAAATCGGATACAGCGCACGCACAGCGGCGGGCGTCGGTGCGGCAAATTAAACCCAGTATTGTTCTGCCCGCCCATGAAAAAACTCCTCCGATCACTAGGTTGGATGCGTGAGCGCACAGGATCTGCCACTGGAACTTCGTCGTGCACTGTCGACGGTCGCGCGAGTGCCAAGACTGTTGGTCGCATCGGACTATGACGGGACGCTTGCGCCCATCGTGTCCGACCCGGCGAAGGCCTTTCCGCACCGGGAATCGGTGAGCGCATTACGCGCGCTCGCCGGGCTGACCGGCACTACCGCCGCGGTCATCTCCGGCCGCGCGCTGCGAGACCTCGCCGCGTTGTCGAGACTTCCGGTCGAGGTGCAACTGATCGGTAGCCACGGCTCGGAATTCGACGTCGGCTTCGTGCACGCCATCGACAACGACGCCAAACAACTGCTCCAGGAGGTGCAGACCGCGCTGACCCAGGTCGCCGCGGAGAACCCGGGTGTCACCGTCGAGATCAAACCGGCCAGCGTCGCGCTGCACGTGCGCAACGCCAGCCCGGAGATCGGGCACCGGGCCTTGATGCAGGTCCGGCAGGGTCCGGCGTGCTGGTTCGGCGTGCAGGTGACCGAGGGCAAGGCCGTCATCGAACTGGCCGTGGTGCAGACCGACAAGGGCACCGCGCTCGACACCATCCGGCATCAGGCCGCCGCCTCGGCCGCGGTGTTCTTCGGCGACGACGTGACCGACGAGAAGGCCTTCCGCGTGCTGTCCGGCCCGGACCTCGGCATCAAGGTGGGCGACGGCGAGAGCCAGGCCAAGCATCGGGTCGACAGCACCGAGGACGTGTCCTGCGCGCTGGCGTACCTGCTCGAAGAGCGGCGCACCTGGCTGGCGGGCGCGAGCGCGCCCCGGATCGAGCGGCTGACCATGCTGGCCAGCCCGCGCTCGGTGGCGCTGCTGACACCCGACGCGACGGTCACCTGGTTCTGTCATCCGGAACCGGATTCGGCCGCGGTGTTCGCGCATCTGCTCGGCGGACCGCAGGCCGGGCACTTCACCATCGAGCCGGAGCGACCAGGCCTGCCGCTCTCGCAGCGCTACATCGACAGCACCATGACGGTCGAAACCCGTTGGGCCAAGCTGCAAGTGGTGGACTACCTGCCCCACGATGTGGCCGCCACCCGCACCGACCTGACCCGGGTGATCACCGGTGACGCCAAGGCCGTGGTGACCTTCGCACCGCGCCCGGAATTCGGCCAGGTGCCGGTGAGCATCGAGGCCTCGGAGAACGGCCTGCGGGTGATGGGCACCAACGATCCGATGGTGCTGCGCTCCCCCGGCTTGACCTGGGAGATCCTCAGCGACGGCACGCACGATTCGGCGCGCGCCGTGGTGGACCCGTCGAAGGGTCCGATCGTGCTGGAAATGCGTTGCGGCACCTCCGATCTCACGCCGGCCGAGACCGACGAGCTGGAGCGGCGGCGGGCGGCGGAGAGCTACTGGTCGCAGTGGGCCGGTTCGTTGCAGCTGCCGTCGCTGAAGCCGGATCTGATGAAGCGCTCGGCGCTGACCCTGCGCGGTTTGGTGCACGCGCCGTCCGGTTCCATCCTGGCCGCGGCCACCACGTCGCTGCCGGAAGACATCGGCGGCGTGCGTAACTGGGATTACCGGTACTGCTGGTTGCGCGACGCGTCGCTCACCGCGCAGGCGCTGGTGTCGCTCGGCTCGCTCGGTGAGGCCGAGGACTTCCTCGGCTGGGTGCACCGGGTGCTGGAGACGCTGCCCGGCCCCGAGCGCCTGCACCCGCTGTACACGCTGTACGGCGAGACGCTGCCGCCGGAAGCCGTGATCGACCAGCTGCCCGGCTACGCGGGTTCGCGCCCGGTCCGGGTCGGCAACGCGGCCAACATGCAGGTGCAGCTGGACGTGTTCGGCCCGATCGTCGATCTCATCGCGAGCCTGTCGCACGCGCGAGAGGTGCAGGGCATCACCGATCCGGCCCAGGCCCTGCCGGACGCGGACTGGGAACTGGTGCGCGCCATGGTCTCCGCGGTGCAGCGGCGCTGGCAGGAACCCGACCACGGCATCTGGGAGATCCGCGGCAACCCGCGCCACCACGTGTACTCGAAGGTGATGGGCTGGCTGACCGTCGACCGGGCGCTCACGCTGGCGCAGAAGTTCGCCCGCGAGGTCGACCCGGCCTGGACGGTGCTGCGCGACACCATCGCCGACGAGGTGAAGTCCAAGGGCTGGAACGACGAGGTCCAGTCGTTCACCGCGGCCTACGACGGCACCGACCTGGACGCGGCGACCCTGCACATCGGGTTGAGCGGGCTGATCGATCCGTCCGATCCGCGCTTCGCCGCGACCGTCGTCGCGACCGAGGCCGAATTGCGCAGTGGCTCAACGGTCTACCGGTACCACCACGACGACGGCCTGCCCGGTGGCGAGGGTGGCTTCCACCTCTGCGCGGCCTGGCTGGTCGAGGCGTACCTGCTGATCGGCAAGCGTTCGGACGCGGAGGCGCTGTTCGCTCAGCTGGTCGACGTGGCCGGGCCGACCGGTCTGCTCAGCGAGGAGTACGACCCGGTTGCCGAGCGCTCGCTCGGCAACCACCCGCAGGCCTACAGCCACCTCGGCCTGCTGCGCTGCGCCCAGCTGCTCGGCCAGCCGGTGGAGGCGCTCGTCTGAGCCTCTTCCACCCGTTTTCCCGGACCGGGCCCGCCGACGATCGACGTGTCGGCGGGTCCGGCTCGTGTCGCCGGCGCGCGGTTGCTAAAGTGAAACAGAAACCATTTCCATTAAGCTGCGTCGTGTCACCGCTCGAGTGCGTCACCAGCTGTTGAGCGTCACAGGAGTACCCCACATGCAGACAAGCCTCGCCAGACGGTTCGCCGTCGCCGCTGTAGGGGTAACCGCCGCGCTCGGGCTCACCGCCTGCGGCAGCGACGCGAAGGATTCGGGTAAGCCGACCGTCGTCGCCTCCACCGACGTCTGGGGCAATATCGCCGCCACCATCGCCGGACCGGACGCCTCGGTCGAGTCGATCATCACCGACCCCGCCGCCGACCCGCACTCGCACGAGACCTCCGCCGTCGAGTCCGCCAAGCTGCGCGACGCCGACCTGGTCGTCTACAACGGCGGCGGCTACGACGAGTTCGCCGAGAAGGCCGTGGCCGGTCGGGACAAGCGCACCGTCGACGCGTTCGAATCGCGGCCGAACAAGGCCGACGAGAACGAGCACGTCTTCTACGACCTGAACACGGTCGCGGTGGTCGCCGACCAGATCGCCGGCAGCCTCGGCGAGCTGGCCCCCGGTGCCGCGAGCGCCTTCACTGAGCGCGCCGCCACCTTCAAGAGCGGCCTGGCCGCGATCACCTCGATCGCGACCAAGTTCGCCGCCGAGCACCCGCAGACGCCGGTGCTGCAGACCGAACCGCTCGCGCACTACCTGCTGCTCGCCGCCGGCGTGACGGATCGGACGCCGCACGAGTTCCAGGAGGCGATCGAGCAGGAGACCGATCCCGCCCCCGCCGCGGTCGCCGCGACCCGGGAGCTGTTGACCGGCAAGCAGGTTCGCGCGCTGGTCTACAACGTGCAGACGCAGGACAAGATCACCAAGGAGCTGCGCTCGGTCGCGCAGTCGAACGGGCTGCCGATCGTCGAGGTGACCGAAACCCTGCCCGCAGGCACCGATTACCTGCAATGGCAGACCAAGAACGCCCAGGCCCTCACCGCGGCATTGAGTTGAGCGGTGCGGCAGCAACCAAGGGGGCCACGCTGACCGAGCACACCCAGCGGCGGGCACTGTCGAACGACGCCTCGGCGGTCCGGCTCGACGGGGCCCGGTTGTCCTTCGGCGACCGCACACTTTGGCAGGACCTGGCGCTCGACGTGGTGCCCGGTGAGTTCGTCGCGGTCCTCGGGCCCAACGGATCCGGCAAGACCTCGCTGCTGAAGGTGCTGCTCGGCCAGCTCGGGCTCAGCGCGGGCACCGCCGAGATCGCGGGCGCGCCTGCCCGCACCGGCAACCCGGACATCGGCTATGTGCCGCAACAGAAGACGATCGACGCCGGGGTGCAGCTGCGCGGCGTCGACCTCGTCGGCCTCGGCTACGACGGCCACCGCTGGGGGCTCGGGCTCCGGGCGCGGGCCGAGCGCAAGCGCAAGGTCGCGGCCGCCATCGCCGATGTCGGCGCACAGCGGTTCGCGGACGCGCCGCTGGAGACCTTGTCCGGCGGTGAACAGCAGCGACTCCGGGTGGCGCAGGCGCTGGTCGGCGATCCGAAGGTGCTGCTCTGTGACGAGCCGCTGCTCAGCCTGGATCTGGCCAACCAGCGACTGGTGGCGGATCTGATCGACCAGCGCAGGCGAACCCACGACACCGCAGTGCTTTTCGTGACGCACGAGATCAATCCGATTCTGCCGCTGGTGGATCGGGTGCTGTATTTGGTGGACGGCAAGTTCCGGATCGGCACACCGGACGAGGTGATGACCTCGGCCGTGCTGTCGGAGCTGTACCAGACCGAGGTCGACGTGCTGCGGGTGCGCGGCCGGCTGGTGGTCGTCGGGACCGGCGACACGATGGATGCGCTCGGCACGGCGGGGGCGCACTGCCACGGTGCCGACGGCTTCCGCACCGACGCGCCGGAAATCGTCGGCGCCGAACGGGATTCGCGTGAGGTCCGCTCGTGATCGACAAACTGTCCGGCGTGCTCGGCAAGATGTTCGACTTCAGTACCACCGCGAACCTGCTCTCCTACGACTTCGTGCAGCAGGCTGTGCTCGCCGCCGCGCTGCTCGGGCTGCTGTCCGGGGTGATCGGGCCGCTGATCATCAGCAGGCAGATGTCGTTCGCCGTGCACGGCACCAGCGAGCTGTCGCTCACCGGTGCGGCCGCGGCGCTGCTCGCCGGCATCGGGGTCGGCGTCGGCGCCATCGCCGGGTCGGTGGTCGCGGCGGTGTTGTTCGGCCTGCTGGGAACGCGTGCCCGCGAACGTGATTCGGTGATCGCGGTGGTGCTGTCGTTCGGGCTCGGTTTGTCCGTGCTGTTCCTGTGGCTCGGGCCGGACCGGGCGGGATCGAAGTTCTCGCTGCTGACCGGGCAGGTCGTCAGCGTGGGCAACGGAGGCATCACCCTGCTCGCCGCCTGCACCGTCGGCGTGCTGGCCGTGCTCGCGATCGTTTACCGGCCGTTGCTGTTCGCGAGCTCGGACCCGGAAGTGGCGGTGGCGCGCGGTGTTCCGGTGCGCGCCCTCTCGATCGTGTTCGCGGTGCTGCTCGGCATCACGGCCGCCTTCGGCGTGCAGATCGTCGGCGCGCTGCTCGTGCTCGCCCTGTTGATCACGCCCGCCGCGGCGGCCGCGCAGCTGACCGCGGATCCGGTGCGGGCCACCGTGCTCGCCGTGGTCTTCGCCGAGATCGCCGCGGTAGGCGGGATTCTGCTGTCGCTGGCACCCGGCGTTCCGGTGTCGACGTTCGTCACCACCATCTCGTTCCTGCTGTACCTCGTCTGCCGGGTGGTAGGTACCCGGCGTCGGCAGGCCGCCCGCGCCCGCTGAGCATGCGCTCCGAACAGCCTCCGCCCGGTTCGTAAACAAGCCTCGCTCCAGCTCTCGGGATCCGCACTGCCTCGGAGGTCCCCTGAAGAGTGCAGGTCCAGAGAGTCGGTGCGGATCTCGGCGGGAGGCGCATGGACAGGTTGAACATGGCCGCAGATGTCTACGCGTCTGTGTTTCGGGGTGCCTAACGTTCGGGTAACTGACCCGGGTGAGTAACTGCCGTTCCATTGAGGGCGGGTGCCTTCAGTCGCTCGACCAGGGTTTCGTATGCTCGACGCACGCACCCCCGAACGATTGGTGACCAACGATGATCGACTTCTCGATACCCGCCGAGCTCGCCGCCGAACGCGATCGAGTGCGCCGGTTCGTCATCGACAAGATCGTGCCGTTCGAGCGGGATCCCCGGCTCACCGCGCACGGGCCGACCGATGAGCTGCGACAGGAACTGGTGGAGCTGGCGCGCGAGGAGAAGCTGCTTACCGTGCAGGCGCCGGAAGCGCTCGGCGGGCGCGGGCTCTCACACCTGGAGCAGGCGGTGATCTACGAGGCGGCGGGCTGGTCCACCCTCGGGCCGATCGCGATGAACTGCGCGGCGCCCGACGAGGGCAATATGTTCCTGCTGTCCAAGGTGGCGAACCCGGAACAGGTCGAGCGCCACCTCGCGCCGATGATCGCCGGGCAGCACCGCTCGGTGTTCGCCATGACCGAACCCGACGGCGCGGGCTCGGACCCGGCACAGCTGGCCACCACCGCCACCTTCGACGGCGAGAACTTCACCGTCAACGGCCGCAAGTGGCTGATCACCGGGGCCAACGGCGCCAAGACGTGGATCATCATGGCCCGCCTGGCGGAGAACCCGCACCTGCCCGCTGGGCCGACGCTGTTCCTCACCGACGGCGATCAGCCGGGCATCGTCATCGAACGCACCATGAACACGATGGACCGCAATTACGTTGCCGGACACGGCGTTGTCCGCTTCGACAACCTCACCCTGCCGCAGTCCGCGCTGCTCGGCGACGCCGGCCAAGCGTTGCGCTACGCCCAGCTGCGACTGGCCCCGGCCCGGCTCACCCACTGCATGCGCTGGCTCGGTGCGGCCGAGCGCGCGCAGAGCATCGCCGTGCAGCACGCACGCACCCGCACCGCGTTCGGCAAGCCGATCGGCGAGCACGAGGGTGTGTCGTTCATGTTGGCGGACAACGAGATCGCGCTGCACCAGTGCAGGCTCACCATCTGGCACGCCTGCTGGCTGATGGATCAGGGCGAGAAGGCGCGGCACGAGAGCTCGATCGCGAAGTCCTACGTCTCCGAGGAGCTGTTCAAGGTGGCCGACCGGTGCGTGCAGGTGCTCGGCGGCATCGGCATCAGCGACGAGACGGTGGTCGAGATGATCTTCCGCGACATCCGCGCCTTCCGCCTGTACGACGGCCCGACCGAGGTGCACAAGTACGCCATCGGCCGCAAAGTACTGCGTGGCTGAGTGAGGTTTTTCGGGGCCGGGTCGGCGCGGGCCAGGCTCGACTAACATCGCTGGCATGAGTTCGGAACTGCACGTCGATGTCTCCGCGGGCATCGCCGTGCTCACGCTCAATCGGCCCGCTCAGCAGAACGCCTTCACCCCGACGATGGCCGCCGAACTGGGTGCCGCACTGCGTCGCTGCGATGCGGAAGACGCCATCCGGGCCGTCGTCATCACCGGCACACCGCCCGCGTTCTGCGCGGGCGCGGATCTATCGAGCCGGGTCGGCGATGTCAGCGCCACCATCGAGCCCGCGCCGTGGCGGGTGCGCAAGCCGGTGATCGCCGCGGTGAACGGGCACGCGGTGGGCATCGGGCTCGCCCTCGCACTGCAGTGCGACCTGCGGTACATGGCGCGCGACGCGGTCTACGGACTCAATCAGATTCGGCGCGGCGTGCTCGCCGACGGCTACTCGCACTGGACGCTGCCGCGGCTGGTCGGCATGGCCAACGCCGCCGACATCATGCTCACCGGCCGCACCTTCGACGGTGACGAGGCCAAGGCGATGGGCCTGGCCAACGGCTGCCTGGCCGGCGGCGAGGTGCTGCCGATGGCACTGGCCGTCGCGCACGACATCGCCAACGGGTCCGCGCCGCTGCCGGTGGCGATGTCCAAGCGCCTGCTGTGGGAGGGACTCGGCATGAGCCCGACCATGGTCGGCCAGTTGGAGTCCGACCTGAACGAGCACGTCGGCAAGAGCATCGACGGCGGCGAGGCGATGGCGGCGTTCAAGGAACGCAGGCAACCCCAGTGGACCGGCAGCGTCAGCGAGGAATGGCCGGCCTGGGACGACAAGGGTGACCAGGAACGACCGAGCCTCGATTAAGCGTTGCCGCCGAGCAGGATCATCAGATAGAGCAGCGCGAAGATGATCATGAAGGCGGTGCCGATGATGCCGAGGATGTAACCGACCACCACCTGAACGCGGCCACCGTAGGCGCCGTGGGATTCCTCGATCTGATCCAGCGCGCGCTTGCCCATCGCCCATGCCACCGGCCCGAGCACGCCGCAGCAGAGCACACTCGCGACGCCGAGCCACAGCACCGCCGTAGCGTTCGGGTGCTCGACCGGACTCCCGATGGGCTGATTGGGTATGACCACACGCCGAATTCTACGGGGGTGGAGTCCATTTGCCGCCCAATGCCGTGGCCCGACTTCGCGTCGACCGGCCGACGTCCAGGACGCGACCGATCGAATCAGACCCGGCGCTGCCGGGCGATCTCGGCGAGGACGACGCCCGCGGCGACCGAGGCGTTGAGGGATTCGACCGGGCCCGCCATCGGGATGCCGAGGATCGAGTCGCAGTTCTCGCGCACCAGGCGGGACAGGCCCTTGCCCTCCGAGCCGACCACGATGACGGTGGGCTCACGGCCGTCGAAGTCGTCGAGGGTGGTGTCGCCGCCGGCGTCGAGGCCGACGATCTGAAAGCCCTGCGAGGCCCAATCCTTCAGCGTGCGAGTCAGATTCGTGGCCCGCGCGACGGGCAGCCTGGCGGCGGCACCGGCGCTGGTGCGCCAGGCGACCGCGCTGACACTGGCGCTGCGGCGCTGCGGGATCAGCACGCCGTGGCCACCGAAGGCGGCCACCGAGCGGATCACGGCACCGAGATTGCGCGGATCGGTGATGTTGTCCAGCGCCACCAGCAGGGCGGGCTCCGGCGTATTGCGGACCTCGGCGAGCAGGTCGTCCGGGTGGGCGTAGCGGTACGGCGGCACCTGCAGGGCCACACCCTGATGCAAACCGTTGGCGCTCAACCGATCCAGGTCACCACGTGGCACCTCGAGAATGGAGATGCCCGCGTCGGCGGCCATCTTCACGCTCTCGGACAGCCGTTCGTCGTTCTCGGCGCCCAGGGCCACGTACAGGGCCGAGGCGGGCACACCCGCACGCAGGCACTCGACCACCGGGTTGCGACCGAGCACCATCTCCGGGCTGTCGTCGTCCTTGCGGCCGGCCGCACGACCCGCGCTGCCCCGAGGACCACCGCCGGCCTTGGCCGCGGCCTTGGCAGCAGCAGCGGCCCGCTTGGCCGCGGGATGCTTGGTGCGCGCCTCGGCAGGCGGGGTCGCGCCGCGGCCTTCGAGCCCGCGCCTGCGCTTACCGCCGGAGCCGACGACGGCACCCTTCTTGGTGCCGCCCTTGCGGATCGCACCACGACGCTGCGAATTGCCTGCCATTACCCGGCCTTTCCAGATTGTGACGCGTCCGGCCCCGTGTGCGGCGCAGCGCCAAGGGCCCATTCCGGCCCATTTTGCGTGTCGGTGACCTCGATTCCGGCTGCCTGCAATCGATCGCGGGCGGCGTCGGCGCTCGCCCAATCCTTGTCTGCTCGCGCCTGTTGACGGCGGTCGAGCTCGGCGCGCACCAGCACGTCGAGCGCGCCCAGTGCCGCCGACGAGTCGCGTGGGGTGAACCAGTGCGGATCCAGCGGGTCGACACCGAGGATACCGAGCATGGCGCGGACCTGTCCGGCCAGGTCCCGTGCACTGTCGATCGCGCCCGCTTCGAGCGCCTTGTTGCCCTCGTGCACGACGTGATGGATCTCGGCCAGCGCCTTCGGCACGGCGAGGTCGTCGTCGATGGCCGCGGCGAACGCGTCGGTCCACTTGCCGACCGGCACCTCGCCCGCGCGGTCCACGGTGCGGTGCACGAACGCCTCGATGCGTTGATAGGACTGGGCGGCGTCGTGCAGTGCCTTGTCCGAGTACTCCAGCTTCGAGCGGTAGTGTGCGCTGCCGAGGTAGAACCGAAGTTCCACGGCGCGAACGTGTTTGAGAACGTTGGGCACCGAGAGCACGTTGCCGAGCGACTTGGACATCTTCTCGCCGCCCATGGTCACCCAGCCGTTGTGCAGCCAGTAGCTAGCGAAACCGTCACCGGCGCACTTGGATTGGGCGATCTCGTTCTCGTGGTGCGGGAACACCAGATCCATACCGCCGCAATGGATGTCGAATTCGGGACCGAGGTAGAATTCGGCCATCGCGGAGCATTCCAGGTGCCAGCCCGGCCTGCCGGGTCCCCACGGCGACGGCCAGGTGGGTTCGCCCGGCTTGGCGGCCTTCCACAGGGTGAAGTCGCGCGGGTCGCGCTTGCCTTCGCCCGCGCTCTCGCCCTGGGCCACGTCCTCGAGCCGATGCCCGGACAGGCTGCCGTACTCGGGGTAGCTCAGCACGTCGAAATAGACGTTGCCCTCCGACGGGTACGCGTGCCCGCGGTCGATCAACCGCTGCATCATCTCGATCATCTGGGTGATGTGGCCGGTGGCCCGCGGTTGGATCGACGGCGGCAGCACGCCGAGGGTCTCGTAGGCGTTGTCGAAGGCGCGCTCGAAGGTGGCCGCCCACTCCCACCACGGCCTGCCCGCCTCGGCGGCCTTGATCAAAATCTTGTCTTCGATGTCGGTGACATTGCGGATGAACCACACGTCGTAGTCGTGCGCGAGCAGCCAGCGGCGCAGCACGTCGAAGGCGACGCCGCTGCGCACATGGCCGATGTGTGGCGCGCCCTGCACGGTGGCGCCACACAGGTACACCGACGCGCGGCCGGGGACCAAGGGCGCGAAGTCGCGCATGGTCCGCGTGTCGGTGTCAAAGAGGCGCAATGTCACGGCGTTCGATCCTAGCTGGTAGATAGGCCTGTATCCGGACCCGGTTCAGGTCCGTCGGAGCTGGGTCAGCGACAGGCTTGTAGCAGGGCGGTTGCTATCGCGGCAATGCCCTCGCCGCGGCCGGTCAGGCCGAGGCCGTCGGTGGTGGTGCCGGAGACCGAGACCGGCGCGTCGAGCAGTTCGCCGAGCACCTGCTGGGCTTCGCCGCGGCGCGGTCCGATCTTGGGTCGATTGCCGATCACCTGGACCGCCGCGTTGACGATCTCGAAACCGGCCTCGTCGAGCAGCCTGCGCACTTCCTTCAGCATGGCGGCGCCGGAGACGCCCGCCCATTCCGGGCGGCCGGTGCCGAACACCGCGCCGACGTCGCCGAGTCCGGCCGCCGACAGCAGCGCGTCGCAGAGCGCGTGCGCGGCGACGTCGCCGTCGGAGTGTCCGGCGCAGCCGTCGTCACCGTCGAACAGCAGGCCCGCCATCCAGCAGGGGCGGCCTACCTCGATGGGGTGCACATCGCTGCCGATACCGACTCGCATCGTCATCGGGCCACCGCCCGCCGGGCGTCGGCGCCGTCGAGCACCGCGTGCGCGAGCACCAGGTCGAGCGGGGTGGTGATCTTGAAAGCCAGGGGGTCGCCCGGAATGGTGTGCACCTGGGTGCCGAGCAGTTCGACCAGCCCGGCATCGTCGGTGGCCTGGACGCCCTCGGACAGGTAGGCCGAGCGCAGCAGTTCGGCGGCGAAGCCCTGCGGAGTCTGGATGGCGCGCAGTTGCGCGCGGTCCGGGGTGCCGGTGACGGCGCCCGCCGCATCGACGGACTTGATGGTGTCGGTGACCGGCAGCGCGGGGACCACGGCGAGATGTCCGGCGCGCAGCTCGGCGGCGACCCGGGCGATGAGCTCGGGTGGCGTCAGGGCGCGCGCGGCATCGTGCACGAGGTAGTAGGCGGCCTCGGGTGCGGCGGCGAGGCCTGCCCGCACCGAGTCGATGCGTTCGGCGCCGCCGACGACCACGTGTACCGAATCCGAGGGCGGCAGCAGGGCAACGGCGCTCTCGACGAATTCGGCGGGAACCATAACGATGATCCGGTCGACCGCGCCGGAGGCGATCAAGCCTTCGACGGCGAGCCGGACCATAGCGCTGCCGCCGACCGGAACGAACGCCTTGGGTGTGGCTTCACCCAGACGCACGCCACGACCGGCGGCAGGCACCAAAGCAACGACGGTTCCGTCGGTGAGACGAGCACCGTTGTCGAGTTTGTTCACGGTCAGGAAGCCGCGGCGAGGACCTCGTCCAGCAGCGTCTCGGCCTTGCCGTCATCGGTGCCTTCGGCGAGCGCGAGCTCACCGACGAGGATCTGACGGGCCTTGGCGAGCATCCGCTTCTCACCGGCGGACAGGCCGCGATCCTGCTCACGACGCCACAGGTCGCGGACGACCTCAGCCACCTTGTTCACATCGCCGGAGGCGAGCTTCTCCAGGTTGGCCTTGTAACGGCGGGACCAGTTGGTCGGCTCCTCCGTGTGCGGCGCGCGCAGGACCTGGAAGACTCGATCGAGACCCTCCTGGCCGACGACGTCACGTACGCCGACGTATTCGGCGTTCTCAGCGGGAACCCGAACAGTCAGATCGCCCTGGGCGACCTTCAGGACCAGATACTCTTTTTGCTCACCCTTGATGGTGCGAGTCTCGATAGCTTCGATCAGCGCCGCTCCGTGGTGGGGGTAAACGACGGTGTCTCCGACCTTAAAAATCATGTGTCCCGTGCCCCTTTCGATGTTCACAGTTTAACATGCGACTCGGTAACGGCGCGATCAACTGTGCAGGTCAGGGCCACAACGAGGCAGCCGTGGGGCTTGACAGAACCCGCATGGTGTGCATTACGTTGTGCCAGAACAGGTTAACTCCCCGCACTGTCCCCGTCCCGGCCCCCCACCTGAGCTGGCAGTGCGTCCGCGATCCCGGCGGCGCTCGACCGATCTGTTATCAACGACCCGCGCGTCGCGAGCCCCGGCTCCCGGTCCGCAGCGGGAACTACTACGCTCCCTAGTTATTACTCTCCCTTGCGGAGTGAGCCCGGTCGACATGGAGGGACAACCCGTGACTGCCCTGAAAGCTGTGACCGCCCTGAAAAAGGTGCGACGTCGCATGGTGCCGGTTGCCGCACTCGCCGCAGGCGCGGCGATCGCGCTGACCGGCTGTAGCTCGGGCCAGATCTCGCAGACCGCCGACCAGGTGGCCGCGATCAACGGCAACAACGCCGACGTCGGCAAGATCGCGCTGCGCAACGTGCACATCGTCTATCCCGCCGGTGGCACCGAGTACACCAACACCAAGGGCGGCAAGGCGGTCATCGCGCTGTCGATCATCAACAACAGCCCGTCCGTGCCCGACGAGCTGACCAGCCTCACCTCCGACCTCGGCACGGTGAAGATCACCCCGGCCACCGGCAAGTCGAAGGTCGAGCTGGCCCCGCAGCAGACCGTGGTCGCGGCCACCAAGCCGGTCAAGCCCGCGACGCAGGCGGGCGAATCGCACAGCGCGGCGCCGACCTCGGCCAAGCCCGGCACGCCGGACGCGCACGGCGACGACCACGCCACCGCCCCCGTGGCCACCGACGATCCGGCGGCCCAGCCGATCCTGATCGAGATCACCGGGCTGACCAGGGACATCACCCCGGGCCTCACCTACAACGTGGCGTTCAACTTCAAGCAGAACGGCACCGTGCAGGTCCAGGTGCCGGTCGACGCGGGCACGCACACCGAGCGGCACGAGTCGGACCTCTCCGGCCCGGCCGAGGTCGAGCACAAGGGCGGCGGGCACTGACCGTATAGCCCCCTTTACGAGACGGCTGCCACATCCCTCGGATGCGGCAGCCGTTCGTTTATGCCGCCACGCGCGGTCCCGGCGGCGGCCTTGTTGTCGGACGCGGTACGTAAGGTGCGCGTGTGGCAAAGACCAAGTCGATCTTCCGGTGCTCCGCCTGCACGCACGAGGTCGCCAAGTGGGTGGGTAAGTGCCCCGACTGCGGGGCGTGGGGCACCGTCGACGAGGTCGCCGTCGCGGCGACGGGGGCAGGCTCCCCCGCCCGGCGCGCGATGCTGCCGAGCACCGCCGCCGCCCCGATCTCCACCATCGACTCCAAGATCACCCAGGCGCGGTCGACGGGGGTCAGCGAGCTCGACCGGGTGCTCGGCGGCGGCGTCGTGCCCGGCTCGGTGGTGCTGCTGTCCGGCGAGCCCGGCGTCGGTAAGTCGACGCTGCTGCTCGAGGTCGCGCACCGCTGGGCCAGACAGAACGACGCGAAGGCGCTCTACGTCACCGCCGAGGAGTCGGCGGGCCAGGTGCGGCTGCGGGCCGACCGGACCGGCGCGGTGCACGAGCGGGTGTATCTGGCCGCGGAGTCCGATCTGTCGATCGTGCTCGGGCATGTCGAACAGGTGCGGCCGACGCTGCTGGTGGTCGACTCGGTGCAGACCATGCTCGCGCCCGAGGTGGACGGCGTGATCGGCGGCGTCACGCAGGTGCGCGCGGTCACCGCCGCGCTGACCTCGCTGGCCAAGGCGACCGGGATCGCCGTGCTACTGGTGGGCCATGTCACCAAGGACGGCAATGTCGCGGGCCCGCGCACGCTGGAACACCTCGTCGACGTGGTGCTGCAGTTCGAGGGCGACAAGAACTCCACGCTGCGCATGGTGCGCGGCATCAAGAACCGCTTCGGCAGCGCCGACGAGGTCGGCTGTTTCGAACTGCACGAGGACGGCATCGCCTGTGTCGACGACCCGTCCGGGCTGTTCCTGCACCACCGCACCGATTCGGTGCCGGGCACCGCGGTCACCGTGGCGATGGACGGCAAGCGGCCGCTGGTCGCCGAGGTGCAGGGCCTGACGGTGGAGACCGAGATCCCGAATCCGCGCCGCGCGGTCAGCGGCCTCGACTACAACCGGGTCGCCATGGTGCTCGCCGTGCTGCAGAGCCGGGGCAAGGTGTTCATCGGCAAGTCCGATGTGTACGCCGCGACGGTCGGCGGCATGCGCCTGCTGGAGCCCGCCGCCGACCTGGCCATCACGCTCGCCATCGCCAGCGCCAATTCGGAGGTGGCGATTCCGGCGGGCTGGGTGATCCTGGGCGAGGTCGGGCTGGCCGGCGAGGTACGCAAGGTGACCGGGCTGGAACGCAGGCTGGCCGAGGCCGAGCGGCTCGGCTTCACCACCGCGCTGGTGCCGCCGGGCTATGCCCCGCTCAAGCGCGGCGGCATGAAGATCCACGAGGTCGCCGACGTGCGCGCGGCCATCCGCATCACCGGCACCCGCAAGCGGCGCGCGGCGAAGGAGGCGACCGAGGTGGCACCCGATTTCTAACGGGGCCAACCTAATTCGCGGCGGCTCAGGTGGTGGTCAGGTTGAACGGCTCCGGCGAACTATGCAACGAACCGAATTGCGCGATGACCTGATAGGCGCCCGCGGGCACCGGCACCCGCTCGCCGACGCAGCCCTGCTGCGACGTGGTGCCCGACCAGCGCACCGTGAACAGCGCCTGCTCACCGGGTTTCAGGTTGCGCGCGTTCGACTCGTCCACCGGCGAACAGTCCGAACTCGTCCAGAACCGGCGCTGGCCGTCCAGCGACAGCACCGACGCCTGGATCTGCGCCAGGTTCATGTCCCGCTGGCACTGCACGCTGGAGATGTTGGTGATGACGATCCGGAAGTTCGGCTGCTCGCCGACCCGGTAGGTCGGCTGATCCACGCTGATCTTGATGGCCAGCGACTGATCGGGGCACTGCCCCGTCCCCGCGGCAGGCTCGTTCGACGCCGACGAGGCGGCACTCGACGGTGCGGGCGTGCCGGATTCGCTCGGCTCCGCGGCCTTCGTCGTCGAGGCATCGGCGGGCTTGCTCGCCGTGCTGGACGACGAGCTTGCCACGACGGGCTTCGAGTCACCGGGCGAGTCGCCGCCGCCGGAGACCGTCAGTACCAGCCAGATGACCAGCGCCAGCGCGACGACCAAGGCGCCGATCGCCAATGCGCGACGACGCCAATAGATCTCCGGTGGCAGCGGTCCATTCGGTTCCAGCACGCCTCAACGGTAAGGGCACCATCGGGCGCAGCGACTCATGCCTGCGGCGTGTCGGTCCGGAATAGGTGATCGTGGCGAGTAAATTCCGGCCCGCACGCAGGGGAAACTCCGGCGACCCCGGCTCAGGCGAGCTCGCCGATGTTGCCGACGACACGCTGCAACTTCACCTGGCCGTCGGCGAGCTTGTATGTGACACAGGCGATCGCGAGCTCACCGGTCGCCACCCGCTGCGAGATGATCATCGACCGCTGCATGAGCAGCCTGCTCGTCTCCACCACGTGCCTGGCCTCCATCTCGTCGACGGTGGACAGGCCCTCCCTGCGGCCGATCAGAATGGACGGCGTGACCTTCTCGACCACGCTGCGGATGAATCCGCCGGGCACCTCACCGCCGTCGAGCGCGTCGATGGTGGCCTTCACCGCGCCGCAGCTGTCGTGACCGAGCACCACGATCAGCGGCACGTCGAGCACCTGCACGCCGTACTCGATCGAACCGAGCACCGAGCTGTCGACGACGTGGCCCGCGGTACGCACCACGAACATGTCACCGAGTCCCTGATCGAAGATCAGCTCGGCGGCGACTCGGGAGTCACCGCAACCGAACAGGATTGCGGACGGGTGCTGGCCGCTGACGAGCTTGGCTCGGTCATTGGCGCCCTGGCTAGGATGCAGCAGCGCACCGGAGACGAAACGGTCGTTGCCTTCACGCAAAGACTTCCAGGCACTGACCGGATTGGAATCAGGCATACCGATCATTGTGCACAAGGCTCGTGTTACGAGCCAGTTCGTTTGGTTACAGGTCGGCAAATACCGACCGGCAGCAGTAGGACAGGAACAGTGAGGAAAGCTCCGAACAGCATCGATGCGGACGTGTTGCTCGACTGGTATCAGGAGACCGCGCGCGACCTGCCGTGGCGTCGCGCCGAGGTCACCGCGTGGCAGATTCTGATGAGCGAGATCATGCTGCAGCAGACCCCGGTGGTCCGGGTCGAGCCGATCTGGCGCGAGTGGGTGGCGCGCTGGCCGGTGCCGTCGGCGATGGCGGCCTCCTCGCAGGCCGAGGTGTTGCGGGCCTGGGGCAAACTCGGCTATCCGCGCCGCGCGCTGCGGCTGCACGAGTGCGCCAGGGTGCTCGCGGCCGAGCACGGCGATGAGGTGCCCGCCGATGTCGAGGTGTTGCTGAGCCTGCCCGGCATCGGGGCGTACACCGCGCGGGCGGTCGCGTGTTTCGCCTACGGGCAACGGGTTCCGGTGGTCGACACCAATGTGCGCCGGGTGGTCGCCCGCGCCGTGCACGGGCGGGCCGAGGCCGGAAACCCGTCCTCGCGCGATCTGCCGGAGACCGAAGCCCTACTGCCGCAACAGATCGACCGCGCCGCGGTGTTCTCGGCCGCGCTGATGGAGCTGGGCGCGACCGTGTGCACCGCCCGCACACCGGACTGCACCCGCTGCCCGCTGCCGACCTGCGCGTGGGTCACCGCGGGCCGTCCGGTCTCCGAAATCGTCCGTCGCACACAGAAATACGAGGGCACCGACCGCCAAGCCCGCGGCCGCCTGCTCGACGTGCTCCGCGGCGCGACCGGTCCGGTGGAACGGGTACGGCTGGATCTGGCGTGGCCCCGCGACCCAGGCCAGCGGGCCCGCGCGCTGGACTCGCTGCTGGTCGACGGGCTGATCGAGCAGACCGTCGACGGCCTGTTCGCCCTCGCCGGCGAAGGCGGCAACGCCCCCTGACCGTGTGCGGCTGTGCTGAGCGCTACGGGTTGAGGACGCGGCGGAGGAAGCGTTCGACCTCGGCGCGGTAGTGCTCGGGTTGGTCGTCGTGCACGAGATGGGCTGCGCCCGTGACGAGTATGTGCTCGGCGTCGGGGTGGACTTCGGCCATCTGACGCATCTGGCCGGGCGGGGTGATGGTGTGCTCGCCCTCCAGTAGCAGGGCGGGCACGCGGATGGCGTGCCACTGCGGCCAGAAGTCGCGACTGCCCCATTCCTCGGAGATGTCGCGGAAGGTCGCGACCGAGCCGTGCAGCCGGTAGCCGTCCGGGCCGTGCTCGAACGAGTTGAGGAAGTACCGACCGGCGACCGGCCCGAAGAACTTCAGCACCGCCGCCGCGTCCGGAAACGGTTGCGGCCACGCCTCGATCATCGCCGCCCAGTTCGCCGCCGTGCGGCCGGTGAAATCCGGGGCGATGTCCTCGATCACCAGCGCGCGCACCCGCTCGGGGTGCGTCGCGGCGAAGACCCAGCCGTGCAGCGCGCCCATCGAATGCCCGATCACCACCATGGGCTCGGTGATGCCCGCGGTGGCGGCGGTCAGGTCGGCGACGAAGGCCTCGGTGGTCAGTTCGGCAGGCGCCGGTCTGCCGTGGCCCGCGGCATCGAAGGTGTAGACGTGGCCGTAGTCGCGCAGCCAGTCCAGTTGGTCGTGCCAGGTCCGGGCGCTGCCCATCAGCCCGTGCAGCAGCAGGATCGGCACCCCCGCTCCACCTTCGTCGTGCAACACCCCGCCGATTCTGCCGGGTCTGCGCGCGGCGTGCGCACTTCCCCCGGATACGGCCCATACCGAGCGGCCGCTCGCGGGTCGTATTGTCGAGGCCATGGCTGTTGTGAAGATCAACGCGATCGAGGTTCCCGAGGGCGCAGGCCCCGAGTTGGAGAAGCGGTTCGCCCACCGTGCGCACGCGGTCGAGGGTTCGCCCGGTTTCCTCGGCTTCCAGTTGCTCCGGCCGGTCGCCGGGGATAACCGGTACTTCGTTGTCACCCAGTGGGATTCGGAAGAGTCGTTCGCGGCCTGGCGGGACGGGCCCGCGCGCGAGGCGCACGCGGGTGAGCGGCAGAAGCCGGTCTCCACGGGTGCTTCGCTGCTCGAATTCGAGGTGGTCCTCGACGTGGCCGCGAAGCCCGCGAGCTGACGTAGTTCAGGGATGGCCGGGCGGGCTGACCTGCCCGGCGACTCGCCCGACGGCGGGGCGCGGTCCGCGCTGGTCATATTGACGTCGGGTGCCTCCAGGTGTCACAGTTCGAAGGACAAAACGCGAGGGTGATGCGGTAATCCGGTGCGATTCCGGAGCGGTCGCGCCACTGTGTTCCATGCATCGAGCTCCTGGGTGCCGGACAGCCAGACACCGGCACTCTCGCCCCCATTCGACGACGGGACGCTGAAAGCGCTGTGGAGGACGGATGTCCGACCTCGCGCATCCCTAGGAGGACTCGCATGGCCATCGCGCATTCGCCGAGCCGGGCAACCGATTCACTCGCCACTGTGCTCGTCACGGTAGGTGTCGTTCTTCTCGCATTGCTCACGCTGTACCTGGTCGGCTTCGACCAGGGCGTCATCTCGCGCAGCGGGATGTATCTGCATGAGCTGATGCACGACGGACGTCACCTGCTGGGGCTTCCGTGCCACTGAGCTCACCCACCCCGCCGACTCCGTCGGCTGCCGTCCCCCTGGTCGGTTCCCTCAAGACCCTTCTACTGCGCGGACTACTGGCAGGCTTGATCGCGGGCTTGCTGGCCGCATCGGTCGGCTACTTCGTCGGCGAGCCGAAGGTCGACGCCGCCATCGCCATCGAGGAAGCCGGTTCCGCCGCGGATCATCCGCACGGCGCGGAACCGGAGGCGAGCGGCGGACATTCGCACGGCGACGCGGAAGAACCACTGGTCAGCCGCGCCGGGCAGAAGGCGGGACAGTTCCTCGCCCTCGGCCTGGCCGGCCTGGCGCTCGGCGCGATCTTCGCCTCGGTCGCGCACTTCGCGCGGCGCTACACGACGTTCTCCGGGCCGAAACTCGCACTGGCGCTTGGTCTCGGTGGCTGGGCCGCGATCGTCGCGGTGCCGTTCTTCAAATACCCGGCGAACCCACCCGCGGTCGGCGATCCGGACACGATCAACCAGCGCACCCTGCTGTGGTTGGCGGCGGTGCTGCTCGGCCTGGTGGCGGTCGGTGTCGGCGTGTACGTCTACAAGGTGCTGCGCGGGCGGCTGAGCATGCTGCGGCTGATCGCCGGACTCGCCGCGTTAGTTCTCGTCACGGCGGTGGGCTACATCCTGCTGCCCGGCGTCGACGAGGTGAAGGCGGACTTCCCGGCCAGCCTGCTGTGGCAGTTCCGGGTGGCGTCGCTGGCGCAGACCGCGACGCTGTGGGCCTGCCTGGCCCTCGGCTTCGCCGCGCTCACCGAATTCGCCACGCGCACTGATACTCCGGTACGAGAGTCGATCGCTACCGCGGGCTGATCCGCATCCAGAAGAAGAGGGGCAGTGTCGGTGTCATGACCGACACCGCCCTTTCTCTTTGGCCCGCACCGCTTCGCTCGGGTGCGCCCGTCGAGCCGCCACGCGCCATCCGTATCGCCTACCTCGGCATGGTCGTCGCACTGCTCGCCGGGGTCGCCGAGGCGATTGTTCGGATTGCCGCACTGCTCGAACGCGAAGAGGTCGACGTGGCGAGCATGGCGACGGGTCTCGCCGTGCGGCTGGGCATCTATCTGGTGGTGCTGCTGGTCGCCATCCGGATGACGCACGGCGCCCGCTGGGCCCGGCTGGTACTGACCTTCGGGATCGGCGTGATCGGCCTGCTGTCACTGGTCATCGAACCGCTGGCCGCGCTGCTGTCCGCCGACAAGTTCGGCGACCTGTTCGCGAATATCACCGTCGAATCCGCGACCATCGGCCTGTTCCGCGTCATTCACATCGTCGCGGTCCTGGTCGCCATCCCCGCGATGTACCGCCCCGAAGCCCGTCGCTTCTTTCGCCGGGCCTGAGCATTTCGCATAATCACATGGCTTTCCGCACACCAGCCGGTGTGCGAAAAACCATGCGGCGGTGCGAGTGCCAACTACGCCAGGGCCGCGTCGAGCAGGATGTGGTCGACGCCCGCGAGGGCCTTGCTCACCGGGCAGCCCGCCTTGGCGGCCTCGGCCGCGGCGGCGAAGGCATCGGCGTCGATGCCGGAGACCTTGCCGCGGACGGTCAGCTTGATGCCCGAGATCCGGAAGCCACCGGCCGGGTCGGGGCCGAGGGTCACGTCGGCGGTGACGTCCAGGCTCTCCGGGGTGCCGCCCGCATTGCCGATCTGCGCCGAGAGCGCCATCGCGTAGCAGGACGAGTGCGCGGCCGCGATGAGCTCCTCCGGGCTGGTGGTCCCGTCGGCCTCGTCGGCGGAACGCTTGGGGAACGACACGTCGTACTTGCCGACCCCGGAACTGGCCAGCTCGACCTGCCCCGACCCCTCCTGAAGAGAGCCGGTCCAAGCGGTACGAGCGGTACGTGTAGGCATTAAAATCCTTTCGCTGGTAAGCAATTTCCGATGCAGCCCCCGAGCTTAGCCAGCCCGCCGCCCCACGTCTCGGGGTCAGACTAGAGCGCCGTATCAGCAACCTCAGCGACGCGGCGCACGATCGATCCGCTCGCGATCAGTGGCCTTGTCCACGCGAAACATGTTGCTGCGTCTGCGCTTCGGAGTCCTGCCTATTCCGGATTGGTGACCCGCGCCAGCACGATCCCGCCGAGGATCAGCGAGAGCGCGAGCACCCGCCCCGCACTGAGCGGGTCCTTGTGGACCACGATCCCGAGACCGATGGCCCCGATCGCGCCGATTCCGGTGAACACCGCGTACGCGGTACCGACGGGCAGGGTCTGCATGGCCCTGGACAGCAGATACACCGCGGTGGCGCCGAGCACGAAGCAGATCACGGTCGGCACCAGCCGGGTGAAGTTCTCCGTCGGCTTGATGCTCTGCGACCAGACGATCTCCACCAGACCCGCGATACCGAGCAGCACCCAGTTCATGTCAGTACTCCTTCGCGAGGGCGCGCGCGGTCTCCATGGCCAGCGCGTACGACTCGTCGTGCTTACCGCGCAGGTGTGCCAGCGCGGGATCCTGCCTGGCATTGGCCAGTTCCGCATTCACGAAAACGGTGTCCTGGACCGCGAAGTGGCCCGCGAAGAAGTCCCGCAGAAAACGCTCCTGATAGTCGAAGGCGGCCTTCGGTGCGCCAGGTGCGTACGCGCCGCCCCGGGCGGTCATCACGACGAAACGGCGGTGTCCCAAGGACATTCGAGGGAAGGTCACCTGATCCAGCCAGGCCTTGAGCGAGGCCGGAATCGAGTAGTTGTACATCGGGGTGCCGATCAGGATGACGTCCGCGGCCAGCACCTCGGCCAGCAGCGGCTCGATGATCGCCCACGCCGCGGCCTGCTCCGGTGTGCGCACCAACTCGCCGAGTCGGTCCAGGTCGGTGCGGTCCTGCGCGAGCACCGCATCGCACAGCTCGGTCCACGCCGCGTCGATGAACGGCACCGGCTCGGCGGCCAGGTCCCGGTAGCGGTAGCCGCCGTCCGGGTTCGCGGCGCGCCAGGCTTCGGCGAACGCCGTGCTCAGCTCCCGGCTGATCGAACGGGTACGGGCGCTCGCATCCAGGTGCAGCAGGTTGCTCATGGTCAGACCTCACTCTGTGGTTCATGTCGTCGATGCGGGCGTCGACCTTTGCCGACACCTCTGCATCAAATGGACAACATGTCCACTTGATGCAGAACCGACCATAACCACAAACGGACATGCTGTCCACTTACCCCGGAAACCGGTACAGTCAGCGGCATGACCAGCCACAGGGATCTGCTCACCGGGCAAGCGGCACCCCCCTCGGTCGTGCCCGAGCGCGCGGACGCGGCACGCAACCGGGCCAAGGTGCTGGCCGCGGCCGCCGAGCTGTTCGCCACCCGCGACCCGCGCACCGTCACCATGGACGACATCGCCAAGGCGGCGGGCGTCGGCCGCGGCACCCTGTACCGCCGCTACCCGGACACGAATTCGATCGCCGTCGCCCTGCTCGACGAACACGAGCGGGCACTGCAAGAGCAGTTGCTCGGCGGCCCGCCACCGCTCGGCCCCGGCGCGCCGCCCGCCGAACGGCTGGCCGCGTTCTACGCCGCGATGGTCGAATTGCTGGACGCACACGCGGATTTGGTACTCGGCGCGGAAACCAGTGGCGCGCGGTTCGCGACGGGCGCGTACGGGTTCTGGTACGCCCATGTGCGAGCACTGTTGGTGGCAGGCAAGATTCATGAACCCGATGCCCTCGTTGATTCACTTCTCGCACCCTTGGCGGCGGAGGTGTACCAGCAGCAACGCAGCCGAGGCCTGACCCCCGCGCAAATCGCCGACGCGCTGGGTCAGCTCGCCCGCTCCGTGCTCGGCTGACAGACGAAAGCCGTTGGTGGTTGTCCACCAACGGCTTTCGGTTCAGCGTCGCTCACACGAGATCGCGGCTGCGCATCAGCCACAGGGTCCCCGCCACGAAGACCACGATGTAGCCCCCGAGCACGATCAGCGCTTCGGTCCGCGAAAGGATGTCGAGCACACCGGGCGTCCCGGCCCCCACGGTCCGCATCGCACCGGCCAGCGAACCCGCGGCCGTACCGGGCAGGTGATCGGTGATCACCGCGATCGGCGCGAAGATGGCCGCGACACCGCGTAGCAGGTTCTCCACCACCAGCACCCAGACCAGCCCGAGGCCGACGGCCAGCGCGGGCCCGCGCGCGACAACCCCGATCAGTGCGCCCGCCAAGGTCCACATGCCCAGAATCGCGATGCCCGTAAGTATTCCGAGCGCCGACTGGTTCAGCGACGGCAGCGCGAGGGACTGCGACTGAGTCGCGCCGATCAGTGACGCCACCCCGATGTCCACCACGAACGCGGTGAGCACCAGCCCGACCACCACGGCAATCAGGCTCACCACCGCGCCGCCGACCGCACTGATCCGCGACGGCCCCTGGGTGAACACGGTTTTCCAAGTGCCCCAGCCGAATCCGCTGCCGGTGGTCAGCGCGCCGAGCACCAGCATCAGCGCACCACCGAACATCGCCATGCCCTGGGTGAACACCGCGGGCACCGCGGCGGGCAGCATCTGTTGCAGCAGCGCCTCTTTCGGCAGGCCGTTCGACATGCGGGTCGACTCGCCCGAGGTGTAGGCGAGATAGTTGAACAGGTAGGAAAACGTCAGGTTCAGCAGAATCCAGGTGCCCAGGACAATCCAGAATGCGGGCCACTTCCGCAGCCGCAGCGCCTCGGCCCTGGTGCTCGCCAACAGGTCTTTCACGGTCATTTCGCCACTTCCAGCTGAGTCATCTCGAAAAACACTTCTTCCAGGGACTTTTCGTCGATCCGCAGTTCCAACAGGTCAGCGCCCGCTTCGACGACCGCCCGCGCGACGGCGGGCGCGGTGCCAATCCCCGCCTCGATCCGGATGCCGCTCGCGGTCAGCATCGCGGCGCGTTCACCGACCACCGCCCGCACCGCGGGGAATGCCACTTCCAGCGGGTCGGCCCGCAGCAGCAGCGAGGAGCCGCCGCGCAGTTCGGCCACGGTCGACTCGACGAGCAGCTTGCCCTGCGCGATCACGCCCACCCGGTCGCAGATCTCCTGCACCTCGCTGAGCATGTGACTCGACAGCAGCACCGTGTGCCCGTCGCCGGCGAGAGTGGTGATCAGCTCCCGCATTTCGGCCATGCCCTGCGGGTCCAGGCCATTGGTCGGCTCGTCCAGGATCAGCAGATCGGGCATGCCGAGCAGCGCCGCACCGACCCCGAGTCGCTGCTTCATGCCGAGCGAGTAGGTGCGGAACTTGTCGTCGGCGCGATCGGCCAGGCCGACCCGGACCAGCGCATCCTCGACCGCCGGGTAGCCGATGCCGCGGTATTTCGCGAGCACCCGCAGGTTGTCCCGCCCGGATAGGTACGGGTAGAAGCCGGGCCCCTCGATGAGCACGCCGATCCGGCGGACCACCGCGGGGTCGCCCGGCGCGTGCCCGGCCACCGTCGCGGTACCCTCGCTCGGGCGGATCAGCCCGACCAGCATGCGCAGCGTGGTCGTCTTGCCCGCGCCGTTCGGACCGAGGAACCCGTAGATCTCCCCGGCCGCAACGCTCATGCTCACGCCGTCCACCGCGGTATGCGCGCCATAGCGTTTGGTCAACCCTCGGGTGACCACCATCGAATCTGTCATGCACCAAGAATCCGCCGCAGGCCGGTCCGCCACATCCGCCGCGCGGCGACGTTCGGTGTACGTAAAGCGCACTACGCTCCTGCGTTACCTGAGTAATACGTAGCGAGGCGGACGCCGAACCGCGGGTAAGCCGAATAGGCTGCTGTAAGTGAGGGCAGGGATGATGAGTCGAAGCTCGCTTGGCTGGGATTGGGGCGTGGCGCTGGTCGTGGCCGCGCTCCAAATCGTGGGCGGCACGTTCGCGAACATGAGAATGGGCGAGAACTCCCTCGACTTCGTCGGGTACCTGCTACTACTCGCCGGTCCGGTAGCGCTGATCTGGCGACGGGCCCGGCCGCTGCCGGTGCTGCTCGTCGCCTTCGGTGCCTGCCTGATCTATTCGACGCTCGGCTACGGGTACGGGCCGATCTTCTTGTCGCTGATCATCGCCTTCTTGACGGCGGCGAGCACCGGATCACGGTGGTGGACTTACCCACTCGTGCCGGTCGGCTACTTCGTGCTGATCTGGCCACTGCCCGCGCTGCTCGGGCGCGGAGCAAACCTCTGGCAGATCTTCGCGCTGATGGCCTGGCTCGTCGTGCTGTTGTGCGTGGTGGAGGGCATCCGGCAGCGCAAGACCGTGCTGATCGCGCGCAGGCAGCGGGCCGAGGCGGCGCGCCGGGACGAGGAAGCGCAGCGGGAGCGGCGGGCCAGCGAAGAGCGCCTCGCCATCGCCCGCGAGCTGCACGACGTACTGGCGCACAGCCTTTCGCTGATCAACGTGCAGTCCTCGGTCGCGCTGGAGCTGTTCGACAAGAAGCCCGAGCAGGCCGCCTCCGCCCTGGACGCGATCAAGACGGCCAGCCGCGACGCGCTCACCGAGGTGCACACGCTGCTGCACTCGATCCGCACCGGCGGTACGGTCGCCGACGAAACAGCCGACGCCGAGGACGAATTCGCCGAGGTCGAACCCGACGCACCGAACCGTCGCCGTCCGCGCGGCTGGACCGGGCGCAATGCTGCTGGCGCCGAGCGAGTTTCGGCAGCGGACGAGCAATCGAGCAGGGCCGGTGGCGAATCCACCGAACCCGAGCCGCGCCCGGCCGCACCGCGTGCGCCCGCGCCGAGCATCGCCGAGCTGGACACGCTGCTGCAGCGTGCCCGCGCGGCCGGATTGACGGTGGGCACCAAGATAATCGGCGAACCACAGCAGCTGCCCAGCGTGATCGACGTGGCGGCCGCGCGCATCATCCAGGAGTCGCTGACCAACGTGGTGCGGCACGCGCCGGGTGCGGAAGCCACGGTGACGGTGCGCTACGCCGCGCAATCGGTCGACCTCACCGTCGACAACTCCCGCCCGACCGCCCCCGCGGTGAGGTCGGGAACCAGCGGCGGCAACGGGATCATCGGCATGCGCGAGCGGACCCACGCCCTCGGCGGCGCGCTCACCGCCGGGCCTCGCCCCAGCGGCGGATTCCGGGTCGCGGCGCGACTGCCGTTGCGGCCGATGGCGCCGAGCGCACACCGCCCGCTGCCCAGCCGCGCCGACAACGCGGCACCGCCCAGCCGCCCCGACGACGTGGCCCGGCCCGACAATGTGCGGCCGATCCGGCCGGACGACAAGGCGCAGCAGCACAGCGCACCCGGGCCTGCACTGTAGGAGACGCAATGGCTATTCGGGTCCTGGTGGCCGATGATCAGGCGCTGGTGCGCGGCGGTTTCGTCGCGCTGCTGGCGGCGCAGGACGGCATCGAAGTGGTCGGCGAGGCGGACAACGGCGAACAGGCCGTGCGGATGACCCGCAGTCTCACCCCGGACGTGGTGCTGATGGACATCAGGATGCCCATCCTGGACGGCCTGGCCGCCACCAGGATGATCGCCGAGGACGACAAGCTGGCCGAGGTGAAGGTGGTCGTGCTGACCACCTTCGAGCTCGACGAGTACGTCTTCGAGGCGATGCGTTCCGGCGCAACGGGTTTCCTGGTCAAGCACACCGAGCCGGCCGATCTGGTGCGCGCCGTGCGGGTGGTCGCGGCCGGTGACGCGCTGCTCTCCCCCGGTGTCACCCGTCGGCTGATCGCCGAATTCTCCGCGCACGCCAAAACCCCGCCACCGGCAACGCTTTCCGAGCTCACCGACCGCGAGCGCGAGGTGCTGGTCCTGGTCGCCGAGGGGCTCACGAATGCGGAGATCGGCGAGCGGCTCTTCATGAGCCCGGCCACCGCTCGCACGCACGTCAGCCGCATTCTGATGAAGCTCGGTGCCCGCGACCGCACCCAATTGGTCGTGCTGGCTTATGAATCCGGCGTGGTGCGGCCGGGGTGGCACTGACTAGGCGCTACCGGGGTTCGACTGTTCGCGCTCGGCGGCGGTGAATCCGCCACGTGCGGCACCGGGCGGTGCGGTCTGCAACCGGGCCGAGCTGGCCGACGCGGCGCGGAAAACCCCCGAAACTCCCTGCGGCGCGGCGGCATAGGTGATCGAGTTGCTCGGGTCGAAACCCATTCCGGTGCCGATCGCGACGGCGTCCATATTCGCGCCGAGGAACAGGAAATTCCAGCTGTAGACGTCCTGCTGCTGAGTGATCAGCGATTTCACCGCGGTATGGGTCCACTCCTTGCTCGAATTCTCGTGACCGTCGGTGAGCACCACGACGATCACCGTGCCCGGGCGTTCGTGTTCGGGCCGTTTCGCCAGCTCCGCGCCGACGTCGGTGACCAACCTGCCGACCGCGTCGTACAGCGCGGTCATCCCGCGCGGCTGCAGGTCGAGCGGCGGGACCTGCGCGACCGGGCGGTTCGCGTAGACGCATTCGTATTCGGTGTCGAACTGCGCCAGCGTCACCTCGATCGTCTTGGGCAGCTTGCGCTGTTCCTCGATGAAGGCGCTGAACCCGCCCTCGGTATCGGATTTGATGGACTGCATCGACCCCGAGCGGTCGAGTAGTACGGCGATCAGTGTCAGGTCTGGATTTGTCATGTGCACCCCCGGATCGGTTCTACGAACCCCATCCAAAGTACGCCCGTCTACGCACCCACGGAAAAGGCCCGCCCCCCAAAGGGAGCGGGCCTTTTGCGTAGTGCTTCTACTCGCCCGCGGCTTCCGCGGTGCCTTCAGCGGCACCGGTCAGCACGACCTCGGGCTTGTCCTCGTCCTTGTCCGCCTTGGTCAGCTTCGTCTTGCCGACAAAGGTGAACTTGGCGTCCTCGCCGGAGCCTTCGCCGTCCCAGCCTTCGACGTCGACGTAGACGGTTTGGCCGGGGCCGATCTCGCCGAAGAGGATCTTCTCCGAGAGTTGGTCTTCGATCTCGCGTTGGATGGTCCGGCGCAGGGGCCGGGCACCGAGCACGGGGTCGAAGCCACGCTTGGCCAGCAGGGCTTTGCCTTGCTCGGACAGCTCCATCGACATGTCCTTGTTCTTCAACTGGACCCCGACTCGGCCGATCATCAAATCCACCATCTGCACGATCTGATCGGTGGTGAGCTGGTGGAAGACGATGACGTCGTCGATGCGGTTGAGGAACTCGGGCCGGAAATGCTTCTTCAGCTCGTCGTTGACCTTGAGCTTCATCCGCTCGTAGTTCGAACCCTGGATATTGGACTGGGTGAACCCGAGCCCGACGGCCTTGGAGATATCGGAGGTGCCGAGGTTGGAGGTGAAGATCAGCACCGTGTTCTTGAAGTCCACCGTCCGGCCCTGGCCGTCGGTGAGGCGACCGTCCTCGAGGACCTGCAGCAGGGTGTTGTAGATCTCCTGATGCGCTTTCTCGATCTCGTCGAACAACACCACCGAGAACGGCTTGCGCCGCACCTTCTCGGTCAGCTGCCCGCCTTCTTCATACCCGACGTAACCGGGAGGGGCACCGAACAGCCTGGATGCGGTGAACCGGTCATGGAACTCGCCCATGTCGATCTGGATCAGCGCGTCAT